>UREC01000031.1:0-22659 GCA_900546755.1 uncultured Collinsella sp. | reverse complement strand
AATCATTAGGTACAGAATGATTTTTTAATCCCCGTCCCAGAAAAATCATGCCCGTAGCTAAAAAAGCCCCGTCCCAGAAAGACTAGTCGCAGGGAGACGCGCTAGTCATGGAGGGTAGCGCCGAGAAAGTCGGCGTCGAAGGGCACGGCTTCGGCAAAGGCGTAGTCGCCGTCGCTGGCGATGAGCAGGTAGTTTTCCTCGCCACCGAACTCTGTATCGCAACATGGGACCACCCAGGCGTGGGCGAACACCTCGAGTGCCGTGGCAGCGCAGTCGCGCAGGAACGTCACATCGCTCCCCTCGTTCGCGCTCACGATATTGGCCACGTAGATACCCCCGGGGTTCAGGCTGCCCCGCACTAAACGCAATGCCTCAACCGTCGCCAGCTCGCGTACGGGCTCGGCACCGCCAAAGCAATCGCTCACGACCACATCGTAGCGACGATGACCCACGCTCGTCACGCCCAGATACGAGCGAGCCTCAGCGGTAATCACTCGCAGGCGATCGCCCACCGTGCGCTCCAGCTCGTCCAGGTAGAACCAACGGCGCGCCAGGCGCGTAATCTCGGCATCGTACTCAATGACGTCCATGCGCAAGCTCTCGTGCGACATCAGCGCAAACTTGGGATAGGCAAACCCGCCGCCGCCCAGCATGAGCATGCGGTCGATACCGTGACCATAGGCGTCATGCATTGCGCGCTCGGCCTCAAACACGTCGTCAAACGCACGATAGTACGCAAAGACGGGCTCTGCCCAACGCTCGCCAACGTAGCTTGCGCTTTGGTAGACTCCGCCTTGCACCAACACGCGAATCTCATCGCCGCCCTCATCGTGCACGCGTTTCACACGCGCCAACCCATTGCGGGTTCGCGCAACCTGCAGACAGGCAGCACGAACAGCGACAGCGGCCGCACCAAGCGCCGCGGCTCCCAGAGCAACGCCGGCAACGACGCCGGCAGAAACACTCGGCTTGTTCATCTAGAGCTCCTTTTGCAGATAAAGGCCATGGTCATAAAATCCAAGATGGCGATAGTACTCGCGTGTGCCAATCGCGCTAATCACGTTGATACGCGCATAACCCGCATCCCGAGCAATCTCGCATGCACGCTCTACGAGCAAACGCCCCAACCCGTGATGCTGCGCCGCCTGTCCCTGGTCGCCCACGCGCGCCGCCATGCCATACACGTGTACCTCGCGAATCATCGCCTCGTCCGGCATCGTCGGCAACTCGTCCGCATGTGCAGCAACAAATGAACGGTCGGGCAGCGACAACCGCAAAAAGCCCGCGATCTTGCCCTGCGGCGTCACCCACTGCAAAAAGCGCTCGTGCGTCACCGGCGTCTCGTACTCCACTTCCTCATCAAGAGATAGCTCATCCAAGTCGGCACCCGCCGTGCTGATCTCGCGATAGCGAATCTCGCGCACCGTCGCACCGTCACCCCGAGCAGCCAAGCGGTTTTCGACGAGTTGACGCAGGTTAGGCTTCTTGTTGCCCACCATGATGTCGTCAGAGCTAAAGTCGCGAATCATGCGGCTGATGCGGCAGAACGCCGGCGTCACCACGATGTCGTCGGCCAGCACATCGAGCAGCTCGTCCTCGGTATAGGGGTGCCACTCGCCATGCTCATAGCAGCCCACCAGACGCGAGCCCTCGATGAGCGCGCACGGGTAGACCTTGACCTCGTCGGGCATAAAGGCACCCTCGGTCATAAAGCGCTCGTAGTCGCGTTTGTCCCCCTCGGGCGTGGCGCCCAGCAAGTTGAGCATAAAATGCGCATGGATCTTAAAGCCAAACAGGCGTGCAAGCGAAAACGCCCGCTCGATCTGCGCCACCGAAATGCGACGCTCGTTGATATCGAGCAGGTGCTGGTCGAGGCTCTGGATGCCCATCTGGATCTTGGTGCAGCCCAGACGGCGGATGAGTGTGAGCGCCTGCGGTGTCACGGCATCGGGGCGCGTCTCGATAACGAGCCCCACCACGCGATGCTTCGCCGTCTCGTTGATGCGCTGCTGCCGCTCAAGCTCTTTCATCGTCGCCGTCTGCCACTCGGCGACCTCGCCCCACGGCGTGCCGGGGCCGTACAGACAACGCACCGCGCGGTTATAGCCGCCCACGGCAGCATCCACACGCCCCTGCTCGTCGGCAACGCCGGCAGCGAGCTTGGCCTCGTCTGTCGCAATGCCGGCAGCCCGATAGCGCTCGCGGCGCTCTGTTACCACCGGCGGCAGGGCATCGGCGGGAGCGTCATCGAGCAGGCGCCCCGCCTCGGCACGGCTGATGCCCGGACGCGCCAACATGGGGTTTGCCGCCACGCCCGCCACCGCATCATCATTGAGCGCACGGAAGAGCTCCGACATAAACCATGCCTGATACCCTTGCGAATAGTCGCTCCAGGTACCGCCGAGCACGATGAGCTCGATCTTGTCGGTCGCATGCCCCATCTGCGAAAGCGCCGTCAAACGGGCGCTCACCTGCAGATACGGATCGAAGCAGTTTTGCTCCGCACGGGCGCACGCCGGCTCGGCGTGCAGGTAGCTTTTGGGCATGCGCAGATCGTTGGGGCAAAACAGGCAATCGCCCGAGCATGGCCAGGGCTTGGTGATGACGGTAATGGTCGCCACGCCCGAGGCCGTTCGGCGCGGCTTCATACGCAGCACCTGCAGCAGTTGGCGTTCCAGATCGGCATCGACATTCCATCCAGCCCAACGAGCCGGCTCCTCGCGCTTCACCCGCTGGTAAAACGGCAGCAGGCGGCGCTTGGCCAAATCGCGTTTGTCGGCGCCCTCACGGCGCGCCTCGGCATGTATCAGCTTGACGAGTGCCTTGTCGTCCACGGTCTCGCCGCGACGCAGAGCCTCGAGTATGTTCAAAATAATCTGTTCCATGCCCCCATTGTAAAGGCAAAGGCGCCGGAGCCAGTCACGGCCCCGGCGCCTCCATCAAAGAGCATGCCTATATGCACCGATCTCCGAAAACCGCATGTCACACCGATTCGAACGACATGTCGCCCGAACCGACCTTAAAACGATACGTTGCAGACTTGTCACCGTTGTCGAATTCAGCATTCAATATGGTCTCGCCATCGTAGCCAAGCGGAAGGAAATCGCTCTCAAAGTCACCGCTGCCCACGGTGAGGCTCGCCTTAAAGCCCGTAGAGTTCGGAACCGATATCTCCACATCGCCCGAGCCCACGCTTACGTCCATCGACTTCGCGGGGGCCTGGTAGAGCTCGAACGCCACATCGCCCGAACCGACCTCGGCATCCAAGGTGTCGGTTACGGTGCCCGCAAACTCGATGTCTCCCGAGTCCAAAGTCAAGTTGAGGTCATGACACGCAATGTCCGTGACCGTCAGATCGCCCGATCCTACATTCGCTGTAATGCCCACCATGTTATCGGCAACTTCGCGCGGCAGTTCGACGGTAACCGTGCGGTCAATGGCGCGCTCGTCATCGCAATCGAACTGGCGAATCTTGAGCGCAGAACCCTTAACCTCGGCCAGATTCTGAGTGGCAGCATCGTAGGTAGCTACCCCCTTTGCAACACGACCGCTCTCGATGACACGCACCTGCCCGCCGGAAACGCACTTGATCTCAACCTCACCCGATGTCACATCCAGGTCAAGGGACTGGAATGAGTCGGCATCAAACGTTTCGCTCGAAAGCTGCCGAGACTGAGCGGAATAGTTACCGCCATCCAAAGAATCGTCCCCGTCAACCACATCGTCCATACCGGACAAACCGGATGCAATATCGCCGAGATCCCACGGGCCATCAAAATGAAACAATATCCGCGAAGTGCCAAAGATAAGCCCGATGATGAGCACGAACGCTCCGATACCGACGCCCAGGCGGACCTTGGACTCATGCGAGAGCTTCATCATTCATCACCTTCTTTGGCGCTCGGCTCAGCGGCGGTCGAGGAAGCCACGTCAGTATCAACCGCAGCGGAAACATCCTGAGCCTTAGCCGCCTCCGGCGCCGGACCAACCTGAATATCCCCGCGTGCCCAATCGCCATCGAGCGCACGCGCCACCCAGTGATAGATGGGGATTGTAAAGAAGATCAGCGCGGCAAAGGAGCCACCAAACAGGAACATCAGCAAAAAGAACAGCAGCCAGCACACGGCCCAATACGGAAACGACTGGAACGGACCTTTCACCGGAGTCGAGCCAGCTGCGCCGCCACTCGTCACCTGCGCCGTAGCGGCATTGGCGGCCTGCGCGCTCCAGCTTGCCGCTTGCGCCGCCTTGGCGGCGGCATCACTCGCCTGTGTTGCCGCCTCGGTAGCACGTGCCGCTGCCTCATGGGTACGGGCGCGCTCCGCTGCCTCGGCCTCGCGCTGACGGGCGCGGTCCTCGTTCTCAAACTCGATATCGTCCTCGATCTCATCGCTCGGATTAAGGAGCTCATCCAAACTCACGCCATAGAGTTTTGCGAGCGAGATCAGGTTCTCGGTATCGGGCGAGCTCTCCGCACGCTCCCATTTACTGACCGCCTGGCGCGACAGCCCCAGCTTTCGCGCCAGCCCTTCTTGGCTAAAACCCTTGCTGCGACGAAGGTCGGCGAGCCGCTGCGCAGTTTCTACATTCATGGTTCCTCCTATGCGATGCCAGCCGTGCCGCCGGACCGTTTTTGTTCTTAAGGCGCCTTGCACAGTTAAAAATCTATCCGCCACCGCCAAAAGCATGCCACCTATTCTAGTGAGATTTTTGACAACCGGCGGTTGCGGGCATATATGAGCTGCGGAAATGTGTCCAAACAAAGCAATGACCCACAGCTCGGTTGTCCCCGTTGCGGCGTTAACGGTAGTATGGTCGTACTGTTTATTCCGCACCGCCATCGGAGGGAGTTCCGCGCCGTGAACCGCGATTTCGCCTCATCGCTCATCCAGCTCAACAACACGTTCTATCGCGAACACTCCGCCTCCTTTTCCGATACGCGGCAGGCCCCGTGGCCCGGCTGGGTGCGCACCATGGACATCGCGCTCGGGCAGCTCGAAGTCGCCACGATCGAGCATCCCGTCCGCGTCTTCGATCTTGCCTGCGGCAATATGCGATTCGAGAACTTTGCCGCCGGCGGCGCACTTGCCGCCAAGGGCGTCGATGGCGCAAACCCCTCGGCAGACGCCAGCTGCCCGTTTGAGTTCTATGGTGTTGACTCGTGTCAGGATTTGGCTATCGATGCGCACGGTCACGCCCTGCGCATTCCCAACCTGCACTTCCAGGAACTCGACGTGCTCGATGCCCTTATGAAGCTCAACCCCGCCGAGACACCCGACGTGCTTTTCGACGCCCCGCTCGCCGACATCTCGGTCTGCTTTGGATTTATGCACCACGTGCCGTCGTGCGAGTACCGCGTACGCGTGCTCGACGCTCTGGTGCGCCAGACGCGCCCAGGCGGCATCATCGCCATCAGCTTTTGGGAGTTTATGAACGACGAGCGCATGGCGCGCAAAGCCGTTCGCGCCGAGGCCCGCGCCGAGCTCACCCCGCCGTTTGAGGGTTACGATTCCGCGCAGTTTGAAGCCGGTGACCACCTCATTGGCTGGCAAAACGACCGCCACGCCTACCGCTATTGCCATCACTTTGACGATCAGCAGATCACCGACCTGGTGCGCGGTGTCCGCACGTTCTACAAGAGCGGCGAGGTCCCCGTGCGCGAGCTTGAGCGTTTCCATGCCGACGGTCGCAGCGGCGAGCTCAACCGCTATGTGATTCTCAAGCGCCTGTAGGTATCGGCGACTCGCCGCCGAGCCGCACCGCATCTTTCGGGCAAACCATGCCCACCCTTTTTCAACCCATTGACGGAACGCGCCTGCAATGTGTTCCATACGTATGACCAAGGAGCCTCATGGGAGCCGTCCACGTTCGCACACCTAAGAACTTTGTGCTCGAGGAGCGCCTGGAGCGCTACGCCGATGCGATTGAGACGAACCCCGAGGCCTATGCCGGAGATTGGCGCGAGGCCTGTGCGCCCGCAGGCAGCAAGCCTTTCGAACACCTTCATCTGGATCTTGGTTGTGGCAAGGGAACGTACCTTGTAGAGCGCGCGGCCCGCGAGCCAAACACGTTCTTTATCGGCATGGACCAGGAGCCCATCTGCATCGCCTATGCCGCACAGAAAATCTGCGAGCAGGAGCTGTCCAACGCACTTGTCCTGCCCCGAGGCGCCGCATCGCTGCCGCAGCTGTTTGCCGCAGGCGAGCTCGATGCCATTACCATCAACTTTCCCACGCCGCAGCCCAAGGCCAAGTACGCCAAAAAACGGCTCGTCCATGTCGACCATCTGATGCTCTACCGCCCGCTCTTTGCAGCCGGCGCCACCGTCACGCTGCGCACCGACAGCAAACCGCTGCGCGACTACGCCCTGGGGCAGATTGCCGCGGCCGGCTACGACACGCTTTGGGTAAGCGACGACGTCCGCCGCGACCATCCCGAGCATCCCGAGACCGAATACGAATGCCGCACGCGCGAGATGGGTGCCGTCGTCTATGGCATTTGCGCCACACCCGGCGCGCAGCCCAGCGATGAACAGCTCGCGGCGAGCCGCGCGCAGGAGCAAAGCCTTGCCTGCTACCTGCCCGAAAACCTCGATGAGCTCACCTATGTACCTCTGGGTATGGAAGAGGCCGTCGAGAACTTTAGAAACCGCGCCCGTAAAGGCAAAAAGCGCCTTCCGCAGGAGTCTGAACTGCCTCCCATTTCTTGGACATGAGAAATGGGAGGCTTTCTTTATGCGCGTTGATTTGAGAGTGAGGCATGATATCGAGGCCAGGAAGGCGGCCATAGGGCTCTTCGAGCTCGGGCACGGGTATAAATCTGCCGCGATTGCCCTTTCGCTTCCCGTGGAAGCCGTGAGAAGATGGCAGGAGATATACCGCGCATTCGGGAGCGAGGTGCTGCTGCGCATGGACGGAAAGCAGGGCAGGTACACATACGAGCAGAAGGTCGCCGCCGCCTCCGCCGTCGTCGACGGCGGCATGACGAAGACCGAGGCGATGGCGGCGTTCGGCATAATGTCGATGTCGCCGCTCAAGAAGTGGTGCGCGCTATACCGCCGGGGCGGCGCGGAGGCCCTGCGCCCGAGGCCCAAGGGCCGGCCGAAGGGTTCCAAGGCGAGGCCGCGGACCCGCGAGGAGGAGCTCGAGGAGCGGTGCCGTAGGCTCGAGGCCGAGGTGGCCTACCTAAAAAAATTACGCGCCCTGGTCGAGAGGGACGGGCTCTGACCAGGGCGAAGGCCGAAGCGGTCGCGGCCCTGCGCGCCGAGGGGCACGCGCTCGGGCACCTGCTCGCATGCGCCGAGCTCAAGCGGTCGACCTACTACTACGCCCTCGCGCACCCGCCGAGGCCCACGCGCCCCGAGCTCTGGGAGGCGGCCGCCGAGATCTTCTCGCGCACCGCCAACGGCTGCGGGCACCGGCAGATAGCGATGTGCCTCAGGGCGGAAGAGGGGGCCGTGATAGCCGACAAGACCGTGCTCAAGATGATGCGCGAGATGGGGATTCGCTGCGGTATCAGACGCGAGACGGCCTACCACAGGTACAACTCGTACAGGGGCGTCGTCGGCAGGACGTTCGAGAACGTGATCGCGAGGGATTTCGACGCCGGGGCCCCGTGGCGGAAGCTGGGAACGGACGTCACCGAGTTCAAGGTGGCGGGCGGCAAGGCCTACTGGGCCCCGACGCTGGACTTCTGCACCAAGGAGATCGTGGCGAGCGACATATCGACCACGCCCGACATGGCCCAGCAGGTCAGGATGCTCGACGAGCTGCTGTCCAAGATCCCCGAGGGCGCCGCCCCGACCATGCACTCGGACCGGGGCTGGCAGTACCAGCACGCCTCGTACACATCCAGGCTCGAGGCCGCCGGCATCGTCCAGAGCATGTCCAGGAAGGCGAACTGCATCGACAACGCCGCCACCGAGCAGCTCTTCGGCCACGTCAAGGACGAGTTCTACCGGGGCCGCGAGTGGGAGACGTTCGAGGATTTCAAACGCGACCTGGAGGAATACATAGTCCACTGGAACACGAGCCGGAGGCAGGTAAGATTGAAGGGCCTGACCCCGGAGGAGTTCCGGGATCAGGCCCTCGCGGCCTAGTCGCTATTTAGGGCGTCCAAGATTTGGGACGCAGTTCAGTCATAGGGGCTTTTGACAGTCACGTCGCCAGCGAGCAAGCGCAAATAGGCACCGACGAACGACCCTCAAGCCTAAGTGAGTAGACTTTTTAGCAATAGCCAAGCACAACCCGCATAGGAACAAGTAAAACCGCAGGTAAATCCCTTACGCAAAAGCCATGTGCTGGCGAAATCGCAAAAAGTCTACTCACTTAGCTCGCGGCCGCACCAAACGGCTGAGCAGGACGCCCATTTCCTGCATTTTCTTTCGCGCTGGCACCCCGCGCCGCCGCTACGCCATAATAGTTGGCGGACAATCGCGAGAGAAAGCAAACACATGGCACAGACCACGACAGATATCGCCGCCAGCACCGTCTCCGGCGCCGGAGCCGCCAGTTCATTCTCGGGCGGCACGGGAACCGAAGCCGAATTCGGCTCACTCGGTGCGCTCTCCCCCACCTGGTGGGAGCCCGAGGACGGCAGCGAGCCCGAACCATGGCTCACGCCCGATCAGGCCTTCGAGCGCTTCTTTGAATGGACGAGCGATCGCGGCATTGAGCTGTGGGATCACCAAGAAGAGGCTCTCATGGACCTGGCCGCCGGAGATCACGTCATTTTGGGCACGCCGACCGGATCGGGTAAATCGCTCGTCGCGCTGGGCATGCTCTTTATGGGCATGGCGCAGGGCAAGCGCTGTTATTACACGGCCCCTATCAAGGCCCTGGTCAGCGAGAAGTTTTTCGACTTGGTGCAGGTGCTCGGCCGCGATAACGTCGGTATGATCACCGGCGACACGCATATCAACACCAAGGCGCCCGTCATCTGCTGCACGGCAGAGATCCTTGCCAACGACGCACTGCGCGAGGGCGAAGATGCCGATGTTGGCTGCGTCGCCATGGACGAGTTCCACTACTTTGCCGACCCTGATCGCGGTTGGGCCTGGCAGGTGCCGCTGCTCACCCTGCCTCACACGCAATTCATGCTCATGAGCGCCACGCTCGGCGATGTCACCGCGATTGCCGCCTCACTCGAGGAACACACCGGCGCTACCTGCGACTTGGTCGTCGATGCCCCACGCCCTGTGCCGCTGAGCTACGACTATGTGACGACCTCCCTCGAGGGCACCGTCGAGCTCGCGATGCGCCGCGGCGAGGCCCCGCTCTACATCGTGCACTTTAGCCAGGATGCCGCCCTTGCGACGGCACAGTCGCTCGCCAATTTTGGCATCGCCAGCAAGGGGCAGCGCGAGGCTATTAAAGAAGCCGCCAAAGGCACCAGCTTCTCCACAGCCTTTGGCAAGATTCTCAAGCGCCTGCTCGGATGCGGCGTCGGCGTGCACCATGCCGGCATGCTGCCGCGCTATCGTCTGCTGGTCGAGCGCTTAGCGCAGCAGGGCCTGCTGCCTGTCATCTGCGGCACCGATACGCTCGGCGTCGGCATCAACGTGCCCATCCACACCGTGGTGCTCACCGCGCTCACAAAGTTCGACGGCTACAAGATGCGTCGCCTACGCGCCCGCGAGTTCCACCAGATTGCCGGCCGCGCCGGCCGCTCGGGCTTCGATACCGAGGGCATGGTGATTGCCGAAGCACCCGAGCACGAGATCGAGAATGCCAAGCTTATGGCCAAGGCGGGCGACGACCCCAAAAAGCTCCGTAAGATTAAAAAGAAAAAGGCCCCCGAGGGCTTTGTCTCCTGGAACAAGCAAACCTTTGAACGCCTGATCGAGACGCAGCCCGAGACGCTCAAGCCGCGCCTGCGCATCACGCACTCTATGGTAATTAGCGTGGTCGAGCAGGGCGGTAACGCCCGCGCCCGCGTGCACGACCTTATCGAGACAAGCCTGCAGACCCCCGAGGAAAAGGCCAAGCTTGAGGTTCGCGCCGACGAAATCTTCGCCACGCTTATCGATTCCGGCGTCGTCGTGCGCACCGAAGTGCCGCCCGCGCCGGATGCCCCGGCCGACGCCGCACCGGACATCGACTATGCGCTGACGGTCGATCTGCCCGAGGACTTCGCACTCGACCAGCCGCTCTCGCCGTTTTTGCTTGCCGCGCTGGAGTTGCTCGATCCCGAGAGCGAGACCTATACCATGGATCTAATCTCAATGGTCGAGGCAACGCTCGAGGATCCCAAGCAGGTGCTGCGCGCACAGGAGCGCGCCGCACGCGATCGCGCTATGGCCGAGATGAAGGCCGACGACATCGAGTATGAGGAGCGCTTGGAGCGCATTCAAGACGTCACGTACGAAAAGCCGCTCGAGGATTTGCTCGACGCCGCCTTTGACAAGTACTGCCAGGAAGTACCCTGGGCAAACGACTACCAGCTCTCTCCCAAGAGCGTCCTGCGCGATATGCTGGAAAGCGCAAGCGATTTTAAGGGCTACATTCAAAAGCTGGGCATTGCCCGCTCCGAAGGCATTTTGCTGCGCTACCTGGCAGAGGCTTACCGTTCGCTCGATCGCACCGTGCCCATCGAGAAGCGCGACGAGCGTCTGCGCGACATTATCTCGTGGCTGGGCTTTGTGGTGCGCTCGGTGGACTCGAGCCTAGTGGACGAGTGGGAGAACGCCGGCAACCCGGCCGCACTCGACGCCGCGCCGCCGCAGGGCATCGACGAGGTCGTGGCGAACCGCCGTGGCTGCACGCTGCTGGTGCGCAACGCACTCTTCCGCCGCGTGACCCTTGCCGCCCGCGGGCACGTGCGCGACCTAGGTGACCTCGACGACGACTGGGGCATGAGCGAAATCCGTTGGCAAAAAGCGCTCGATGCCTATCATGAGCAGCACGAGGAGATTCTTACCAACGGCGACGCGCGCTCCTCTGCTATGTTCTCGATCGACGAGAGCGACGAGAAGGCCGACCACCTATGGCACGTGCACCAGATCTTTGCCGACGAGGATGGCGACCACGACTTTGGCATCATGGGCGATGTCGATCTGGACGCCACGCAGGACGGCGGCGAGGTCATCTTCAAGATCTACCGTGTCGGCTTTATCGAGGACCTGCTCGAGGACTAGCCGAACATACTGGAACGAAACGAAGCGGGGCCGTTGGCAATATCGCCAGCGGCCCCGCTTTTGCACTATACGCTATGCCTTACTCGGCATCCTCGACCTCATACGAATCCGCCTCGGCCGGCTTATCGTTTGTCTCTGACGCAGCCCCGCGCGCCTCGTCAAACGCCGCCTTCATGGTCTTGTTGCCCCACGTGAGCTTACGAATGGTAAGATCGTCGGCTTTCTTGTTGGCTAGGCGCAGATTGTTCTCGGAGGACAGCAACGCCTCCTTGGTTTTCTGCAGATGGCTAATCGTCTTGTCGATCTCATCAATCGCCGTTTGGAACTTGCGGCTCGCGATCTCGTAGTTGCGACCGAAATCATTCTTGAACTTCTCCATCTTGGCCTCGAAGTTCGTGACGTCAATGTTCTGCTGCTTGTACTCCGCTAGCTCCTGTTTATAGCGCAATGAACCCATGGCGGCGTTGCGCAGCAGCGTAATCATGGGAATATAAAACTGCGGACGGATCACGTACATCTTCTCGTAGCGGTAGCTCACGTCCACGATTCCTGCGTTATAGAGCTCGCTCTCGGGCTCGAGCAGTGTGCAGAGCACCGCGTACTCACAGCCTTTCTGGCGACGATCGTGATCGAGTTTCTTAAAGAAGTCCTCGTTTTTATGCTTGGTCGCGGTCTCGTCGTTCTCGTTTTTCATCTCGAACATAATCGAAATGACCTCGTTGCCGCTCGCGTCGCACTCACGGAAAATGAAGTCTCCCTTGGTGCCCTCGGATGCATCGTTATCTTTCTCGAAGTACGCATTGGGAAACGCCGTCATGCGCAGACGGTTAAACTCGGTCTCGCAGTGCTGCTCGAGCGACTCGCCCACCATCTTGGTGGACAGGCGAACCTTCATGTCCTTAAGGCGCTCAATCTCTTCATCCTTGTAGCGAATCAGGTCATCGCTCGCGCGCTTGGCCTGCGCAAGCTCGAGCTCGTGTGCCGCCTTGGCTTGCTCCTCGCGAGAATCGCGCACCGCCAGCTCGCTCGTCAGTTTGGCACGTGCCTCATCGCGCTCTCGCTCCGCCGCGGCGACCGCCTCTGACAGGTTCATTTTTGCCATCAGTTCCTGCTCGCGCAGCTGGGCACGCAGGCCCTCGGCCTCTTGCTCGGACTGAGCCTTTGCGGCGGAAAACTTCTCTTGCACCTTCGCGCGATAGTCAGTAAGCGCGCGCTCGGCCTCGCTGCGAGCGGCATCGAGCTCACGCTGCGACTCTGCCGCGGCAGCGGCAAGCGCCATCTCCTGGGCCTTGTCCGCCGCGGCGATCCTGGCCTGCAGCTCGGCAATCTGAGCGTCGCGCGCGGACAGGTCGTTTTGAGCAGCATTGCGTGCCGCCGCCTCGGCAAGCCTGGCTTCATCATCTTTGCGCTCCAACTGCGCACGTAAATTGTCGATCTCGCGCTGAAGCTCGGCATTCTCCTTTTGAGCATCGGAACGGGCCTCAACCGCCGCGCGCTGACTTGCACTCTCGCGCTCTGCGGCAGCGCCTTCGAGCTTGGCGCGCAGCTCGGCAAGCTCAGCGTCGCGCTTGGCAACCTCTTGTGCCAGCTGCTGAGCTGCAGCGTTCTTCTGCTCGACAAGCTGAGCGTCGCGCTGAGACTCTGCCTTTTGCAAAGCAGCCGTCGAGCGCGAGCGCTCAAGCTCCAGTGCCTGCTCGCCCTCGCGCTGGACCGCCTTCACACGCTCATCAAGATCGCGCGAGAACTCGGCATCGCGCACCTGTTTGACGATATCTGCATAGCCGGACGCATCGACCTTAAACACTTCGCCGCAATGCGGGCACTTGATCTCGTTCATGGCAGCTCCTCGATGGACGCAAATTTAAACCGTCTACACTCTACCGCGCCGCGCGGACAAAAAAGGCGCCGCTGTCATAATGGCAACGGCGCCAGAGCCACCACAAAGGTGCCTGTCCCCTTTGTGGTGGCTCTGGCGCCCTATAACCCAAAGAAGCTAAGAATCTGATCGCGGCTTACGGGCTTGTACTCGTTGGCATCGAGACCGACATCGTAGCGAAAGATAGGGCGTTCGCGATCGCGGTTGCGCACGTTGGTGCGGTCTCCCCTGCTGTGGATATGCCCGTGTAGCATGATGGCGCCACGCGCCTTGCCGTTCCAGCTGAGCATGGGGTAATGGCTCAAAACCAGGCGATGGCCCTTGGCATAACCAGGAGCAATCTCCAGGTAATCGCGCACGTCTTCCCAAATCTGCGGTACGTCGGGATCTTCCCAGTCGCTGTCATGGTTACCACGGATGAGCGTCACATTCTGGCATTCGATGCACTCGCGCAGGCGCACCGCCTCCGCCAGGGGCAAACGATAGGTAAAGTCTCCCAAGATATAGAGGCGGTCGTCCACAGCCACGCACTCATTGATGGCATCGATGACCTTGCGGTTCATCTCCTCGACCAAATCAAACGGTCGATCCATGTCGTGCAAGATATTCGTATCGCCCAGGTGCAGGTCGGCGGTAAACCACATCATCGTCTCTGTCCTCATTTCGCAACGCGTCTAACACGTGCCTAGTATACAGATGCAGCGATGCGACAGTTACCCAAAGAGCCCGCCGAACAGACCTCGGCGGCGCTTGTCCTTTTTATTCGAATCTTTTCCCGGGGTGTTCTTATCCTTTTGCTTTTTGCGGTCCTGCTCCAACTCATCGTCATCAAGTAGCATATCCCACTCAAACGGGTCATCCGTCAGATCGAACAGATCATCGTCATCAAACATGGCAGTCCCCATTGCCGACTAGCGAGCATCCACCACGTAGAGTCCAACGCGAACCTGATGCCACGGGCTGCGCTCGGGAGCAACCTGTTGCACGTGGGCCTCAAATACGTCCTCATGGCCGTAATACATCATCAAGGACAGCGGGCCGACCTCGTTTCCCGGAACATAGCCAAGTTTGGTCTTGCCATAGTAGATCGCAACCGCCTCGGGGTCATGGGGATTATCGCGCTCGGCACACAGCGTCAGTTTATCGCCCGCTTTAAGATCGCCTAGGACCAAAGCGCCGTCGGCATATTGAAATCCTGCGATATGAAACGACAGAAGAACACGTGAAGGCTCGTACATGGCAACTCCTCTAACGGCCGGATAAACCAGCGTTTGACCTTATCGAGAAGTCTACGGGCCCGTGCGGACATAAATTCATCCTTATCTGATTCTAATGCACAAACATGCGCACGAACTTGTGCTTCCAGCTTGCATAAGGGGCATAGCGGAATGGCACGTCCAACCACGTTGCCTTGTTCACGATGCTCTTCTTGTGGCTAAACGTATCGAAGCTCTCGCGTCCATGGTACTGTCCCATACCGCTCGCCCCCATGCCGCCAAAGCCCATATGGCTCGTGGCCAAATGCATAATGGTGTCATTAACACAGCCACCACCAAAGGGCACGTAACGCACAAAGCGCTGCTGAACCGCACAGTCCTGGCTAAAGATATACAGGGCCAGCGGCGTCGGACGATCCGTAATAAACGCTTCGGCCTCGTCTAGGCTCTCAAACGTCAGCACCGGCAAGATGGGACCGAAGATCTCCTCCTGCATCACGGCGTCCTCAGGCGCCACGCCGTCCAAAATCGTCGGCTCAATCTTGAGCGAAGTCTCGCGCGCGGTACCTCCAAGCACGACCTTATCGGGATCGATCAGCCCGCGCACGCGCGCAAAATGCTTGACGTTGACGATATGCCCGTAATCCTCGTTATCGAGCGGATGCTCGCCAAACATACGGCGGGCCTCTTCCTTGATGAGACCCAGCAGCTCGTCGTGCACGCGCGTGTCGACCAGCAGGTAGTCGGGCGCCACGCAAGTCTGCCCCACGTTGAGCCATTTACCAAAGGCGATACGGCGTGCCGCGACCTTCAAGTTTGCCGTCGCATCCACGATGCAGGGACTCTTTCCGCCCAGTTCAAGCGTCACAGGCGTAAGGTTTTTACTTGCGCGCTCCATGACGAGCTTGCCGACCGGAACGCTACCGGTAAAGAAGATCTTGTCCCAGCACTCATCGAGCAGCGCTTCGTTCTCGGCGCGCCCGCCCTCGACAACTGCCACCAGGCGCGAATCAAACGCTTCTTCGCAGATTTGCTTGAGCACTGCGCTCGATGCCGGAGCATAGGCACTCGGCTTGATGACCACGGTGTTGCCCGCGGCAAGAGCGCCAGCGAGCGGCTCGAGCGTCAGCAAAAACGGGTAGTTCCACGGAGCCATGATGAGTGTGACGCCATAGGGCACGGACTGCGTCTTGCACACACTAATAGCATTGGCGAGGTCGCACGGGCGCAAGTGGGCACGGCTCCATCGGGCCACATGCGCAATCTGATGTCGAATCTCGGAAAGCGAGGTGCCGATCTCGCACATATACGCCTCGTCATGTGACTTACCCAAATCGGTCTTGAGCGCATGGGCAATATCGGCCTCGTGGGCCCGCACCGCATCGCGTAAACTCACGAGCGCACGACGTCGAGCATCGACATCAAACGTGGCGTGCGTCTTAAAGTAGGCGCGCTGATCGCCGACGATGCGCGCAATTTCCTCGGTGTTCATGGGCCCTCCTAGTTCTCGTCTTCAAACATACCACCCGCAACGACCTCGTACATATGCTCGAGCTCCAAACGGTCCATTAAAAGCGGAACGGGGTACAGGGGATTGGCCTCGGCATCGGCATGCGCCGCCATCTCAGGAATGTCGGAGCGGCGAATGCCCGTCACATATTTGGGTATGCCCAAGGCGGCGTTCATGCGGTCGACCCAATCGATAAAGGCCTCAGCAGCCACGTTGTCCAGCGCATTAGCCGGCGCAATGCCGGCCATGCGGGCGAGATCGGCGAGCTTGGGAGCAGCAGCTTCGCCATAGGCGCGAAGCATGTGCGGCAGGATGATGGCGTTGGCCAAGCCGTGGGGAATCCCGTAACGCCCGCCCAGGCTGTGCGCGATGGCATGGACGTATCCAACATAAGAGCGCGTAAAGGCAACGCCCGCTTTATACGCCGCCGAAAGCATATTGCGGCGCGCACGCATGTTGCCACCGCACTCATAGGCCTCGAGCAAATTGTCGTGGATGAGCTGCACCGCCTGGCGCGCCATCTTGCGCGTATAGGGCGTGGTGCTGCGCCCGATAAAGGCCTCGACGGCATGCGTCAGGGCGTCCATACCCGTTTGCCCCGTAATGGAGGCGGGCAGGCCGCGCGTAAACTCGGGGTCGTGCACCGCAAAGCGCGGGATCAGCACAAAGTCGTTAATGGGATACTTGTAGTGCGTCTCGTCGTCGGTAATTACCGCTGCAAGCGTGACCTCGCTTCCCGTGCCCGCCGTGGTGGGAACGGCGATGAGCAGCGGCAGGCGACGATGGATACGCAACAGGCCGCGCATCTTGTTGATGGGCTTCTTTGGCTGCGCGATGCGCGCGCCCACGCCCTTGGCGCAGTCCATGGCCGAACCGCCGCCAAAGCCGATAATGGCCTGGCAGGCGCTCTCTCGATACAGAGATGCCGCTTCCTCCACGTTTGAGACCGTGGGGTTCGCACGCGTTTCGGCATAGACCGCAGCGCTAATTCCCTTGGACGCGAGCGCTGTCTCGAGCGGTGCCGTGAGCCCCAGACGGGCAATGCCGGGATCTGTCACGATAAGAACATGGTGTATTGAACGCTTTTGAAGCACTGCGGGCACTTCCTCAGCGTGCTCTAAAATGCGTGGCTCGGTATAGGGCAGCACCGGCAATGCGATGCGAAAAACCGTTTGATACGTTCGGCACCAGGCGCGGCGGGCTAGATGCATAAAGGAAGCTCCTTCATTTGTTGATTGGTCAACATTTGCTCGACCGATTGTACTCATCGGAGGTCGCACGAGGTCTAGCAATCGTTAATCAATCAACATCTACACATGCTTAAATTGTTTTATTAAAAATCATTCCTAATAGGCTTCACATTCGGTCTCATTTATGGATAATAGAACTCGTCAAGACGCACGTCCGGAGAGGGCCCTTACGGGACCGGACGAGCGCACCATCGCCATCGATCGAAAGGATCGAATCATGAAGTTTGTTTGCCCCGTTTGCGGTTATGTGGAAGAGTTCGACGGCGACCAGCTGCCCGAGGATTTCAAGTGCCCCCAGTGCGGCGTTCCCGGCTCTCGCTTCCTGAAGCAGGAGGAGGGCCAGCTCGAGTGGGCTGCCGAGCACGTCGTGGGCGTCGCCAAGATGGAGGGCGTCTCCGAGGACATCGTTGCCGATCTGCGCGCCAACTTTGAGGGCGAGTGCTCTGAGGTCGGTATGTACCTGGCCATGGCTCGCGTCGCTCATCGCGAGGGCTATCCCGAGATCGGCCTGTACTGGGAGAAGGCTGCCCACGAGGAGGCCGAGCACGCCGCCAAGTTCGCTGAGCTCCTGGGCGAGGTCGTGACCGACTCCACCAAGAAGAACCTCGAAATGCGCGTTGAGGCCGAGAACGGCGCCACCGCCGGCAAGACCGATCTTGCCAAGCGCGCCAAGGCCGCTGGCCTCGATGCCATTCACGACACCGTGCACGAGATGGCTCGCGACGAGGCTCGCCACGGCAAGGCTTTCGCCGGCCTGCTCAAGCGCTACTTTGGCTAAGCCAGCAGCCTGAGAGATAATCTCTAGCTTCATAAGGCCCGGACTGCATGGTTCGGGCCTTTTTCGTGCCTCACGAACTTGTTAACGCCCTGAAATAGGACCGCCTTCGGCATCGGCTTCTCGTCAAAACTAAGTGAGTAGACTTTTTTGAACTTGCCGAGCAGGCCATCCATATCACTTTATAAAGCCGCAGGTAAATGCCTTGTTACAAAACGGCCTGGTCACCAAAGTGCCAAAAGCCTACTCACTTAGAACCGCAGCCGTCCACGATCGAGCTGTTTTGTGTCTAACGGGCATCTTTCCGTCAATTACTCCCAATTTTGTCCAGTCAACGAATAGTTCAGACCGGAGTAATGTCTCAGCCCTTTGCTCATCTGAGCTTTTATCACGATATTCAGCATCGAGCATCCTGCATACGGCCTTAACGATCGCGTGGAATCTACCCTCATCGGATATCTGTCTGTGCGTCAGGAGAAGTACATCGTAGCCCATGGCCTGAAGGGCCGTCATGCGGTCAGCGTCACGCAAGCCATCCCCTGTGCGTCCGTGCGAGGCCTTTCCCTGACATTCAATGGCCACCTGTCGCCTGCCGTCCGGCGAAGAAAGAAGTAGGTCGATATATACACGGGACTTTCCCACAATCGCTCGAGCACTCGTGCTTAGCATCACTTCAACATTAAGCTCTATGCCGCAAAAACCTTCGCCTCCCAGGGATCGCGGCAGTGCAAGTAGCAAATACGCCTCGACCTCAAAAGGCGACGCGGCACCCAATGGAACGAGTTGCGATACCGCTATAAATCTATTGCCGTAACGCATCCCGCAAACATCTGAACAAAAACGGTCAAGATCTCCGTCCAAAACCAAAGCGTCGCGCCGCCACAAATTTGAGGCGGCACCGTCCTCGGACGGGCAACGTGCCCAACCAAAGGTTGCCGGAATCGCGCCTGACTCAATTGCACGCGAAAGCTCCGCCTCGAGTGCTGCCGGCAAGGCACAAACCGCAAACAAGCCGCACATCTCCGCCAATACCAAAAGAAGTTGGAGATCCGTCAGATGCCGCGACATGATGAATGCCGTCAGCAGAGGAGACGTAACCAAAAACCCATGTTCCGTTTCCAGCACGGATTCCCTGGGAAGCTCACCAAGAAACAGCCGCTGCCTAATGCTGGCAGGACAAGTCCGTTTGTTTCTCGACCGAACCAATGTATACAACGGAAAACCGAGCGCGACCGCAGCCGTCGGGTTGCGGGCGAGATCATATCGCTGCCGGTCTTCTTCCGGTCGTGGAAGCGGCGGACACAAAGCGCGGACTTGAGGAGGCAAACGCCAGTACCTAAAAGCTGATATGTCACAAAGTAGATCCTTCATAGGCACAGGAAAACCCGAATTTCAACCCAGTCAGTCACGCATTGGCGCGAACGCACCAAAAATGGCGCCGAACGGACTGCCAAGTTTTCAACAGCCCTCCCCAACTGGCCAAAAGCTTGCCGAGAGCTGGACGAAGCCCTGTTGAAAACCCCATTTTTTTCTCATGCAGGAGCTTTGCGCGGCAAGTGAGTAGACTTTTTTGAACATCCCGAGCAGGCCGGTCATCCTGCTTTTCAAAACCGCAGGTAGATAGCTTGTTACAAAACTGCCTGGTCGCCAAAGTGCTAAAAGTCTACTCACTTAGGTTGCAGAGTGCCCCCATTAGCTGCAATTCCAAGGTAGTTAGTACTTTTGGACTCAGATCGTCATACTGAACAAGAATTTGAGTTGAGTTTTCACGGACAGATGCGCCATCGGCACACCAAAAACAGTCACCGATATCGATAAAAGGGATGCTCGAGCGCGTGAGGGCCCGTGCAAAAGAGCTTCCGCCCGCGTCACGCTCCACGGCCACGACGCAGTAAAGGCCCGCGTCTGCATGATCGATCGAAACCTCCCCTGCCGGAAACGTTTTCCGTACAAGCGCCGCCAGGCCATCACGCGCCCCACGAGCACGAACGCGCACGCGGTTCACATGTCGCTCGTAATCACCCGATTCCAGCAAACGCGCCAAGGCAACCTGATCAACAGAACTTACCGACGAGGCGTAGAAACCAAGGTTGCGTTTAAACCTCTCCATTAGTTCATCGGGCAGCACCATGTACGCCAAACGTAACGCCGATGAAAGGCTCTTCGAAAACGTGTTGGTGTAGATAACCGACTGGGCGGCATCGATCGACGCGAGCGCGGGAATCGGCTTGCCGGCAAGGCGAAACTCACAATCAAAGTCATCTTCGATGAGATACCGACCTGGCCGCTCGGCGGCCCAGCTCAGCAGCGCATAGCGACGCGCAATGCTCGTCACAAGACCGGTCGGATACTGATGAGACGGCATCAGGTGAAGGACATCGGTCCCGGTTTTCTGCAGCGCGCTCAAGTCCACGCCCTCAGCATCCAACGGGACATGCCGCACTTCGCAACCCATGACCTGATAGATGCGCGTCAAGCGCAAATAGCCTGGATCCTCGACGGCATACACCTTGTCCGCGCCAAGCAACTGAACCAACATGGTATCGAGCAGCTGGGCGCCCGCACCGATAACGATGTTGTCGGGGTCGACATTCATGCCCCTTGTCCCGCGCAGATGGTGAGCAATTGCGCGTCGTAGCCGAGCGGTGCCCTGTGCCGGCGCGGTCGAAAAGATTTCGCGTTCGTCTTCGGATGCCAGCGTCGCCCGTAGCGCGCTTTGCCAAAGCCGCGCCGCCTCCAAAGCGGAAGGAGAGAGCGCATCGAATCGCTCGACCTGTCCGTTGACATCATACGCGCTGGGGCCCACGGAGGCGTCATCTCGGTCGATGCCCTCCGCAGCCGAAGCCAAAACCGGTGCATCGGGAAGCTCGCACGCGTAGTAACCACGGCGCGGCTTTGAGCAAATATAGCCCTCGGCAAGCAACTGGCTATATGCATTTTCGATTGTAATGACACTAATTCCCAGATGACTGGCAAAGGCTCGCTTAGACGGCAGATGTTCCCCCGCCGCAATACGTCCAGCAACGATATCATCTCGAATTTGCTGGTAAACATACTCATAAAGCGATGCCTCGCCGCGGTTTTCCAAATTGTAGTCAAGCATGAATTTGTCACCTGACCTTATTAAGTCATTCAATCTGGTATTAGTCTGACCTTGTAATTATCTCGAAAACTGATTATTTCGCCATACCCAGCTCCCCGATAGGATGTTCCGTCAAGCAATGCACATGCCAACCAAGGGAGCAACCATGGCAGAACAGACCAACAAGGCCGATCGCGTCAAGCTCAATCGCGAGCTCGCGCAGATGCTCAAGGGCGGCGTCATCATGGACGTTACCACGCCCGAGCAGGCACGCATCGCCGAGGAGGCAGGCGCCTGCGCCGTCATGGCTCTCGAGCGCATCCCGGCCGACATCCGCGCCGCAGGTGGTGTGTCGCGCATGAGCGACCCCAAGATGATCAAGGGCATCCAAGAGGCCGTCTCCATCCCCGTTATGGCCAAGTGCCGCATCGGTCACATTGTCGAGGCGCAGGTCCTGCAGGCCATCGAGATCGATTACATCGACGAATCCGAAGTTCTCTCCCCCGCCGACGATGTCTACCACATCGACAAGACCCAGTTTGACGTCCCGTTTGTCTGCGGTGCCCGCGATCTGGGCGAGGCGCAGCGCCGTGTTGCCGAAGGCGCCACGATGATTCGCACCAAGGGTGAGCCGGGTACGGGCGACGTCGTTCAGGCCGTGCGTCACATGCGCAAGATCCAAAAGCAGATCCGTGACGTTGTTGCCCTGCGCGACGACGAGCTCTTTGAGGCAGCCAAGCAACTGCAGGTTCCGGTCGAGCTGGTGCGCGAGGTCCATGCCACGGGAAAGCTTCCCGTCGTGAACTTTGCCGCCGGCGGCGTAGCGACCCCCGCCGACGCCGCGCTGATGATGCAGCTGGGCGCCGAAGGCGTCTTTGTCGGCTCGGGCATCTTTAAAAGCGGCGACCCCGCCAAGCGCGCAGCCGCCATCGTCAAGGCCGTGGCAAACTTCACCGATGCCAAACTCATCGCCGAGCTTTCGGAAGACCTGGGCGAGGCCATGGTGGGCATCAACGCCGACGAAATCGAGATCATCATGGAGGAACGCGGGCGCTAGTCCAGCAGAAGGGATCGCACATGAGCGATTATGCAGACCAGACGGTCGCCGTGCTGGCGGTCCAAGGTGCTTTTGCCGAGCACGAGGCAAGGCTGTCCGAGCTGGGCGCACGTTGTATTGAGCTGAGGCAGGCGGCTGATTTGAAGCAGGACTTTGACCGTCTGGTACTTCCCGGCGGCGAGTCTACCGTTCAAGGGAAGCTGCTTGCCGAACTCGATATGCTCGAGGGGCTTCGCACCCGCATTGTTGAAGGTATGCCTGTATTGGGAACTTGCGCCGGCTTGATTCTGCTGGCGCGCGACCTTGCCGCCCATGACGATAAGGGCACGCCGCGTTTGGCAACCATGGATGTAGTTGTCGAGCGCAATGCCTACGGCAGGCAGCTCGGCAGCTTTCGAACCAAGGGGCAGGTAGCCGGCATCGACGGTGAAGTGCCGCTGACGTTTATCCGCGCGCCCCGCATCGTCGAGGTCCACGGCGACGCCAAGGCCCTAGCGAAAGTCGACGGGCGCATCGTCGCCGCTCGCCAAGACAACCAGCTCGGCGTAACCTTCCACCCCGAACTCGACGAAGACACCCGCCTCCACGAACTGTTCCTACAAATGTAGGCATCGAAATCAACAAACGAAACGAGAGCGGATAATCTCCCACCTTGAGCATGAATATGGGCTCAAACCGGGAGATTATCCACTCTCACGCTATGTAGTCGTTGGGGACGTTCTTAAACGACTAGTCAAACAAGAACGTCCCCAACGACT
>UREC01000030.1:0-22969 GCA_900546755.1 uncultured Collinsella sp. | reverse complement strand
ACAGGCAGGTCAGGTTCCTTGCCGCCCGGATATCGGAGGCCCTCGACGAGGCCGGGGCCCTCGAGGCCGAGACGGCGGGGCTGCTCGAGGGCGACGAGACCTACGCGTGCCTGCTCACCGTGCCCGGCATCGGCCCGAGGACGGCGGCGCAGCTCGCGGTGTCGGTCGACATCGCGAGGTTCCCGGACCACGACCACCTGGCCTCGTACTGCGGCATAGCCCCGAGGGTGAGGAGCTCCGGCACGTCGGTGAGGTCGGTCAGGGCGTCCAGGCGCGGCGACGCGAGGCTCAAGTCTCTTCTGATCTTCTCGTGCAACAGCCTGGTGAGGTCGTCGGGGCGCTACGGCGAGTACTACCGGGCCTGCAGGGCGCGGGGCATGGGGCACGGGCGGGCGCTCAAGGCCGTCGCGAGGAAGCGGCTCAGGGCGATATACGCCGTGATGCGCGACCGGGTGCCCTACCGGGAGTAGCGTCGAAGGTTGACAAAACTATAGGAACACCCAATGACTATCTTGACAAGCGCGGAAACGTCGCCGGTTGAGCATAAGTCAGCGAAAACGCCCCTAAGCGAGCAAGGTGACGTGAAAGAGAAGGGAAGCGTACTTCGGTACGCGACCGACGATTGAACGTCAGATTGCCGCTTAGGGGCGTTTGCAGCGTCGAGCCGTTGCGCGGTTTGGAAAACCGCGCAACTAGAGCTACATGACCATGACGTAGCGCGATCCCACGTAGTACTGCTTACCCATCAGGACCGGCTCGCCATTGGGGCCGATAAAGCCGGCACGCAGGTTGAGCAGCGGGTCGTGCGGGGCAATGCCCAGCTCGGCGGCCTGTTCGGCGTTGGCGCGAACGGCCTCGACCGTGCGGTAGCCAACCGAGACAATCGGCGTTCTGCCAACACGCTCGACCTCGGCAAAAATCGACTTGTCCTCAAGATCGGCCGTCAACAGCTCACGGTAGGCGTCAAACGGCACAAAGATGTTCTCCTCAAAGATGGGCTCGCCGTCGGCTGTACGTACGCGCTTGATGTGCAGCAGCAGCGCGTCCTTCTGCAGGCCAAAGAACTCCATCTCGTTTTGGCGCGCCGGCACAATCTGGCGATCGATCACGTGCGCACCGGCCTTCATGCCGTTGCCGGCACACAGCGCGGTAAACGTCTGCAGCGTCGAGGCGTGAAATTGGCGATTGATGTGCGGCGTGGAAACAAAGGTGCCACGGCCCTGCTGCTTAACCAGGTAGCCATCGGAGCACAGCTCCTCGACGGCGCGACGCACCGTAATTCGGCTCACCTCGTACTGCTCGGCTAGCTCGAGCTCGGACGGAATACGCTCCTTGGGTGCATAAACACCTTTCTCGATCGCATCCTTGATCTCGTCGTAAATCTGCTGGTAAAGCGGTGCATTTTTGGGTGCAGGCATATCTAATCACTCTTATCGAAATATTGAAATAACTAATACGTATATAACGTCTAGTTTCATGTTACCTCATAATGATAAAACGATACACCGCATACAGCAAATCCTTACCTGCCGTCGTCCTGTTGCAGGCTGTCCTGATCGATGAGGCGCGCCTGCCTGCTGGCCATGCGCGCGGGCTTGTCGGGATCGGGCACGGCCGTGGGCATGGGCTCGTCGACATGACCGCCCCACCAGCCGCCCACAAAGTTGAGTGTATGGAACACATTGATCACGGCGCCGGGATCAATGTCGCACACCAGCTTGATAATGTCCTGGCTCTCGTAGGTCGAGACAACGGCATGCAGCAGGTACATCTTCTCGCGGCTGTATCCGCCAATGACCTCGGCACAGCTAATGCCATGCTGAAAATGGTCAACATAGGCGGTCATGACCTCGTCTGCCTTGCGCGTCGTGATCTGCAGCGTCACGCGATCGTAGCGACGATAGAAGCTGTCGATGGTCTTGGTCGAAATAAACTGGAACACGATGGAGTACGCCGCGTTGTCCCAGCCAAACATAAAGCCAAAGATCGCCAGGATAAAGCAGTTGAAACCAAAGATAACGCCCCAGATGGTCTTGCCCGTGTGGTTGGAAACCCACAGCGCGATAAAGTCGGTGCCGCCGGTGGATGCGCCGGACTTAAGCGCGATGGCAGCGCCCAGACCCGAGACCACGCCACCAAAAATGATGAGCATGATCTTGTCGCCCAAAAACGGCGCGAAGTGAAAGACGTTGAGGAACAGCGACGAGAGCATGACCTGCATCATCGAGAAGATGACGAAGCGCTTGCTAATGCCGCTCCAGCACAGGAGCGCCACGGGGATGTTGAGCGCGAGCATGCCGAGCGAGATGTCGATGTGAACGCCGCCCAGCGAGGTAACACGATCGAGCAGGACCGCGACGCCGGTGAGGCCGCTCGGAAGCAGGTCGGCGGGTTGAATGAACGCCTGGATCAGGAATGTCTGGAGAACGGCGGAAATTGTGACCGCCACGGCGGTGATGGCGCGGCGGACGATGGTGAGGCGGCCGAGCACGAGCACGCGGTCCGCGAGCTGGTCGATGGCGTTCGCCACGTAGGCTCCCTTCGAAGGCAGATGTAGTTGTGGGGCATGTCGGCGATTGTAACATGGAGCGACAGAGGGCGCCTCAATTCACCCTCTCTCGACAACCAAAACGGGACCAGCAACTCCTACGACCAAAGGGCAAAAATCTAAGTGAGTAGACTTTTTGCGATCTGCCGAGCACACCCAAAAATAGCCACCTCTGCGACCTGCGGTTTTGCTAAGGCAGATACGCTTTGTGCTCGGCCTGCGCCAAAAAGTCTACTCACTTAGTCTGAGTCGAAGCCAAACGGACCAAATCGAAACCAAATCGAGCCAGTCCACCGCAAAAAACGTTTGAACCCGTGCTTTTTGCGGTGAATCAACGCTACAGAGCGGCCAAAATGTCGGTCAGATTGTCGATAACGGCATCGGCTCGCGATTGATCCAGGTTGACGCCCTCGTGCGGGCGCAGCGCCAGGACGCGGGCGCCGGAGCGCTTGCCGGCCTCGATACCCAAAGGCGAGTCCTCGATAACCAGGCACTCGGCAGGCTCCATACCCAGCGCCTCCATGGCACGCAGGTAGATCTCGGGGTCGGGCTTAAACGCGCTGCACTCGTGACCACTGATGGTGTAGTCCAGTACGTCGGCGATACCCGCAATCTCCACCAGCTCGTCAATCAACTCACGATACGACGAGCTCGCGATGGCACACTTCACGCCGCGCTCGTGCAGCTCACGCATCACCGACTCCGTCTGCTCGTTGAGCAGCTCGGCATACGGAACGGGGTGGTCCGGGCTGTAGACTTGCTTGTACTCCACGCGCAGGCGCTCGCGCAGCTCAATATCGTCGGGAACCAGCGTCTCCCAAATAGCGGGCTCGTTAGACCCCGAAAGATCGGGGATCTCGTCAAAGTAGAACCCCTTCTCCTCCATAAACGCAACGCGGCGACGGTTATAGAGCCACTCGGTATCGACCAGCACGCCGTCCATATCAAACAGCACTGCCTTGATCATACGCATCTCCTCCCACCTGCCAAAAAGGGACAGGTTTATTTTGGTAGGTTTTATCTGGGGTTTTGCGGCGCGACGGGCGCGCCCTCCCCAGAGCAAAAAAGGGGACGGGGCGCAAACCCCATCCCCTCTCAATCAACCTGTAAGGTCTACTTACTTGTGATTAGTAGGAAAGCTTCCACATGTAGCGACGCATGGTCAGCGGGTGCTGACGGGCCTCAGCGATCTGGTTGCCGTACTCGCGCATAACGGCGAGGTGCAGCAGCGGGTTGAAGTAGGTGACGACGCTTGCCGGCACGGCGTCGGCCAGACCGTAGTCCTTGGAGTCGATCAGAGCGACCTTGGCGCCCATGCGCTTAAGGAAGGTGAGGGCGCGGGCGTCCATCGGACGGGTGGCACCATCGGACATGAAGAAGACGTAGGGCTTACCCTCGGTGGAAACCTCGAACGGGCCGTGGAAGTACTCGCCGGTGTTGTAGGCGGCGGCGTCGATCCACTGCATCTCGGTGAACAGGAAGGCGGCGTGAGAATAAGCCATCTTCTCGGAGGCACCGGAGGCCATGAAGTAGATCATCTTGTCGTCCTTGAAGTCCTGGGCGAACTGCTTGGCGAGGCCCTTGGCGGACTGAGCGGCGTTCTCGCAGAGCTCGAAGACGTTGGTGAGGCCGGTGATCATGTCCTCGTAGTGGTCATAGCCCTCGGTCTGCTGAAGGATCTCGAGAGCAAGAGCGATGGCGTAGCCAGGCTTCTCGCACTTGGCAGCGTAGTTGGCATGGAAGCCGTGAACGATGACGTGGTCGGCGTCGACGGTCAGAGCGGAGCCGGCCTTGTTGGTGAGG
This sequence comes from uncultured Collinsella sp., assembly GCA_900546755.1. GTDB lineage: Bacteria > Actinomycetota > Coriobacteriia > Coriobacteriales > Coriobacteriaceae > Collinsella. The sequence goes on along the minus strand of UREC01000030.1, from coordinate 18,618 downwards.
GAGACGACCGGGCAGTTGTGCTTCTTGGCGGTCTTGTTGGCCTCGACGGTCTCGGGCGTGGAGCCACCGAGGGAGCAGGTGATCACGAAGGTGTGCTCGTTGACCCAGGAAGGCGTGTCGTAGTTGAACTCGTTAGCGGTGAAGATCTGAACGTTCAGCTTGTCCGTGTTGTTGGCCAGGAAGTACTTGGCAGGGTAAAGGTCGGACATGGAAGCACCGCAGCCGACGAAGGCGACGCTGTGGATCTCGTGGTTGGACAGGACGTCAGCGACGATCTGCTTAGGGAGGTTAAGGTCGATCTCGTACATCTGACACATTCCTTTCGATTTTTTGCGGCGCCACATTGCCGGGCGCTCGCAGGGTTACCGTGGTTTGGACCGAGTCGCCGGCCCGTTGAGGATGTGTCAAAAGAACTGTCCCTTTGACACATCTAGGGATGGAAGCCTGCCTGGGGTATGGGATGCCAGGCAGGCCCCCGGGGGAAAGCGGTTAGGCGCTTGGTCGCGACTAGGCCAGGATGCCGGCCGCGGAGAGGGCGATGCCGCCCACGATGGCGATCACGAGAAGCCAACCGGTGTTGACGTTCTTCTTGATGAGCCAGTACATAAGGCCGGTGAGGCCAAGGGAGATCATCTGGGGCATCATACCGTCCAGGATGTCCTGGATAACGACGGTGCCCTCAGCGAACTGCAGCGGGGTGGTGGCGCCGATCAGCGTAGCGATCATGCCGCCCACGGACATAAGACCTACGATGCCGCAGACATACATGAGCTTTTCCATGAGGTCGCCGCCCTGAAGCTTGCTCAGGTACTCGTGGCCGCCCTGATAGCCCATCTTGGCTGCGAACCAAGTGATCAGCACAGAGGGGACGATGGAGATGAGCATGGCCAGGATCGGGCCCATGATGGAGCCCTGCTGAGCCAGCTGAACGCCCAGGCCAAAGGCGATAACGCGGATGGTGCCCTGGAAGAGGGAGTCACCGATGCCGGAAAGCGGACCCATGAGGGAGGTCTTGACCGCGTTGATCGAATCGGGATCGAAGTTCTCGGGATCCTTGGCGTACTCCTCCTCCATGGAGGCGGCGAGACCTAGGACAAAAGCGCTCGTCTGCGGGGTGCAGTTGTAGAACGCCATGTGACGGTGGTAAGCCTCTTTCTTAGCAGCGAGCTGCTTGGGGTCGGACTCGTCCGGATAGAGGCGGTCGAGCGTAGGAACCATGCCGTAGAGGAAGCCCATGTTCATCTGACGCTCGTAGTTCCAAGAGGCCTGGATGGCCCAGGAGCGCCAGAAGAACTGGCTGACCTTCTTGTTCAGGGACACGTCCTTGGTTGCGGTTGCCATAGTGTGTTCCTCCTTAGTCTTCGTCGTCTTCGAGCGGATCGTAGTCGGAATCGACACCGGCGGTTGCATGGGAGCCATTGAACTTGAAGCCCATGAAGACGATAGCCAGGCACACACCGATCAGAGCGACCGCGATGACGGACAGGTTGAGGTAGGCGGCGAGCAGGAAACCGATGAACAGGAACGGGGTCATACCCTTCTTGATCATCATGGTGAGCAGCAGAGCCAGACCGTAGGCGGTCATGATCTTGGTCGAAACGTTCAGACCAACGGACAGCCACTCGGGAACCATGTTGACGATGGCCTGAACCAGGTCGGTGCCAACAAAGACGGCCAGGAAGATCGGCAGGAAGTACATGATGGCGTACAGACCGGAGCCGGCGCAGATGTGCATACGGTAGGCGGTCTTGAAGTTACCGTTATCGATCGCGCTATCGGCCACATGGGTGAGGGCGGCGATGATGGAACGGAACACGATGCCGAGGAGCTGACCCAGGACGGCGACCGGGATGGCGATCGTCATGGCGGTCTCGGCGGAAGCATCGGTCAGGCACGCAAAGGCAGCGGCCACGATGCCGCCCAGGACCATATCGGGCGGAACGGCGGCGCCGACCTGCACCAGGCCCATGGACACGAGCTCGACGGCGGCACCGACGGCAAGGCCGGTGGGCACATCGCCCAGCAGCAGACCGACGAGCGTAGCGCCAACGAGGGGCTGCTCGAAGTTAAGACGACCGAGCAGGCGGGAGTCCCACATGCAGAACACGCCGACGAGGCCGACGAGCACCGCACTGATGAACGTATTCATACCCTTCTCCTTTCAGTCAGGCAAAAGCCTGGTTGATTACAGCTTGGCGTCGATGTCGACGCTCTGATACGTAGGGGTCTGCTGGACGTAGAGCTTGATGCCCATGTCGAGCAGCTGGTTGACGTCGGCCTTCTGGGTGGCGTCGAAGAAGACGGAGCTGTCCTTGCCGCCGACCTGATCGGCACCGTCGTGGTTGGCGGTGGCGCCCAGGTTGATGGCGTCGAGCTTGTAGCCCTGGCAGAACTGCAGCATCTCGGCCGTGTTGCCAAAGACGAACATGACGCGCTCGCCGAGGGTGTTGAGCTTGTCCATCTTGGCGAGGGCACGCTCGACGGTGAAGACGTTCAGGCGCACGCCCTGGGGCTTGGCCAGCTTAAGAGCGCCCTTCTTGATGTCATCGTTGGCGGCAGCGTTGTCGACGACGATGATGCGCTCGGCCTGAACCTTGGTGGTCCAGGTAAAGACGACCTGGCCGTGCAGCAGACGGTAGTCAAGACGTGCGAGGACGATCTTGGCGGGACCGGAGCTGTGACGGGACGCCTTGGCCTTCTTGGCGGGAGCCGCGGCGACCTCGACCGGTGCGTTGGGGTTGGTCAGACCGGTGCGGGCCTCGTTGATAAGGGCCGCGAGCTCGGCACCCTTGACGGGGACGGGGCTCATAGCGAGCGTGAGCGCCAGCGGGATGTTGAAACCGCTGACAACCGTGAACTTCGTGCCGTTCTTGGAAAGCTCGACCATGCTGTTGTTGACCGAGCTGCCGAGCATATCGGTCAGCACATAGACGGTGTCGTCCGCGTTGAACGTGGCGATCATGGCGTCCACCTTATTGGTGATGGGCTCCTTGTCGTCACGAGCAAGCGACACGACGTGGACGTTCGACACGTCGCCGAGAACCATCTCGAGCGTGTCTTTGGCGCCTGCGGCCAGGCCGCCATGAGATGCGAGAATGATCTGATTCATCTTGCCTCCTCCTTTTCGTTATGGTCATTATAACGTCTTATACGTTGCTTATATTGCTAATTAGTATAAAGACCGTTCGCGGGTGAAAATCGACCGTTGACGGGTTTAACGTACTTGAAACGTTGGGGCTGGGTAGGCCGGCGCTGGCTGGATAATCCCAGGTCGGACGCCGTGCGCAATCCCTTATCGCACGAAGTACCAGGGGCTTTCCTGCACGGTGGGCTCCAGCGCGATGCCGGTGCGTTCCTTAAACAGATCCATGTCCTGCGATTTCTCCGTCCACCACGCATTGGGCTTAAAGGTCATGCTCTCAATGACATGGCCGACAAACACACTGTTGCGCAGCCTGGAAAAGTCGGTGTTCATAATCACGATGGACGCGAGCACCAAAACGATGCCCAGAACTTTGATCGCGCCGGCGGGCTCGGCGTAGACACCAATGCCCAGCAGCACGGTGACGACCGTCTCGAATGACATTACGACGGGAACTTTCGACGTCTCGAGCCCCATGGACAGACCCTGCATATATAAGACATAGGCCACGGCTGTGGGGATGAGTCCAAAGCCAAGGAACAGCAGCAGCAGCTGTGGCGACATTGCCGCGGCGACATCTGGCCACGGAGCCGCGATAGCCGCCATAACCGCACCGCCAAAAACAAGGCCCCAAAACGTGACAGCCAGCGGGTGGACCGTCTTGGTTGCTATCCGGCTAAACACCGCGAGCGACGCGCCACAAAAGCCCGCAATCACGCCCGACGTGACGCCCCAAACCGAAAAATGAAAACCGGAAAGGTCGCCATCGGTCACTGCAAGCACACAGCCACCGATGTTAAAAGCGATGGCAACGAGCTTGTTGGGAGTCACATCCTCGCGATAAAGTACGCGGCCGAGCATGACGCCAAACACCGGCGAGGTGTAGAGCAGCACCGAGGCCGTGGACATGCCCACCTCGCCCATGCACTCGTAATAAAGCGTGTTAGCGGTGGCGAGGCCGATAATGCCAAGAAGCGCACAAGGAACAAGCTCTTTAGGACTTGCCTTGAACAGTGCCAGGGGACCCGATGCCTTTCCCTCACGAGCACCTCCCTGGCAACCCATGAATGCCAAGACCGGAGCCATTAAGACGGCACCCGACAACAAGCGAAAGGCAGCCATACTCTGGGACGTAACGCCCATGGCCGAGATGCCGTTTACAAAGATTCCGATGCTGCCCCACATAAGCGCGGCGATCAGCACCAGCACATAGCCCAGATTGCTTTTCTTCAACGCAGCCTCCTCGGTATTGTTTCCAATATGTTTCACACTACGTTATAGTCGTTATATACATTTTTCAAGGCACAAATCGGCAGACGGGAAAATCTGCTTTTCCGCTACAACCCATTAGTGCAAAGAGGCCAGGTTCATATGCACCAACTTGGTGCATATGAACCTGGCCCCAATGCACCAACCCCTTAACAAACACGACGACGCCGACGTTTTGGCAACGTCAGCGAGCGCCCGTCATTTGAGCCAAGGTGCCGTGAAATGAAAAGGCGCTGACCTTCTGGTCGCGCCTTTGAAATTGAACGGCAGATTGGCCAAATGCCGGGCGCGCAGCGTCGAGCCGTTACGCCGTTCGGTAGAACGGCGTAACTAGTAGTCCAGCTTCCACATGTAGCGGCGCGTCATGTAGTCCTTGTGGGTAACGGCAGAGAGTGCACGCATGTACACGTTGTTGAGGATCGGGGCAAAGATCAGGTGGTTGAAGTACTCGCTCACGCTGTCCTTGATGTCGTTGAGGCCGAGCTCCTTGGCGTCGAGCTGATAGACGCGCTCGCCACCGTGCTGATTGACAAAACGGATGCCGCGCTCGTCGTTGCAGCGGCTGCGGCCGACGCTGATGAGCTGGAACAGCGAGGTACGCTTGTCCAGAATCTCGAAGGGGCCGTGGAAGAAGTCGCAGGTGTTGATGGTGCAGGAGTCGATCTGCAGCATCTCCTGCACGTTGCAGATGCTAAAGACGTAGGCGGCACCAAAGAGCGGACCCTGAGCCATCACGTTGATGCAGGGCTTGTCGGCGTTCTGCTCGGCCCACTTGGCAGCAAGCGGACGGGTGTACTCGACGGCCTTTCGATAGATGGGGTCGACCAAGTCGAAAGCGGCCATAGCGGTCTCGTACTCGGCATAGCCCTCGGTCTGCTGCGTAAGCTCCATGGCGATCATGGTCACGACGGCGGAGTTGGTGCGGCCCATGCAGGACTCATCGACGGCCAAGCTGTCATACTGGATCTTGTAGTCGCAGACTTCGGTGAGGCCGGACTCGTCGACATAGATGGCGATGGTGCTGGCGCCGTGATCCTTGGCGACCTGGGCGGCGACGATGGTCTCCTTGGTGCCGCGCATGGACACGACGACGGCCAGGGTGTTCTCGTTAACGTAGGCCGGGGTGGCGTGCACGAACTCGTTGCTGGTGTAGCTGGAGCTCACGACCTGCGTGGCCTCGTGCTCCATAAAGTACTGGGCAGGATAGTTACCGCCGTTGGATCCGCCAGCGCCGATCCACACGACGCGCTTGATGCCGCCCTTGTCCGCCTTGTCAGCCAAAACCTGGGAGACGACGTCCTTAACCTGTTCCTGAGTAGTCATCGTGCATCAGCCTTTCTTCTCGTTTGATGCTCTCGATGGCATACAAGTTACATACATGTTTTGGTTATGTCGACTAGTTGTATGCTATATTTGTCTTAGAAATTTTGCTGGTAAAGTTTTCGGCAATCTATTACCAGCGGTTTTGTTGTCATGTTGGATACATGCTTGGTTCGGTAAGCATATAAGTTAGATACAGGTTATTCGCATGAGCACTTCGTCAAAAAAGAACTTGGCCCAATACGAGCGTCTGGCGGGTACGCTGCGTGACCGCATCGCCGCCGGCACCTACGCACGCGGAGACAAGCTGCCGTCCGAGATGGAGCTCATGGACGAATCGGGGCTGTCGCGCAGCACCGTGCGCCACGCGCTTAAGGTGTTAGTTGACGAGGGCCTGGTGCGCACCGAGCGCGGACGTGGCACCTTTGTGGCCGACACGCCCGCGCTCCACGAGAACAACCTGGTGTTTTCGAGCTATACCAAGCAGGTCGAAGGCCGGGGCATGAAGCCCACCACGCGCACGGTGGACTCGGGCTTTGCCAAAGCAATGGGCAGCGTGGCCAAGTTCTTTGACGCTACCGTGGGCAGCAAGCTTGTCAAACTTGTCCGCCTGCGTTACCTGGACGATGCGCCACTGTGCCTGGAGACCACCTATCTACCACCGAGCTTTGAAGCACTCATCGATCGCGATATCAACGGTTCGCTCTACGCCACGCTGCGCCAAGAATTCCATCGCGCGCCGGCACAGGGGCATAAGACCTTTGAGGTGTGCTACGCCTCGCAAAACGAGGCGTTTTTGCTCAACGTTGAGCGCGGGCAGGCACTGATCCTTATCACTGACTACGTCTACGACACCGACGGCCGCCCGCTGCACATCTCCAAGCGCATCCAACGCACCGACCGCGCCAAATACACCGAGCCCATCGGCTAGCGCGCCAAACCAGGCAAAATGCACCTAATATACGTTTTACCTGCGGTTTTTATAAAATCTCAAACCAGCATGGCGCAAATGCCAGCATCGCCTGGCAACGCACGCCGTCCAAGCTCAACTGTTCCTGTCCAGAATATCCAGCACCGTAAACCTAAGTGAGTAGACTTTTCGCGATCTGCCGAGCACACCCAAAACAGCCATCTCTGTGACCTGCGGTTTTAGTAAGGCAGATGCGCTTTGTGCTCGCCCTGCGCCAAAAAGTCTACTCACTTAGCTCGCAAGGCGTCCCGAGGGGACGATTCAGGTCAAAATAGCATACGAACGCCGTGCTTCTTGCGGCGATTTGATGCCACAAGACAGCCAAAAACCTGCCAAAAAGGGACAGGTCTAGTTTGGTCGGTTTTATCTGGAGCTTTGCTGCATCCGCAGGTCAATCGCCTTGGTCATACACACCCAAAACAAAAGCCGCCGCGAAGGTATCCGCATCCTTCGCAGCGGCTTGCAACGTTTGCCCAGATAAAACCTGCCAAAATAAACCTGTCCCTAAATGGCAGGTTTGGGGAGGTCGGGGAACCAGGTTGGCTTGGGTTGGTTGGGTATGCGCTCGGCTAGGACCAGCTCCATCCAACACATGTCGTACCAGCGACCGAACTTTTGAGCGCAACGGTCGAAGGCACCCACCAGGCGATACCCCATATGGGCATGGAAATCCTGGCTGTTGTGCGTCAGGTACTCGTCGTCCTTATCGTGCGGCACGGCAATGAGCGCGCACATGTTGGTGATGCCCATCGCGACCAGGCATTGCTTGAGCGCATCGTGCAGCTTGCGGCCCAGCCCGCCGTGGCGCACGTCGCGCGCCAGGTAGATCGACGTCTCGACCGACCAGTCGTAGGCCTCGCGGCTGTTAAGCGGACTCACATAGGCATAGCCTACCGGACGCCCGTCCAGCTCCATCACCAGGTACGGATAGCGCTTGAGCGTGCGCTCGATGCGCCCGGCGAACTCCTCAACGCTCGGCACCTCGTATTCGCAGGTTATCGCCGTCTCGCGCACATACGGCTCGTAAATGGCAAGCAACGCCGGCGCATCATCGGGCGTCGCCAGGCGAATCGTCGGCTTGGACATCTCGGTCATACAACCCTTCTCCCTCAAAAACAAAGGCCGCCTTGCGCCAAACCCAGCGCAAGGCGGCCCCTCGTCATTACATCAGGCTACAGGACAGCCGCCAACGCGTCGATGTCCTCCTGCGTCGTGGCCCAGCTGGTGCAAAAGCGCACCACCGTGTGGGTCTCGTCGTACTTTTCCCAATACTCGATCGAGGCATGCTCGCGAATGCGGGCCATGTCCTCGTTGGGCAAAATCACAAACTGCTGGTTGGTGGGCGTCTCCAAGAAGAACTGGTAACCGCGCCCGTGCAACACACGACGCAGCGCCTGCGCGGTCTCGATCGCCTGGCGACCGATCTCAAAATACAGGCCGTCGGTAAAGAGCGCCTCAAACTGCACACCCGTCAGGCGGCCTTTGGCGAGCAGTGCGCCATGCTGCTTAATACGCGGAATGGGATGCGCCGGAGCGTGCATGCCGCAAAACACCACGGCCTCGCCGCACAGAGCGCCGCACTTGGTGCCACCGATGTAGAACACGTCGCACAGCTGCGCCAGCTCGGGCAGGGTAATGTCGCACCCATCGGCCGCCAGCGCATAGGCCAAGCGCGCACCATCCACAAACAGCGGAATCTGGCGCTTCTGGCACACCGCATGAATCGCCGCGAGCTCGGCCTTGGAGTACAGCGTGCCGTACTCGGTCGACATGCTCACATACACGGCGCCCGGAAACACCGTGTGTTCGTAGCTCTCGTTTTCGTAGAACACCTGGATATAGTTCTCGAGATCCTCGGCATGCATCTTGCCCTCGTAGCCGGGGATGGTGAGCACCTTGTGGCCGCCAAACTCGATGGCACCCGCCTCGTGGCAGGCGACATGGCCGGTCTCGGCGGCAACAACGCCCTCGTAGGGCGCAAGCAGCATGTCAATCACCGTCGCGTTGGCCTGTGTGCCGCCCACCAGGAAAAATACATCGGCATCAGGAGCCTGGCAGGCCTCACGGATAAGCTGCTTGGCACGCTCGGTGTGTGCATCGGTACCGTAGCCGGGCTGCGGCTCCATATTGGTGTCGACGAGCGCCTGCAGCACTGCCGGATGTGCGCCGTGGGAATAGTCATTGTTGAACGCGAGCATGATAATCCTCTCTAGCCGGGCACGAGCCCGATGATTCAGATGGGGCTATTGTACGCCGCCCGGATAGGCAATGCGCGCGGCAAGGCACTCAAGCGCCAGCACCAGGGCAAAGCCGCAGCTCACGTCACTCAAAAAGTGCGCGCCGATCACGATGCGACCAAAGGCGACGAGCGCCGCGACCACAGCCGCCGCCCAAAAGATCACGCGGCGACGCGAAGGTTTTTCCTTAAAGGCTGCCGCGGGAAGCCCGGCGAGCATAAGGCCGATCGCCGCATGCGCGGTGTGCCCGCTCGCGAACGACTTGAACCCGTCCTTGATCACGCCGGCGGCGATATAGGTCCACTTGTCGGGATTGCCGATTACCCACCACGGCTGAAAATTGAGCCCCGGCGTGACCTCGATCACGCGCATGCGCGGGCGCGACCACAGCGGCTTGACGATCACGTTGAGGATAATGGCCTGAGCGACCCACACGGCAAGTACCATCAACGCCCAGCGCGTGAGCTCGTCGGGCGCGGTGTCGCGCGTAAGGCGATAGGCAATAACGTTAACCGCAATGACCAGCACAAACGTCAGCACCAGCTGAAACGCGATGAGCTTGCCGCCGACGCGCAGCGATCCGATAATCTCGTAGCCGACCAGACCCACGTTGATCAAAACGCCCAGCGCAGCGAGCCATTTGCTCCCCCTGGAATCGGGGCGTGCCGAGCGCACGAGCATAACGCCTGCGATGCTCGCCGCCAGCTCGAACGGCAGCTCGCCGGCCGCCTCGACAAAGCGACCGTACATGCTGCCGATGTTGAACAGCGCGCTCGAAATCTGATAGTCGAAGAAACTGCCCACGCCCAGACAAAGACACAGGACAACCGCGATAATGGCGACGTCTTTCTTATAGATGTATCCGAACATGCTTTCCTTTCGATGGAACCAGAGTGCCCAAATGGGGCGTTTGCAGCGTCGACCCGTTAGTCGTCGTCGCTCGCACCCAACTGCTGCAACAGCATGAGTGCCGCGGCCACGGGGCCGGTACCGTCGTTGGCGTCGAGACCGCGACCCAGGCCGCTGCCCGCGCCGGCGCCCGCCTTGTAGGGCACCGACAGTTTGCGGCTCTTGGGGAAGCTCACCGCGCCATAGCGGGTCTTTAGCTCAAAGGCCACCTTCTTGGGCACGTCGACGCCCAAAAACGTGATGCGACCGCCGCTGAGCGTGACGCTCTCGAGCCCCAGGCGCTCGCCGCGAATGCGGATTCGTGCGCGATTGAACAGGTTGAGTCCTGCCAACGGCAGCTCGCCATGCGCGGCCTCGGTCTCTTCCTGCACCTCATCGATGCTCTCCAGGTCCTCGGCCGCTGCGAGCTTACGGTACACGAGCACGCGCTGATCCACCGCCGGCAGGTACTCCTCGGACAAGAAGTAGTCGGCCGGCAGGTTAATGCCCACGCTCGCCGCCTCCACGCCGGCATCGTCATCGCCGCGCGCCTCGGCTACCGCCTGGCCCAGCATCTGCGTAAACAGGTCAAAGCCCACGCTCGACAGGTTGCCGTGCTGCTCGGCGCCCATAAGCGAGCCGGCACCACGGATCTCCAGGTCGCGCATGGCGATGCGCATGCCGCTGCCCAGGTCCTGGAACTCGGAAAGTGCGGTCAGGCGCGCTGTCGCCTCCTCGGTGAGTGGTAGCTCGCCCGGGAACATAAAGTACGCGTAGGCCTGCGTGGCAGAACGGCCCACACGGCCCTTGAGCTGGTAGAGCTGCGCCAGGCCCAGACGCTGCGAATCCTCGATGATCAGCGTGTTGGCGGTCGCGTTGTCGATGCCGCTCTCCACGATGGTCGTGGCGATGAGCACGTCGATCTTTTTGGTCGCAAACTCGATCATCACGTCCTCGACCTCGCGCGGGCTCATCTTGCCGTGCGCCACGCCCACGCGCGCCTCGGGCGCGGCCTCGTGCACGCGCGCCACGGCGTCGTCGATGGTCTTGACGCGGTTGGACACGTAATACACCTGACCGCCGCGGCCCACCTCCAGGCGAATCGCCGCGCTCACCACATCGGGGTCGTACTCCCCCACGTGCACGATCACGGGACGACGCCCAGTCGGCGGCGTCGTGATCAGGCTCATGTCGCGCACGCCGCTCGTGGCCATCTGCATGGTTCGCGGAATAGGCGTTGCCGAAAGCGTGAGCACGTCAATCTGCTCGCGCAGGTTCTTGAGCTGCTCCTTGTGCTGCACGCCAAAGCGCTGCTCCTCGTCGATGATCACCAGGCCCAGGTTCTTGGGGTTCACGTCGGCCGAAAGCAGACGATGCGTGCCGATGAGCACGTCGATCGTGCCCTCGGCAAACGCCTTGAGCGCGCGCTTTTGCTGCGCCGGGGTGCGGAAGCGGCTGAGCACTTCGACCTCGAGGCCAAACGGGGCAAAGCGCTCAAAGAACGTCTCGTAGTGCTGCTGGGCCAGAATGGTCGTGGGGCAGAGCACCATGACTTGGCGGCCGGAGTCCACGCACTTAAACGCCGCGCGCAGGGCAACCTCGGTCTTGCCAAAACCCACGTCGCCGCACAGCAGGCGGTCCATGGGCTTGGGCGCCTCCATATCGGCCTTAATGTCGGCGATGGCCTCCAGCTGGTCGCGCGTCTCGTCGTAAGGAAAGCTCTCCTCCATCTCGATCTGCTCGGGCGTGTCAGGCGGGCAGGCGATACCCGCGATTGATGAGCGGCGCGTATACAGGTCGACCAGGTCAAACGCCAGCTTTTTGGCGTTCTTGCGCGCCTTGTTGGTGGCGCGCGTCCAGTCGGCTGTGTTGAGCCTGGTCAGGCGCGGTTTGTCGCCGTCGGGGCCAACATAGCGCGTGATGCGGTCGACCTGCTCGAGCGGCACGTAGAGCTTGTCGCCGTCGGCATATTCCAGCAAAAAGTAGTCGCGCTCTTTGCCGCCCACTTCCTGACGCGCAATCTCGCTAAAGAGTGCGATGCCATGCGTTGCGTGCACCACGTAGTCGCCCGGCTTAAACGGGAAGGTGATCTGCGTAATGTCCACCTTGCGGCGGCTGCGCGCGCGGTTGGCATCCATACGGGCGTTGAGGTCGGCGATCGAGAACACGGCCAGGTTGGCATCGGGCACCACCACGCCCTGCGGCAGGGCGGCATCGACAAAGGTCACGCGCCCGCGCGAGATGGTGGGCACGGCGGCACCGGCGGCAGCCTGGGCCGCGCCCGCCTCGAGCGAGCGGGCGTTGAGTGCGTCGGCCTTACGCTCGCGAATGGAAGCGTGGGCCTCCTGGCGTGCGGCACGGTCGGCGGAATCCGCCGCTGCCACGCGCACGCGGTCGCCGATAGCGCCGGCATTTTCGGGCGCCGCGGTCAGCGATTCCTCAAAGGTAATGCCCTCGTCGCCAAAGGTGAGCTCCATCGACTCACGCGCGCCGCGGTCGGGAATGGCAAACACGCAGGCATAGCGCTTGCCCACGACCTCCTGGATGCGCGTCATAAAACGGTTGTCCGAGCCTGCGATGGCAGGCTGCTCAATCTTGAGCTCGGCCGTCACCGCGCCGCCGGCACGAATGAGGCTTACGTAGTTCAGGCGCTGCTGGGCACCAAAATCGAGCTGTTGAGCGCGCACGTACAGACCGTCCAGGCGGTCAATCCCCGCCTCGCCGGCACGGGCCTCGATATCCTCGTAGGCACGCAGGCAGTCGTCGAACAGCGAGCGCGGCTCGGATAGAACCACGAGCGCCTTGCCGCTCACGTGCGCCAGCGGGCTTACGGTCTGGCCGTACATCACCGGCAAAAAGCGGTCGAGCTCGGGCGTGACGATACGCGCATCCACCATCTCGAGCAGCGCTGCCAGCTTGCTATCGTCCTGGCTGGCGCGATAGAGCGCCACATGCATGTTGTGGACGGCCTCGTCGGTAAGCGCCAACTCGCGGCACGGGAAGATCTCGATACTGTCCTCGTTGCCGATGGTCTGCCCCGTGGAGCTCACCATGCGGCGGATGCGGTCGATCTCGTCGCCAAAAAACTCAATGCGCACGGGTGCCTTTTCCTGTGCGGGGAACACCTCGACGGTGTCGCCGTGCACGCGGAACAAGCCGGGCGCGTCGGCGGCGCCGGCATTGGTGTAGCCCATGCCCACCAGGCGATGCGGCACCTCGTCAAAAGGAATCTCCTCGCCCACCGCAAAAGTGGTGGACTCCCAGTAGCGGCTCTCGACCGGCGGCACACAGCGCAGCAACGCACGGGCCGAGGCAACCATGATGCAGTTGTCCCCGCGCACGATGCGCCCCAGAGCCTCGCAGCGCTGCGCCACCACGGCGTCGTCGGGCGCCTGTTCGCGCCACGGATAGTCCTTGCGCTCGGGAAAGCGGCACACGTGTGCCAGGCCCACGTAGGCGGCAAGGCTACGCGCGGCGCGATCAGCCGCATCCTCGCCACTCACGATATAGACCGTCGGGCGCGGACGACGCGCAAACTGGGCGGCCGCCATAAGCGTGCGGCCCGACTGCGACACAGCCAGCGTCACGTCCTCGCCAGCATCGAGTCCGGCCTCGACGGTCTGCAGTGCCTCGGCAGTGTAGAGCTGCGCGGCTATACGGTGAATGAGCATGCTGTTCCTCCGGCATTGCAACGCCAAAAGCCCGCCGGGGCAAGCTCGGCGGGTCGTACGTCAAATACATTGTCTGTCATGGTAACGCATGGAGAGGACTCCGGCTCAAGGGCAAACCCAGCCCCGCAAAAAACGCCAGACGAAAATGCATTCCGCCCTACCCCGCCACGCGCACGCTGGGACACAAATCCGCCAGCGGACACTCGTCGCACTTAGGCTTGCGGGCGTCGCAGACCTCGCGGCCAAAGGTGATCCACTGGTGGTTGACCGACTCCCAATACTCGTGCGGCAAAATCTTGAGCAGATCTTGCTCGGTCATGAGCGGCTCCTTGGCATGCGTCTTGGGGCTCAGCATCAGGCGGTGCGCGATGCGGTTGACGTGTGTATCGACCGCGATGCCCTCGACAATGCCAAACCCCACGTTGAGCACGATGTTCGCCGTTTTACGCCCCACACCCGGCAGTTTGACGAGCTCCTTCATGTCAGCCGGCACCTCGCCACCGTAATCGGCGACGATCATCTGCGCGGCCTCCACGGCGTGTTTGGCTTTGCTCTTGTAGAAGCCGAGCGACTTGATGGTGTCCGCCACGTCAGCCACGCTCGCCCCGGCCATGGCCTCGGGCGTGGGCCACCGGGCAAACAGCCGCGGCGTCACCTTGTTGACCTGCATATCGGTCGTTTGCGCCGAAAGCAGCACCGCGATCAGCAGGCGGAAGGGATTCTCGTGGTCCAAAAAGCACTCGACCGGGCCATAGCGACGGTTGAGGCGCTCACACACTTCGATGGCGCGCTCGCGTTTGGCGGCATTGGTCTCGCGTGGCATAACGACTCCTTGGCTCAACGGCACAACAAACCTATAGGCACGATTGTCCCACGTATGGGGTCGTTATGCCTCCAAAAATGCACCGGTCTGGCGGCTCCACAGGCTTGCATACTCGCCGCCTGCCTCGACCAGTTGCGCATGCGTGCCGTCCTCGACGATCTCGCCGTCCGCCAGCACCACAATGCGGTCGAGCGCCGCCACGGTGGACAGGCGGTGCGCCACCACAATGGAGGTGCGGCCGCGCATCAGGTTCTCGAGCGCCTCCTGCACCAGCGCCTCGGACTCGCTATCGAGGGCAGACGTCGCCTCGTCGAGTACCAGAATCGGCGCGTCGGTGAGGATGGCACGGGCAATGGCCACGCGCTGGCGCTGGCCGCCCGAAAGCTTGACGCCGCGCTCGCCCACCATGGTGTCAAAGCCATGGGGCAGGCGGTCGATAAACTCCAGGGCATTGGCCAGGCGCGCCGCCTCACGAATTTGCTCGTCGGTGGCGTCGGGGCGGCCGTAGGCGATATTCTCGCGAATGGAGCGGTGGAACAGCAGCGCCTCCTGTGGCACGTAGGCCACCTGACGGCGAAGGCTCTGCTGCGTACAGCGCGAGACGTCTTGACCGTCCACGAGCACGCGGCCGCCCTGTACGTCGTCCAGGCGCAGCAGCAGTTTGGTGAGCGTCGTCTTGCCCGAGCCCGATTTGCCCACCAGGCCCACGCGCTGGCCCGCCGCCACATGGAGCGTCAGATCGTCGAACACGCTCTCGCCCGCCGCAGCATCACGGTATGCAAAGCTCAAGTGCTCAAAATCAATCGCGCCCTCGCCCACCTTAAGCTCGG
The DNA here is from genome assembly GCA_900546755.1 of uncultured Collinsella sp. Classification (GTDB taxonomy): domain Bacteria; phylum Actinomycetota; class Coriobacteriia; order Coriobacteriales; family Coriobacteriaceae; genus Collinsella. The sequence continues at coordinate 3,468 of UREC01000030.1, read as the reverse complement.
GGGCATTCTCGTCGTCCGCCACCAGACGTGGCTCGTCCAGTACGCGCGTCATCTCGGCCGCATCGCCCAGCGCGCGGTTAATGCGCTGCATCATGGAGCTTACGTAGTTCAGACGCATGGTGAGGTTATAGGTGTAGGTAAAGATCATGACGAGCGAGCCGGCCGAGATACCAAACCACGCGTTGCCGCCCGCCACGAACACACTCACCACGGCCATGGTGATGACGATAAGGCCCGAGGTCGTAAAGTTGCGCTGCATCATGGCGTGCATCGAGACCGTCTCGGCGTCGCGCGCGGCACGATCGGCGGCGTCGAACAGATCGCGTTCAAAGTCCTCGCGCCCGCAGGTCTTGACGGCCAAGATGTTCGTGACCGCGTCGGACAGCACGCCCGAGAGCTTATTCTGCGCGGCGGACGTCGCGGCCGAAAGCGGCATGATGCGCTTGTACATAAGCCAGACAAACGCAATGTAGACAACCATGATGCCCACCAGGATCACGGTAAATGTGGGCACCACCGGGGCGAGTGCCGCCACCGTGCAGACGACCGAGGTGATGGTGGGGATGAGCGAATACACCGTCACGTCGACCAGACCCGTGTAGCCGCTCATAAAACGACTCGTCTGGCTCACGAGCGATCCGCCAAAGCGGCTGGTGTGAAATGTCATGGATTGATTGGAGAGCGTGTCAAAGCACAGGCGCGCCAGGTGATAGTTGCCCGCAATCTCGAGCTTGTAGACGGTGTAGTCCTGCAGCTTGGAGAGGATTTGGCCCACTAGGTTAACGAGCACCAGCGCCAGAATGTAAGGGCCAAAGACCTCAAACACCTGGTCACCCGCCACGGGGCCGGCCTGAACGCGGTCAACGATAAGGGCCATCACGTAGGTGTTGGCAAACGTGAGCAAAAAGATGTAGCCCGCCGACGAGAACACCGAGAGAAAGACGATCAGCGGCTGTGTGCGCGTGACGTCCCAAAAACGCTGCAGCGTGCGGCGAACGGTGGAGCGTTTGAGCGGGCTGGTGCTTCTCTGAGACATGGTCTTCCTTTCGCGTCTGATAGGGCGAAAGGCCATTGTTGCACATTGAAGTGCGCTTTAGGCAAGTGCGACGCGAAAGCGCCGCGCCCCGCGCCTGCGCAGACGCCCCGCCGCCAGGCGCAGTTAGCCCTCGTCTTCTTGCCCTGCAAGCAGGCCCGCGGACGTGAGCCCCAAGACCTCGTCGGCCTCCTCGGCATCTTCCAGCGCGTCGATATCCTTGAGCTTGCGCTCCATAACGTTGGTGCGCGTGGTGATGATGCCCTCGACCGTTTTGCCCGCGGTCTCAATCTGCTGTTGGGCGCGACGCAGCGCCGCCTGATAGCGCGGCAGCTCGGCCTTGACGGCGGAAAGCACGCGCAGCACGTCGTCGGTACGTTTTTGCAGCCTAAACGTCTGGTAGCTCATCTGCAGGCTGTTGAGAATGGCGGCCATGGTGCTAGGACCGGCTACGTTGACGTGATAGTCGCGGCCCAGGGTCTCGATAAGCCCGGGGCGTGTGACGACCTCAGCGTACAGGCCCTCAAACGGAACGAACATGATGCCAAAGTTGGTCGTTGCCGGCACACTCAGGTACTTCTCGCAAATGTCCTTGGCCTCGCGTTTCACCATCGCATCGAGCGTCTTGCGCGCAGCGGCGGCGGCCTCCGCGTCGCCCGACTCCTGGGCGTCGAGCAGATGCTCATACGCATCACCCGGGAATTTGGAGTCAATCGGCAGCAGCACGGGATCGCCCTCGTCTACCGGCAGCTTGACGGCAAACTCAACGCGCTCCGAGGCGCCAGGCTTGGTGGCAACGTTTTCCAGATACTGGTCGGGCGTAAGGATGTCCGCCAGGATCGCGCCCAGCTGCACCTCGCCCAAAATGCCGCGCGCCTTGACGTTACCCAGCACGCGCTTAAGGTCGCCCACGCCAGTGGCGATAGATTGCATGTCGCCCAGGCCCTTGTACACGGCCTCGAGCTGGTCGCTCACCTGCTTAAACGATGCAGACAGACGGTCGTTGAGCGTGCGAGAGAGCTTCTCGTCCACCGTCGCGCGCATCTGATCGAGCTGCACGTTGTTGTCTTTGCGGATGGCGCCCAGCTGAGCATCGACCGTCTCGCGCACCTTGTCCAGGCGATGCTCGATGCCCTCGCGATTGGCGCCGAGCTGTTGGGCCGTCTCACGGCGCAGGTCATCCATCCGGTCACCAGCTTGCGAGAACTCGCGTGCGATGACCAGGTAACGTTGCTGCTCCACGGCCGCATCGGTCGTCTGCTGCTGCGCGATGGCGTTTGCCGTGCGGCGTGTTTCGGCCAGCGCGACGTTCAGGGCATCGAGCGCGTTGTTGGCCTGCTCGAGTGCTGCCAGCGTTTCCGCGCTACTGTCGCCACGCTCCCGCAACTCGGCACGAAGGCCCTTGAGCTGCAGGGCACAGGCCGCAGCGACCCCCACCGCCACCAAAGCAATCACAATAAGTGCAATATCAATTGCAGACATAAACTCCGCCCAACAAACCCAATCGATCATCAATCAAAACCGCGATCAATCTTACCCCGCCACACACACGGATCACTCACTGCCTTGCAGACAAATTTCTCTTAGAGCCGCGGACGCTAAAACGCTAGCTCTCCCAGCCGGCGCGGATGGTTGTTATGACGTCACCCAGGCGCTGGCCCAGGGCCGCTAGATGTTGGAGCACCTCGTTGGGCGATGCACCGTTGAGGATGCACGTGAGGGCATACGACGCCAGAAAGATGGCCGCAAGCCCCAACGGGACGAGCACGATCATCGCCAAGGTGCGCAGGCGCTGGCCCACGCGGCGACGACGCGCACGACGCTTGTCGAACGCGAGCTCCTGCGCATATGAATCTTGCTGTACGGAATAGGCCTCTGGTGCCGATTCGCACCCGGGCACAGCTGCAGGTACAGCAGCGGGCACGACATTTTGCGCAAAGGGCTGGACTGCCGCCCCTTGCATTTGTATCTCCATGAGTCGTTGCTGCTGACGCAGCATGCGCTCAGCTTGTTGCTGCGGAGTCTCAAGAAACAGATCCATGCTGGCCTCCAAAATCGGAGCATTCGACGCTTACGACCAGCATCCCGCACCGCCATGACCGCGACAACGCAATCGCCGGCAATAGCCACAAAGTTTCTTTTGCTCAAAAGCTGTCGAAAAGCTCAACAACTCCCCTACCAGCACTTTCTCTGAGCTTTTTTCGCCAACAATCTTTTGGCCTTCCGCCCTTACGCCAACTGACCAAAATCTAACCAATAGCTTGACGAAAATTGTGGAGACCGGGACCCCACAAAAACGTGCCGCCCCAAAAAGGGGCGGCACACAAACTTTTTTATCAGCCTTTCTGTAGCGAGCACGCAACGACCCGAAGCCGGAGCGCGGGGCGGGGAAATACCTTTGCCTCGCGCGACCCTGCGGAGCCGTGAGCGAGAGG
>UREC01000029.1:0-23315 GCA_900546755.1 uncultured Collinsella sp. | reverse complement strand
TCCGCACATGTACGGATGAATGTGGGAGGTGTTCGGATAAAGTTGATAATCAAGGTCAATGACTAGGTCGGAAAAAATCTCAAAAAAGTTCTTGCCCTAAGCTGATTCGTCCGTATAATAAATTTCGTTGCTTGAGAGCATGCACCTATTCCTCGGTAGCTCAATGGTAGAGCACGCGGCTGTTAACCGCGCTGTTGTAGGTTCGAGTCCTACCCGGGGAGCCAGGTTGTAAAACCCGTCGCTTATGCGGCGGGTTTTTTCATGCCGCGACCACTTGACTCGAACGTTGCCATATCAACATTTCGTGTCGAGGATGTAATCCCGCGACCCACCACCTCAACATGGCGCGGTCGTTGTAGAATATTGCAATGATTGCTCCCACGACATGGTGCCGCGAGCACCAGATAAGGAGATTCTTGTGTCTGAGACCATTAACGGCAGCCTGAGCGTCTCGAACGACGTTATTGCCGATATTGCCGGTTATGCCGCGATGACGTGCTATGGCGTCGTCGGTATGGCTGAGCAGCTCCAAGGCGCCGAGAGCGTGCGCCTGCTTGCCGGTCAGCGCCTCCGCAAGGGCGTGCTTGTCTCCGCCGACGAGAACGGCCTTACGGTCGATCTTCACGTCGTGCTCGAGAACGGCGTCAACATGAAATCCGTCTGCCACAATCTTTCGAGCTCCGTTGCCTTCACCCTGCAGGAGATCGCCCAGATCGATCCCGCCAGCCTTAAGATCGGCATCCATATCGACGCGCTCAAGAGCCGTCTGAACTAGCATCCGAAAACGGAGATTTAAATACCCATGATTGCAAAGACCATTCGCACCTGTTTTCCGATCGCTGCGGCTGCCGTTTCCGACAAGGCCGAGGAGATCAACAAGCTCAACGTCTTTCCCGTGCCCGACGGTGACACCGGCACCAACATGTCGCTCACGCTCGCCTCGGTGACCAAGGAGCTTTCTGCCCTTCCCGCCGACGCCGACATGGAGGCCATCGCCGGCGCCATCACCCACGGCTCCCTGATGGGCGCCCGCGGCAACTCCGGCGTCATCACCTCGCAGATCTTGCGCGGCGTGGCCGAGGGCCTTGTCTCCGCCGACGAGCCCATTACGTCCGCCAACATCGCCTTCGCCTTCCGTCGTGCCGTCAAGGTTGCCTTCCAGGCCGTCCGTAAGCCCATCGAGGGTACGATCCTCACGGTGCTGCGCGATGTCTCGACCAAGGCCGACGAGTGCGAAAAGAAGAAGTTCTCGGCCGAGGACGCGCTCGACGCCATCGTCGTCGAGGCCTACCAGTCCGTCGCCCGCACGCCCGACCTGCTGCCCGTTCTGAAGGAGAACGGCGTGGTCGACTCCGGCGCCTTTGGCTTTGCTATTTTCCTTGAGAACTTTGTTGCCGCCGCTCTTGGCCGCAGCACCGTTGTCGAGGATTTCTCCGCCACGTTTGATTCCGCCGGCTCTGCCCGCGACGCGGCCCTTGGTCGTGTTGAGATCGAGGCCAACGACGACTGGGAGGGCTCGGAATTCCGCTACTGCAACGAGTTCCTCTTTAAGGCCGACGCTCCCTTTGACGAGGACGAGTGCCTCAAGTTCCTGGGTTCCATGGGCGACTGCGAGCTGCTCGTGGGTGCTTACCCCGATTACAAGATTCACGTGCACTCCAACACCCCCAACTTGGTGCTCGAGCACATGCTGCAGCTTGGTCAGATCTACGAAGTCTTTATCCATAACATGGAGATGGAGGCCCACGACCGTACTGCCAAGATCCACGAGGACCAGGAAAAGGCCGCCGAGCCCGCGAAGGCCCTGGGCTTTGTCGCCGTTGCCGCCGGTTCCGGCGAGGCAGACATCCTCAAGTCTCTCGGCGTTGACGTGATCGTCTCGGGTGGCCAGACCATGAACCCTTCGACTGCAGACTTGCTGGGCGCCGTTGACCAGGTCAACGCGACCTCGGTCATCATCCTGCCCAACAACGGCAACATCCGCATGGCTGCCGAGGCCGCTGCCTCAGCCTGCACCGACAAGAAGGTAGCCGTCGTTCCCACCAAGACCGTCCCGCAGGCCTTCTCCGCGCTGTTCGCGGTCCTACCCGATTCCGAGCTCGAGGATGCCGTCGCCGCTATGGTCGACGCCATCAGTGAGGTTCGCGATGGCGAGGTCACCCGTGCCGTGCGCGATTCCAGCGCCTCCGACGGCTCGCCGATTCACTCCGGTGACGTCATGGGTATCATTGCCGGCTCCATTGATGTGGTCGGCTCCGACGTGAAGCAGGTCACGCTCGATTGCATTAACCGTATGCAGGAGGAAGAGGAGGGCGACGCGCTGACGATTCTGGCAGGCGAGGAACTGTCCAATGAGGCCTTCCAGGAGATTGTCGATGCCATTGAGGAGGCTCAGCCCGATCTGGAGATCGACGCCCATCGTGGCGAGCAGCCGCTCTATCCCGTGATCTTCTCGATCGAGTAGGCAACTGCCCATGTCCGAACTGTGCTCCGTGCCGCGCGTCTCGGAGCGCTTTGCCCAGAGCAATGCGCTCGACGAGGATATCGCGCGACTCAAATATGTTTCGGGTAAACGTGAGGAGGCCCTTCGCCGTCTGGGAATTCGGACGGTGGGGGACCTCCTTCTCCATATCCCTCATCGATACCTGGACTTTACGCGCTCCTGGTCCATCGAGATGGCGCCCATCGGTACCGTGTGTACCATCATCGCCACGGTCGACCGTATCGTCCAAAAGCAGCCTCGTCCGCACATGCAGGTGACCGAGGTCTCACTCGTTGACGAGACGGGCGTGCTGCAGGTCGCCTTTTTCCGCCAGCCCTGGATTGCCCAGCAGCTTAAGCAGGGCGACCGCCTGGCCGTAATGGGTAAGGTCGAGTTTGCCTACGGCTTTAAGCAGATGGCCTCGCCGCACTTTGAAAAGCTTGAGGAAGGGCGCGCCGCGGGCACTATCCTGCCGGTCCATTACGTGAGTGACGGCGTGAGTCAGGCATGGATGCGCCGTATCGTAAGTGGCGCGCTCGAGGTCGTCGGCAATCCCTTTGATCCCATTCCGGCACGCTTACGCGTTAAACGTCGCCTGATGAGCCATGCCCGTGCCCTTCGATCGATCCACTTTCCCTCGAGCATGGCTGAGCGCGATATCGCGCGCGCACGGCTTGCCTACGAGGAGTGCCTCTACCTGCAGCTGGCGCTGCGCCTGCGCAACGACGGTGGCTTGGTCGAAGTCGCTCCCTACGCCCACGCCGCGGGCGAGCACCTGGCCGCGCTCAAGCAGGCCCTGCCGTTTTCGCTGAGCGACGAGCAGGAGGCCGCGTTCCAAGACATCCTGCGCGATATGTGCGATGGCGGGCGCGTGATGAACCGCCTGCTGCTGGGCGATGTCGGTACCGGTAAGACCGCCGTTGCCGCCTGCGCGCTGGCTGTGGCTGCCGATAGCGGCACACAGGCCTGCGTTATGGCGCCCACGGGCGTGCTGGCGCGTCAATATGCCGATAAGACCGGCCCTCTGCTCTCGCAGGCCGGCATGTCTTGGGCGCTTCTGACGGGTGCCACGCCGGCCGCAGAGCGCGAGCGCATCCATGCACAGCTGGAATCCGGAGAGCTCGACGTCCTCTTTGGAACCCATGCGGTCCTTTCGGATAACGTGGCGTTTAAGTATCTGTCGCTCGTAGTCATCGATGAGCAGCACCGGTTTGGCGTCGGCCAACGCAATGCCTTGCGCGCGAAGGGCCCCGGTGCCGATCTGCTCGTTATGACGGCAACGCCCATCCCGCGTACGCTGGCGCTTTCGGTCTACGGCGATCTGGACACGAGTATCATCCGCCATCGGCCCGTCCCTGGCGCTGGCGTGACGACACGCGTGCTTACCGAGTCGAGTCGCGACCTTGCCTATGGCGCCATCCGCGAGGCGCATGAAAAGGGTCAGCAGGCCTACGTGATTTGCCCGCTCGTGGAGCCGAGTGACTCGGTCGATGATCTGGAGGACGTGCCCGGTATCGCCCGCGACGACGAGGGCCGCGTGACGGTCCCCGTGCCGCTGCACGATACGGCGACCGAGCTCGATCGCCTGCGTCTGGCATTGCCGGGTCTTGCCTTCGAGCGCCTTCACGGCCGCATGCCAGCGGGGGAGAAGGACCAGGTTATCGATGCCTTTAAGCGTGGCGAGATCGACGTGCTCGTCTCGACTACGGTGGTCGAGGTGGGCGTCGACGTGCCTAACGCCACCGTCATGGTCATCGAGAACGGCGAGCGCTTTGGTTTGGCGGCGCTGCACCAGCTGCGCGGTCGCGTGGGCCGTGGCAGCGTGTCGGGCACGTGCCTGGTCATGACGCACTCCAAGGGCAACGGCGGCGCTTCGGCAGCACAAGATCGCCTGCAATCGCTCGAAAAAACCTCGGATGGCTTTACGCTCGCCCAGATGGACCTGCGTCTGCGCCACGAGGGCGAAATCCTGGGGTACCGCCAGCATGGCGGAGTGACCCTGCGCTTTGTCGACCTGGATGCCGACGAGGAGCTGATCGAGTGGGCCCATTTGGACGCGGTTGAGCTCTTGCGGTATGCTTGCAACCTTGACTCCGTGGCGACGCGCCCCCTGCGCGATGCGGTCGCCATGCGATATCGACACATTTTTAAGGAGGTCAGCGGAGGATGAGAATCATCGGCGGCGAATGGCGCGGTCGTAAGATCGAGGAGCCCCGTGGTCGCGATGTCACCCGCCCCACGACCGATCGCGTGCGCGAGGCATGCGCATCTATGGTCATGTCGGCATTCGACTTCGATCTGGACGAGGTCCGCGTGCTGGACGCCTTTGGCGGCTCCGGTGCCTTAGGGTTAGAGATGCTCTCACGTGGTGCCCGCTCGCTCACGACGTTCGAGATCGATCGGAATGCCGCGCGGCTCATTACCAAGAATATCGAGTCGCTCTGCCGTGACCGTGCGCGTTGGCGCGTGATAGCGGGCGACATGCTGGCGAGTGCCTCGCGCGGTCGTGTGCCGGGCGGCCCCTTTGATCTGGTCCTGCTCGACCCGCCCTATGCTTTTGGTGCCGAGCCGGTCGAGGAGCTGCTGCAGAAGCTGGCTCAGCAGGGTCTGCTTGCACCTGGCGCTTATGCCCTGTTTGAGCATGCCGCCGCCGATGCGGGCGCGCATCCGGCAGGCTTTGAGATCGTGCGCGAGAAGCGCTACGGCATTACCTCGGTCGACCTGCTTCGTTGGGTCGGCGATGACGATGGTGAGGAAGATTGCGCTGGCACCGATGCTCACAACAACGATGCCACGACGTTTCAGGAGGACGACCATGAATGACACCATCAACCGCGTGATCGTCCCGGGCACCTTCGATCCCATCACGTTTGGCCATATCGACGTCATCCGCCGCGCCCGCCGCATCTTTCCCAGTGTGATCGTCGCTGTTGCCGAGTCGCAGGGTAAAAACGGTGTGGGTACCACGTTTATGCTCGATGAGCGCGTGGCGCTGGCCCGCGAGGCGCTCGGTGATATCGACGGCGTCGAGGTCCTGCCCTTTACCGGCCTCTTGGTCGACTTCGCTCGCGAGCAGGGGGCGGGGGCCGTGGTCAAGGGCCTGCGCGCCATGACCGACTTTGAGTACGAGCTGCAGCAGGCAGATCTCAACTATCGCTTGGATAACGAGCTGGAGTCCATCTTTGTCATGAGTGCGCCGCAGTACGGCTATATCTCGAGCTCGGTCGTTCGCCAGATCGCCTCACTCGGCAGCGATGTATCGACGTTTGTCCCGCCCAACGTGGTCGAAGCGCTCAGACATCGCTTTTCGTGACGTTTTTTATTGCCTGGTGGCATGTGGTAAACTAGCACGATGATATGTTACCTATGAAAGGAGACCGGATGCCGGGCGAGAATTTTCCTGGCGATAGGATCGTCAGCTTGGTCGATGAGCTCGAAGGGCTGATCGAGGAAGCCAAGCCGCCTTTCGGCAAGAACGCTCAGTTCAAGGTCATCGACGCCGACGTGTTCTTCAACATCCTCGACGAGATCCGCATGAGCTATCCCGAGGAGTGGCAGAAGTCCCGCCGTATCCTTAAGGAGCGCGAGGAGCTTATGGCTTCCGCCGCCGCCCAGGCCGATTCCATCATCGCCGACGCTCAGCAGCAGGCCCTCACCATTGCCGGTGAGCAGGAGATCGTCCGCTTAGCCCAGCAGCAGGCCGACGACATCCGCGATCGTGCCCAGCAGTACGAGCGCGAGACGCGTTATGCTGCCGAGGACTACGCAGAGCAGGTCTTTACGCACCTGGAGGAGAACCTCAAGAGCCTGACCGGCACCGTTACCCGTTGCCGTCAGCAGCTCAACGAGGGTGCCGCCCAACAGAATGGTCAGTGGTAATGGCTGAGTTCCCGAGCGTTACCGTCGATCTTTCCGAGCAGCTTGAGTTTCCCGGAGATTCGTATCCGCTGACCGGCAAGGTCGATGTCGCCACCTACACGGTGGGCGAGAAGGAGTATCAGCTACAGGACGGCATCGACTACGACGTTGTCTTTACCAATGCCGGTACCGGTGTCTTGCTCACGGGCATGGTCCGCGTGCACGCCACCGGCGAGTGCGACCGTTGCCTGGAGCCCGCTTCGTTTGATATCGCCGGCGAGATCGAGGAGTTCTACCTCTTTGAGGAGCCCGAGGATCCCGAGGCCTACGAGGACGGCTACGAGCTCCTGGGTGAGGACCGCATCGTCGATCTGGGTGAGCCCATCAACGACGCGGTCGTTATGGACACGCCGTTTGTCGTTCTGTGCAAGCCCGATTGCCGCGGTCTGTGCCCCACTTGCGGTTGCAATCTCAACGTCGAGCAATGCGATTGCGCCGCCCAGGCAGAGGCGGAATGGGCCGCTGCCACGGAAAATCCATTTGCAGCATTGAAGAATCTCAAGCTCGATGAGTAAAACTGTGGTAGTATCGCTACTTGCGCGTAATCGCCACACTGGATAGTTCATAAGGAAGGTCACTATGCCCGTACCTAAACAAAAGCAGGGTCGTATCCGCACTCACACCCGTCGTTCCGCCAACATGAAGATCTCGGCTGCGGCTCAGTCCACGTGCCCCCGTTGCGGCGCTGTCAAGCTTCCGCACCATGTGTGCCCCAGCTGCGGTTTCTACAAGGACCGCGAGGTTATCGTTACCGAGTAACGGTATACTCTGGATGCGATGCCGTTCCAAATGGAACCACAATGGCCGGCTCAATGAGTCGGCCATTTTTGTATAAGGAGCATGTATATGAGTAACGTTCGCGTTTGTGTAGACGTTGTGGGCGGAGACGAGAAGCCTCAGGTTGTTCTCGATGGTATCGAGGCCGCACTTGCCGCCGATCCCGATATCGAGGTCTTGGCAGTTGGCCCCGCCGAAATCGTCAATCCCTTTGCCGCGGCCCATGCACGTGTGGAGGCTCTGGAAGCCCCTGACGTCATCGCCATGGATGACGATCCTATTCGCGCCGTGATGACCAAGCGCAAGTCCTCGATCGTGCTTGCCTGCCGCGCCATCAAAAAGGGCAACGCGGACGCGTTCTTCTCCGCCGGCTCCACCGGCGCCATGACCGCCGCTGCTACCGCATACGTGACGCCGTTTAGGTATCAGGCCGAAGGCAAGAAGCAGCCGGTGCGCCCCTGTCTGACCAATGCGTTGCCCAATCGCGCCGGCGGTCTGACGGTGCTGTGCGATATGGGCGCCAACCCCGATGTCGAGGTCGATGACATGGTGCGTTTTGCCCAGATGGGTAGCGCCTATGCCCGCGTCGTCCTGGGCATCGAACATCCTCGCGTGGGCCTGCTTGGTAACGGCACCGAGGACGAGAAGGGTTCTAACTTTACCAAGGCCTGCTTCCCTGCTATGAAGGCCGCAGTTCCGGGCTTTGTGGGCAACTGCGAAGGCACCGACCTCACCTCGGGCAATTTCGATGTCGTTGTTGCCGACGGCATGTCGGGCAATATCGCTCTCAAGGCTACCGAGGGCGCTGCCAAGTTTTTGCTGCAGGAGCTCAAGGGCGCCTTTATGGCCTCGCTCGGCACCAAGATCGCCGCGCTGCTCATCAAAAAGCAGATGCGCGAGATTAAGGCCAAGCTCTCTGGTGATGCCAAGGGCGGCGCGATTCTTTTGGGCCTGCGTGGCGTGGTCCTGATCGGCCATGGCGCCACCTCGGTCGAGGCTGTTAAAAACGGTACGCTTGCGGCGGCCGAAGCCGTGCGCGCGGGGCTGGTCGAGAACGTCGCCAACTCCATGGACGGCATCGTTTTGTAAGAGCGAGTTAGAGCGCTGTTATGTGCCTCGCGGCCTGCTTCGTGGGGTAGAATCAGAACCGTGTCTTGGTACCGCCCGGGCGGTACCATTCTTTTGGTATTCATGCACTATGAGAGGAAGCGCTATGGACCGCTCCGAAATCTTCGACAAGATCGCCGAGGTCGCTGCTGACGTTCTGGGCGTCGATGTTGCCGAAATTAGCGATGAGACCACCTTTGACGACCTCGATGCCAACTCGCTCGAGCGCCTGCAACTGGTTACGGCTATCGAGGACGAGTTCAATCTCGAGATCGATGACGAGACCCTGCTCTCGCTCAACTCTGTCGCCGACGCCGTCGACGCGATCGAAAACGCCAGGGAGGCTTAGGTCTTGGCTTTATCCGAACGACTTACGCGCGCCCAGGAGATTCTGGGCCACGAGTTCAATGACAAGGTGCTGCTGCGCGCGGCCCTTACGCATCCTTCGGCCGTCGAAGGCCAGCCAGTCTCGGCAAGCTACGAGCGCCTTGAGTTCTTGGGTGATTCCATCTTGGGCGCCGTTGTCGCACGCTCCCTGTTTGTGTCCTATCCGGAGTTTGACGAGGGCAAGCTCACGCGCCTGAAGGTGTCCCTTGTCTCGGGCGCCACGCTGTCCGAGGTGTCGCACGAGCTGGGTATCGATGACATCATCATCTTTGGTGCCTCCGAGACCGGTACCGGCGCGCGCGGCCTGCACTCGGCGCTCGAGAACGTCTACGAGTCGCTCGTGGGCGCGCTGTATCTGGACGCCGGCTGGGATGCCGCGGCGGAGTTTATCCACCGTACGCTTAAGCCACATTTGGCATCCGAGCGTGCCGAGCACCCTGCGAACCCCAAGTCGTATTTGCAGGAGTGCGTGCAGGCCGACGGCCACGAGCCTCCCGCGTACAAGCTGGTCGGCTCCGAGGGCCCTGCGCATGCGCCCACCTTTACCGCCGTGGTGTTGATCGATGGTATTCGCCAGGGTCGCGGCTCCGGCTCCTCAAAGAAGGAAGCCGAGGGAGCCGCTGCACTCGAGGCACTTGACCGCATGGGCTACACCACCAACGGCGTGATTCTCAACAAGAAGCCTGTTTAAGCGAGGAACCGTGTATCTCAAGTCCCTCACACTCAAAGGGTTCAAGTCGTTTGCCGACCGCGCCCATATGACGTTTGAGCCGGGCCTGACCGTCATCGTCGGTCCCAACGGCTCGGGAAAATCGAACATCTCTGACTCGATTCTGTGGGTCCTGGGCGAGCAGAGCGCCAAGCAGCTGCGCGGCCAGGCCATGGAGGATGTCATCTTCTCGGGCTCGTCAGCGCGCAAGCCGGTGGGTGTCGCCGAGGTCACGCTGGTGCTCGATAACTCGGACCATATGCTGCCCGTCGACTTTGACGAGGTCGCCATCACCCGTCGTATGTATCGCTCGGGCGAAAGCGAGTACCTCATCAACTCGAGTCCGTGCCGCCTGATGGACATTCAGGACATCCTGCACGATTCGGGCTTGGGCAAGGATACGCATTCCATCATCAGCCAGGGCAAGCTCGACGCCATTTTGCAGAGCCGCCCCGAGGAGCGCCGCGCCCTCATCGAGGAGGCCGCCGGCATTTCCAAGCACAAACGCCGCAAGGAGCGTGCGCTCAAAAAGATTAAGTCGATGGACGAGCACCTGACGCGTGCCCGCGACATCAATAAGGAAATCGCCCGTCAGCTGCGACCTCTGGAGCGTCAGGTCGATCGTGCGCGCAAGTACAAAGAGCTGTCCTCGCGCGCGAACGAGCTTACGCAGATGCTAGCCGTCGACGAGCTGCGTTCGCTGCAGTCGCAGTGGAACGACTTGGAGAGCCGCTCCAAGGAAGGTGCCGCCGAGCTGGAGCTTGCGCAGTACCGCTTGGGCGAAAAGGAACGCGAGCTCGAGAAGCTCCAGGTCATGCTCGAGGAAAAGGGCCTGTTTGTGGGCGATCTGGGCGAGCAGCGCCGCCATATGCAAGACGTGGTCGGCCGCATTAACTCCGATATGCGCCTGCTCGAGGAAAAGGGCCACAACATGGTGTCGCGCCTGTCCGACATGCGCGGCCAGATCTCGAGCTCCGAGCATCAGCGTCGTCGCGTGGTAGAGGAGCTCGAGGACGCGCGTGCACAGCTTGAGGAAGTGACTGGCGCGCACATGCAGGCCCAGGAGGACGTTGACGCCGCTGGTCCTGCCGCCGCTGAGCTCCACGAGCGGCGCGTGGCGCTCGACAATCAGATTTCGCAGCTTACGCGTGAGCAACGCGATGTGCAGCGTGTGGCCGATAACGCGGCGCTCGAACTCGCCAAGGTGAAGGACTCGCTGAGCAACGCCGAGGTCGAGGACAACATGTACGCCTCGCGCCTGGAGCAGATTGATGAACAGCTCGAGGAGGTTACAGCATCGCTTGATAGCCGTCGCGACCGTGCTGAGGAGCTTGAGAGTGCCCTTGAGGCGGCTCGTCAGGCCCAGAACGATGCGCGCGAGGCCACCGAGGTCGCCCGTGCAGCCCTGAAGGACTTGCGCAATCGTGAGAGCGAGGCGCGCAACAAGCTGTCCGAGGTGCGCTCGGAGCTTGCCAGCCAAAAGAAGCTTGATGCCCGCATGGCAGACAGCTCGCCGCTGGTGAGCCGTCTGATGGGCGCACTGGGCGATGATGTCTCAGGCCGTCTGGGCGACGTGCTCGAGGCCCCGCGTGAGCTTGAGGGCCTGGTTGAGCAATTGCTCGCCGGCGATATCGATGCGCTGCTGTTCGACGATGCGTCCGCGCTTGAGCGTGCCGGTCGTGCCGCTCTGGACCAGAAGAAGGCCTCGGGCGAGGCGCTGCTGGTCGCGCGCGGTGTGAGCGCCTCTGCTGCCGCTAAGGGCGCTGCCGGTTCCCGCCTGGTCGATCGCCTGTCCGTACGCGCCGGCTATGGCCCGGTTGTCGAGGCGCTGCTCGGCGGCTATTACGTTGTCGACGACTTGGCGGCTGCGCTGTCGGCGCCGGTCGTTGACGGTGTGACTTACGTGACCCCCGATGGCGCCCGCGTCGCCTGCGGCGGCCTGGTGCGTGTGGGCCTCGATGCTGGCGAGGCGTCGGGTGCCTTGGAGCGCAAGCGTCGCATTCGCGAGCTGGAGGGCCTGGAGCCCGATCTAGCTGCTGTGTTTGAGCATGTGTCGGATCAGGTCGTCGAGGCCAATGCGGCCGTTGAGGAGGCGCGTGCCGCCGAGGGCGATGCCGCCGGCGAGATCGCCCGTCTTGAGGGCGAGCGCCGCTCGCTGCTCTCCGAGATTGGCCGCCTGGAGCAAAGCGCCTACAACGCCGAGGTCGAGCGCGTGCGCATCTCCAAGCGCCGCGAGCAGGCCGCCGAGGCCGTTCGCGCTGCGCGCCCGCGCGTTGACGAACTCACCCGTTCGCGCGACGAGGCCCGCGCGCAGGCAGGCGACCTGGGTCTCCAGATTGCCGAAGCCAACGACGAGCTCGATCGCGTGCGTCGTGACGATTCCGAGGCAGCCGGCAAGCTCGCCGATGCCAAGGTCCGCCTGGCTCAGACGAGCGAGCGTCTGCGTTCGCTGAAGGGCCGTGTGCCCGACTTGGAGCATCGACTCGAGGGCATCGACCGCCGTATCCGCGGAACACGCCAGGCCTCGCGCTCACTCGAGCTGCTGCGCCTGCGTGTCGACCCCATGCACGAGCGCTATTCGGCCCTGCTGGATCGCGCATCGGATTGGGCCGCGCGTCTGCGTGATCAGGCTTCGCTCGAGGAGGCGGACTCGGCCTCGCTCAAGAAGACCATCGAAGACGCCAAGGCCGAGGTCTCCCGCGCCAAGGAGCGGGTCGATGCCGCCACGGCGACGCAAAACGAGTTCAAGGTTTCCCGCGGCAAGCTCGAGGTGCAGGTGGAGGCGGCCATCAAGGCCATTACCGCCGATGGCACTACGGTGCTCGAGGAAGCGCTCATGCTTCCTGCTCCCACCGACCGCGACGCCGCCGAGCGCGAGCTCAACCAGCTCGTGCGCCAGATTAACAACCTGGGCCCTGTGAACCAGGTTGCCATGGAGGAGTACGAGCAGCTCAAGCGCCGCGCCGATTACATCGAGGAGCAGCTGGCCGATCTGGAGAGCGCGCGCAAGGCGCTCACCAAGATTACCGTGGCCATCGACCGTAAGATGCGTAAAGCCTTCTTGGTGACCTTCGAGAAGGTCGATGCGAACTTCCGTGAGATCTTCGCCATGCTGTTCCCGGGTGGCCAGGCTCATCTTGAGATGACCGATCCCGAGCATCCTGCCGAGACGGGCATTGAGGTTGTGGCGCAGCCGCGCGGCAAGCGCATTACTAAGATGATGCTCATGTCGGGTGGCGAGAAGAGTCTGACGGCGCTCGCCCTGCTCTTTGCCGTGTACCGCACGCGCACGGTGCCGTTCTATGTGCTGGACGAGGTCGAGGCGGCGCTTGATGACGCCAACCTGTCCAAGCTCATCGGAGCCCTCGATGTGCTGCGTTCCGATACACAGCTCTTGGTCATTTCGCATCAGCGCCGTACTATGGAGGACGCTGACGTTCTCTATGGCGTCTCGATGCAAGCCGACGGCGTCAGCCGCGTCGTCTCGCAAAAACTCGATCGCGAAACCGGAAAGGTCGTGAATGCATAATGGGATTCTTTGACGCTCTCTCGCGCGGACTTGAGCGCAGCCGCGAGGCCCTCAACGAGGTCTTCTACTTTGGCGGCGAGGTCGACGAGGACTTTTGGGAGGACCTTGAGGACACCCTCGTCATGGGTGACATGGGTGCCGAGGTCGCTATTCAGGTCTCCGATGACCTGCGCGATGCTGCTGCCAAGAAGAACCTCAAGACCGCCCCGCAGCTTCGCCGCGCTCTGGCCGAGCAGCTCGAGGGCCATTTTGTGCCTGTTGAGCGTGATCCGTTTTCCGATACGCCGAGCTGCGTGCTGTTTGTGGGCATCAACGGCGCCGGCAAGACCACAACGGTCGGCAAGATTGCGAGCGCCATGGCTGCCCGCGGCAAGAACGTGGTGATCGGTTCTGCCGATACCTTCCGCGCCGCCGCCATCGAGCAGCTCGATGTGTGGGGTCAGCGCGCCGGCGTCCCCGTCATCAAGCGCGATCGCGGTTCCGACCCGGCGAGCGTGTGCTACGACGTGCTCGATGAGGCCGATAAGCGCGGCAGCGACCTGGTGCTGATCGACACCGCCGGTCGTCTGCACACAAGCCCCGAACTCATGCGCGAGCTCGCCAAGGTGGCCAACGTGACGCGTAAGCGCGCCGCAAATATGGCCGCCGGTCCCATGCCGGTCTCGGTCGTGCTTGTGATCGATGCCGCCACTGGCCAGAACGGTCTGAACCAGGCGCTTGAGTTTAACGAGGCGCTGGGCCTGGACGGTATTATCATGACTAAGCTCGACGGCACGGCTAAGGGCGGTATTGCCATGGCCGTGGCCGAGAAGCTCAAGCTCCCGATCCTGCGCATCGGCGTGGGCGAGCAGGTCGATGACCTGCAGGAGTTTAACGCCAAAGATTTCTGCCGCGCCCTGGTGGGCGAGTCCAATTAAGGAGTGACTAGTGTTTGATTCTCTGAGCGATCGCCTCAACGACACATTTGACCGCTTGCGCGGCAAGGGTAAACTGACCGAGGCCGATATCACTTCGGCCATGCGCGATATTCGCATGGCGCTGCTCGAGGCCGACGTTAACTTTAAGGTTGTCAAGGAGTTCGTTGCCAAGACCAAGGAGCGCTGCATGACCGCCGAGGTCATGGAGTCGTTGTTGCCGGCGCAAAACGTCGTCAAGATCGTGCTCGACGAGCTCACCGAGATGCTCGGCTCAACCGAGAGCAAGCTCGTCTTTAGCAACCGCATTCCCAATGTCATCATGCTCGTGGGCCTGCAGGGCTCCGGTAAGACCACGGCTGCCGTAAAGCTTGCCTACCTGCTCAAGAAGCAGGGCCGCTCGCCGTTGCTCGCCGCGTGCGACGTCTACCGTCCCGCCGCTGCCGACCAGCTGGCCACGCTCGGTGGAGAGATCGGCGTTCCGGTCTTCCGCGGCGACGGCGCGCACCCGGTCGACATCGCCAAGGGTGCCATTCAGGAGGCCGTCGACCACCTGCGTGACGTGGTCATTGTCGATACCGCCGGTCGTCTTCAGATCGACGAGCAGATGATGCAGGAGGCCGTCGACATCAAGAAGGCCGTCAAGCCCGACCAGGTGCTGATGGTCGTCGATGCCATGACCGGCCAGGATATCGTTAACGTCGTCTCGACCTTCGCCGATCGCACCGACTTTGACGGCGTGATCATCTCCAAGCTCGACGGTGACGCCCGTGGCGGTGGCGCACTTTCGGTGCGTCAGGTGACCGGCAAGCCCATCAAGTTCGTGAGCATGGGCGAGAAACCCGATTCTCTTGAGCCGTTCTATCCCGATCGCATGGCCAAGCGAATCTTGGGCATGGGCGACGTCGTCGGCATCATCGAGAAGGCCCAGGAGGCAGCCGATGCAGAGCAGCTCGAGGCTGCCGAGCGTATGCTGCGCGAGGGCTTCACCATGAACGACATGCTCGACCAGATGAAAGCCGTCAAGAAGATGGGCGGCATGAAGGGTATCCTGGGCATGCTCCCCGGTGGTCAGCGTGCACTCAACCAGATGGGCGGCAACCTGGACGAGGGCATCTTCGATAAGAACGAGGCCATCATCATGTCGATGACCAAGGAGGAGCGCCTGCGTCCCTCCATCATCAACGGTCAGCGTCGCGCGCGTATTGCCAAGGGCGCCGGCGTAACCCCCACCGAGGTCAACAGCCTTATGAAGCAGTGGGGCGAGATGAATAAGATGATGGGCCGCATGCGCACGATGGCCAATCAGGCACAGGCCGGCGGCAAGAAGGGCAAAAAGGGCAAGAAGGGCAAAAAGATGCGCATGCCCAATATCCCTGGGCTGGACGCTATGGGTCTGGGCGGCATGGGCGGCCTGGGTACGGGCGGTCCCAAGTCCGATATGGAGCTGCTGCGCCAGATGGAAGCGCAGATGCGTAATAAGAAATAGAGCTGTAATTCCAGCTTGATATGGCAAAGGCCACTCGGATGCTACCGGGTGGCCTTTGTTGTTGGCTTTGATTGTTGGGTTGCGTTCGGCTTCGCGCCCCGAGCTCGCGGTGCCGTGCCGTTAGTGGCAGCCGCAGCCCTCGTGGCCTTCGTGGTCGTGGTGGCCGTGGCAGCCGCAGAACCCGCCATGCTCATGGGTGTGCTCGTGGTCGTGGCTGTGGCAGCTGCACGTGGCCTCGCCGTTCTGTGCGAGCGTGCCGGCGATAAGGGCCTCGACGCAAGCGTCGCAGCTGCCCTGGGCACCTGCGTATACCGTGATGCCGGCTTGAGCAAGCGCGTTGATAGCGCCTCCGCCGATGCCGCCGCAGATGAGCGTGTCCACGCCGCCGTTGGCGAGCAGGCCCGCAAGTGCGCCGTGGCCGGTGCCGCCGGTGCCCACGACCTGCTCGTTGAGTACTTTGCCGTCCTGAATGTCGTAGATCTTGAACTGCTCGCTGCGGCCAAAGTGCATAAAGATGTTGCCGTTGTCGTACGTGGTTGCCACCCTCATGGTGCCGACCTCCTTTGCTGGCCATGCGGCCGTTGTCGTGGTGATGGGGGAGTATGCGATGTTACCGCCTTCGATGACGATCGCCCGTCCGTTGACCAGCGCGTTTGCCACCTTGCGATGCGCGCGGCTGCAGATTGCCGCCACCGTGGCGCGGGCAATGCCCATCTGCTGTGCGACTGCCTCTTGGTTAAGGCCTTCCAGGTCGCACAGGCGCAGTACCTCGAGTTCGTCAATCGTCATGTCGATGGCGTCTCCGCTCGCCAGGCCATCGGGGGTAAAACCGCGATATTCGGGGATGATCCCAACGCGACGCAGTTTCTCGCGTCTTCCGGCCATACGCACTCCTTATCTGACATATGTCAACAATAGAATAACGAACGTGCAGATTTACGCAAGGGATTTCTGGCATATGTCAGAAAACGAGGGCTTATGTTTGGGCTGTGGGGCCGCGTGCGCCTGGGCTACAATGAATCTCGCTTATAGGCGACTGACAGGAGGGTCAATGAGCAAGGCTGATCAACAGTTTGTAACCATGTGCCGCGATATTCTGGACCATGGCACCACCACCGAGGGCCAAAAGGTCCGTCCGGTGTGGGAGGACGGCACCCCTGCCTATACCATTAAAAACTTTGGTGTCACGGCACGCTACGACCTGCGCGAGGAGTTTCCGGCGCTTACCCTGCGTCGTACGGCCCTCAAATCTGCCATGGATGAGATCCTATGGATCTATCAAAAGAAGTCCAATAACGTGCATGACCTCAACAGCCATATTTGGGATGAGTGGGCCGACGAGGCCGGTTCCATCGGCAAGGCCTACGGGTATCAGATTGGGCAGAAGAGCCATTATGCCGAGGGCGATTTCGACCAGATGGACCGCGTTCTGTACGACCTTAAGAACACGCCGTACAGCCGCCGCATTATGACGAATACCTATGTGTTTAGCGACCTGTCCGAGATGCACCTGTATCCGTGCGCCTACAGCGTGACGTATAACGTGACGCAGCGCCCGCAGGATGACAAACCGACGCTCAACATGATTCTCAACCAGCGCAGCCAGGACATTTTGGCCGCGAACAACTGGAATGTGTGCCAGTACGCCATCTTGCTGATGATGGTCGCGCAATCGGTCGATATGATTCCCGGCGAGCTGCTGCATGTGATCGCCGATGCCCACATTTACGACCGTCATGTCGATATCGTCCGCGAGCTTATCGAGCGTCCGCAGTTTGCCGCGCCTAAGGTAACGCTTAACCCCGATGTACATGACTTCTATGCGTTTACGACCGAGGATCTGATCGTCGAGGGCTATGAGCACGGCCCGCAGGTCAAGAACATCCCCATTGCGGTGTAGGTGACGCGCATGACGTGTAAGCTTTCCGCCATTGTCGCCGTGTGTGACGATTGGGGCATTGGGTGCGAGGGTGACATGGTCGTGTCTAATCGCGCCGACATGCGTCATTTTGTGGCGCGCACCAAAGGCTGCCCGGTCATTATGGGACGCAAGACGCTGCTGAGTTTTCCCGGCGGGCGTCCGCTCAAGAACCGTCGTAATATCGTGCTCACGCGCGATGAGGACTATGCTGCCGAGGGCGTCGACGTGGTGCATAGCGTCGACGAAGCGCTCACCGCGGTAGCCGATGAGCCCGTTGCGTGGGTGATCGGTGGCGGTGAGGTGTATCGGCAGTTTTTGCCGCATTGCGCCGAGGCCGAGGTCACGCATAACCACTGCGTCCATCCCGTGGACACGTACTTTCCCGACTTGGACGCCGATCCCGCGTGGGAAGTTGCGCGGCGCGAAGGGGTTGCCACGATTGCCGCGGGCGAGGGTGACGAAGGCCTCGATTATGAGTTCGTGACGTATCGTCGCGTTGAGGCGTAAATCTCCTATTTGCCCACGGTATTATCGGGTTGGAATGATTGAGGGGCGGCGCTTGGCGTCGCCTCGTTTGATATAGATGCTGCTGTAAGAAGGGTGCGGGCTGGCTGCTATGACTGATGCCGTTGAGGTGCTGCGAATCGATTCGCTCGAGGACGAGCGGCTTGATGCCTACGTGCGACTGACCGAGCGTGAGCTGCGCTGCGTGCTGGAGCCGCAGAAGGGCATTTTTATCGCCGAGAGTGCCAAGGTCATCGAGCGTGCGGTGCGTGCCGGATACGAGCCGGTGAGCTTTCTTTTGGGTGAACGCTGGCTCGACCAGATGATGCCGCTGTTTGAGCGCTTGGTTGTGCGCGAGGGAGCGGGTCCGGTCCCGGTGTTCGTGGCCTCGATGGAGCTCATGGAGCAGTTGACGGGCTTTAACGTGACGCGCGGTGCGCTCGCGGCGTTTCGTCGCCCGCGTCAGATTCCGGTCGATGAGTTCTTGGGTGGCGTTGTCGAGGCGGCGGGGGAGCGCCCTGTGCGCGTGTGCGTGCTCGAGGGCATTGTCGACCACACGAACGTGGGCGCGATTTTCCGCTCGGCTGCCGCGCTCAATGTCGACGGCATTCTGGTGAGCCCTACGTGCTGCGACCCGCTGTATCGTCGCTCGGCCCGCGTGAGCATGGGCACCGTGTTTCAAGTGCCGTGGACGCGTATTGGCAGTGAGGCTCGCGTGTGGCCACATGATGGCCTGGCCGCGCTTCATGATGCCGGTTTTTCGTGTGCCGCTATGGCGTTGACGGATGATTCCGTTTCGCTGGACGATCCTGTGCTGCAGAAGATTGATCGCTTGGCGATTTTTATGGGTACCGAGGGTGCTGGCTTGGGCGCCAAGACCATTGCAGGCTGCGACCGCGCCGTGCGTATTCCGATGGCGCATGGGGTCGATTCACTCAACGTGGCCGCGGCAAGTGCTGTCGCCTTTTGGCAGCTGTGCCCGCATGTGAGCAACGAGTACCACTACCAGCCGGGGCTGTATCACTAGGCAGATAGTTCGCACCGGACTCTGGTTCGGGGCGTTTCGGCCTACGCCGGTCGGTGCTAAGCTGGTATTGGCTTTGGTCTTAAAATGCCGCTTTGTTGTATGACGTGCGCTGGTGGGGAGGGCGTGTGGCTAAGAAATCTACGGCTATCGATGTAACGCATGGCGTTATTTGGCAGCAGCTGCTGTCGCTGTGCGTTCCCATCTTCTTTAGCTCGTTTTTTCAGCAGGCTTACACGCTTATCGGTACCTATATCGTCGGTCAGTTTGGCGGCAAGCTCGCGCTGGGTGGCATTCAGGCCACGATGGTGCTCACGGAGCTCTGCATTGGTTTTTGCGTCGGTGTGGGTGCTGGCTGTGCGGTCATTACGGGCCAGTTTTTTGGCCAGCACGATGACGAGCGCTTGAGCCGATCGGTCCATACGGCCATGACGCTCGCGCTGGTGGGCGGCATTGTCATTTCCATTCTGGGCATGGTGTTTGTCGAGCCGATGCTTGTGCTGATGAATACGCCGCATGAGCTGCTGGCCGAGGGTGTGGCGTATGCTCGTTGCTACTTTGCCGCCATGTTTGCGGCGCTGCTGCTCAACATGGGGACGGCGCTGTTGCGCGCCGTGGGCGACACGCGCGGTCCGGCGGTTATTATTGCCTCCGGCTGCTTCGTCAACGTGGCATTCGACATTCTTTTTGTCGCCGTGCTGCACATGGAAGCGCTGGGCTGCGGCATCGCGGTGGCGCTGACTATCTGCACCAATGCCACGATGATTGTGATCCGCATGATGCGCGCTCCGGGGGCGTGGCGGTTGTCGCTATCCAAGCTCGGTATCGATCGCAGCATTTGCAAGAGCATGCTTTCGTGCGGTTTGCCGCTGGGCGTTCAGTCTGCGGCGTATTCGATCTCCAACGTTTTGATTCAGGTGTCGGTCAACTCGTTTGGAGCCGATGTCACGACCGCTTGGGGCCTTTCCGGTCGCCTGGACGGCATTATCTGGATGGTGACCGAGGCGCTTGGTGTGTCGATTACTACGTTCTCGGCGCAGAACTTTGGTGCGCGCAATTACGATCGCATGCGAAAGGGATACCACACGTCGCTCGTGCTTTCATTTGTGCTTATCGGTGGCCTGTCTGCCGTGCTGCTGGTATTCTCGGGCCCGCTTTCGCGTCTGTTTATCGACGATGCCGCAATTTCGGCCTACACCACGACGATTCTTCATTTCATCGCGCCGTTCTACGCGATCTTCTCGATTATCGAAAACGCGTCCGGCTCCATCCGCGGCGCTGGCGTGAGCTTCCAGCCTATGATGCTCACGATATTCGGCACGGTCGTGCTCCGCGTGGCGTGGGTGTTCGCGATTATGCCGCTCGACCCCTCGCTCGAGCATCTTCTGCTGGTCTACCCCGTAACCTGGGTAATAACCGCCACGATGTTTACCGTCTACCACCACAGCGGCAACTGGCTAGGCCTCGCCACTGCCTAGCCATTGGGGACGTCCGCAATGGCTAGTATTCGATACCTTGGCGGGCTAGGAGGCCTTCGTCGAAGTAGTGTTTGACGGGGCGCATTTCGGTTACTAGGTCGGCAAGGTCGGCGAGGGGCAGCAAGCCGCGGCCGGTGAGCACGAGCTCCGTGGTGGTCGGTTTCATCGCGATCAACGCTTCGACATCTTCGCGCGTCACAAAGCCCCGTCGCATGGCTTCTCCCAGTTCATCCAAGATCAGCACGTCGACTTGGCTAATCTGCTCGCGCGCCAGCTCCATGATCTGTGAGGCACAGGCTTCGGGCGTGTCGCGGTCGGCTTGTACGATGCGTAGCCCCAATCGAGGTGCTGCGTCATGTTCGGCGCAGTGCAGCTTCTTGGCAAACTGAAGCATGAGTACGTTAAGCCCATAGCCCGTGGCGCGCAGCGCGAGCCCCAGCGCAGCCGTCGTCTTGCCCTTGCCGTCGCCCGTGTAGATCTGAACCTTGCCGACTTCCAGTGATGCCATCTCTGTCCTTTCGTGCCCGGCGTCGGTTTATCGCCGTTCGGGTTGGGTATTCTAGATAGCATTATCAACCCCAGTAGATGGAGTTCAAGCAGATGGAGATGGATGACAACAAACGTAGACGGAATATGATCCTCTACGTGCTCATCGCCTTCGTCGTCTACCTCGTGCTCTCGACCGTTCTGTTCCCCAACATCGGTCACACGCAGCAGATTACGAAGACCGATTACTCGACGTTTGTCAAAGCGCTCGATAAGAAGAGCGTCGACAAGGTCGAGTACAACACGGACGATTACACGATTTATTACACCAAGAAGGGCGAGGACGAGAACATCGCCTACAAGACGACCGGTGTGCCGAATGACGCGGGCTTTACCGATCGCGTGCTTGAATCCGGTGCGTCCCTGGAATCGGTCGTTCCCGATAAGAACTCGGGTCTGATGACCTACTACCTGCTCACCCTCATTCTTCCCATAGCGATTTTCTTCCTGATCGGCTGGTGGCTCAACCGCCGCATGAAGAAGGCCATGGGCGATGACGGTCCGTCGATGAACTTTGGCGGCGGTGGTTTTGGCGGCGGCGGTCTGGGTAAGTCCGGCGCGCGCGTGATCGCTTCCAAGGACGTGGGCGTGACCTTTAAGGATGTCGCTGGCCAGGAAGAGGCCAAGGAGTCCCTCAAGGAGGTCGTCGACTTTCTGGAGAAGCCGCAGCGCTACGAGGAGATCGGCGCCAAGCTGCCGCGCGGTGCTCTCCTTGTTGGCCCTCCGGGTACCGGTAAGACCCTGCTTGCCAAGGCTGTTGCCGGCGAGGCCGGTGTTCCGTTCTTTAGCATTTCGGGCTCTGAGTTCGTGGAGATGTTCGTCGGCCGCGGTGCAGCCAAGGTTCGCGACCTGTTTAAGCAGGCCAAGGAAAAGGCCCCGTGCATCGTCTTTATCGACGAGATCGATACCATCGGCAAAAAGCGTGACGGCGGCGGCTTTAGCGGCAACGACGAGCGCGAGCAGACGCTCAACCAGCTGCTGACCGAGATGGACGGATTCGATAACCACAAGGGTATCGTCGTCCTCGCTGCGACCAACCGTCCCGACAGCCTTGATCCGGCCCTGCTGCGCCCCGGCCGCTTCGACCGCCGCATCCCCGTTGAGCTGCCCGACCTGACCGGTCGCAAGAATATCCTTGAACTGCACGCCAAGAGCGTGAAGACGCAGCCGCCGATCGACCTGACCGCGATCGCCCGCGCCACGCCTGGCGCCTCGGGTGCCGACCTGGCCAACATCATCAACGAGGGCGCCCTGCGCGCCGTTCGCGAGGGTCGAAAGCGCGCCACGCAGGACGATTTTGAGGAGTCGGTTGAGGTTGTCATCGCCGGTCAGCAGCGCAAGTCCACGGTGCTGTCCGACCACGAGAAACAGGTCGTGTCCTATCACGAGATCGGCCATGCCATCGTTGCCGCCCGCCAGAAGGGTTCTGCGCCGGTTACCAAGATCACCATCGTGCCGCGCACGAGCGGCGCTCTGGGCTACACCATGCAGGTCGAGGAGGACGAGCGCTTCCTGACCACGCGCCAGGAGGTGCTGGACAAGCTCGCCGTCTACTGCGGCGGACGTGCTGCCGAGGAGCTCATCTTTGGCGAGATGACGACCGGTGCGGCCAACGACATCGAGCAGGCCACTAAGCTCGCCCGTAATATGGTGACACGCTTTGGTATGTCCGATGAGTTTGGCATGATGGCGCTCGGTACCGTCCAGAACGCGTACCTCAACCAGGACACGTCGCTTACCTGCGCTCCCGGTACGGCCGAGCGCGTGGACGCGATTGTCGCCAAGCTGATTGAGGATGCGCACGATCGTGCCCTGCAGATCCTCAAGGAGAACAAGTTTAAGCTCCACGAGCTGGCTCGTTATCTGTACAAGAAGGAGACGATTACGGGCGAGGAGTTCATGAATCTCCTTACGCGCGAGAATCCGCTGATGCCAAAGCAGCAGTAACACTAGTTGCGCTGTGTCAATCGCCCCATTTGAGTGTCCATCTCAAATGGGGCGATTTTGCGTGAGGAGAGTTGTTATATGAAGATCGTGGTGAGTGCCTGCTTGATGGGCGAGAGCTGCAAGTATAACGGGCTCGATAACTACCATCGCGAGCTGGTCGAGGCTTGCGAGCGCACGGGGACCGAGGTCCTGTTGGTATGCCCCGAGGTCTTTGGCGGCCTTCCCACACCGCGCAAGCCGTCCGAGATTGTGAGCGGCGAGGTCCGTACCTGCGAGGGCGTCTCAGTCGATCGCGAGTTTCGCCTGGGTGCCCAACGTGCGCTCGATATGTGCGAGCAGGCGGGCGGCCCGTCCGAGATCGCTGCGTGCGTCTTGCAGGACCGTAGCCCCTCGTGCGGTGCGGGTCGCGTCTACGATGGCACCTTTAGCGGTACGCTCACCGCGGGTAACGGCGTTTTCGTTGACTTGCTCCTGCGCCACGGGTACCGTGTGATCCCTGCAAGCGAATTTGACCCCAGCATGCTGGAACATTGTCCACAGCACTCGAACCCAACACTTCCTCACGGGTGACCGTTTTGGCATC
>UREC01000028.1:0-23516 GCA_900546755.1 uncultured Collinsella sp. | reverse complement strand
ACTTGCCCTTCTTGGCGATCAGCTCGTCGTGGCTGCCGCGCTCGATGATGCGGCCGTGATCCAGACAGATGATCGCGTCGGAGTTGCGCACGGTGGACAGGCGGTGTGCGATGACAAACGTCGTGCGGCCCTCCATGAGCTTGTCCATGCCCGCCTGTACGATGGCCTCGGTGCGGGTGTCGATGGAGCTCGTGGCCTCGTCCAGGATCATCGCCGGCGGATCGGCGACGGCGGCGCGTGCGATCGAAATTAGCTGACGCTGGCCCTGCGACAGTTGGGCGCCGTTGCCGGTGAGCATGGTGTCATAGCCGTCGGGCAGGCGTGTGATAAAGTCGTCCGCGCCGGCAAGCTTGGCCGCCGCGATGCACTCCTCGTCGGTGGCATCCAGGTTGCCGTAGCGGATGTTATCCATCACGGTGCCGGTGAACAGGTTCACGTCCTGCAGCACGACGCCCAGGCTTCGGCGCAGGTCGGCCTTGCGGATCTTGTTGACGTTGATGCCGTCGTAGCGGATCTTGCCGTCGGCGATGTCGTAGAAGCGGTTGATGAGGTTGGTGATGGTCGTCTTGCCGGCACCGGTGGCGCCGACAAACGCGACCTTCTGGCCCGGCTTGGCAAACACGGACACGCCGTGCAGCACCTCGTGGTCGGGCGTGTAGCCAAAGTCGACGTTGTCCATGACCAGGTCGCCGCGCAGCGGTACGTACTCGATCTCGCCGGTTGCGCGGTGCGGATGTTTCCACGCCCACATGCCGGTGTGGTGGTCCGCCTCCTCGAACTCCCAAGTCTCGGGGTTCACCTGCGCGTTGACGAGCGTCACGTAGCCCTCGTCGGCCTCGGGCTCCTCGTCGATGAGCTCAAAGATGCGGTCGGCGCCGGCAAGGCCCATGACCACGGCGTTGATCTGCTGCGAGATCTGGCCAATCTGTCCGCAGAACTGCTTGGTCATATTGAGGAACGGCACTACGACGGAGATGGACAGCGCCATGCCCGAGATGCTCAGGTTGGGCACGCCCAGCGCAAGGAAAATGCCGCCGGCAAGGGCCACCAGCACGTAGAGCAGGTTGCCCAGGTTCATAAGGATGGGCATGAGGATGTTGGCGTACATGTTGGCCTTCTGGGAGACCTCAAAGAGCTTTTCGTTGCGCTCGTCAAAATCGGCCTCGGCGGCAGACTCGTGGCAGAACGCCTTGACGACCTTCTGGCCGTTCATGACCTCCTCGATATGGCCCTCGACCACGCCGAGCTCGGTCTGCTGCGCAATGAAGAAGCGCGCGGAGTTGGAGCCGAGCAGCTTGGTCATAAAGGTCATAAAGACGACGCCGGCGATGATGACCAGGCACATCCACACGCTGTAGTACAGCATGATAAAGAACACCGTGACGATGATGATGATCGTCATGAGCAGGTTGGGCAGCGACTGGCTGATCATCTGACGCAGCGTGTCGATGTCGTTGGTGTAGTGGCTCATGGTATCGCCGCGCTGGTGCGTGTCAAAGTAGCGGATCGGCAGGTCCTGCATGCGGTTGAACATCATCTCGCGAAGCTTCTCCAACGAGCCCTGCGTGACGATAGCCATGGCGCGGTTCCAGAAGAGCGAGGACAGGACGCCGACGCCGTAAATGCAGGCGAGGGTGGTCACGAGCTGCAGAATCTTGGGCCGTGCGGCTTCCCAATCGCCCGACTGCCACGATTCGCTAATAATCTGCAGGGCGCTCTGCAGGAAGGTCGCGCCGATGGAGTTGATGATGGCGCAGAGCACCACGCCGGCGACGACAAGGGGCAAAAGCACGGGATAGAAGCCAAAGAGCGTCTTGATGAGGCGCGACATGGTGCCGCCCTTACGGCTGAGCGCGCGCTCGGCGGTCGTTGCCTTACTCATGTGCCTCGCCTCCTTCCTGGGTCTGAGCTTGCGTTGCGGTCATGTCGGTGTTGTCTGCCGCCGTGTTCGCGTCGCCAGAGACGTCGTCGGCGTCTTGCGTACCTTCGGCAGACATCTTGTTTTGCGAGGTAAAGGTCTCTCGGTAGATCTCGCTCGTCTTGAGCAGCTCTTCGTGGTTGCCGATCTGTGCGATGCGGCCGCCCTCCATGACAATGATGCGGTCTGCGTCCTGCACGGAGCTGATGCGCTGGGCGATGATGATCTTGGTCGTGTTGGGCAGATAGCTTGCCAGACCTGCGCGAATCTTGGCGTCAGTCTTGGTGTCGACGGCGCTGGTGGAGTCGTCCAGGATCAAGATCTTGGGGCGACGCAGCAGGGCGCGTGCAATGCACAGGCGCTGTTTCTGACCGCCCGAAACATTAGAGCCGCCCTGTTCGATCCAGGTGTCGTAGCCCTTGGGGAAACCGTCGACAAACTCGTCGGCGCAGGCCAGATGCGCTGCCTCGCGGACTTCCTCGTCGGTGGCGTTCGGGTCGCCCCAACGCAGGTTCTCGGCGATGGTGCCGCTAAACAGCACGTTTTTCTGCAGCACCATGGCGACCTGGTGACGCAGCGCATCCAGGTCGTAGTCGCGCACGTCCACGCCGCCCACGCGCACAGCGCCTTCGGTGGTGTCGTACAGGCGGGCGATGAGGTTAACGAGCGTGGACTTGGCCGAGCCAGTGCCGCCGATGATGCCGATGGTCTCGCCGCTCGTAATGTGCAGGTCGATATCGTCGAGCGCCTGGCGTTTCGCATGCGCGGAATACTTAAAGCTCACGTGGTCAAAGTCGATGGAACCGTCGGCAACCTCGAGCACGGGCTCGGCGGGATCGGCGATCGTGGGCTCGGCGGCCAGCACCTCGGCAATGCGGTGTGCCGATTCGTCGGCCATGGTCACCATGACAAAGATCATCGACAGCTGCATCAGGCTCATGAGAATCTGGAAACCATAGGTAAAGGTCGAGGAGAGCTGGCCCACGTCGAACAGCGTGCCCTGGCTCGTGATGATGAGCTTGGAGCCCAGGTAGATGATGACGACAAACGCGCCGTTGACGCAGATGTTCATCATGGGGTTGTTAAAGGCGAGCAGCTTCTCGGCGCGGGTGAAGTCCATCTGGACGTCGCGCGCGGCGGTCGCGAACTTCTCCTTCTCAAAGTCTTCGCGCACATAGCTCTTGACCACGCGCATGCTGGTGACGTTTTCCTCGACGGACTCGTTAAGGGCATCGTACTTGTGGAACACGCGCGAGAAGATGGGGCGCACCTTAAAGATGATAAAGAACAGTCCAAAGCCCAGCAGCGGAATGATGACCAGGTAGACCATGGCAACACTGCCGCCCATGATAAACGCCATGGTAAAGGCGAAGATCAATACCAGCGGCGCGCGCACGGCGATGCGGATGATCATCATAAAGGCCTGCTGCACGTTGTTGATGTCGGTGGTCAGGCGCGTGACGAGCGAGGAGCTCGAGAACTCATCGATGTTGGCAAAGCTGAACGTCTGGATTTTGTAGAACAGGTCGTGACGCAGGTTCTTGGCGAAGCCGCAGCTCGCATGGCTGCAGGTGACGCCTGCCGCGGCGCCAAAAGCAAGCGACGTCAGCGCGATGAGCACCAAAAAGCCTGCGGTGGGAAGCATCTCGGCTACGGTGGCGCCGTCTTTGATGGCGTCGATCAGGTTGGCAGTGATAAATGGAATCAGCATCTCGCAGAGCACCTCGCCAAGCACGAGCAACGGCGTAGCAACGGTGACTTTCATATAGTCGCGGATGCTGCCCATGAGGGTTTTAATCATCCAGTTCCTCCCAGGTTACGCGGATTTTATCGAGCATTTCGGCGAGGTCCTCGCGCTCGTCGTGGGTGAGCGCGCTAAAGGCCCGTTCTCTAAAGCGGATGCGGGCTGCCTGGTCGATGCGGGCGTTTTCCCGGCCGGTTTCGGTCAGGCGAATGGTGAGTTGCCGTCGATCCTTGGGGTTACGGCTGCGCTCGATGAGGCCGTTGAGCTCGAGCTTGGACAGGATCTCGGAAAGCGATCCCGGCTTGAGGTCAAAGTGCATGCCGAGCTCCTGCTGCGACATCTCGCCGCCGGGCTGCTTGGCCAGCAGGCAGATGATGGGCGCCTTGCCGGACACGCCTCCGCCATGAAAATGCATGTAATGGCCGCAAAAGCCCAGGCCGCTCAGGATGCGCTTGGCGAGTTTGTCTTCGGCGCTGACCGCTTCGGGTATGTCTACCGGTTGCGACGGGTCACCGCCGGGCTCATGCGAACAAAGGTTAAGAGGTTCATCGCACATGAATTAGTGCCGCTCCTTTCTTTAGTTAGGTAGAGGAATTGTTTTGTGCCTAACCAATTTAGGAGCGTGAGAAATCAATGTCAAGGTACCAAACTTATTAAGTTACGGCGTTTTACCAAACGCCGTAACCGCTCGACGCTGCAAGCGTTCCTAAGCGGCAATCTGACGTTCAATCGTCGGGCATGGCCACAAGGCCTATGCCCTCCTCTTTCACGTCACCTTGCTCGCTTAGGAACGCTTTCGCTGTCCGTCCTCAACCTGTGATTCCGCCACGGTCTGCTTCGGTGCATGTGATCCCTTGGGGATGGAGGAAAAAAAGGTTCATTTTCCGAAACCTTTCCGCAACAATTTGCCCGTCGCGCCGCTCGCCTCCGCTCACAACGTCCCCTGCGCTACACTTAGTCGCACTGTGGTGCTGCCGCGCCGCACCCGAAACAAGGGAGACCCTCATGAAGAACACTCAGCTGCTGCTGATTAACGATATGTGCGGCTACGGCAAGGTCGCGCTTTCCGCCATGCTGCCGGTGCTGTCGCACATGGGCTACCGTATCCATAACTTGCCGACGGCGCTCGTTTCCGACACGCTCAACTACCCCAAGTTCTACATCCACGACACCACCGAGTATGTGCGCCAAAGCCTCGCTATCTGGGAGGAGCTCGGCTTTGAGTTCGACGCCATCTCGACCGGCTTTATCGTGACCGAGGAAGAGACGCGCATCATCTCGGACTTTTGCCACCGCCGCGCGCAAAAGGACACCAAGGTGTTCGTCGATCCCATCATGGGCGACAACGGCAAGCTCTATGCCGGTGTGCCCGAGTCCACGATTGGCCTTATGCGGCACCTGCTGGAGTGCGCAGACTACGCGGTGCCCAACTACACCGAGGCCTGTCTGCTCACCGATACGCCTATTGCAGAACAGATCACGCCCGATGAGGCCCGCGCCCTTGTGGACGCCGTGCGCGAGCTGGGTGCCAAGTCGGTGGTCATTACGAGCGCCGTGGTCAATGGCATGAACGCGGTTATCGGTTACGACCATGTGGCGGGGGAGTACTTCACGATTCCCTTTGAGCTCATTCCGGTCTATTTCCCGGGCACGGGCGATACGTTCTCGGCGGTGCTCATGGGCCGCGTTATGGCAGGTTGGAGTCTGCAGCGCGCGACGTCCGATGCCATGCGTGTGGTGGCTGAGCTTATCGAGCGCAATGCTGCGCAGGAGGATAAGTCGGCCGGCCTTCCCATCGAGGCCTGCCTGGATGTGATTGACCATGAGTAACGCTGGCGAGGGCGGCGTCAAGCCTGTGGGCGAGAACGGGCCGCTCGGCGCGCCGCGTGGCAAGCGGCCGCGTATCCGCGTGAGCTGCGTGGACCAGCTGGGGACGTGCCGCTGCCACCACGGTCATAAGCCGGGCGACGTCTTTGACTTTGACCGAGACCGCGGCAAGATGTGCTCCATGGCCTGCCACGTGGGCTTTCCCTATATCGATATCCTGCGCTATGGCGGAACCGTGCCTGGCAACGAGCCCGGTACGGCAAAGTTCTGCTGCCCCGAGATTGATACGCTGAACGTCTGGCTTGCCGAGATCGTCGACGAGTAACCGAGCGAGGTTTTTCTCCCGTCGAAATATCGAGCGTGGATTATCTCCCGTTTTGGGCGCAATTTCGCACTCAAAGTGGGAGATAGTCCTCGCTCGATTTGTATGCGAGAATCCCGACCTCACTTATGCCCATGCTTAGGCGCACGCGTCGTTGTTCTGTGCGCGAGTAAGCTCAAATTTCTGCATTTCATCCAATTTCGGTACTAAAAATCTCTGCATTTCATCGATAATAGTCGATATAAATATCTGCATTTCATTTATCGAGGCGATGGGAGAGCTTATGTTGCGCAGGAAAATCGCTGATGAGCTTGATTGTTGGCAGAGATCCATTGAACGAAAGGCGTTGTTCGTCACGGGTTCTCGCCAAATCGGTAAGAGCTACTCGATTCGCGAGTTCGGTAAGTCAAACTACGCAACCTATATCGAGCTCAATCTCGCGGAAAATCGCCAGGCAAAAGATGCTCTTCTCGAGGCACGGGATGCCGATGATTTCATCAGCAGGGTGACGCTTCTTTCGGGAAAGCCGATAGCGCCAGGCAAAACGCTCGTGTTTATCGATGAGGTCCAAGAGGCCCCCGACATCATGACGATGGCAAAGTTCCTTGTTGAGGACGGGAGGTGCCACTGGGCGTTTTCGGGGTCAATGCTCGGGACCCAGTTCAAGGGCGTTAGGTCCTATCCTGTGGGATATGTTCACGAGCTTAGGATGTTCCCGCTCGATTTTGAGGAGTTTTGCTGGGCGATCGGGGTGAGCGAAGGAGCTCGCCAAACGATACGCGATGCGTGTATCAGCGAGAAGCCCATTCCTGATTACATTCATGACGCGATGATGGCAAACTTCAGGACCTATACCGTTGTCGGCGGAATGCCGGAGGTCGTGCAGCGTTTCCTTGACACGCAGGGCGACCTTGCCTCTGTTCGTCAGCTACAGTCAGAGCTCAACGAACAGTACCGGCGGGATATCTCCAAGTATGCAAGCGGGCGAGCCCTTCAGGTGCAGAGCATTTACGATCAGCTCCCTATTATGCTCGAGGGCGAAAACAAACGCTTCGTGCTCAATTCCATTGACCCCAAGGCGCATTACGACAAGTACCAGCGAGATTTTGTCTGGCTTGTCGATGCCGGCGTTGCTCTCAAGGCCGATATCGTAACCGAGCCAAAATCGCCCCTGCTCAAGACGGCGCGGCCATCGCAGTTCAAGCTATATCAATCGGATACGGGCATGTTGATGGCGCGCTACCCCGTTGGAGTCGCCCAGGCGGCGTATCTTGATAGCAAGGAGCCCAATCTGGGCGGCATTTACGAAAACGTGGTGGCCCAGCAGCTGGCTGCCCAGAATCGCCAGCTTTACTACTATCAGACGAAAAAGCGCGGCGAAGTGGACTTTGTGGTCGACGGACCGGATGGGACGGCTGTCCCGATCGAGGTTAAATCGGGCTCCTATTACCACGCGCACGCTGCGCTCGGTCATGTGCTTGATACGGCCGAATATGGCGTAAGGCTCGGGATTGTTTTCTCGAGAGGCAACGTTGAGCGCAACGGAGCTGTTCTTTATTTGCCGCTATATGCGACCTGGGTCCTTTCGGATGTTTTGGGCGACTCCCGTGCCGAGGGGATAAAGCTGGAGGTCAAGCAGGTCTAGGGCCAGTCCCGAATGTGACAAAGGGGCAGTCCCTTGGTCGTATCGAGTTCCACTGCCCGAGAAAATGAGCGTGGATTTTCTCCCGTTTAGAGCGCACTTGAACGCTCAAAGTGGGAGATTTTCCACGCTCGATCTGTATACGAGAGAAAATCCACGCTCGATGTATACCGATGACGCGGTTCGCGCGGTTTGTGCGCCCGCAAACCTACATCTGCTCGAGCATGGCAGTGCAACCGTCGAGCACGTCGCGGTAGGTGGCATCGAAGTTGCCGGTGTACCAGGGATCGGCCACGTCGCCGGGGCGCTCGGTCCAATCGAGCAAGCGCGTAATCTTGCCGTCGGGGTCGTCGCCAAAGATGCGGCGCAGGCCACGCGCGTTCTCAGCATCCATATAGACAATGTGATCCCAGTTGCCATACTCTGCGCGACGCACCTGGCGGGCACGGTGCGCAACGACGGGAATCCCGACTTCGCGCAGCTTGGCGACCGTGCCATGATGTGGCGGGTTGCCGATCTCCTCGGTCGAGGTGGCGGCAGAATCGATGACAAACTCCGCCTCGCGCCCGGCACGGCGCACCAGCTCGGTAAACACCGACTCAGCCATCGTCGAGCGGCAGATGTTCCCATGGCAGATAAACAGTACCCGTTGCATATGCGGTTTCCTTTCGATCATCATCGAGCTCGAGCATCGCATCTACGCCTACGCCCTCGCCCGCTTGCGCTCCCAGCGGGCCAGCTTAATCGTCACCAGCGTGAGCGCCCAGGCCACAAGCGAGAACGCGGCGCCCACGGCACCCACGTACGCAATGCCAATGCTGCTTACCACGGCGCCGCCCACTGCAGTGCCAAACGAGATGCCGACGTTAAACGCCATGGGCTCAACCGAACTTGCGAGTACCATCGACTTGGGATGGCGGCTGCGTGCCACGTCCATAAAGTGCGTGATGCACGACACCGAGAACAGGTACATGAGCAACGCCAAGCTAAAGACAAAGACCAGCGCGAGCGGCATGGTGCCGCCCACGGCAAACAGCCCGAGTAACGCCGCCGCCTGCAGCACAAACGTAACAAGCAGTGCCTTCATGCCAAAACGCGCATCGATCCATCCGCCCAAGATGTTTGAGGTCAGGCAAAACACGCCGTAGGCCATAAGCGTGGTACTCGCCTGAACAGTGCCCATTCCCAGCACCTGCTCAAGATAAGGTGTCACGTAGCCGTAGAATACGTAGACCGAGCCCACGCCAAACAAAAAGATGAGCATGCCGGTGATGATACTCGGCTCGCGCAGCAGACCCGCCTGCTCGCGAAAGGTGGCAGGCTCATCGGTTTGCCCAGCGCGCGGCATAAACGCCACGAGCGCTCCGCAGATCAGAACGGCAAAGGTCAGCGTGCCGTACATGGCCACGTGCCAGTCGAGCGTGTCGGCCACGAACTTGCCGATCGAAGTGACAAAGACCATTGCCACGGAAAACGCACCATATACCACCGAGATGGCAAGCGAGGTTTGCTGTGGGGACAGCAGCTCGGGGATGTACGTCACACCCACGGCGAGCAGTGCGCCCGAGACGGAGCCCAGGACAATGCGCGAGATAAACAGCACCTGGAAGTTGGGCGCCAACGCCATGACCAGGTTGCCGAGCACAAAAACGATGCTGTAGCACACGAGCAGCTGGTAGCGGCGGAATCGCCCCGTGCTGAGCGCGAGCACCGGCGTGGCGATAGCGTAGACGAGCGCGAACACGCTGATGAGCTGGCCCGCAGTGGCAAGTGATACGCCGAGTTCCGTTGCCAAGTCGCTTTCGATGCCGATGACCACGAACTCCGAGCAGCCGAGCGAGAAGCCCAACAGCACGAGCAGCGCCAGGCAGAGCTTGGTGCGCGCGGGGGAGAGCGCGGCGGCGGTTGACTTACTTTTAGGCGTGGTTGCGGCGGTCAAGGTTGTCACTCCAATGTCGCATGAATAAGCGGGATTCAATCCCTGCAACTCTAACAGAATGTGTCAGGTGCCTGCCCCCTTTGTCGCAGGCTGCGCTTGCCTGTATAGTCGCAATACAGGCGAAGATGGTCTCAGGTACATCGCGGGCGACAGGAGATCCCATGGGTATGCACACGACAAAGGTTGCAGTGGGCGAGGGCAAGTTTGCGCTCGAGGCCCAGTTGACGGTGACGCCGCGCGGCATGGTGGTGTACGCCTGCTCGCCGGAGTACGCGCATCTGGGCGCCACGGCGCAGGCCATTCCGCGCCCTGAGCCCGGTCGCACGGCGACCGTGAGCATCCTGGCCGTTCCGTGCCATCGAGATGAGATCCCGGCGCACGATATCGCGGCGGCGCTGGCCACGCGCTTTGGCGTGCCGGTAGTTGCAAGCACGGGCTTTCATGTGGAGCATGCGACTGCGGACGATCTGCAGCGCGTGCTCGCTACCACCAAGGAGCTCATCGCCGCGCTCGAGGAGGCCGCCGCGCGCATCCTGCGCGCCGGCTGGGATGAGGGCGGTGCAGGCGCCGAGGTCGTGGCGGTCGATGCCGCGACCGGCGAGGCGCTTGGCCCTGTCGATCGCATCGAGGCACATGCCGGCGAGGGCATTCTGCACCAGGCTTTTCTGACGCTTCTAGTTGAGGGCCGGGGCGAAGACGCGCGCCTGCTGCTCTGTCGTCGCAGCAAGCTCAAGCGCCTTTGGGGTGGGGTGCTTGCCGACGGTTGCGCCGGCCATCCGCTCCCCGGGGAAGACGTCGCGGCCGCCACGGCACGTCGCATGGGCGAGGAGCTCGGCGTCGCGCGCGAGCCGGGCGATCTCAAACATCTGGGCCATATCGTCTACCGCGAGGACCACGGCGACGGTCGCTGCGAGTGCGAATGGTGCGAGGTGTTCGCAGCCCATGTCGAGCCGGGCGAGCTGCATATCAACCAAGAGGAGATCTCGGAGGTGCGTCGCGTGGCCCCGTCCGAGCTCAAAGGCTACCTGCAGGGTCACCCCGAGCAGCTGGCCCCCTGGCTCCGCGAGGCGCTCAGCGACCCATCCATCCGTACGGCCTTCGCTATGTAACAAAGGTACAGTCCCTTTGCCATATCCAAACCGTCACAACATTCGATGAAAATCTCGAAAACGAGGAAAAGCGTCGAATGTTGTGACGGTTTTTGTCTAGGGGATCGCTTCTCATCCAAAAATCCCGCTTGACTGTATTGCAACAACACAGCGCAACGTAAGGGGTGTCCGATAACGGGCGCCCCTTTTTAAGTGGCAACGTGGCCGCGAATCCGGAGCGCCCCCAACAAGAAAGGTGGGGAGATGGAAGCGGAAAAGAAGGCGTTTAAGATCACCAAGCGCGAAATTGGCTTTGTGCTGGGTATCGTTGTCTTTTTGCTGGTGAAGTTTCTTCCTTTGGCGGAGCTGAGCTCGACGGTCGAGCTCACGGTCGGCGCTCAGACCTGTCTAGCACTGACGCTCGCCACGGTGGTGTTCTGGGCATGTGGCGTGGCACAGCCGGGCTTTGTGGGCCTGCTCTACTGCGCGCTGCTCGTTCTGTTCAAGGTGTGCGTGGACGACACGGGCGCCGCGAGCATCTCGGCGACGGTCGCCTCCACGTTTAGCTCGTGGACCAAAGCTACCATGTGGCTCGTCATCGGCGCCTACCTCATCGCCAGCGCGGTCAAGGAGTCGGGGCTGGGCGAGCGCATCGCCTATGCGTTTATGCTCAAGTTCGTGCGCGACGCCAAGTCGCTCATCATCTCGATCTTCGCGCTCACCTTTGTGCTGTCGCTGCTGATCCCGCACCCGTTCCCCCGCGCCTTCCTCATCCTCGCCGTCGTCTCGGTCATCGCCGAGTCCGCCGGCTACGGTGACGATGACCGCGGCAAGCTCGGATTCCTCGTGTTTGCCGCTGCCGCCCCGGGTTCCATGTTCTTCCTGACGGGCGACTCCACGCTCAACCCGCTTGTTGCGCAGTACAGCGCCGAGGCCGGCGGCATGAGCCCGTCCTTTATCGACTGGTTCCTGTACATGAGCGTGCCCATGCTGGTTGCGCTGCTGTGTACCCTGTTCTTGGGCCTCTTCCTCTTTAAGCCCAGCAAGGAGCTCGTCTACGATCGCGAGCGGATCGTGGCCAAGCAGGCCGCGCTCGGTAAGCTCTCCGTCAAGGAGATCCGCACCATCGTGTGGCTTGTCATCGCCATCGCGCTGTGGCTCACCGTCTCGGGCGATTACATCGGCTGGGTGACACTTGCCATCGGTGTCGCGCTCGCCATGCCCATCATCGGCGAGGTCCTTACCCCCGCCAGCTGGAACGCTGTCGACATCAAGTCCCTCATGTTCCTGACGGCCGCCATGGCCGTGGGTTCCGTGGGCGGTGCCACCGGCATGAACGCCTGGATCGCCGATGTCGTGCTTCCCAGCTCCGTGCCCGAGAACATCTTCCTGTTCGCCCTGCTTGTCGCCGCGCTCTCCATGATCATCCACATGTTCATGGGCTCGGTCATGGCCGTGCTCGGCGTGTGCGTGCCGGCGTTCATCAGCTTCGCGGCCGGCTCCAGCGTGAGCCCGCTCGCCGTGGCGCTCATCGTCTTCACGTCCATCAACATCCACTACATCCTGCCGTTCCACAACCTGCCGATCCTTATCGGCGAGGGCAAGGACGCCGGCGGCTACACCTCCAAAGAGGCTATGCGCATGGGCATTCCCCTCACTGCGGTCGTCTTTATCGTCGTGCTGGTCGAGGCCGCCTGGTTCCACCTCTTTGGCCTGATGTAAGCGGTCGAGCGCTTGGGCTGTAAGCAGCCGAGTGCTCGAACTGCGAGTGGCCGAGCGTCCCATCTATGAGCGCCGCGGCCCCACTACGTTACCCAGCCCGGCGGCATCCTCGCCGCCGGGCACTCTCCCGAAAGGAGCACGCTATGTCCACTACCGATGCTTCCCAGATCCACGACCTGCGCTCCGCACTCGACTTTTTGCGCAAGATGCCGGGCCAGCTGCTCGAGACCGACACCCAGGTCGATCCCGATGCCGAGGTTTCGGGCGTCTATCGCCACGTCGGTGCCGGCGGCACCGTTATGCGTCCGACCAAAGAGGGTCCGGCGATGGTCTTCAACAACGTCAAGGGCTTTGACGACGCCAAGGTCTGCATCGGCATGCTTGCCAGCCGCAAGCGCGTTGCCGCCCTGCTCGACCTGGATGAGGAGCACCTGGGCCTCGAGATCGGTAAGCGCTTCGAGAACCTGATCGCGCCCGAGCAGATCGCCGAGGGTGCGCACGTCGACTGCCAAGAGGTCGTGTACAAGGCGACCGACGAGGGCTTTGACCTGCGCAAGATCGTTCCCGCTCCTACCAACACGCCCGTCGACGGCGGCCCCTACATCACCATGGGCCTCGCCTACGGCACGAGCCCCGACGGCTCCCAGTCCGACGTGACCATCCACCGTTTCTCCTGCGTCGACAAGGACAAGCTCGCCATGTGGATTACCCCCGGCAGCCGTCACCTGGGCGCGTTCTTTGACGAGTACTGCCAGCGTGGCGAGGATATGCCCATCTCCATCTCCATCGGTTTGGACCCCGCCGTGTACATGTGCTGCGGTTTTGAGGCTCCCACCACACCGCTCGGCTTCAACGAGCTGCAAATTGCCGGCGCCCTGCGCGGCCACGCTGTCGAGCTTGCCGACTGCGTCACCGTTCCGCAGAAGTGCATCGCCAATGCCGAGTACGTGCTCGAGGGCTACCTCATGCACGACGAGACCATCAACGAGGACGTCAACGGCCACGGCTACGCCATGCCCGAGTTCCCCGGTTACACCGGTGGCGCCAAGGTCTGCCCGGTGATCAAGATCACCGCCGTTACCACGCGCGTCAACCCCATTATGGAGAGCTGCATCGGTCCTTCGCACGAGCACGTGTCCATGGCCGGTATCCCCACCGAGGCCTCCATCTACAAGATGGTCGAGACCGCCATCCCGGGCCGTCTGCTCAACGTCCACGCCGCTCCCTGCGGCGGCGGCAAGTTCGTTGCCATCATGCAGTTTAAGAAGTCGAGCAAAAATGACGAGGGCCGTCAGCGCAACGCCGCCATGCTCGCCTTCTCGGCATTCTCCGAGCTCAAGCACGTCATCCTTGTTGACGAGGATGTCGATATCTTCGATATGAGCGACGTGATGTGGGCCATGACCACGCGCTTCCAGGCCGACGTCGACCTCATCACCATCCCCGGCTGCCACTGCCACGTGCTCGACCCGTCCAACGACCCCGCGTTCGACCCCACGATTCGCGAGCACGGCATCGCCTGCAAGGCCATCTTCGACTGCACGGTCCCGTTCGACCTCAAGAAGAACTTCATTCGCTCGCAGTTCATGGAGATCGACACAGACAAGTGGGCCAAGGAGATTGCTTTCTAGTAAGTAGCCCTACCAAGTAGTTAAGGAGCCGTCATGCCTGAGTCTTCTGTCCGTCCCCGTCGCATTGTCGTTGGCGTGTCTGGCGCCAGCGGTGCCGCGCTGGGTCTTGAGTGCCTCAAATGCCTGCGCCAGGCAGGTGCCGAGTCGGCGCTTGTCGTCACGCGCGGGGGAGAGATCACCATCGAGCAGGAGCTCGGCATGACGCTCGACGAGTTTGCCACGCATGCCGATGTGGTCTACGACAACAAGAACATCGGCGCTGCCATCGCAAGCGGCACCTATCCGGTCGATGGCATGATCGTGGCACCCTGCTCCATGAAGACGCTCGCCGGCATCGCGAGCGGCTACAGCGAAAACCTGTTGCTGCGTGCGGCCGACGTGCAGATGAAAGAGCAGCGCCGCCTGGTGCTCATGGTGCGCGAGACGCCCTTCAGCGCCATTCATGTCGACAACATGGCGCGCCTGGCGCGCGTACCGGGCGTCATGCTCATGCCGCCCATGCTCACGTTTTACAACGGCCCCGCCACGCTCGATGACGCGGTGCATCACATCGCCGCCAAGGCGCTCGAGGCCGTCGGCGTGTCATGTGCAAACTATAAGCGCTGGTCATAGGCGTCTTTAGGGTAGGATACGAGTAGTGTTTGAGCCCGCTGCCCCTGTGGGCGGCGGGCTTTGTGCGCAAAAGGGATGTGTCGGGAGGACCTATGCAGACGGGCATGTATGCGATTAGCGAGATGGCGAGCTTGTTTAACGTTTCGCGCCAAACGCTCATCTACTACGACAAGATCGGTCTGTTTAAACCCGCCGTGGTGAACGAAAAGGGCTACCGTTTCTATTCGCCCACGCAGATCCCGCTCATGCGTCTGATCTGCATGCTGCGCGACCTGGGGCTCGAACTCGACGAGATTGACCGCCTGACCTCGACGTTCGACATTGGCGAGATGACCGATCACCTGCGCTCGCGGGTGCAGGCGCTCGATGAGCAGATTGCCGGGCTCAAAGCCGAGCGCGCGAGCGTACAGGAGCGTCTAAGCTTTTACGACGAGGCGGTTTACTGGCGCGAGCGCGAGGGCAAGCCGGAGCTCAAGCAATTCGAGCGTCGCTACGTGGTCTTTGAGGAGTTTCCGGGCGATATCGAGCGCGGCCGCTCGATGCTGCACCCTACGCTCATGCGGGCAATCCTGCGCATGCGTACGTTGACGGGCACGCGCCCCATGCGCGGTTGGGGCGCCATGCTGCGTCGCGAGGCGCTGCATTCCGACGACCCTATCGCCGGCGCGGGCTCCTTTGTCGTGCTGCCGCGCGGTGTCGAGGAACTGCTGCCGAGCGACGCTGCCGAGCTGGCAGAGATCGGCATCGAGGTGCTGCCCGAGGGCACATACCTGTGCATGAGCCGCTGGGGTATGCCGTACGAGCCCGAGGGCATCCGCGCCATCGTTGCCTGCATGGACGAGCACGCGCTCCAGCCCGTTGGCAACGCTTTCGACTTTTGCTACCTCGATACCACGAGCTACGACGAGTCCCACCAAGAGGACTTTTGCTGCATCCAAATCCCCGTCGCCCTCCAGATGTGACAACGGGACAGTCCCTTTGCCACATCCATTTCTTAGAAACTTGCAAAATCTGCAAGTTTCTAAGGCGTCATCTTATAAACTTGCAAAATTTGCAAGTTTCTATGTTTTCACGTCTGGTCGTGTGACAAAGGGACAGTCCCTTTGTCACATTCCGTGCGAGCTCCTGTGCCATCTGGGGGTATAAGGCTAGCAAGTGTTTATTTGCGAGGCCAAGGGGGCGCCCCGTATGGATATCGATAACTTTGAATGGTGGTATAGCGAGGGCGAGGCTCCGGACGAGGAGTGGGACGAGCCCGCGCCGCGTGGCGTGTCGAGCGACGAGGACGAGAGCGGCAACGATGTCGTCGAGACGGACGCCGCTTCCGACTCCGCCGAGCCCCTGACCTTTGAACAGGCTTGGGCCCAGGCCGAGGCCGACGAGGCAAAGGCCGATGCCACGGCCACGCTCGGTGAGCCGGCCGATATGTCCATCTCGCCGGCAAAGACCCCGCAACCTCGCCATAACATCGACCCCGACAGCACGGCATCCTTCAGCATTCTCGACGTGCCCTCGCAGGGTGCTCAGGCGCCCGCGCCCACGCGTCGCCCCAATCTGTCTCGCGAGGAAGATGCGGGACGTCGCTCGCCGCTCGGCCCCATTCTCATCGCCTTTATGGCCGGCGTCATCGCTTGCTCGGCGATCGGAAATGTCTGGAGTCACGTGGAGCAACAGCGCAAAGACGCCGCCAAGGTCGAGATGTCCGTCGAACAATCGCTCAGCCGCACGC
This sequence comes from uncultured Collinsella sp., assembly GCA_900546755.1. GTDB lineage: Bacteria > Actinomycetota > Coriobacteriia > Coriobacteriales > Coriobacteriaceae > Collinsella. Next base: position 7,342 of record UREC01000028.1, on the reverse strand, counting down.
GCTCGGTGCATGTGTCGGTCGAGGTTAAGGACGGCGCGACGTGGGATACCGCGCGCGGCGATAGCCAAATGCTCGTCCATATCGTGGGCCGCACACTCAAGGGACAAGCAATCGACGAGTATCAATACGTCAATTCCGAAGGTGACGGCATCGAGCTCAAGCCCGGCGACTACGAGCTCACGGTCGATGAGCCGCCCGTCGCCACCGACGGCACGCGTTACCGTGCCTCAAAGCGCATGGTTCCGGTGAGTTTTAATTCACAGGCGCCCGATACGGTCGATAGCACGCCGCAGGGCGGGTTTGACCTTTACGCTATTGCTCAATAACTGCACCTGTCGCTCAACCCCGCCGCCAAGAGTGGGACAATAGCCCTCGACACTGTTGTTTACTTTTGGAGGAAGTAGCATGTCCACCGTCACTACCATCAAGCGCGGCGGCCTCACCGCGGCCATCGATTCCATGGGTGCCCAGCTCACGAGCCTTGCCCTCAACGGCAACGAGTATCTGTGGCAGGGCGACCCCGCCTTTTGGGGCAAGCATGCGCCCATCCTGTTCCCCATTGTGGGCTCGCTGCGCAACAACACGGCGACGTCTGCGGCCGGCACCTGCGAGATGCCGCGCCACGGACTCGCGCGCATCGTCGAACACAAGCTGGTCGAGGTTTCGGAGGACGGCTCCTCGGTAACGTACGAGATCACCGACACGCCCGAGTCGCTCAAGGCGTTCCCGTTCCACTTTAAGCTCAGCATGACCTATGCCTTGACCGGCGACGCCACCCTCACGCAGACCTTTGCCGTCACCAACACCGGCGACGTGGACCTGCCGTTCTCGGTGGGCGGCCACCCCGCGTTTAACGTACCGGCTCCCGGTGCCGAGGACGAGGCGTTCGAGGATTACGAGCTGGCGTTTACCGAGGCTTGGACTAACGAGGCCCCCGTCATCACGCCCGACGGTCTTATGACGTTCGAGGGTAGTTACAAGGCTCCCGATAACTCGGACGTGCTGCCCATCGCGCACCGCAGTTTCGATAACGATGCCATCATGTTCACCGATACTCCGGGCTCTACGCTCACGCTGCGCGGTCGCAAGTCGGGCCACGGCGTCAAGATCGACTTTGAGGGCTTTAAGTACATCGGCGTGTGGTCTGCCGCCAACGACGCTCCGTTTGTGGCGCTCGAGCCCTGGACCGGCCACACCACCATGGACACCGAGGACGATGTCTTTGAGCACAAGGTCAATACCATTACGCTGGCGCCGGGCGAGACGGACGTCCGCAGCTTTAGCGTCACCCTGCTCTAGAGGTTCCGCCGTTCTGACGAACGGCGGACCGGTCGACGCTGCGCGCCACCCAGAGCGACAATTTGCCATTCAAAAGGCACGGCATGACCAGAAGGTCTATGCCTTGCCTTTTTCATGCCAAGTGGTACATGGGGGCAGGCTGCTTTGCGCCAATCGTCTTCGTGTGTCTATTATTTTTTCGCGCACATGCCGCGCTGCTGGTTGTTGACGTATATCCTGTCTTATTGTCAGCAAAACGACATAGGGAAGGCATCAGATGCAACCTCGACTACAGCGCGACGCGCAGACCCAGCCGGTGTGCAGTCGTCGCATCTTCTTGGGTAGCGCCCTCGCTGCGAGCGCAACCGTTGTCGCCGGCGCGCTTGCCGGCTGCCAGCGTCCGTCCACACTCAAGGTGGTCCAGCCCACGACGGGCGGCGGTCGCGATGACCTGTCCGATTCCGTTATCGGCAAGGATAAGATCCGCATTGGCATGGAGGCGGCCTACGCCCCGTACAACTGGCAGGTTTCCGAGGCCAGCGAGTTCACCATTCCCATCGACAACGTGCAGGGCGCCTATGCCGACGGCTACGACGTGCAGATCGCCAAGATCGTCTGCAAAGCCCTCGGCGGCGAGCCTGTTGCCGTCAAGCAGAGCTTCTCGGGCCTTATCGATTCGCTTAACAACGGCCAGATCGACCTCATCATCGCCGGCATGAGCGCCACGCCCGAGCGCGAGGAGTCCGTCGGCTTTTCCAAGCCGTATTTTATCGGCTATTTTGGCCTGTTCGTAAAAGAGGGCTCGCCCTACCAAAACGCGACCAAGCTCAGCGACTTTAGCGGCGCCACGGTGCTCGGCCAAAAGGACACGATGCTCGACACCGTCATCGACGAGATTCCGGGCGTCGTCCACAAAAATCCGGTCGATTCGGTACCCACGGTGTTCTCGAACCTGCTGCAGGGCACTTGTGACGCCGTGACCTACAACACCGAAAACGAGAAGGGCTATATGGCCCAAAACCCGGGCATCGTGCCCATTCGCTTTGCGGAGGGCGAGGGCTTTAAGCAGGAGGTTACGACAAACGTCGGTTGCCGCAAGGGCTCGGACAAACTGCTTAAGCTCATCGACAAGACACTCAAGGGCATTAGCCAAGAGGAGCGCGACCAAATGTGGGACGCGTGCCTCGACCGTCAGCCGGCATAGGGAGGCAGCATGAAAGCCATCAACCGTCTGGCCTCCTTTATCAAGGCCGACCACCGTTATGTATACCTGGGCACGAGCGTCATCGCGGCGCTCGGCCTGGCGTTTAGCCAGCGCAACCCCACACCGCTGAGCTTCTTAGCCCCCACCGGTATCTTCCAGGATTGCCTTTGGGCGATTCTTTGGGCCTGGATTGTCGTGTCGGCAGCGGCGCTTGTCACCAAGCTTATGCACTGGAGTGACTATCGCGAAAAGTCGCCGTTCGCATCCGAGCGTTTCCGCCGCGGCGCGCGCCTGGGTAGCTATGTTGTGGTCGCTATCGCGGCGATCTTCTTTATCGACCGCTGCGTCATGTCGTTTATCGACCTGGTGCAGGTGAGCATTGTCTCGGATTCCAACCCCAGCGACTTTTTGTCGAGCCTGGTCTACATGACCTACAAGAGTGGCGACTTCTTTATCCGCGGTATCGAGATCACCATCGCGCTTGCGACCTTCGGTACCGTCATCGCATTCTTCCTGGCGCTGCTCTTTGTGTTCCTGCGTATTCAGACCTTTGACCGCGTGGACAACGACCTGGTGCGCTTCTTTAAGAGTATCGGCCGCGGCTTTGCGACCATCTACTCCACCATCGTGCGCGGCACGCCCATGATGGTCCAGGGCCTGCTCATCTATTACGCGGGCTTTACCGTTTTGCGCGGCATGGGCTTCGAGACCGCTCAGGCCAACCAGATCTGGAGTACCTTCACCGCCGGCCTCGTCACCATCTCGCTCAACTCCACCGCCTACATGATGGAGGTCCTGCGCGGCGGCATCGAGTCCATCGATCCCGGCCAGGCCGAGGCAGCGCGCTCGCTGGGCCTGTCGCAGTGGCAGGCCATGCGCAAAGTCGTGTTCCCCCAAGGCATTAAAAACGCGATTCCGGCGCTCACCAACGAGCTCATCATCAACATTAAGGACTCGTCGGTGCTCTCGGTCATCGGCGTGTTCGACCTTATGTACGCTACTACCACGGTCGCCGGCGTGTACTACCGCCAGATGGAGGTCTACTGCGTGGCGCTCGTGGTCTACCTGATCCTGACACTCGTGGCGAGCCGCCTGCTCGAAGCCTTTGGCAAAAAGCTGGGCGCCGAGGCCCCTGCCACGCTGCCCAGCTCCAACTAGGCGCAAGACGAGGAGAATCATCATGGCAGATACCGCCACTACCGGCACTGCGGCAGCCGTGCAAAACCAAGAGCCGCTTATCCGCGTCGAGGGCCTGCGCAAGAGCTTTGGCTCACTCGAGGTGCTCAAGGGCATCGACCTGTCCGTCAATTCCGGTGAGGTTGTCACCATCATCGGCGCCTCGGGCTCGGGCAAATCGACCTTCCTGCGCTGCCTCAACCTGCTCGAGACCCCGGACGCGGGCCACATCTGGTTCCACGGCCAGGACCTCACGGCCGAGCGCTGCAACATCAACAAATTGCGCGAGGACATCGGCATGGTGTTCCAGGGCTTTAACCTGTTCAACAACATGGATGTGCTCGACAACTGCACGCTCGCGCCCGTCACGCTCAAAAAGATGAGCAAGGCCGAGGCCGAGAAGGTCGCGATGGAGCATCTGACGAGCGTGGGACTCGAAAAGTTCGCGCACGCCGCCGTTGGCCGCCTGTCCGGTGGTCAAAAACAGCGCGTGGCCATCGCTCGTGCCCTATGTATGAATCCGCAGATCATGCTGTTCGACGAGCCGACCTCCGCGCTCGACCCCGAGATCGTGGGCGAGGTGCTCGAGGTCATGCGCAAGCTCGCCGCCGACGGCATGACCATGGTCGTCGTCACGCACGAGATGGCCTTTGCCCGCACGGTGTCCGACCGCGTGGTCTTTATGGACAAGGGCGTGGTGCTCGAGGATGCCGCGCCGGCCGAGCTCTTCGGCAACCCCAAACACCAGCGCACTCGTGAGTTCCTCTCTCGCTATCTCGAGGACAAATAACCGACCGCAAACGCTTACGTTGCAGGGCCGCTCCCGTGGGGCGGCCTTTGTCGTCACAATCGAAAGGATGTCATGGCCGAGGTTTGGCGCTTCTTTGCGCATGAGGACGATTTTGCCGATATAGACGAGGTCAGCGCGTGCGAGCGCTTGGGCCGCGTGCTGTCGTTTCCGACCATTTCGAGCATGGATGCCGAGGCGGTGGACTGGCAGCCCTTCGACGACCTGCGCGCCTATATGCAGCAGGCCTGGCCGCGCGTGTTTGCGGCGGGCGAGGTCGAGCTTATCGACCACTCGCTGTTGGTGACGCTTGTCGGCTCCGACCCTGCTCTCAATCCTGTTATGCTCATGGGCCACATGGACGTGGTCCCCGTGGTGCCGGGTACCGAGGCCGACTGGACGCACGCCCCCTTTAGCGGGCACGTGGACGACACCTACATTTGGGGCCGCGGCGCTATCGACATGAAGGATCAGGTCGCAGGCATTCTCGAGGCGGTTGAGTATGCATTGGCGCACGGTTGGGAGCACAAGCGTTCGCTGTTGCTCGCCTTTGGCCAGGACGAGGAAACCACGCAGTACGGCGCTGGAGCTATCGGCCGCGTGCTCGAGGAGCGCGGTGTTGAGCTCGAGTTCCTGATCGACGAGGGCGACTACCGTATTGTTTCGGCTGCCGAGTACGGCGCGGGCGAGGGCTGGCTTATGCATGCCGACCTGGCCGAAAAGGGCTATGCCGATATCGTGCTCAAGACGAAGAGCGCGGGCGGGCATTCGTCTAACCCCTACGGCGGCACGTCGCTCGAGGTGCTCAGCCGTGCCATCGCCGCAATCTGCGATATCGAGTGGCCGACGCGCGTGACCGATCTGCTTGCCGCGCAGCTTGTCGAGCTGGGGCTCTACACGGCGGATGAGATTGCCGCCAACGGGGGCGCCATTGTCCGCGATTGCCTCGCCAGCAAGAAGCTCTATCCGCTGGTGACGACCACCTGCGCGCCCACGCAGATCGAGGGAGGCAGCGCCGGCGCCAACGTGATGCCGCAGGATATGTGGGCCAACATTAACTTCCGCATGCTCGAGGGCACGAGCGTGGCCGACGTTGTGGCGCGCTGCCGTGAGGCGGTTGCCGGGGCGGACCTTGCCGGTCGTGTCGAAGTGGAGCTGGGCCCCGGCAGCTCCGAGCCCTCGCCGTCCCCGCGCATCGGTGGTCCCGGCCTCGAGGCGGTTCGCTCCATCGCCGCCCGCTATTTCTGCGATCCAAAGGGGACGGAGGAAAACGGATCATCCGAGCCGTTGGCGATTGTCCCCTCGACCGTGATCGGCGCGACCGACGCTGCCAACTACCAGCACATTTGCTCCGAATGCATTCGTTTTTCGGCGTTTGTGGTCGACGATGACGAGTGCGACCGCGGCGTCCACGGCACCAACGAGCGCATCACCCGCCGCGCCTACCTCCAGGGTGTTCGCTTCCTCATCGCCCTGCTCCATACGCTCTAGAATCCGACAAAGGGACTCTCCCTTTGTCGGATTCCGTGCGGGTTGTATGCAGGTTTGCCTGCGCACGCTATCATGTATGGGTTAGACCGCAACTATGTACCCCCATACGCGAAGGGATGCGCATGTATCTGAAGATCGACATGTTCTAGCCGGGCTTTACCCCCGCAGCGGCGCCCCGCGCCCCATCAATTCTGCCGATTTTCACCTTCACGCATATAAAAGGAGTCCGTCATGCGCGACAAGCTCGAAAAGATCATCAAGGCCTACGAGGAGCTCGAGAAGAAGCTTTCCGACCCAGCCGTCGCCTCCGATATCAAGGAGTTCACGCGTCTCAACAAGGAGTACGCGCACCAGTCCGACCTCATCGCTGCCTCGCGCGAGTACATCGGCGCGCTCGATGACATCAAGGCTGCCAAGGAAATGCTCCACGATACTACCGATGCCGATGAGAAGGAGATGCTCCAGATGGACATCTCCGAAAACGAGGCCAAGCTTCCCCAGCTCGAGGAAGACATCAAGTACATGCTCATCCCGAGCGACCCCAACGACGACAAGAACACCATCGTCGAGATTCGCTCCGCCGCCGGTGGCGACGAGGCGGCCATCTTCGCCGGCGACCTGTACAAGATGTATCAGCGCTTCTGCGAGTCGCGCGGCTGGAAGACCACCGTGCTCGACTCCAGCCCCAGCGAGGCCGGCGGCTTTAAGTCCATTGAGTTCAAGGTCGAGGGCGACCGCGTCTACTCCGTCATGAAGTTCGAGTCCGGCGTGCACCGCGTCCAGCGCGTTCCCAAGACCGAGTCCCAGGGCCGTATCCAGACCTCCACGGCAACCGTCGCCGTGCTTCCCGAGGCCGAGGAGATCGACGTTCAGATCAACCAGTCCGACCTGCGCATCGATACCTACTGTGCCTCCGGCCCTGGCGGTCAGTGCGTTAACACCACCTACTCCGCCGTGCGCATCACCCACCTGCCCACCAACACCGTGGTGCAGTCGCAGGAACAGCGCTCCCAGATCCAGAACCGCGAAGTCTGCATGCAGATGCTGCGCGCCCGTCTGTACGAGATGGAGCTCGAGAAGCAGCAGGCAGAGCTCGGTGCCGAGCGCCAGAGCCAGATCGGCCACGGCAACCGTTCCGAGAAGATCCGTACCTACAACCAGCCCCAGGACCGCGTGACCGATCACCGCATCGGTTTCAACTCCACCTACAATGGCGTCCTCCTGGGCGACCAGCTCGGCACCGTCATCGAGGCGCTCGCCGCCGCCGAGCGTGCCGAGAAGCTGGCACAGGCAGTCTAAGTTCCGCCGTTCTACCGAACGGCGGACCAGCCGACGCTGCGCGCCGTCCAGAGCGACAATTTGTCATTCAAAAGGCAAGGCATGACCAGAAGGTCTATGCCTTGCCT
>UREC01000027.1:0-24738 GCA_900546755.1 uncultured Collinsella sp. | reverse complement strand
TAACTTGCTACTTCGAACAGTCCTGCGCAAGACGGAGGCGCCACTGGCGCCTCCTGTTCGTGCGGAACTCATTGAGAGGCAAGGCCCTGCGCCCGGCCCCTCGGTTCCCGTTTACGAGAGCGACGTTCTCAGCAACTCGTTGAAGAGCTTCGGGTTGCCCTTGCCGCGGCTCGCCTTCATGCACTGGCCCACCAAAAAGCCGATGACCTTCTGGTTGCCGTCACGATACTGCTGCGCCTGATCGGCACAGTTTGCCAGCACCTCGTCCACAATCGGCTGCAGCGCGCCGGCATCGCTCACCTGGCGCATACCGCGCTCGTCGACGATCTTGTTGGGATCGTCACCGGTCTGGGCCATGGCCTCAAAGACCTCGTGCGCCTGGTTGGAGCTAATGGCATCGGTCGCCAGCAGCTTGGCAAGGGCTGCCACCTGAGCCGGCGCGATGCCAGACTCGGCCAGCGAGACGCCCGCGCCCTTAAGGTAGGCGATCATCTCGTTGACCAGCAGGTTCGCGACCGTCTGGGCCTCCTTGCCAGCCATGCCGGCAGCGGCGGCCTCAAAGAACTCGGCAAACTCGGGGTCGCCCGCGATCTGCTCGGCATCGGCCGCCTTAATACCAAAGTCGGTCTCAAAACGGGCGCGCTTGGCATCGGGCAGCTCGGGGATCTCGCCTCGGCAGCGGTCGATAAACTCGTCGTCCAAATCGAACGGCGCCAGGTCGGGATCGGGGAACAGACGATAGTCGTCTGCCGTTTCCTTCACACGCATGACCACGGTGCGCTTGCGGCTGGGCTCCCAGTGGCGGGTCTCCTGATAGATGATGCCGCCCTCCTCGAGCACCTCGGCCTGGCGGCAGATCTCGTAGGCAAGGCCATCGTGCAGGCTCTTAAACGAGTTGAGGTTCTTGAGCTCGGTCTTGGTGCCCAACTTGGTCTCGCCGCGGCGACGCAGCGACACGTTGCCGTCGCAGCGCATGGAACCCTTCTCCATGGAGCAATCGGAAATGCCCAACGTCACAAAGATGCGACGGAGCTTTTCCATAAACAGGCGCGCTTCCTCGGGCGTACGCAGGTCGGGCTCGGTAACGAGCTCAATCAGCGGCGTGCCGCAGCGGTTGTAGTCGACGAGCGACTCGGCAGCGGCGGTAATGCGGCCCTCGGCGCCGCCCACGTGGACCATCTTGGCGGCGTCCTCCTCCATGTGGATGCGCAGAATGCGGATGGGCACCGTGTAGGAACCGTCCTCGCGACGCTCGGGCATCTGCAGGTTGGACGCATCGTAGCTGGCCAGATGGCCGGCGCGCTGGTTGCCCTCGCGCATGGTCGACGTCATGGACGTGGACAGGCCCTCGGCATTGGCCGAGGCGCTCGCCAGGCTCTGGGCCTCGGCCTCGCCAAACGCGCAGTCGGGGCGCTCGGCGGCACCGCGACCGGTCACGTCCAGGTCCAGGTGACCGTACATGGCAAAGGCGACCGGGCCCTGCGTGGTCTGGAAGTTCTTGGCCATATCGGGATAGAAGTAGTGCTTGCGGTAGAACATCGAGTGACGCTGGATCTCGCAGTTGGTGGCGAGACCGGCCTTGACGATACTCTCGATGGCGCGCTTGTTGGGCACCGGCAGGGCGCCGGGCAGGCCCAGGCACACCGGGCACACGTTGGCGTTGGGCTCGTCATCGTGGCTGAGCTTGCAGTTGCAGAACATCTTGGTATCGAGTGCGGTGAGCTCGGTATGGATCTCCAGGCCGATCACGGCCTCCCAATCCTGCAGGACCTCGGAAAGCTCCTTCATTACAGCTCGCCTCCCTTCCCGGCAAAATCGGGCGCGACGGAAAGCGCGGGCGCACCCGTGGCGGCATCGGCAAAGCCGCGCTCCAGGGCGCGGGCAAACGTGAGCAGCTGACGGTCCTTAAAGGCCGGACCAACCAGTTGGGCAGAAACAGGCAGCTTGCTGTCCTCGCCCAGGCCCAGCGGCACCGAGATACCGCCGTTGCCGCAAATGTTGAGCGAGATGGTGTACAGATCGGAGAGGTACATCTGCGTGGGGTCGCTGATCTCGCCAAACTTAAAGGCCGTGCGCGGCGAGGCGGGCATGAGGATGGTGTCCACCTTGGCATACGCGGCGTCGTAGTCCCGCGTGATGAGCGTACGGGCCTTTTGCGCGGCGTAGTAGTACTTGTCGTACACGCCCGAGCTCAGCAGGTAGGCGCCGAGCATCTGACGGCGCTTGGCCTCGGCGCCAAAGCCGTGGGCGCGCGAAAGCGAGCTCTGGTCGGACAGGTTGGCGCAGCCCTCCTCCTGATAGCCGTAGCGAATGCCGTCAAAGCGAGCCAGGTTGGAGAACGCCTCGGCCGGACCGATGACGTAGTAGGCGGCGATGGCGGCATCCAGGTGCGGCAGGTCGACCTCGACCAGCTCGGCGCCCTGGTTCTGCAGCTCCTGGGCGGCGCGCTGAACAGCGGCCTTGACCTCGGGCGTCAGACCCTCGGCCTCCATAAACGCGGGGATGATGCCCACGCGCTTGCCCTCGATGCTGTCGTTGAGATGCTCGGTAAAGTCGACGGCGCAATCCTGGCTCGTGCAGTCGTACGGATCGTGGCCCGCGCCGGTAAGCGCGTTCATGGCCAGCGCGACATCCTCGACCGTGCGGCCAAAGGGCCCCACCTGGTCGAGCGACGAGCCAAAGGCAACCACGCCGTAACGGCTCACGGCGCCATACGTGGGCTTAAAGCCCACCACGCCGCACAGCGACGCCGGCTGGCGAATGGAGCCGCCGGTGTCCGAGCCCAGCGAGAGCGCGACCTCGCCCGCGGCGACGGCGGCAGCGGAGCCGCCCGAGGAGCCGCCGGGCACGCGTTCGGTATCCCAGGGGTTGTTGGTGCGGTGGAACGCCGAGCTCTCGGTGGAGCTGCCAAAGGCAAACTCATCCATGTTGGCCTTGCCCATGGGCAGGCAGCCGGCGTCGAGCATGCGCTGGACACAGGTGGCGGTGTAGACGCTCTGGTAGTCCTCGAGCATGCGGGAAGCGCAGGTGGTGCGCGTGCCCACGAGGTTCATGTTGTCCTTAATGGCCAGCGGCACGCCCGCGAGCGGGGGCAGCGGCTTTCCGGCGGCACGGTCGGCATCCACACGCGCGGCGGCCTCGAGCGCAAGCTCGGGCGCCACCTGCAGGAATGCCTGGACCCCGCCCTCGCGCGCCTCGATGGCGGCAAGGGAGGCCTGGGCCACCTCGGTAGCGGTAAAGTCGCCGGCGGCAACGCCCGCGGCGATCTGGGCGGCGGTAAGGGAATCGAAGCTTAGCGCCATTATTCGCTCTCCCCCTCTCCCAAAATGGACGGCACGCGGAAGTAGCGGTCGCGCGCGCTGCCGGCGTTTTCGAGCGCGACGTCGAGCGGAAGGTCGCGCTCGGGCTCGCGCAGGTCATCGCCCATCACGTTGGACAGGCTTCCGATGGGATGGAACGTGGGCTCCACGTCGGGCAAGTCATATTGCAAGACGGGCTCGAGCATCTGGACGGCGTCGTTCATGTAGGACGTCATCTGGGTGAGCTCGTCATCGGTCAGTGCGATCTTTGCGTACTCGGCGATGCCGCGCACGTCTTTCTCGCTGAGTGCCATAGGCGCTCCCTTCCGCATAACAGATAAACCGCTCTAGTATACAGGGCAACGCCGCTTGGAGCAGGTGCTTTACCCAAATGCAGCGAAAACGTAACGAGGGCGGCGGGTTGGCAGGCTGCGGGCTGGCGATTCTGCAGCGAAAGCGCACCGTCCATAGCGAAAACCGTCTCGCCCACAACGAAAACCATCACAACATTCGACGCTTTTCGTCAAAATCGCGATTTTCATCGAATGTTGTGATGGTTTGGAAGCCCCGACCACCACAAAAGTGCCTGTCCCCTTTGCGGTGGTTCTGGAGAATGTCTTATGCCGAGGCCTTGGCCTTGCGGCGCTTGCGGACCGCGTGGATCACGATGTCCAGCAGCAACAGCACAATGGCTATGACCACGATAAGGACGGCAAACTCGCGCTTGCCCCAGTGGCGGCCGGCCAGCGACTTTTGCTTGTCGACGTCCTTCTTGTTGTACTTGGTGCGCACGCAATGCACCAGCAGGCGATGGTCGTTCACGCCGTAGGGCGTGCAGGTGACGAGCGTCACCTTGTCGGCGCCGGGCTCGATGGTTAGCGACTCCATCTCCTCGGGCAGCACCACCTCGGAGTCCACCATCTTGTAGGCGAGCGTCTTGTTCATGGTGTGCAGCAGCACCAGGTCGCCGGGCTCCAGCGAGTGGATGTCGTCGAACATGCTCAGGTTGCGCATGCCCGAGTGCGCGGTGAGCACACAATGCGTCGAGGTGCCGCCCACCGGCAGGCTCGTGCCCTCCAGGTGGCCGACGCCCGCCATAAGGACTTCTTCGCTCGTGCCGTGGTAGATTGGCATGCTCACGTCGATGGAGGGGATCTCGACCCAGCTCATCATGGGGTCGCGGTCAAAGATAAGCTGCTGGGCGTAGGGTTCGATCTGGTCGGCGGGAAGCTCGGTGGCCTCGCCCGCCAGCTGCTCGTTAAAGGAGCGCGCCTGGAGCAGGATGCGCTCGCGCTCCTCGGCAGACAGCGCGTCCACGGTGCTGGACACCGTGCTGATCTGGTTGAACACGCCCGAGGCCTCGAGCCGGTCCAAGATCCACGGCCAGGTCATAAGGCCCACGCCAATAAGGATGATGACGATGGTGATGAGGCGGTCGGCCCAGCGCGGCAGCCGCTTGCGACGGCGCTTGGGCTTTGGTTGAGGTTTGGGCTGAGGGCTTGAGCCGCCGTTGTCCGCGGCGTTATTGCTCTTCATATGTTTGGCGCCCTGCACCATCGCCGGTCACTCCTCTACAACTCAAGTTGTCTAAACAAATAATAGCCGATTAGCGAACTTCCGCGCCGAACAACGCAGCTAGGACCGAAGCACCGCCTACGGTTCGAATTCTTGAAGACCTTCTACAGCGCTTCTTGCCATGGATAATTCTTTCCAAACATGCGATCGACTTCGAGCTGAATTCGCTCATCGTCGATTGCCGCCAAAGATAGCGCAAGCGAAATGTCGTCGACACGGGAGGAGCCGGCAAACACGGGCGCATAGCGCCACACTTGGATCATCGCCGTTTCGTTATCCGGCAACTCCCCGTCTGCGACTTCGAGGTCACTCAGTTGAGGCCATGCACTTCTTAAGACGGCCTTTTGTTCCATACCCGGCGCAGCGAGCATCGAACGCGCAGCGAGCGCCGTCTCCCCGGCGTCAACAAGATACTCGATCTGCGGCGTCTTCCTTGCAAATAAGACCTTCAAGACAGGCGAGGAGAGCTCTGCCATGTGCTCACTGAGCAGAAGATCAACGGCAACAGGGAACACGACGACACGTCGCTCGCAACGCTCGCGCCTCGCGAGCCCCCTGTCAACAAGCTCGGTTATGGCCTCACTCGCGCGGCTTGCCGAGATCCCAAGCGCACGACAAAGGTCATAGGGACGATATGGCTCCTGGGCTGCTCCCCAGATTGCGGCAGCCTGCGCGTTGGGTGACATCTTGGTCGCGTGATTGCGAAACCGGACACTGCCCCTCTCCGTGCAGGCCGTGCCCATAAATGGAAGAAAAGCCTGTCTGCCGGGGCAAACAAACGGAATCCCTTGTGCGACCAATGCTTTGCGCTGACGTGCATCGGCATCAGGAAACGAAACGACAACGGGAGTCTCCGCGCGCAAGGCTAGCTGACCATAGACTCTCTTAGCCTCGGGAAGCCCGACGCCAGTAGGCAAACTTGCAAGCAAAAACGAAAAACCGTTTGCGTCAACAGCGCGGACCTCAATCGTCCGCAGATGCAGCGGCAAGTGTGCGGATCCAGGCCAAGTTTTGGTCTTGGCGGAAAGGCCTAGTGCTTCTTGTAAGTAGATTAGCGCTTCGTTCATTTCCATTGTTTTCGTTCGATTCCAGTTTGTATTGGAATTATACATAATTTTCGGAATTAATGAGATACCGTTCGTGCCTAAGCCCATATTTGCGTTTTCAAAATGTCCCGAATCGGCGGGGCGATTCGGGATACAATAGCTACAGGAAACGACGCACCCCGCGTAAGTACTTAGGAGCGCGGGCGACCAGTTTCCGACGTTGTTAAATGCCCGGGCCTCTAACCCCGGGCATTCTTATTTGCGCTTGTTACGGCGCAAATGCCTTTTACCGTCCGCACCGCGCGTGCGCCTACGGACCTTAAACCGAACCTCATACGAGTCAAGAAACGCGATGACGAACGTGCCCACCGCCGCGAGGGCGGCGAGCGCGTTAAGGAATTTCAGCATTTGGGGACCTCCGATCGAGTCGTCGGCCGCCCGCGCACGGGATGCGTCACAAAGCCATTTTACTGCGAGTGCATGCACCCGCAGCTGGTAAACGCAATAATTGCAAACATCTGTTCGATATTCATACGCTTGATCCATCGGGCAATGGAGCCTGGCTGCGTTGTCCAAAAAGAACGGGGCAGACTCCAGTGCGGAGTCTGCCCCGAAAAGAGAATGGCAAAGCAAGAATGTAGATGGACGAGAAAAGTGTCCGCAAGTCTCATGGCCATCACATCCCACCTGCCAAGGGGATGGGTGAGCGAGCGCTACTCCTGCTCGGACTCCTCAGCCTGCTTACGGCTGCGGATGAGGTGCGCCACGCCGATGCACAGCACCGCGCCACCAGCGATCCAAGTGAAGGTCACGCCGTTGAGACCGGTCAGCGGGAGACCAGAGCCCTTCTTGTTCTGGATGGTGACGGGGATCTCGGTCGAATCAACTTTTTTATCGAGATCAGTGGTAACCATATCAGAGGTGTCAGTTACCTTGAGATTCGTCAGTTTACCGGTTGTCGGATCGTACGTAGGCGTCACCGTAATTTCGAAGTCTGCGATGGTGTTGTAGCCTGCAGGCGTCTTGCTCTCAGAAATCAGATATGTGCCTGCAACAAGGCCAGGAATAGAGACCGTGTTATTCGTTCCTGTGGTTTCAAACGTATAAGCTTTGTTCTCGTCATCGGTGAAGCTGCCGTCTTGCTTCAGCCATTTAGCGACTTCTTTAGTCGCCCCTTCCTTGATCATTTTGACCTTAAAGCCAGCAACGAGATTTGCACTCGAATCATTCGGATCGGTCTTAGTGATATTGAAGCCGAAGACATAGTCGGTGACTTCCTTTGATTCGGAAGTGCCGGTACCCTTAGACGACATAGGATCGTTGGAATAGACAAGTTTGACCTTGTTGGTGTTACCGGCAGCCGTGTATTCGGCATCGCTGGTGAGCTGAGCCCGATAGGTTACAACGACCATGGAGGTTCCATCAAGAGTCTCACCCACGGAATTTGCAGCAGCCTTGAGATCCTCGAAGGAGACCTTCAAATCTTGACCTGTCTTATTGTTTGAGCCGTCCGTAGTATCCGTAACCGTCACAGTGTAATTGCCAGATGCGTCAATCTTTTTGCCGTTGATAGCAACAACAATAGAGCTCTGATCTGCCTTCAGTCCAACAGAGAGATGGTCCTGGAACTCATACTGGTACTTAGTATACGTGGCAATACTGGCCGCAACAGTACCAGTCAACTTGTAGTCGATTACCTGCCCAATCCAGGCGTCGCCCACGTTCTTCCAGTCATCCGTTGTAGCGTTATCGGCCGTCTTGCCCTTAGCGTCATCGAGAATCTGCTTATCGACGGTAGGAATGCTGGTCTTCTCGGTAACGGTCACGCTGCTACCGCCGACAACGGCGAAGATGGGCGAGGTACCCGTGTTCTTCTTTGCCGCTTCGGAAGTGCTAAGGGAAGACCCATCGGTCAGGAACAGGTAGTAACCCGTCTTGGGGGAATTTTTATCATCGTTAGGCACAGTAAAACTATCGCCTGCCGAGAACGAATTGCCCGTAGCTTCAACGTCCTTTTTAACAATAGCGGCAATCTTGTTGAGAAGGTGATCCTTATTAACAACAGTCTCAGGAGTAGTGCCGGTAACGTTCTTAGTCAACCAATCGGCCACGTCCTGGGCGGTAACAATATCAGGTTTGGGATCAGAAGTCTTATACTTTGAATCCTCTTTAATAGCCTCGATGATGGCGTTCTGGGTCGCAGGGTCATCAATTGCCCACTCGACGTTGGAGACGATCTTATCAGTCGCCCCCTCCTCAGTCGGATCCACAACATCGGCCTTGAAAATCTGGTAGGCCTTGTACGTCACATCGCCATTCTGTGCGTTCTTATTGATCGTGATGCTATTGGTCGTAGTAGTCGCACCCGCGGCAAACGCCATGGTCACCGGGGCCATCACGCCGCCGAAGCTCAGCGCTGCTGTGAGGCCGGCGGTTACTACCAGGCGTGCGATGTTCTTGCTCATGCTCATCTTCTTTTCTTCCGTTTTCCGGTTGGTTCTCACTTGATCGGTCATCATCTGTCTGTGTCTTAGCATCTACTTCGCTACGTCTCGCCCCGCTCTCTGTGGGACTGCCAGCTACTCTTTATGGCTGCCACCCCCCCGCTTGACCAGGAGCGCGATCACGATGAGCACGGCTCCGGCGACCGCAGCGGCGGCCGCGGCGTACATTGCCATATCGCCAGTCGAGGGCATAAAGCCTCCGGTGGTACTGCTAGGGGGTGTGCCGGTGGGCGTGTTGATGAGCGACGCCTCCAGGCTGCCCGTCGACCCGTCCGCGCTGTCGGCGCGCAGGGGCGACTCAGCCGTGATGGTGAGCTTGGGCTTGGCGGCGGCCACCTGGTCGACGTCCAGGCCCTCGGCCTTGACCGTCACGGATCGCGTGCCCTCGAAGGCGGTGTAGCCCTTGGGCGCCTTGAGCTCGCGGATCTCCAGCTTGCCCGAGTCCACGCCCGAGACGGTTACGCGGCCGTCCTCGCCCGTGGTCACGGTGGCTTTGCCCTCCGCATCCCACGTGCCGTCGGCCGCCAGTGTGCGGCCGCGGTCGTCGGCGATGCTCAGGACCGCCCCAGCAAGCGGCTTGTCGCCGTCGCTGCCGCGCTTGGTGAGCGCGAGATCCCAGGTGTAGGCGCACGCGTCGTCGCTCGGCGAGCGGGTGAAGCCGGCATCGCCGGTCTGGTCGGCAAAGGGAGAGCGCGGGTAGCGCAGGTAGACCTCGTTGGGGTTGCCCTTCGCGATGCCGTGGTTGCACGCGCTGTTGAGCGGCGCGTTGTACACGGCGACCACGCGGGCGCCCGCGGTGAAGGCGTCGGCCCCGCCGAGCGCGGCGATCAGGTCGCCGGTGCGCACGGTGAAGGTCTTGCCGTCGGCCGCTACCTTGGTGGCGCACTGGGCCGTGATGTCGGTCCAGCCCTTCGCGGGCTCGGCGCCGGCGCGGCCGTCCTTGCCGGTCTGGACCGCGTCAAAGCCGCCGTCCGCGCCCGCCGCCACGTACACGCGCATGCTCGAGGCGACCTTGGAGGGGTCGAGCCCCGCGCTCATGGTGTCGACGAACTGCACCGTGTAGGTGTCGTAGGCGGTAAGGCCCGCCGGGACCGTGGCAGAGAGGCGCCAGTACAGGTCATCGGCGACCGTGGCGTCGGCGGCCTTCTGCCAGGCGGCGGTACCGTCCTCCAGCACGTGCTTGGCGACCTTGGGGGTCGCCGCCTTGGGCTTGACGGTGACGGCGCTGCCGCCGACCAGGGCCATGATCGGCGCGGTGCCGGCCTCGTTTTGGGAGATGGCGTCGTCTTTGGCGACGATGAGCCAGTAGCCGCAGGGCAGCTCGGCCGTCGTGCCCGCGTTAAGGGGCACGGACACGGCGTCAGAGCTCTGGAGGGAACGAGCGAGCTGTGCGCTCAGCGCGCTCGTGAGGTGGGAATCGGTGTTGAGCCACTCGGCAGCTTCCTGCGCGGTGGTCTGGGAATTGGGCATGCCGGCGCTGTGCAGCACGGGCAGGACGGCGTCGCGCGCGGCGTCGCTTGCCCAGGCGAGGTCGGTGGCGATCTTGGCGTCGCTGTCGCCGTCGACGACGTTGGCGCTAAAGATCTGATAGGCGTCGTAGCTGCTCGCCACGGTGCCGCTCACCGTGATGGAACCGGTCGAGGTCGGCGCGGCCTGCGCGGAAGCGGGGAACACAACCGCGCAGGTGCCGATCAAGAGGGCAAGCAGCGCAAACAAGATCGGGAAGGAGCAAACTTTCTTATTCACGACGCTCACCTCCCTTCGCGCTCGCCTTGCGACGAACGTGCATCCAGGCCGCAGCAGCGCAAAGCACCGCCGCGCCGGCAAGGTACGTCAGAGTGACGCCCGACATACCAGAAAGGGGCAAAGAGGTGGAGTAGGTGTTGGTGAAGGTGGGGTTGGAGGTGTCGGTGAGGTTCTGTTCTTCGGCATCGACGTCTGCTTTCCAGTTGCCATCGGAGTCAACGGTTCCCTTCATGTAGGTCACCGCACAGTCGATCCTTCCTTTGGTGTTATCCGTTGCCACAACCTTGAACCTATAGACAGACTGATCAAACTTGTAATGCGGATAGGTCGAGCTTTCGCCCTTCTCGCGCACATAGTACGTGAAGGTCTTGGAGGCGCCACGGCCAGTAGAGTCGGTCTTGAGCTTGTCGAGTTGATCGAGTTTGTACTCAATTTCGTCGAAGCTCCGGGTCTGAGACTTCTTGCCGTCGGCAGCGGTGAGAATCTCGCCCTTGGGGTCGGTCTTAACCGTCGTGGCATCTTTGAAGTCCGCGTTATTCGCAAACTCGAGCGTGAACTCCTTCATCTCGCCGCCCTTTACGACCTTGGTCACCTTAGGAGTCCAGGTGCCGGTAGAGGTGTACGGAGTGTACTTGTTGGTGAAGGTCTTTTCCCCGCCGGGGCCGTTAATCGAATAATAGCCTTGGTCGTCCTTTCCCAGCGAGTTAGTTGAATCTCCCGGACTCACGCTTGTGATCGTGTAGTTGTGAACGTAAAGAGGAACGTCCGAGTTTGGATTTTCCCTGCTCGGCACCTTCATGAGTAGCGTTTGGTTGTCCCGAACCGTCACCACAATCTTGTACACGGCTGGGTCGTACGTGATGTCGAGATCATTGCCAGCATTTTCGACCAAGTAGTATGTAATCTTGTTAGCCTCAACAGTCTTATCAATGAACTGTTCGCCAAGGTCAAAGGTGATGTTACCGTCCGCATCATTCTTGGCGGTTCCGACCAAGGTGCAGCCGCCACTGTTGAATGTCTTGTCATTCCAAGAGGGCTCCGTCGCGCCATCCGAATCCTTACGGTAGACCGAGAAGGAGAACTGGTCTTTGGCGAGCGCTATGCTTTCCTCGGTCTGCTTATTTTTCATTTTCAGCGCCTTGGTTGCCTTCAGCTTAAGGCTCGGATAGACATACGTATCCGCAGGCACGCCCAAGTACAGGTCGCCGTTCGACATGATGCCGCCGCCATGGTTCCAGGAATAATTGCCCGTGATGAAGGTTGTCGCGGCTGTCTGCGCGGCAGTTGCCGCGGCGTCTCCAGCTTGAACACCCGAGCTCAGACCGATGCTGTTATATACCTGCACGCCACCGTTAGCGGGGATAGTAATGGCTTGCGTAAGCTCTTTACTTCCCTTGTATTTGGCGTCACCGCCGCCAAGCATTTTGCCAATCACCGCCGCGATCGGGGTCTTATGACCCTCCGCCGCAAGGAAGAAGTCCGCGTGGCCGTTTTCGCGAAAGAAAGAACTATTGTAGGCGTCAGTATCCTGGTTCTTTTTGTTGACAAGGCCTTCGTAGCCACCAGCGGATAGGTGAGGGGTGCCATCGTTGCCTCTATTGTGTTCAGGATCATAGTCATTTGCACTCTGCTGGTCTTGAGCAGACGTATTGCCAAAAATTGCCGTGCCGTCGGTATTCGTCACCAAGGTCTTACCCGTCGGGCAAACCGCAACGCCGCCACCGTAGCCACCGGCCTCATTGCTGCTTATATAGGAGTTATAGACAAATAGCCTGCCCGCATTAGATGCGGTATCCGAATCGCCCTGGACAAAGATACCGCCTCCGCCCCAGTCAAAGCGAGACATGCAGGAGTTATTAGTGATATAGACTGGAGTAGATTTTGACGCACCTTCTATCATCGCGTCAACCATCTGGCCCACGCGAATGCCAGCACCCTCGGAACGATTGCTCACATTTGCGGCAATAGTTCCCCCCGTAATGTTGAGCCATGCCATTTTCTCGCGAGAACTCGCCCCGTGTCGATCGACATCGGTAATGTAAACGCCGCCGCCTGCTTCCTCAGAATAGTTGCCCGTGATCTGGCCGCCCGAAATGGTGACATGAGTACCGTTTCTAGCGGCAAGTCCAGCGCCGCCATGATCGCCATAACCATCATGGCCACAGAAATTGGCATATTTATTGTTAGTGATGTAGCCACCGGAAACAGTGACGCTGCCGTTTTCGGCCATGATGCCGCCGCCGAAACCAGCACCAGAAGGAAGTGTGCTGTTGCCGGAGATTACGCCATTAGTCATGGTGACCGTGGAGTCTTTAGCATACACACCGCCGCCACTAGGAGCACTGTTGCCAGCAATTACGCCACCGGTCAAATTAAGGGTCGAGGCACCACCTTTCTCGTTGGACACCATAATGCCCGCGCCCGCACCCGAGCTAGAAGCGCCACACACGTAGCCGCCGCTCATGTTGACGGCAGAGCCGTTCTCGGCATAGATGAGGTTGCCGACGTTGCAATTTTCCTTTTGGGTAAGTACGCCACTGTCGAGATTAAACGTACCGCCCGCATAAACGTTGATGAGCCTCATCGTGGAGCCGGCAGCGGTACCCACGATGGCACCGTTGATGCTGACCTCGTGCCTATAGAGAGTCTCGGTTGTCCCCGTACCGTTCGGCGTCGATTCGGTCACGTAATACGTGAGCTTGGTCGGAATGCCAGAGCTGGTGTCGTACTCCATCGAGGCGACTCGCCCATTATTATCGCCATTCTGAACCGACTTTTGATCCTGCCCTTGGCTAGAATCTTTAAGGGTAAGCGTCGCGCTATTGGCGATGTTGAAGAGCGGCTTGTTTGAATTGTCACCCGAATGCGTGATTTTACAGCCGTTTAAGTTCAGCGTTATTTTAATGCCGCTGTTAAGTGTGATTTCGCCAGCATAGTCAATATCAGCTGTAAGCTTAAAACTGGCTGCTTGATTTTCCCCAACGCTTAGAAGCTTTGCTCGCAAATCTTCGGCATTATTAATATCTGTAGTTGCCTCTTCGCTCTCCACAGCCTCCTCGGCTGACAAGACAGCGTTAGCGTCCATCGCTTCATTATCTTCTGCCTGGGACTTGTCCTTGGACTGCTCCTCCGACTGGGTATCGTCGTCGCCGGTCTCAGCATCATCGCTATTCTGGTTTTCGGCATCCCCGTTGGCAGTGTTGTCTACGCCAGTAGACTCACCTGAGGAACCCCCCCCCATCACAGTTTCCTCGGCAGAAACCGTCTGGGCATCGTTGGCAATGGCCTGCGAGATCGGGGGCATGACGAGCGACAGTACCAGGCTCAACACGGAGGCTCCGCACAAAACGCCTGCTAGTACACGGCGCGTCGCTTTATTACTCTGCTTAGATTTGTCCGAATTCGCTTTCATCGATGTCTCCTCCCCAAGAGACCGCGATCTTGCTCTTTCACCATCAAACGTATCTGCGCAATCTGTAATTGCGCTCGTTTAGTAATGCAATTATAACGATTGTTTAAACATCTGAGCAAATAAAACCGATAGTTTTGTAGTGAGTTCTCAATTCTCTTGACAATTGTTCGGATTTACCTTCGTTTATTCGCTATCTATTTTTTATTTCTGCTGGTAATTTAGTTGCCTATTATTTTTTAATGGCATTAGGTTTATTTGCACAACATTTTGCTCAAGTGCGAACATCCTGTGAACGGTCGAAAATCGACCGTGAGCGGTGACTCATTAACCGGAAGGAATACCCTACCAAATTGATGAGAATATCTTTAACCCATCGGTGGTTAGAAGCATGATGTTCTGACGACCATATTTGAATTTGCGCGCAGATTTTAGGTATCAATTCGCCCAAATCGCCTGAGGCCACCGCAAAGGCGCCTGCCCCCTTTGTGGTAGTTCTCCCCCCCCCGCTACAGCAGATGTTCCTCAATAAAGATCGCGATGCCGTCTTTGTCGTTGCTCTCGGTTACAAAGTCGGCGGCGGCACGGGTGGCGTCGCTGCCATTTGCCATGGCCACGCCCACGCCGGCGTCGGCCACCATGCAGGTGTCGTTATCGGCATCGCCAAACACGCAGATGTCCTGGAGCTCCATGTCGTTGAGCTCCGCCACGCGCACAAGGCCGCGCGTCTTGGACACGCGCGGATCCATGAACTCGTAGAGCCGCTGCGTGGTTTGCAGAGCCGCCGCCTTAACAGTGTCGTCGGCAAACGTCGACGCCCGCTCAATCACCCGCGGCATTACCTCGGGCGCCATGGTAAACATCACCTTGGGCTGCGGCTCGCGCAAAAACTCGGCGAAATCGACCACCTGGTAGGGCACGCCGTCGACGCGCGACAGGTGCTCGACGCACGCGTTGCTCTCGGGCACGTAGAACACGCCGTCTCGGGGGCAGACGGGCGTTGCCGGAAGGTCCGCCATGTGCCTGCAGATGTGTGCGATGGTCTCGCCCGGCAGCGGATAGCTCAGCTCGTTGATGTCGTGCGCGCGGTCGATGACCTCGGCGCCACCGCAGCCCACGAGCACGTCCACCAGGCCTTCGATGCCCCAGAGCTCGTACATGGCCTCGGTCGCGTGGGCGTCGCGCCCGGTGCACAGGCCAAAGAGCACGCCGCACTCGCGCAGGGCGCGGATCGCCGCCACGGTGCGCGGGGACACCGTGTGCCGGCTCGTGAGCAGCGTACCGTCGATATCGCAGAACACGGCTTTGATGTGGCTGAAGGTGGCGTCCATGGGGGCCTTTCTGAGTTGTGCGGCGGTGTGGGGTGTATTCGCAAACGGCGTACATGGTATACCAAGGCACAGGCGCGGCCCGTCAAAGCAAAAACCACCTCAAAGGTGCCTGGCCCCTTTGAGGTGGTTGCGGCGTCTACGGGCCAAACCATCACAACATTCGACGTTTTTCGGCAAAATCGCGTTTTTTACCGAATGTTGTGATGGTTTCTTACCGCTCTACGGCACGATCCAAGTGATTACGTCCAAACAGCAGCAACGCCGCAGGGACCGCCGTCACGACCATGCCTGCCCCCACGAGCGTCTGCTGCACGCCAAATGTTGCCGCCAGCCACGGTGCAACCGCCAGAGGGGCCACGCCGGCGAACATATTGCCAAAGCCCATGACCGAATTGACGCGACCAAGCTGCTCGAGCGGAGCCGTCGTTTGCACGATGGTGTTGTGGAGCGGGTTGACGACGCCCCACGCCACGCCCAGGACAATCTGGCCGACGAGGGCTACACCCACGTACGGCGTCCCCACATAGAGCAGGCTTCCCAAGCCCACGGACATGAGCGCCACGAGCAGCGTTTTTAGGTTTACCAAGTGCGGCGGCAAGCGGAGCGCGAGCACGGCACCCAGCACCGCGCCGACACCGCAGGCAGACGAGAGCCAGCCCATCCACTCAACGCCAACGTGCAGAACATCGCGATAGAAAAACGACTCGAGCGGATCGAAGGCTCCGTAGCCAAAGTTCGAAAGAAAAATGATGCAAAACAGCAGGGTGAGGACGCTATTGGTAAAGACCGTCTTGATGCTGGCTGCGAAGGTGGCGCGGGCGGACGTGCTGGGGTTGGAGCTTTGTCCCGCACGCTCCCCTTCCTCTGCCGAATCGGCATCCGCATGCCCGGCGACATGGCTGGTCTGCGGCCTAAAGCCCCAACCGGCGACGAGCGCCAGCACGGTAAAGAGCATCATGAGCACGAACACCGCGCGCGACGACGCAGCCGCCGCGACAAAGCCGCCCAGCGTGGGTCCGACGATAATGCTCACATTTGAGAACATGGCGATGGCGGAATTGATGTCTTTGAGTTCGGCGGGGTCGTCGGTGAGGTAGGCCGGATAAGATGTGGCGATGGGTTGGGCAAATCCCATCGTAAAGCCTAAGAGCACCGCGCCGAGCAGGACAATGCCGGTCGCACCACCAAAGGCAATGATTGCCGTGCCGGTTGCAAGCGCGCCGACGATGCTCAGCAAGAAATGGCGTCGCGGGCCCCAGGCATCGAGCGCCGCTCCACCCGCAAAGGATCCCAGGATCACAAATACATTCATAAACAGGACGGCCAGCGATGTCGCCACGACTGAGGCATCGTCTGCATAGGTGAGCGTTCCGATGACGCCGATAAAATAACTGGTCTGGAAGCCGGTGTAGATGAGAAAGCGCATCGCCACCAGGCGCTTGGCCTGCACGGAAAGCGATGATTGAGGCTTTGAGAAAAGAGAGACGAGCATGGAGACTCCTTGTTTCATACGAATGCGGACGGCGAGCATTCGCCACCGTCTGTCAAATCAATCTATCCGCATGAAACATTAAGGACGCATCAAGCCCCTTCTCTCCGTTTTTCACCCGTCATGAACTACTTGGTAGATTGTAAGGCATGCCTCACACATCTACCAAAGCAAAATCCACCACAAAGGTGCCTGGCCCCTTTGTGGTGGTTGCGACGTTTACGCTGGTTGAGACTTGGCTAGGCCAGGTCGGCGCCGTTGGTGGCGATGACCTTCTTGTACCAGAAGAAGCTGTCCTTGCGGCTGCGGGCGAGCGTGCCGTTGCCGTCGTTGTCCTTGTCGACGTAGATGAAGCCGTAGCGCTTCTTCATCTCGCCGGTCGAGGCGCTCACCAAATCGATGCAGCCCCACATGGTGTAGCCCATCAGGTCCACGCCGTCCTCGATGGCAATCTCCATCTGCTTGATATGCTCGCGCAGGTAATCGATGCGGTAGCCGTCGTGAATCGCACCGTCCGCCTCGACCTCGTCCACCGCGCCCAGGCCGTTCTCGACGATCATCAGCGGCACCTGGTAGCGGTCGTAGACCTCCTCCAGGTAGTAACGCAGGCCCTCGGGGTCGATCGCCCAACCCCAATCGCTCTTCTTGAGGTACTCGTTGCCGGCGCCACCAAAGATGTTGCCCTGCTCCAGCAGCACCGGGTCAGCCGTGGCCGTGGCGCTCATGTAGTAGCTAAAGCTGTAGAAGTCGACCTTGCCGGCGGCCAGCGTGGCGGCGTCCTCGGGCGAAACCTCCACGTGCACGCCTTCGCGGCGCCACACGCTGGGCGCCCACGAGGGATACGCACCGCGCACCTGCACGTCGCCGCAGTAGAAGTTCATCTCGCGCTGCTGCTTTTGTGCGGCCAGAACGTCTGCCGGATTGCACGTGTGCGGGTAGCAGGCGTTGCCGGCGATCATGCAGCCGATCTTGTTCTGGGGATCGATCTGATGGCCCATGGTGACGCACTTGGCGCTCGCCAGGAACTGATGGTGCAGGGCATCGAAGCGCGCCTGCGGGTCGTCCCAGTCGCAGTCGCCAAAGGCCATGGGCGTGTCGGTTGCCTCGGGCACCATGCCGCCGCCCATCACGCCGCCAAAGCCGCCCATGAGCAGGCAATTGATTTCGTTAAAGGTGAGCCAGTAGCGCACCAGGCCCTTGTACTCGGTCATGACGGTGCGGGCGTAGTTGAGGTAGAAATCGATGAGCTTGGGGTTCTTCCAGCCTCCGTAGTTTTTGGACAGACCATAAGGCAGCTCATAGTGGCTAAGGGTGACCATGGGCTCGATGCCCTGCTCCTGACAGGCCTGGAACACACGGCGGTAGAACTCGATGCCGGCCTGGTTGGGCTCGGCCTCGTCGCCGTTGGGGAAGATACGGCTCCAGTTGATGGACATGCGGTAGCACTTAAAGCCCATCTCGCCAAAAAGCTTGATGTCGTCGAGATAGTGATGGTACATGTCCACGGCCTCGTGGCTGGGATAGTGGTACTGGGGCAGAATGCCGTCGGTAATGTGGCGCGGCTCGGAGACCGTGCCGCCGGTCATGATGTCGGGAACGCCGAGGCCCTTGCCGTCCTCGTTGTATCCGCCTTCGCACTGATTGGCGGCAGTGGCACCGCCCCACAGAAATCCATCGGGAAAAGCCATGTTGGCTCCTTTCGTACGTGTTGGGATGTTGCGTGGACGCCGAAGCGGCGTCCACGAGGTAATTTGCGTCCCGATCGGAGTTCGCGTTGAGTCGGCCGCCACGAAACCGGCCCATCTACTACGTTTAGTCGTGAACCCCCGACCACGCCGCAATTGTCAAAAATAAAACCGCAGGTAGACGGCTTGGCGGTTTTCGAAAAACCACCGTGTGGTTGGCCCCTACCACTTAAACGTAGTAGATAGGCCGGTTTCGTGGCGAGGCATGTTGCGGGACGCGCACGGACCGACCCATCGAAACTATGCCGGCTTAAGATATGCGGACGGAGCTGACGGAGACGACGTTTGCCCAGATAAAACCGACCAAAATAAACCTGTCCCTTATTGGCAGGTTCAAAACCATGCCGGTTTACGGGGCAGAACCAGTGCCCCTTGAGCATGCCAGAAACGGCAAGGACAAAACCGCAGGTAGGAGGCTTGTCAGTTTACGGAAAAACGGGGTATGGTCAGCACTCACCGTTTCAGCCCCGTAATCCGGCATGGTTTTGATTTTGGGCAGTCGCTCGGACGAGCGCATGGCATCTAGCCCCTTTGGAAAAAGCCGGCGGGGCGCTCCCCCCGCCGGCTTGGTACCGAGTCTTTGTCGTTTGGGCTACTTGGCAGCCTCGGGCTTGTAGGTGGCAAACTCGATCGCAAAGCCCACGGCGGCACCCACGAAAGAGGCAACGATAGCCCAGATCATGTGGTTGATGCCGTTAACACCGGAGGGGTCGATGAAGGACAGCCAGTTGAAGACGCCCAGACCACCGGACATGTACACCACGGCGCCGGAGAGACCAATGATGAGGCCGCCCACAGCAGAACCGATGCTGGCGTTGATGAAGGCCTTCTTATCGGGCAGGGCGACACCGTAGATAGCGGGCTCGGTGACACCAAAGAAGAAAGCGGAGATCATGGCCGGCAGCGCGATACCGCGGAACTTCTCGTCCTTGTTCTTGAGATACATGGCGAAGAGCACGGCGCCCAGCGAGAAGGAGTGGGCGATAACGGAGCCCAGGATGTAGTCGTGGCCCAGAGTGGACAGGTTGACCAGCGCGATGGGCACGAGCGACCAGTGGAAGCCAAAAATGACCAGGCACATCCAGAAGGCACCGACGAGGGTGCAGCCCAGGAGGGAGCCGATCATGGGCAGGCCAAACAGCAGCGCGAAGAACTCACCAAGCAGGTTGGTGATGAGCGTGGCGATGGGGCCAATGACCAGATAGCCAAGGGTGACGGTAACGGTGACGACGATCAGCGGGGTGAAGAACATCTTCATAGAAGCGGGCATCCACTTCTTAACCCAGTGCTCGAGGGTGGAGCCAAACCAGACCATGAGCAGGATGGGGATAACGGAGCTGGTGTAACCCGAGGCAGGCATGATGAGCGGCAGGCCCAGGAACGTGGTGTACCAAGAGAAGGTGCCAGCAAAGCCGAGCTCGACGGAGCCGACAACCTCGCCCGAGGTCAGGGCAACCATGGTGGGATACACCAGGGCAAAGGCGATGGCCATGCCGTTGAACTCGCTCATCTTGAACTTCTTGGCCGCGGTAAAGCCAAGCACCACGGGCAGGAAGTAGAACATGCCGTCAGCGACGGTGTAGAGCAGCGTGTAGGCGCCGTCGTTGGCAAAGCTCGGGACGAGGAAGGTAGCGAGCGCCAGCAGGCCCTTCATGATACCGGCAGCGGCGAAGGTGCCGAGCATGGGGGCGAAGATGCCCGAGATGAGGTCGATGATCACATCGGTAACGCCCTTGGGAGCGGCATCGTCGTCATCGGCGTCGACGGCGCCGCCGTCGCTAAAACCGCCGGCCTTGAGAACGGCGTCGTAGACGTCCTCGACGATGTTGCCCACAACAACCTGGTACTGGCCGTTGGCGTGCATGACCTTGATGACGTTGGGCAGCTCGGAGATTGCCTCGTCATTGGCCTTCAACTCGTCCTTGAGCTTAAAACGAACACGGGTAATGCAGTGTGCGACGCATTTGACGTTGGACTTGCCGCCAACCAGCTCTACGATCTGGGCAGCAAGATCGTCGTATTTACCTGCCATGATCTGTCCTCTCTTTTCCAAATTTCGACAAAAATATCCCCTACCGCGAGCCGGTACCTTGCCCGCAGTTAGAAACCAAAAAGAATTGTTGCGATTGCCGCCGGGCTGGCGGCTTTACTCACTCGGTCTGCGAAGCCGATCGCAGACGGTTGATATGCATCATCAGATACAAGAGCTCCTCGTCCGAGCAGCTCTGCTTGAACTCTTTCTCGAACACGCGGTTGATGGCGTACGCACACTGGTAGGCCTCGGGAAAATCGCGGGCGGCCTGCATAAACAGTGAGGAGTTCTCGGTCTGCGTGCAGCTGCCCTTAACAAGGCGGCGAACCAAAAAGCGCAGGTGCGCAAGAAAGCGAATGTAGCAGTACGACGCCGTGTCGAGCGAGCAGCCGAGCTGCTTTTCCACGGAATGGGTTACCTCGTCAAGCACGCGGGTGCTCTTCATGATGAAGTCCATGTCCTTGGCGCGGCCCATGCCGTCGACCTCGGCGTTAACGATGTGGAGCGCGATGCTCGTGGCCTCGTTCTGACCCAGCTTGGCGCCGGTGTGCTTTTGCACGATGGCGAGCGCGGCCTGACCGATTTCGAGCTCACGCGGATAGATGAAAGCCACCTCATGCTCGAGCGGGTTGGGAGCGCTGATCTGGTCGTCGTCGCGCTGAACGGCAAACTGCAGGTGATCTGCCAGGATAAAGGGCAGGCCACCGGACAGCTTGCAACCAAGCTGCTGGGATGCGAAGCAGGCAATGTCGCTTGCCGCGAGCAGAACGTCGTCGGGAAGTGTGCCGACCATATCCTGCAGGCTCTCGGGAACGTTATAGAATTTGCGCTGGATGAGCGACTCATCGGCAAGCTCGTAGGGCATCTCGTGAAAACCGATGCCCTTGCCAAAGACAACAACCTCTCGGCCGTCATCGCTGGCGGCGAGAGCAACGTTATTGTTGATCTTCTTTAAAATGAGCATGAAAAAACTCCTCGGACATCGGCGCTAGACGACGGGGCGATATTCCTCGTCTTCTATTATGCGCAAGTGATGCCTCCCGAGGAGTAACAAACTTGTGAGCACGTGGGCGATTGTAGGATGAAACTTGCATGCAGCGTAAGCCCCATTGGTGCGAAAGTCCGCTGAACGGTAGGAAATCGCCTGTAAACGGCAAAACCACCACAAAGGTGCCTGGCCCCTTTGTGGTGGTTTTGGCTGATGCCCCGATGTTACTCGCGCGGGGTGCCGTAGGGGTTGTACAAATCTGCAAGAGCAAATGTGCCGGTAGTAGCATCAAAGTCGAGTTCGAGCACACAGCAGTTGCCAATGCGGTGCTTCATCTTGAGCGGCTCCACGCCCACGCCGCGCATGACCTGAGCCGCTGCGGCGCCATGGCTCACGCACAACACGCTCTCATGTCCAGGGCGCTGCATGAACTCGGTGATGGTCGCCATCATACGCTCGCGAAACTCGACTTCGCCCTCGCCGTCATACTGCTTGTAAAAATCGCCGTACGGCAGGCGCGGATTCAAATCCTCGCTCGCGCCCTCAAATTTGCCAAAGTTCCACTCCTTAAGGCCCTTGACGCGCTCGTAAGGCTGACCGGGGAACGCAAGCTCAAGCGTGTCGCACGCACGCTCGGACGTCGAACTGTACGCATGGTCAAACGTAAGGCCACGCCCTCGCAGGGTCGCACCGACAGTTTTAGCCTGCTCGATTCCCAGCTCGGTGAGCGGCGAGTCACACCAGCCCTGCTTGCGACGAAGCAAGTTAAAGAGCGTTTGACCGTGACGCATAAAGTACAGTTTTGACATGAGGCCTCCGTGATCGCAATCGTTTGTCAGCGATTATGACACCTTGAGCTAACTTTAAGTCAAAGCTTTTTTGCAAAAACCACCACAAAGATGCCTGTCCCTTTTTGGCAGGTTATGGCAGCGCAGCGAGCCGGTTCCAAGTGCCCCAGGTCGCCCCGAAAGAGGAGCGACGCGTACTTTGGTACGCGAGCGACGGCTTGAGGGGCGAGATGGGGTGCTTGGGGCCGGCGCAGCGTCGAGCCTTAAAGGTGATCTTGGATCAGATCGCAGATGGCTCGGGCGTCGTTGATGTTGATGGCTCGGGTCGCAAAGCCGGCGTCGAAGGCCTGACGCGCCAGGGCCTCGTTGCAGGCAAGGGCCAGCGTGTGGCCATCGACCAGGTCGAGCGAGCTCTTGCCGCGCAGACGGTCGACACCGGAGCGCGCGACGACAATGTTGTCGAAGCCCTCAGTCTTGTAGCCCTCGATGATCACCACGTCGACATCGTTGTAGCGTGACAGTAGCTCGCGCGCGGGCATCTCGTCCTCCTCGCGCGTGTCGGCGTACTCCGCCCAGCGCGTGGCGCAGATGAGGCCCACGTGCTTGGATCCGGCTTGGTGATGGCGCCAGGTGTCCTTAGCGGGTACATCGATATCAAAGCCGTGATGCCCATGATGCTTGAGCGAACCCACGCGCAGGCCGCGGCGGGTGAGCTCGGCGATAACCTTCTCGACGAGCGTGGTCTTGCCCGAGTTTTGGTAGCCGATAAACGCGATCGCGGGGACGGCCGGTGCCGGAGCTGCAGGCGCAACGGCGACGGGTGCGCTCGCGGGCGCGGCACCGTCAGCGGCCACGGCCTCAACGGCAGCGGCCTGACGCTCTGCGCGGTCCCACACACCCGAGCGGCCACCCTCCTTGTGCAGCAGGCGCACATCGACGATCTCCATGCCGCGATCGACAGCCTTGCACATGTCGTAGATCGTTAGGCACGCAGCGCTCGCGCCGGTCAGGGCCTCCATCTCGATACCCGTCTTGCCCGTCACGCCGGCCGTAACCAGTACGTGAAAGCCAACCTGCCCGTCCACGCGCGCCGGCGCCCAGCCCTCGGGCATGTCCTCGGCCGGCGTCCCCGCCGGAGCGATGGGCGCAATGTCGCACTTGCTCTTGGTAATGAGCAGCGGATGACACATGGGGATGATGTCGCTCGTGCGTTTGATGGCCATAATGCCCGCCACGCGCGCGCAGGCAAGCACGTCGCCCTTTTTGGCGCGGTCCTGCAGCACCATGGCCTGCGTCTCGGGGTGCATGAGGATGGTGCCCTCGGCGATGGCGATGCGATGGGTCTCGACCTTGTCGGACACGTCGACCATGCGCACCTCGCCCTTGGCATCCACATGCGTCAGCTCGTCGCGACGGGCGTCACGGGCGGGCTCGGCTGCAGCACTGGCAGTCGGCTGTGCGGACGCGTCGGCGTTACCAGCATTCACCGCAGCCGTGACTTTGTGGGCAGACATCGCGGCCCTGCGAGCGGCCTTGGTGGCATCGGCGTACCTGCTCTTGGCCATATGATCATCCTCCGATTTGGGACATAAATCGTTGCGTGCCCTCAATTATCGCGTGTTCCTGCGGTTTGTGGGCCACGGCATCGCGCCAAATCGAAAGTACCTGCATATCATCACCATGGCGCAGGGCGTCGCGCACCGAATACTCGGCATCACTGAACAGGCACGGACGCACGTTGCCATCGGCCGTCAGGCGCAGACGGTTGCAATTCGCGCAAAAATGGTTGGACATGGCGCTAATAAAGCCAACCGTTCCCGCCGCGCCCGGAAAGTGCCAATAGCGCGCAGGACCCGCGCCGGCAGGAGCGTCGTTGATGTCAAGCGGTTCGAGCTCGCCCAGACCCATCGCGGCGGCCCCGGCATTGACGCGCGCCCGCAGCTCGTCGCTCGGCACGCTGTCGCTCGCATCCCACAACTCGGGGTTGAGCGTGGGTGCGTGAGGGTCCACGGCGCAATGCGAGCTCGTGCGCTCGTCGCCGATGGGCATGTATTCGATAAAGCGCAGGTGGATGGGGCGGTCGACGGTCAGTCGTGCGAGGGCCGCCACATCCTGGTTGAGCCGGCGCACAACAACGCAGTTGACCTTAACGGGCTCAAAGCCCCAAGCCAGCGCCGCGTCGATGCCAGCCATGGTCTGCTCGAGTCGACCCAGGCGCGTGATCTTTCCAAAGAGCGTAGGGTCGAGCGTGTCGAGCGAAATGTTGACGCGGTTAAGCCCCGCGTCCTTGAGCTGCGGCGCCAGCTTGGGCAGCAGGGCTCCGTTGGTGGTGAGCGAGATGTCCTCGATCCGCGGAATCGCGCGGATGTCGCGAATGAGCGGGATGATACGGCGGCTGACCAGCGGCTCGCCGCCCGTCAGGCGTACGCGGCGAATGCCCTCCCCCGCCACCAAGCGCACAAAGCGGGCGATTTCCTCGGCGCTGAGTAGCTCGTCGTGTGCACGGGGCGCCACGCCATCGGCCGGCATGCAGTAAATGCAGCGGAAATTGCACTTGTCGGTAACGGCAATGCGCAGGTAGTTGATATCGCGGCCAAAGCCGTCATGTTGCACGTGCCCGTCCACGCAGCCCTCCCCTCACGCGGCGTTTTATTCTTCGGAAAACATAATACCCCACGAGAGAATCATGCCGACACCCGTACGACAGGACAGGTCGCTTCGAGCAAAACGGCCTTGATTATCAACTTTATCCGAACACCTCCCACATTCATCCGTACATGTGCGGA
>UREC01000026.1:0-29765 GCA_900546755.1 uncultured Collinsella sp. | reverse complement strand
AAAGGGCGGAGGCGGGGCATTCCCCGCCTCTTACACCACATCTCTGCGCGCTACCAGTTTCAAGTCGAGTTTTGCCGATTTCGACCAAGAATCGCTGCTACTAAAAAGGTAACAGTACTCATATTTGCCCTTTTTTGGCCACAAGCCCTAAAACAAGCCTCGCCAAGGTCGGGAAGCGGGCCAAATCGCCGGCCTCGAGGCTTATTCCACCGTTCCGTAGACGGCGCCCCAGCCGTGGGCGGCCAAGGCGGAGTTGAGCTGGTCGCAAAGCGATTGGCGGTCGTAGTAGCCGGGCGGTAGCAGGTTGACGATTTCCATGAGATCGGGCGCCAGGTCCAAGATTTCGGCCTGTACGATCAGGTCCAGGCGGTCGATGGCATGGCGGTCGTAAAACAGCCCGTCGACCAGGCGCTGCAGGTCGCCGAATTCCTCGGCCCTAAACGATCCGTACTCCATAGTGCCTCCTTGGGCGCCCCACGCCGCCATGCGCGGCGATTCGTAATTCATTGCGATGAACTTAATCTATCACGGCTTCATACCGTTGCGACGGTGGCGGTCTATACTTAGACGAACTGCAACGTACCGCTTCGCGAAAGGTCGCACCCATGCAGACGATCTACCAGAAGATGGAAACCACCGAACTCGATGCCGCCATTGAGGCGCTCAAAGCCGAGGTCGCCGAGGTCAAGGCCAAGGGCCTGGCGCTCGACATGGCCCGCGGCAAGCCGTCGCCCTCCCAGGTGGACATCTCTCGACCCATGCTCGATATCCTCAACGCCGACGCCGATCTGCACGACGGCAACGTCGACTGCTCCAACTACGGCTGCTTCGAGGGCATTCCCTCGGCACGCAAGTTGGCAGGGGAGTTCCTGGGCTGCCCCGCCGAGCAGACGCTCGTGCTGGGTTCGTCGAGCCTGCTGATCGAGCACGATATCGCCGGCATGTTCTGGCGCTGCGGCTCGTGCGGCAGCGAGCCCTGGGACGCTTACGAGGCCGCGCACGACGGCAAGAAGGTCAAGTTCCTGTGCCCCGTTCCCGGCTACGATCGTCACTTTGGCATCACCGCCGATCTGGGTATCGAGAACGTCCCCGTCGCGATGACCGACAACGGCCCCGACATGGACGAGGTCGAGCGCCTGGTTGCCGCCGACGACTCCATCAAGGGCATCTGGTGCGTGCCCAAGTATTCCAACCCCACGGGCATCACCTTTAGCGAGGACACCGTGCGCCGCCTGGTCGAGATGCCCACGGCTGCGCCCGATTTCCGCATCTTCTGGGACAACGCTTACTGCGTGCACGACCTGTACGACGAGACCGACGAGCTCGCAAACATCTTTGACCTCGCTCGCACGGCGGGCACCGAGGACCGTGTGGTGGCCTTTGCCTCGACGTCCAAGATCACCTTCCCGGGCGCCGGCATCGGCTTTATTGGTGCGAGCCCCGCGGTTATCGCCGAGTTCTCCAAGCGCCTGAAGGCCGGCCTCATCAGCGCCGACAAGCTCAACCAGCTGCGTCACGTGCGCTTCCTTCCCACCATCGAGGCGGTCAAGGAGCACATGAAAAAGCATGCCGAGTTCCTGCGCCCGCGCTTTGAGGCCGTCGAGCGCAAGCTCACCGAGGGCTTGGGCGACACGGGCTGCGCCACTTGGACGCACCCCCGCGGCGGCTACTTTGTGAGTTTCGATGGCCCCGAGGGCTCGGCCCAGAAGGTCGCCGCGCTTTGTGCCGACCTGGGCGTCAAGCTCACGCCGGCTGGTGCCACCTGGCCTTATGGCAAGGATCCGCGCGACACCAACATCCGCATCGCGCCGAGCTATCCCACGGTCGAGGACCTGGAGGCTGCGCTCGATGTGCTGGTGCTGGCTGTCAAGCTCGTCGCTGCCGAGCTTGCGCGTGCCGAGCGCGCCTAACGCGTAGGGCCCCGCAAGTCCGCGCCTAGTACTATCCGCACTTTCGATACGTAAAGGAGCGTATACATGGATTTGGGTATTTCCACCAACCCCACGCCAGAGCTCTACACCATTAAGGTGACCGGTGAGATCGATATCTCTAACGCCGATAGCCTGCGCAATGCCATCGACCTGGCGCTCGAGCAGCCCACTGAGGCCGTTGAGCTCGATTTTGCCCAGGTGAGCTACATCGATTCGACGGGCATTGGCGTGCTTGTGGGCGCCGCACACCACGCAGCTGATCATGGTAAGCGTTTTAGCTGCGTCAACGTGCAGCCCCCGGTGATGCGCGTGGTTCAGCTGTTAGGTGTCGACCAGGAGATTTCGATCACTGCTGCATAATCTTGGCCCCCAAAAGGGCGTGCCGTTTGGCATATGTTTGTGATGCGCTCGGACGTTTTGGCGTCCGGGCGCTATACTTGACCGAATGAATAGACGAGTTCCGGCCGAATGGCGCGGTGCGGGCTCGACTCACATCGAGCCTTGGAGGTATGTGTGTTTGGTATTGGAGAGGGTGAGCTCGCGATCATCGTGGTCTTCGGCTTTTTGCTGTTTGGCCCGGATAAGCTCCCGCAGATGGGCCGCACGATCGGCCGTGCCATCCGTCAGTTCCGCGAGACGCAGGAAAAGATGACGGCCGTTGTTCAGTCCGAGATTATCGATCCGGTAAGCGAGGCCGCGTCGGCGCCGGTCAAGCCCAAGAAGGCCGCTGCGGCCGACGACGATTCCGATGCGGACGAGGAAGCCGCCGAGACGGCTGCGCCAGCAAAGAAGGAGACCTTTGCCGAGCGCCGTGCCCGCCTTGCCGCCGAGAAGGCCGCAAGCGAGGGTGCTGCTGAGGGCGAGGTCGCTGCCGAGGATCCTGCGACCGATGCCGCCGCCGCGTCCGCCGATGCCGCCGCCGAGTCCGCTTCCGCTGTAGAGCCGGAGCCCGAGCCCGAGCCCGAGCCGGCAGAGCCCACGACGGCTGACCTCTACGCCCGTCGTCCCCGCAAGCGCAAGGCCGTCGTCGACCAGCTCGCTCGCGAGCTCGAGGCCGAGGACGGCACTGCCGCCGCCGACGCCTCGAAGGGAGGCGATGAGTAATGCCTATCGGACCTGCGCGCATGCCGCTCTTCGATCACCTGGGAGAGCTCCGTCGCCGCTTGACCATCGTGGTCGTGTCGGTATTTGCCGCAGCCATCGTGCTGTATTTCGCCACGCCCGTGGTGCTCGACATCCTGGAAGACCCCATCCGCTCCTTTGTGCCGGACGGTAAGTTCTACATCACCACCACGCTCGGCGGCTTTGGCCTGCGCTTCTCGCTGGCCATCAAGATGGCCGTGGTCATGTGCACGCCCATGATCATCTGGCAGATCCTGGCATTTTTTCTGCCGGCGCTGCGTCCCAACGAGCGCAAATGGGTCGTGCCCACGGTGCTCGCCTCGACGGTGCTGTTCTTCCTGGGCGCTATCTTCTGCTACTTCATCATTATCCCGGCAGGCTTTGAGTGGCTCATCGGCGAGACCTCGGCCGTTGCTACGGCGCTGCCCGATCTGGAGAACTACGTCAACATGGAGCTGCTCTTTATGATCGGCTTTGGTGTGGCGTTTGAGCTGCCGCTCATCATCTTCTACCTGTCTGTTTTCCACATCGTGTCTTACGCGGCCTTCCGCAGCGCCTGGCGCTACGTGTACGTAGGCCTGCTCGTGGGTTCGGCTGTGATCACGCCCGACGGCTCGCCCGTCACCCTGGGCCTTATGTACGGCGCCCTGCTCTCGCTCTACGAGATCTCGCTCGCTATCGCCCGCGTGGTCATTACCGCGCGCGAGGGCAAGGAGGGCCTGTTCGTGAGCCGTCTGGACCTGTTCTCGGACGACGAGGACGACGAGGAGTAAATCGGTATGCACGAGGTTGGCATTGTCAACGGCATACTCGATACAGTGATTCGCGCGGCGCGTGGGGCGGGGGCCTCGCGCGCCGTTTTGGTAACGCTGCGTATCGGGGATATGACCGAAGTTGTGCGCGAGGCGCTCGACTTTGCGTGGGAGACGTTTCGCGACGAGGACCCGCTCACGCGCGGCTGCGAGCTTGCCGTGGAGGAGGTCCATCCACAAAGCGAGTGTCTAGACTGCGGCGAGGTTTTCGACCACGATCGCTTCCACTGTCGCTGTCCTCAGTGTGGTGGTGCCAACGTGCGCCTACTGCACGGCCGCGAGCTCGATATCGCAAGTATCGAAATCGAAACCCCCGACGATTAGCCCGCTAGCCATCTGGTGATGGGGTATAAAGGGGCCAAAGTAAGGAGCGCTAAGTATGGCCGAGAAAACGATTGATATTGCATCGCCGATTCTGTCGCGCAACGAGCGCCTGGCAGATCAGCTGCGTCAGCGATTTAATGAGACAAACACCTACGTGATCAATGTGCTGTCGAGCCCCGGCTCGGGCAAGACCACCACGATTCTGGGCACCAACGAGCGCCTGCGTGACAAAGCCGGCCTGCGCTGTGCTGTCATCGAGGGCGATATCGCCTCGGACGTCGACGCCATCACCATGAAGGAAGCCGGCATGCCCGCCATTCAGATCAACACGGGCGGCCTGTGCCACCTCGAGGGCAACATGATCATGGAGGCCGTTGACGCGTTCGACCAGGCCGTCGGTCTGGAGAACATCGACGTCATCTTTATCGAAAACGTGGGCAACCTGGTCTGCCCGGTCGACTTTGACCTGGGCGAGAACCTGTCCATCATGATTCTCTCGGTGCCCGAGGGCGACGACAAGCCCATCAAGTACCCGGGCATCTTCCAGCACGCCGGCGCGCAGCTGCTCAACAAGGTCGACGTGGCCCCGGCTTTCGATTTTGACATGGATAGGTATACTAAGACACTCGATGACCTCAATCCGCAGGCGCCGCGGTTTGCCGTGAGCGCGCGCAAGGGCGAGGGCATGGATGCCTGGTGCGATTGGCTCATCGGGCAGATTGAGCAAGCAAGGGCGTAAGTCGGCCGCCATACGGGCGGGCGTAGCCGCAGAGACACGAGATAGGAGCCTCTTTTGAAGCTCATCATCGCCGAGAAAAACGACGCCGCGCGTCAGATCGCCGAGCGTCTGTCCACGGGCAAACCCAAAAAGGACAAGGTGTACAACACCGCCATCTACCGTTTTGAGTGGAAGGGCGAGGAGTGCGTGACTATCGGCCTTGCCGGTCACATCCTGGCGCCCGATTTTTGCGACAGCGTGCTGTTCGATAAAAAGCTGGGTTGGTATTCGGTGACCGAGGACGGTGAGATGTTGCCGGCCGATATGCCCGATGGCCTGGCCCGTCCGCCGTACGACACCAAGCGCAAGCCGTTCCTTGCCGATGGCATTTCCATCAAGGGCTGGAAGCTCGAGAGCCTGCCTTACCTCACCTGGGCGCCCGTCATTAAGCTACCGGCCGAAAAGGAACTCATTCGTTCGCTCAAGAACCTTGCTAAAAAGTCCGACAGTGTCATCATCGCCACGGACTTCGATCGCGAGGGCGAGCTGATCGGTTCGGACGCCCTCAACAAGGTGCGCGAGGTGGCGCCCGACTTGCCGGTCGCCCGCGCCCAGTATTCTTCGTTTACCAAGGCCGAGATCACGCAGGCCTTCGATAACCTTGTCTCGCTCGACCAGAACCTGGCCGACGCCGGCGAGAGCCGTCAGCACATCGACCTCATTTGGGGTGCAGTGCTCACGCGCTACCTGACGCTCGCCAAGTTTGGCGGCTTTGGCAACGTGCGCTCCGCCGGCCGCGTGCAGACGCCGACGCTTGCCCTGGTGGTCGAGCGCGAGCGCGAGCGCATGGCGTTTGTGCCCGAGGACTATTGGCAGATTCGCGGCATGGGTGCCGCTCAGGGTGCTGCCGAGGATGACCGCTTTAAGATTGCGCACAAGACGGCACGTTTTACCGACAAGGATGCTGCCGAGACGGCGTACGGCCACGTCGACGGCGCTACGACGGCAACCGTCGCCGCGGTGACCAAGCGCTCCCGCAAGCAGCAGCCGCCCACCCCGTTTGCGACGACCTCGCTGCAGGCTGCCGCCGCGGCCGAGGGCATCTCACCTGCACGTACCATGCGCATCGCCGAGTCCCTCTACATGGCGGGCCTCATCAGCTATCCGCGTGTCGACAACACCGTGTACCCT
Organism: uncultured Collinsella sp.; assembly: GCA_900546755.1. Taxonomy (GTDB): domain Bacteria; phylum Actinomycetota; class Coriobacteriia; order Coriobacteriales; family Coriobacteriaceae; genus Collinsella. The sequence continues at coordinate 23,667 of UREC01000026.1, read as the reverse complement.
GCGACGCTCGATCTGGGCGCCGTGGTGAGCGACCTGGCAAAGATCAACCCGGCGCTGGCGCCCGTGTGCAAAAAGGTACTCGCCGGCCCCATGAAGCCCACGCGCGGCAAAGTCGAGACCACCGACCACCCGCCCATCTACCCCACGGGCGAAGGCGATCCGTCCACGCTCGATGGCGGCCAGCGCAAGCTCTACGACCTCATCGCCCGTCGCTTCCTGGCGACGCTCATGGGTCCCGCGACTATCGAGAACACCAAGCTCGAGCTCGATGTGAACGGTGAGCCGTTCGTGGCTTCGGGCGATGTGCTCGTGACCCCGGGTTTCCGCGAGGCGTACCCGTACGGACTCAAGCGCGACGAGCAGATGCCTCCGCTGGAGCAGGGCGACACGGTCGACGTGTTCGACATTAAGCTCGAGGCCAAGCAGACCGAGCCGCCCGCGCGCTACAGCCAGGGCAAGCTCGTGCAGGAGATGGAAAAGCGCGGCCTGGGCACCAAGTCCACGCGCGCGAGCATCATCGAGCGCCTGTACGCCGTGCGCTACCTCAAAAACGATCCCGTGGAGCCGAGCCAGCTGGGCATCGCCATCATCGACGCGCTGACGCAGTTTGCCCCGCGCATCACGAGCCCCGATATGACCAGCGAGCTCGACGGCGACATGACCCGTGTGGAGCGCGGCGAGGACACCGAAGAGCATGTCGTGACGCACTCGCGCGCGCTGCTGGCCGGCGTGCTCGACGAGCTGCTCAAGCACACGCAGGAGCTGGGCGACGCCATCAGCGACGCCGTCACGGCCGATGCGCGCGTGGGCGCCTGCCCCAAGTGCGGCAAGGACCTGGTTATGAAGACGAGCGCCAAGACCCGCGGCAGCTTTATCGGCTGCATGGGCTGGCCCGACTGCGACGTGACCTATCCGGTGCCGAGCGGCGTCAAGGTGAGCCCGCTCGAGGGCGAGGCCGCCGTGTGCCCCGAATGCGGTGCGCCGCGCATTAAGTGTCAGCCGTTCCGCCAGAAGGCTTTCGAGATCTGCGTGAACCCGACGTGCCCCACCAACTACGAGCCCGACCTTAAGGTGGGCGAGTGCAAGGTGTGTGCCGAGGCCGGACGCCATGGCGACCTGATCGCGCACAAGAGCGAGAAGAGCGGCAAGCGCTTTATCCGCTGCACCAACTACGATGACTGCGGCGTGAGCTATCCGCTGCCGGCGCGTGGCAAGCTCGAGGCGACGGGCGAGACCTGTCCCGAGTGCGGCGCCCCCATCGTGGTGGTCAACACGGCGCGCGGTCCGTGGCGTATCTGCGTCAACATGGACTGCCCGACCAAGGAGAAGAAGCCCGCCCGCGGCCGCAAGACCACAACCAAGGCGAGCACGGCAAAGAAGACAACGGCGGCGAAGAAGACCACGACCGCCAAAAAGACGACCGCCAAAAAGACGACCGCCAAGAAGTCGACTGCCAAGAAGTCGACTGCCAAAAAGACCGCAGCCGACAAGTAGCGGCGCAGCCGAAACATTGCCCAAAACAAAAACGAGCGAGGGTCCCGCGATCCTCGCTCGTTTTTTATCCGGCAGTTAGGGACGTTCCTTTTCTGCCGGCAGTTTAGGAACGTCCCTAACTGCCGGCTCGGGAACGACAAAGCGCTACTTCACTTCGACGGGTGCGGCGCCGGGGTAGCGATCCTCAAAGTCCAGACGGTATTTGTTGTCGTTGGTGCCCGCTACGTTGTCGCGCGCCAGCGGCGCCACGATCTCATTCTTGTGGTCCGCAGGATTGGCGTATTTCAGGCTGATCTCCCAGGCATCACAGATTGCGTCGATGCGGTGATCTAGGTCGTCGTACAGGGCAACGATGTCCTTCCAAGAGCTGTAGTTCTTGGAGCTCGTCGGGACGTCCAGGTCCTCGACGATATCGTAGTACTGCTCGATGGTGTCTTCCGTGCGCTCGGCGACGTCGGCGAGATTTTGACGGGTGGTGCGATCTTCTTCCAGATAGCTGCCGTTGAAGTTCTGTGCGCAGCCACGGACGTAGTTGTCGAGGTCTTCGAGCAGGTCGTAGTATTCGCTCAGTCGGCGGTAGAGGTTCTGCTCGGAGAGCGTTGCTTCGCTGCCATCCTCGTCGTCATCGTCATCATCGTCGTACAGGCTGTTGGGATCGCCGAGAGGCTTTAGGTCATCGTCGTCGACGTCATGGTGCAGCTTAGCTACCTCGGCAGTCGTCTGCGTGGCGGCGTTGTCGAAAGGCTTGATCACAAAGAAAACGACCAGGGCGATGATGATCGTCACCAGCACAACGATAACGGCGATAAGCGGCCCGGTGCCGCTCTTTTTGGGAGCGGGGGTCTGTGGTGAAGCGAGCGCGTATGCGGGAGCTGGCTGCTGTTGGGGCGAGCCACTCGCGACGGGTATGCGCTGCGTGGTCTCGACGGCCGCGGGGCCTGCGGCGGGGTCGGGGCGATAGGCGAGGGGGTCGTCCGCCTTGGCTTGCGACGTATCGAGGGAACCGGTCTGCTCAAAAGCAGGCTGGCTATCGCTCGCGGTTGTTTGCTCAACGGGTGCACCGCACGAGGTGCAGAACTTGGCATCATCTGCAAGAAGTTTGCCGCACGAGGCGCAATACCGAGACATTGCCACTCCTTTCGCCACATTTCAATGCAATACGACGATTATACCCAGCACCCCAAAAAGCCGGCAGTTGGGGACATTCCTTTTCGGCCGGCAGTTTAGGAACGTCCCTAACTGCCGCCTGAGTAGCCATTGGCTAGGTGGGATTTGGGACGCGCCGAGCACTGGGGTATCATGGCTTGGTTGCTATAACTCGCATTTACGCGCCTTGTAGGAAGGGGCCGCGCCCATGGCTTTTGAGCCCGCTCAACATAGCTTTATCACGCTCGAGGGCGTCGATGGCGCCGGCAAGTCCACGCAGGCGCGCCTGCTTGCCCGCGCGCTCGAACTCGCTGGCTACCAGGTTGTGAGCCTGCGCGAGCCGGGCGGTACCGCCATCAGCGAAAAGATCCGTGCTCTGCTGCTCGACCCCGCCAATACAGCGATGGGCGACACCTGCGAGTTGTTGCTCTACGAGGCGGCACGCGCTCAGTTGGTGCACGAGGTCATCGCGCCCGCCCTTGCTGTCGGCAAGGTGGTCCTGTGCGACCGCTTCTACGATTCCACAACCTGCTATCAGGCATTTGCCGACGGCCTTGACCGCCAGATAGTGCGCGATGCCAACAACCTGGCCGTTGCGGGGACGCATCCGGCGCTCACGCTCGTCTATCACATCACGCCCGAGCAGGCGGCGCTACGCATGGCAGCCCGTGGCGCGGCAGATCGCATGGAGGCTAAGGGCATGGCCTTCCAAGAGCGTGTCTACCAGGGATTTTGCGCCATTGCCGCCGAGGAGCCAAACCGCGTAAAGCTCATCGACGCCACCGCGCCCATCGAGGAAGTCTTCGAGAAGACGGTCGAGCAGGTTCGCGCGTACGGTCTCGACATTCCGCGGGAAGCCGTCGCCGCCGCGCTTACCAAGGAGGCCGAGTAACATGGCCCCCGCTCAGGCAAGCCTGCTGGCAAAGCTCGACACCCAAGAGCGCGTGCGCGACTTTTTGACCAATGCCGTCGCTAGCGGTCGCGCATCGCACGCCTACCTGTTTTTGGGCGCGCCCGGCGCGGGCAAGCTCGACGCCGCGTGGGCGCTCGCCCAAGCCTTCCTGTGCGAGCAGGACGGCTGCGGCGCATGCGACAGCTGCGTGCGCGTTGCTCGCCATACGCATCCCGACGTTCACTATTACACGCCCGAGAGCGCCACGGGCTACCTCATTGCCCAGACCCGCGAGCTGCTCGACGACGTGCCGCTGGCGCCCATCCGCGCCAAGGCCAAGGTCTACATCATCGACCGTGCCGAGCAACTGCGTGCCAACACCGCCAACGCACTGCTCAAAACGCTCGAGGAGCCGCCCGAGGGCGTTATGTTTATCTTGCTGGGCACCTCGGCAGACGTGATGTTGCCCACCATCGTGAGCCGCTGCCAGTGCGTGCCGTTTCGGCTGGTGTCGCCCGCCGTGGCCGCGCGTGCCGTGAGTCGCGCCACCGGTCAGGACCCTGCGCGTTGTCGCATGGCCGTTGCCGTAGCGGGAAGCCCCACGCGTGGCATCGAGTTCCTCAAGAGCGCCGAGCGCCAGGATGCTCGCCGCCAGATGGTCCGTGCCATCGATTCGCTCATCGCCGCCGACGAGGCCGACGTGCTCAGTCGCGCCAAGTCACTCATCGTCGCCGTTAAGGCGCCGCTCGCCGAGGTCAAGTCCACGCAGGAAAAGGTGCTCGAGCAAAACGCCGACTACCTGTCGCGTGGAGCATTGAAGCAGCTTGAGGACCGCAACAAGCGCGAACTCAACGCGCGCGAGCGTTCGGGTATCATGGAAGCGCTGGCGAGCGCGCGGACGCTTATGCGCGACGTGCTGCTGACGCTTCAGGACGAGGCGGCCGACGTGGTGAACGAAGACGTGCGCGACACGATCGGGCGGCTTGCCGCCGCGACGAATGTTGCGGGTGCCACGCGGGCGCTCGAGGCGGTCGCAACCGCCGAGCGCAACATCGCCAGAAACGTTACTCCCCAGCTGGCCATCGAGGTCATGCTGTTCGATATCAGGAAGGCACTGAAATGCCGTTAGTCGTACCCGTTAAGTTTACCTATGCCTCGCGCGACCTGTGGTTCGATCCGCAGGACCTGGATATCCTCGAGGCCGATTATGCCATTTGCTCCACCGAGCGCGGAACCGAGATCGGCCTGGTCACGGCCGATCCCTTTGAGGTGCCGCAGGACGAGATCGGCCAGCCGCTCAAGCCCGTGCTGCGCGTTGCGAGCGACATCGACCTGCAGCTTGCCGACGACTTGGCCATCCAGGGCGACGAGGCGATGGTCGATTTCCGCCGTCTGGTCAAAGAGCTCGACCTCGAGATGAAGCCGGTGGGCGTCGAGTACCTGTTTGGCGGCGAGAAGGCCGTGTTCTACTTTGCGGCCGAGGAGCGCGTCGATTTTCGCCAGCTCGTCAAGGATCTGTCCTCGACGCTGCACATCCGCGTCGACATGCGCCAGATCGGCGTGCGCGACGAGACCCGCCTGGTGGGCGGCTATGCCCAGTGCGGACAGGAGCTCTGCTGTACGCGCTTTGGCGGACAGTTTGAGCCCGTCTCGATCCGCATGGCAAAAGAGCAGGACCTGCCGCTCAACTCGTCCAAGATCAGCGGCGTGTGCGGCCGCCTGATGTGCTGCCTGCGCTATGAGTTCGAAGCGTACAAGGACTTTAAGAGCCGTGCGCCCAAAAAGAAGACGCTCATCGATACGCCGCTCGGCAAGGCGCGTATTCAGGAATATGACACGCCGCGTGAGCAGCTGGTGCTGCGCCTGGAGAACGGCAAGGTCTTTAAGGTCAACCTGGCCGATATGACCTGCTCGGAGGGCTGCAAAAAGAAGGCCGCCGAACAGGGCTGCAACTGCCGCCCCGACTGCGTGACGCGCGACGTGCTCGAGCGCATCGAGTCGCCCGAGATGCGCCTGGCGCTCATGGAGCTCGATCGCGAGAACGGCGTCGACGTGGGCGATGGCCTGTCGAGCGCCGACCGTCTGGCCGGCACTTCGATGCCCAAGCGCCGTCGTCGCGATGCTGAATCCGATGCTCGCGCCGGTCAGGGCCAGGGCGAGGGCCGTGGCCGCGGAAAGGGCCGTGGTAAGGCCGAGGCACCCGAGGCCGAGGAGGCCGCCGGTGCCCGTCGTCGTCGCAAGCGCGCGGGCTCGGGCGATGCTACCGAGGCTGCAGCCGCGGGCAAGAACGCCTCTCGCGAGCGCGAGGTTCAGCAGCCCCAGCAGCAGAATCGCGGCGGTGGCATGAACCCCACGCGTCGTCGCCGCCGTCATCTGTCGAGCGAGGAGCGCGAGGACGCCTTCCGCGCCGCAGCTGCTCGCGAGGCTGGTGCCGCTTCCAAGGGCCCCTCGGCCTCCGATGCGTCTGCCGACAAGGGCGGCAAGTCACGTGGCGAGGAGGAGCGCGCGCCGCGTCCGCGCCGTCGCCATTCCTCGGGCGCGCAACAGAAGCCCTCAGTGCCCTCCGTGGCCGATCAGGTCTCGGATGGCGAGGTCAAGGTCACGCGCCGTCGTCCTGGAGACGGCGGGGGAGCTGCTGCCAAGGCTTCGCGCGGCGCCGCTCGCGACGAGCGCGATTCGCGTGAGGACCGTGGTGGCGAGGGTTCGGCCGACCAGGGCCAAAAGCGCCGTCGCCGTCGTCGTTCCCGTAAGCCGCGCCAGGATGGTGGCGAGGGCTCGACCCCGTCTTCGTCTGCGCCGCAACCGCCTACCGGTGAATAACGCCCGCGAGCGGATTTAACCTGCCTGACCCCAAATGCGTCGGGGTACCATAGCGCTGAATCAACAACCCTCCCTGCGACCGAACGTAGAGAGGGTTGTGTCGTGAAGAGACATTTGAATGTGTTGGGATGCCTGCAAGGTGCCGGCATCCTGCCGTTTGCGGACGAATTGCTACCGTTTGCCGACCTGGCGGCGCACGAGGCGCTTGAGGCGTTGTCGCCTACGCGATGCGCCGGCTGCGAGCGCTCCGGCGCGCTAATTTGCCAAGACTGCTTGGCGGCGCTTGCACTCATCGACCCGCGGCATAGCTGCACTCGATGCGGCGCCCCGTTTGGAGACTTGCTGTGCACCGAGTGCTCGGTCGAGGGTACGTCTTCGGCGATGGCCGAAGCGCTCGACCGGTGCCTCGCATGTGCCGTTTACACGCATCCGCTGCCGCGGATCATTAAAGCGTACAAAGACGCGGGCGAGCGACGCCTGGCGCCGTATCTGGCAGAGCTGCTATACGACACCGCCTTACATGCCCAGGTCGCGGCGCCCGAACGCTACGGCGGCGTGTTGTCCGGCGCCGATGCAGTGGTGTTTGTGCCCGCGACGGCGGCGGCGTTTCGGCGACGCGGCTTCGATCATATGGAGGCCATCGCGCGCCCATTTTGCGAGCTGTCGGGTGTTCCCCTGCTCGATGCCCTCGTCAAGTACGGGCATGGCGACCAGCGCGAACTCGGTCGTGAGGAGCGTCGCGAGCGTGCCCAAGGCATGTACGAGACGGTTGAGGACGTGCACGGCCGCCGCCTACTGCTTATCGATGACGTTATCACCACGGGCGCGACCATGGCAGCAGCCTCGGCGGAGCTCAAGCGTGCCGGCGCTGCGGCAGTCGATGGCCTTGCTATCGCACGTGTTTGGTAGGGGTGGTTTTGTGGCAGTGAAGATTGAGCGGCGCAACGAGCCGACAGGCGAACAGCTAGCGGCTTCCGTAATCCTAACAGGCGCTTCAGCGCTGCGCATGATGCGCGCCGAGCGCCGGCAGATGGGCTATATCAGCTGGAAGGACCTTAATCCCGATGAAGAGCGCCGTGTGCTGCGCACGTCGTCGCCCTCGACCGAGGATATCTATCTTCCTGACTTGGTGCGAATTGGAGCCAAAAGTGGCGAGGTGCAAGAAGATCTGTGCTTGCTGGTGGGATCTGCGGCGCAGCGCCGCCGCATGCCTGGCGTAGGCTGGTCCGTGTGTTCCGGGTTGCCCGCCGGCTCGATTCTAGAGGTGGAACCGGGGGTGTACAGCCTATCTCCCGAGGCCCTTTGTGTTGCCGTTGCGCGCGAGGTCGGCTGCATCCAGACGTTTGCCCTGGCCCAGGAGCTGTGCTCTAAGATTTCACTGAGCGACCGCGGGAAGTATCTGCCTCCCTACACCTCGCCTGTTACGAATAAACTTGCAAAGGACAAGGACCAGCCAGCAGACGTGGGCTACTTTGAAGTCGAGCCGGCGCTGACGCCCGATCGCCTGGCAGATTACCTTGCGGCATGCAAGGGGAATGTGGCCAAACAGCTGCTGCGTCTGTGCCCCTATCTTTCGGAAAACCTGCGCTCACCCATGGAGTGCATCATGCTCGCCCTGTTTTCGCTTCCGTTTTCCTATGGCGGGTTTGCCTGCGGACCTTTTAAGACCGACTACAAGATCGAGTTCGATGACCGTGCACAGGCAATCTCGGGGATGCCGCATGCAGTTTGCGATGCGTATCAAGAGGCAGCCCGGTTTGACCTGGAATACAACGGTGAGCTGGGCCATTCCTCCCGGAGGGGACGTATCCATGATGAAAAACGCAACACGGGCTTGATTACTATGGGAATCGAGGTCGCGACGGTCAATAACGAGATGCTCTGCGACATGGAGGCAATGGAGGCGCTCGCATGGCGTATGCACCAGCGTATGCGAAAGCGGTACCGGAATCGTGTCGATGCCCGCAGGAAAAAGCAAGAGGCGCTGCTTAACACGCTGCGGGCGTGTTTTGGGCTTAAGCCGGTCTAATTCACGTCGAAAATAGGGGGTTAATCATATGCCCTGGCCAAAATATGGCAAATATGAGTACTGTCACTAAATCAGTAACAGCAAAATCAAGGAATTTAGGACTCGGAGGCGTCATAAAGTAAGAAGATAATAAACAAATGTAGAATAACTAAGCATCAGGTTGGCGACACTGAGCGCAAAATCTGTCCGAGAGGCTAAAACTGCCTGTTACTAAATTGGTGACAGTACTCATATTTGCCATTTTTTGGCCACAGCACCCTAGGAAGGGTGCCCCGGAGCTCCCCATAGGGGAGCTCCGGGCTTCACAGGGGCACGAATAGCCCACTCCGACCTGCGAAATCTGTACTCGCGATGCGAATGACGCCCCTAACCTTAAACTTTAGCTTGAACTTAGCTATAATGCGCTACGTTCCTACCAGGCTGTGGTTGCGGACGGACGAAATGCCCGTCCTAGTCCAAGACAGACGCGGTCAAAGGGATCCACGTAAGCGACCGCGTGCGCGCGGCGCGATCATGGCGCGTCCTAGATGTAAGCCGCACCGTCCGTTCTACTTTCTTTGGGGCAATACCGCCTCGCGGGCGAGCGGGCCAGTCGTGAAGGTGGCTGCGGCCTCCCGAGCAAACACCCCGGTGCGCAAGTGTGGGGTCAAATACCAGGTCAGCTGGTGGGAACAACCTGATATTCCGCGCAACGCACGGATCGTATACGACACAGAAGGCAGGGTAGTGGACATGGTGAGGGGCAGCTTGATGCACGCGGCTCGGTTAGGTGCTGGGACCGCAGCGGTCATTGCCGTTTTGGGCCTGAGCGGATGCGCGTTCAACCCGCTGTCTACGTTCACGACTCCCACGATCGACCAGATCGAGTACGAGACCGTCACGCCCACGGTGTCGGACGATGCCCTGGTCACTCCCGGAACCCTGACGGTCGCCCTCGATACTTCCGATGCGCCGCAGGCAATGCAGGGCGCCGACGGCGAGCTTACGGGGTATGCAGTCGACGCTGCCCGCGCCCTCGCAAGCCGCATGGGCCTTAAGGTCGCCTTTGTCGATGCGTCCTCGGCAGGTTCCGCGCTCGGCGACAAAAAGGCTGATATCTTTATCGGCGAGATCAACTCCACGGACGGGGACGTTAGCTCGCTCGGCACCTGCCTGTACGATGCCGCTTCCGTGTTCGGTAAAACCAGCGATGGTGGGTCGCTAAGCGTTTCCACCGATACCCTTAACACGTCTACTCTGGGTGTCCAGATGTCCTCGGCCTCGCAGGAGGCGCTTGCTAAGCAGAGCATCACCGCCAACCAAAAGACTTACTCCAACATCAACGAGTGCTTTGAGGCGCTCGAGTCCGGCGAGGTCGACTATGTGATCTGCGACTCCACAGCCGGCGGCTATCTTGCACGCCTGATGAGCGAGGTCTCCTATGTCGGCGCGCTCGAGGCGCCCTCGACGCTTGGTGTTGCGGGTCTCTCGTCCAATGACGAACTGTGCCGTGCCGTGAGTGATGCCCTCGACGGTATTACGGTCGACGGCACGCTCGAGGCGGTTCACTGCGTCTGGTACGGCCAGATTCCCTACGACCTCACCACTAAGACGGTTTCGGGCGCTAACGTGCAGCCGGGCGACTCTGAGTCCAGTGAGACCACGTCCTCCGGCAGCGAGTCCTCCGATTCCAACAATGAGACCGCATCCTCCGAGGACAAATCGTCCAGCCAGGAAGGCACCATCACTGACGACGACATTAACAAACTTAATAGCTAGTTATTGCTAGGGGTGGTGTCTCCTATACGTTGGAAAGGACACCTCTTCACGGTTTCAACACGCACTGCCGGGTTTCCCCAATAGGGGAGCCCGGCTTTTTTATCCCTATAAAACCAGCAGGTCAAAGCCAATTCTCGGGACCAAATACAAAGTCGCCGACGCCCTCCCATAGCGCACTTTGCCACAGAAAAGTGCGAGACTTCGGTATGCGGTATCAAGCAATCGTTATTCGGGTCTTTAGGAATCCGCGTGATTAAATGCATGGCAATGGGTACATAGCCAGTACAGTAAGTCCCCGAGGCAGATTGGAGCCACGTATGGATATCAAGGTTTCTGGACGCAAGACGACGGTAACCGATGCTCTGCGTGCGCATGTGGATGAGAAGATCGGCGAGGCGCTCAAGGTTTTCGATATCGAGCCCATGACGGTCGACGTTGTACTTCGCTATGAGAAGAACCCCTCGAACCCCAACCCGGCAATCGTCGAGGTTACGGTTCGCGCCCGCGGTTCGGTGATTCGCGTTGCCGAGCACGGTGCAGATATGTACGCCGCCATCGACCTCTCCGCCGATAAGGTCACCCGCCAGCTGCGCAAGTTCAAGACCAAGGTCGTGGACAACCGCCAGGGCGGTGCCAGCGCCGCGGATGTTGCACCGGTCGAGCGCGTCGAGGATCTGGCCGACCTGCTGCTGCCCGAGGAGGAGGACGACCTGCTCGTCCGCGAGAAGGTTATCGACGTCACCCCGATGACTGAGGAGCAGGCGCTGGTGCAGACCGATCTGCTCGGCCACGACTTCTACGTGTTCGAGAACGCGACGACCGGCCTTATCAATGTGGTGTATCACCGTAAGAATGGTGGATATGGCATCATCAAGCCCCGCATCGAAACACTTGACGAGTAAAATACGTTAACTTGCATGAGTTAACGGTTGGCGGCCATCCCATGCGGGTGGCCGCCTTTTTACGTAAGGAGTCGCTTTGATGGACAAGGCCGCATCCGCCGGTCATTCGGACCGTTGCCGCATCGTCGTCGATACCTGCTGCGACTTTAGCCCCGAGGTCGCCGCGAACCTCGATGTCGATATCTTGGGTTTCCCCTTCATTATCGATGGCGAGGAGCGCACGGATGACATCTGGTCGAGCATCACACCCAAGGAGTTTTACGATCGCATGCGCGCCGGTGCCCGCGTGTCCACCTCGGCTGTGTCGCTCGGTCGCTATATCGAGTTCTTTACCGAGTGCGCCAAAGAGGGCACGCCCACGGTCTACCTGTGCTTTACCTCGGCGCTGTCGTCGAGCTACAACTCCGCGTGCCAGGCGGCGGACGCCGTGCGTGCCGAGTATCCCAACTTTGAGCTGTACGTGGTCGACAACGCTCTGCCCTGCGCGACCGGCGCGCTCTTGGCGCTCGAGGCCGTGCGCCAGCGTTCGGCGGGACTGACCGCCAAGCAGCTGGTCGACTGGGCAAACGAGGCTAAGACCTATGTCCACGGTTACTTTACGCTCGAGAGCTTCGATGCGCTGGCTGCCGGCGGCCGCATTCCGCCCGCGGCGGCGCAGCTCACGGCAAAGCTCGACGTCAAGCCCGAGCTCTCCTACGACCTTGCCGGCTCGCTGTCGCTGATCGGCGTCAACCGCGGCCGCAAGAAGGCGCTCAAGTCCATCCTCAAGTCGTTCCGCGAGAACTATGTGCCCGATCGCACCATGCCCATCGCCATTATGACGGCCGATGCCGAAAAGGACGGCGACTGGCTCGAAGCCGCCATCCGCAAGGAGGAGGGTTGCGCCGACGTTACGATCATTCGCAGCTCCGTCGGTCCTACCATCGGCTCGCACGTGGGCCCCGGCATGGTGGCTTGCGCGTTTTGGGGCAAGAACCGCGCCGACAAGGCGTCGCTTTCCGACCGCATCGCCCGCCGCGTGCGCGGTCAGTAGGCAAGTAACGCGGCCGTAATCGCCCTCGACTCACAGCCCAACGCTGGCACCGAGTATTCAACCTGGTAATAACACCCAACCCAAAAGGAAAGGTTTCATGGCAAACAAGCTCTCCGTCGCATTTATCGGCACCGGAATCATGGGTGCCCCCATTGCCGGCCACATCCTGGATGCCGGCTATCCCGTCACGGTCAACAACCGCACTAAGTCCAAGGCCGCCGCGCTTATCGAGCGCGGTGCCGTTTGGGCCGATACGCCGGCAGATGCCGTGGCGAACGCCGACGTCGTCTTTACCATGGTGGGTTATCCCTCCGAGGTCGAGGAGCTCTACCTGGCGGGCGACGGCCTGCTCGCGTGCACAAAGCCTGGCGCGGTCCTGATCGACCTCACCACGAGCTCGCCCGAGCTCGCGCGCGATATTGCCGAGGCCGCCCAGGTTTCCGGCCGCATGGCGTTTGACTGCCCCGTCACCGGCGGCGAGTCCGGTGCTATCGCCGGCACGCTCACGGCCATCGTGGGCGCCACCGAGAACGACATCGCCCCGGTCCGCGACATCCTTTCCACCTTTGCGGCAACTATCTGCTGCTTCGATGGCGCCGGCAAGGGCCAGGCTGCCAAGCTCGCCAACCAGGTGTCGCTGGGCGCCTGCATGGTCGGCATGGCCGATGCGCTGGCGTTTGCCGAGCTGAGCGGCCTTGATCTGGAGAAGACCCGTCAGATGATCCTGGGCGGCACCGGCAAGTCCGGCGCCATGGAGAGCCTGGCACCCAAGGCGCTCGACGGCGATTACAAGCCCGGCTTTATGGTCGAGCACTTTATTAAGGACCTGCGCTTGGCGCTCGCCTATGCCGACGATCGCGAGCTTGCGCTGCCCGGCGCCGACGTGGCCCTTACGCTCTACGACATGCTCGATGCCATCGGTGGTGCCAAGCTGGGCACCCAGGCCATCACGGTCCTCTATAAGGAGGAGGCCGACGCCATCGCCGCCGGTCTGGACTGGTCGCAGTATCGTCCCGAGGAGCACGGTGCCCACGAGGAAGGCTGCGGTTGCGGCGAGCATGGCGACGACCACGAGTGCTGCGGTGGCCACCACCACGGCGAGGACCACGAGTGCTGCGGCGGTCACGGTCACGATGACGGCCACGAGTGCTGCTGCGGCCACCATCACGAGGAGTAGCGCCTATGAGCTGGACGTTCGTGGTGCTTGCGCTGGTGCTCTTTCTCTTTGCGATCTACATCGGCTTTTTGTGCGGCCAGTGGGCCTGCGAAAAGCGCGTCATCACCAAGCGCGACTACTGGATCGCCAACTTTGCAGGAGCGGCGGCAGTCGTCCTGCTGACTTGGGTGTTCTCGCTGTTCCCGCTGGTGCAGTTTGCGCCGATTGGCTGGCTCGGCGGCTTTATCGCCGGCCTTAAGATGAGCTTTGGCGAGTCCGTCGGCCCGTGGCGCAAGCACGACGAGGTTTTTAACGTCAACAAAGCCCATCGCGCCGCCGCCGATGCGGGCGATGCCGAGGAGCGCCGCCGTGCGCGTCGCAAGGGCGCAGCCAACCGGCAGCTCATCTCGGTCACCGATGACAGCAAGGGTGCTGGCAAGCACGCTAAGAAATAGTAAGAAGAGGTAACTATGGCAGAAAATAAAGACGAACAGCTCACCGACGAGGAGCTGGCACAGCTCCAGCTGGCAGAGGAGAACGAGAACGCCGTCGACCGTCTGGTCCAGGAGCTCGGCTGCCCCACGCGCCGCATCCGCCAGTTTGCCGCCCGCGTGCTGCACCTGCTTGCCGAGCGCGATCCGCAGCGCGTCGAGCCCTGCGTACCCGCGCTGATCGAGGCGCTCGACCGCCCCGAGGCGCAGACCCGCTGGGAGGCCCTCGATGCCCTGACGGCGCTCGCCACCACCTGCCCCGAGCAGCTGGGCGATGCCTTTGAGGGCGCCGAGACCGCACTGTTCGACGAGATCTCCTCCACGCTGCGCTATGCCGCCTTCCGCCTGCTGTGCGTGTGGGGTGCCACGAGTGTCGAGCGTTCGCGCGAGGCTTGGCCCATCCTGGATGAGGCCATCCAGTGCTACCACGGCGACCTTGAGTATCGCGACATGCTCGGTTGCCTGTACGAGTTTTGCCAGGGCGAGATCGACGCCGAGGTCGCAGAGAAGCTTGCGCTGCGCCTTAAGTTCGACGCCGAGAACGGCAAGGGCAGCTATCTCAAGGCCCGTTCGAGCGAGATTTGCGAAATGCTTGTTAAACGTTTTGGCCTGGATCTCTCCAAAAAGAAGAAGCGTGCTAGCGTTAAAAAATCTGACGACGCCGAAGACGAGGAGTAACAGATTATGGCGCACGATGTAGTCCTGATTCCCGGTGACGGCATCGGTCCCGAGATTACGCAGGCCATGCGCCGCGTGGTCGAGGCCACCGGTGTCCAGATCAACTGGAACGTCCAGGAGGCCGGTGCCGGCGTCATGGACGAGTTTGGCACGCCGCTGCCCCAACATGTGCTCGATGCGGTCGCCGAGACCAAGGTTGCCATCAAGGGCCCCATCACCACGCCGGTCGGCACAGGCTTCCGCAGCGTTAACGTCGCCCTGCGCAAGCACTTCGACCTGTACGCCTGCGTGCGCCCCTGCCTGTCGCAGCCGGGCGACGGCTCGCGCTTCCGCGACGTCGACCTGGTCATCGTGCGCGAGAACACCGAGGACCTCTACGCCGGCATCGAGTTCGATGAGGGCGCTGCCGAGGTCGAGGAGCTCTCACAGCTCGTCGAGCGTTCGGGCCAAAAGACCTTCGCCGCCGATTCCGCCATCTCGATCAAGCCGATCTCCATCGCCAAGAGCCGTCGCATTGTGGAGTATGCCTTTGAGTACGCCCGCCGCTGCGGCCGCAAAAAGGTGACGGCCGTGCACAAGGCCAACATCATGAAGGCGACCGACGGCCTGTTCCTGCGCGTGGCGCGCAAGGTGGCCGCCAGCTATCCCGATATCGAGTTCAACGACAAGATCGTCGACGCCACCTGCATGGGCCTAGTCCAAAACCCCAACGACTTCGATGTCCTGGTGCTGCCCAACCTGTACGGCGACATCGTGAGCGACCTGTGCGCCGGCCTGGTGGGCGGTCTGGGCATGGCACCCGGCTCCAACATCGGTGCCGACTGCGCAATCTTTGAGGCTACGCACGGCTCCGCGCCCGATATCGCTGGCCAGGATGTCGCCAACCCCACGGCCGAGATTCTCTCTGCTGCGATGATGCTCGATCACCTGGGCGAGAACGACGCCGCCAACCGCATTCGCGCCGCCGTCTCCGCCACGCTTGACGAGGGCGAGCAGGTTACCGGTGACGTGCGTCGTGCTCAGACCGGCTCCGTCGAGGGGGCCGTGGGCACGCAGGCCTTTGCCGATGCCGTTATCGCGCACCTGGCCTAAGGCACGCACGCTGCAAACGCCTAAATAGTACTTAAGTGTTTGCGTATAACCTAAGAATCAATACGCCCGGCGCCTCGTCGGGCGTATTCTATTGGGGACTATGTTTCCTAACAAGGAGTAATTGATATGGGTCTGATTCAAAAGAAGGACGAGAAGGACGAGATCGACGGCATCCAGATCATCGAGCGCGGCGAAGGCCCCGACGGTGACGAGGACGAGAAGATCGATCTGGTCGCCGGTACGTCTGCCGAGCACATTGCCGCCGGCACGACGGCCGAGGAGGAGGACGCCCGACTGGAGGCTCAGATTGCCGCGGATGCCGCTGACGAGAACCTCATGCCCGAGGAGCAGGACGAGGACGACGACTCCGACGTGGACGACCACGCTTGCAAGCACAAGAAGACGATGATTGCCATCTTTGTGGTCGCCGTCGTGATCGCTGCCGTGGTCGGCTTCTTTATCGGCAACGGTGGTTTTGGCGGCAAGGGCGTCGGCTCGGCGACCCTGACCGAGGACCAGCTCGATTCGACCGTGGCAAGCTATAGCTACAACGGCAAGAAGAGCGACATCACCGCGCGTGAGGCCATCGAGAGCCAGTACAGCCTCGACACCGTCAAGGATAGCGATGGCAACTACACCGCTCCTTCTGCTGACGTCATCCTGTCCTACGTGCGCAACCAGATTCTGCTGGACGCTGCCGAGGACGAGGGCGTTACCGTTTCTTCCAAGGAAATGAAGCAGTACGCCGAGGATTCCATCGGCACCTCCGACTACAAGACCATGGCCACGCAGTACGGCGTGTCCAAGGACCAGGCCAAGCAGATCGTCCGTCAGTCCGCGACGCTGCAGAAGCTCTACAAGAAGAAGGTGGGCGATAGCTCCGCAAACATGCCGACCGCCCCGACCGAGCCTGCTGACGGCAACGAGGAGACCGCGAGCAAGGACTACGCCGACTACATCATCAACCTTGCCGGCGATGAGTGGGATAGCGAGAAGGGCACCTGGAAGGACGCCGATGGCACCTACGCCAAGGCATTCGCCGACGATGCCTTTACGGCCGATAGCGCGACCTATAAGCAGGCAATGACCGCCTATTACACCGCTTACCAGCAGTATTCTTCGCAGGCTTCGAGCGCCAGCTCCAAGTGGACCGAGTACGCCAACAGCCTGTACGCCAAGGCCAACATCAGCATTTACGGCCTGTTTGCGTAAGATCTGCCTGAGCTTACCGATCGCGTAGCCGAACTATCTGAATAAGCCCGCTAGAACGATATCCGTTCTAGCGGGCTTATTACGTCGGAGGTACCGGTAGTTAAATAATCTCAATTAATCTTTAAGTCCAAAGAGGTTATCGGCTTCATCGTCAGGCATATATTCCAGTACATCGCCCGGTTGGCAGTCGAGTGCCCGGCATATCGCGTCAAGAGTTGAAAAGCGCACGGCAGAAACCTTGCCCGTCTTGATGCGCGACATATTGACCTGGGAGATGCCCACGCGTTCCGCAAGCTCTTTGGATGAGATCTTGCGTTCGGCGAGCATGCGGTCGAGCCGCAGAATAATCATGGATTCCCCCTAGAGCAACTCGTCATCTTGTATTTGCAGGATACACCCGTACTGGAAGACGCTGGCAATCAGGCTAATAATCAGGCCTGCAAAGACCATAGAGAGGTCGAGGTGCTGGCCGCCAAGCGCATCCGTAAAGTTGCCGCCAAATCCTGAGAGTATCAGCCCCGTGACTATGGCACCAAGAAGCTTCACAGCAACGCCGCCAATAAGGAACAAATGTCCTACTTGACGTAGTATGCGGATGCATTCGAGGTCAAAGGGCCTGCCCGCCTTTTCAATGGCGGAGAAAAACCTGTATGCGCTTAGCACAATGGCAAGCGCAAGGCATGTCATCATGGCGCTCCCTATGGCAGTATGACCGTCGTGCGCGACAAGCATAAGAGGGGTCTGTTCATTGGCGCCGACGAGAGCGAGAGATGGCCCTTCGCCGGCATTAAGCTCTACGGATTGGAGGCAGAACCCTTGGGAGAGGCTAGGCAATATGAGTAGAAGCTCGATTGCAATGACTGCGAGAAGTCCCAGAGCGAGCGCTACGGCGGTGCAGATTGTGGCCCATTTGCAGATGTGAGCGAGCTTCCTCAGATCGGCTATTGCCTGTTCGCGGTTGATGGGTTCATTCGATTTGGATACGTTCCAGCGGATCATAGCTCCTCCAACCAATGTCTAGGATGATATTTAAATCTTATAACATACTTAATGATAAACGATAAACAATTACAGATTAGAGTAAGTTATGTTTGTAAGACGAATAGCGAAAGCTTATGGCATATTTAGGGAGTGAGAGTTTGGCACGTGGGGGATGGACGAGTATCGAAATTTCCCGCAACCGCGCAAGTGCTTCATCGGGTCTCCCTAATTCATATGGAAAAGGAGCTGCAAACGATTGGAAATAACCGCTGAGCGGTCGAAAACTACCGTTCACCGATAATTTCTAAACTGGTTCTAACTGGTATTAAGTCAAAAAGACCAATTCACAAATCTTCACAATGACCTGCATTTTTTCTACATGCCTTTTTTGGCCACCCTGCGTTGTTTAGACACAGAAAAGGTTCCGATCTTTCGTCAAAGTATTTCGAAACGGTTTCAAAACCGCAGGTAGAAGTGTTAATGAGCGGTAAACGGTCGATTTATCGCCGTGAGCGGTGCAAAAACGTTTTACTGCGTGAATCAGCGAAAGCGACCTCTTCTGTGATGATATAGTGACAACAACACGTCACGTGGTTACTACCAGTTGAGAGACCACTGGTCTTCAAAGAACGCTTTCCAAGAAGCTTTAAGGGCGTCCGCCCGCTGGCTTCCGAAAACATCGGACTCAGATCGTACACACCTTCGGAAGGGAAATTTGAATGGTTGGCTTTATTCTTACCGGTCATGGACAGTTCGCACCCGGCCTCGCAAGCGCTATCGCTATGGTCGCCGGTGATCAGCCCGCTTTTACCGTCGTTCCTTTCGAGGGCGACCAGGCTGCTTCCTACGGTGAGGATCTCCGCGCCGCTATTACCGCCATGCGCGAGGAGTGCGATGGCGTGCTCGTCTTTACCGACCTGCTTGGCGGTACCCCGTTCAACCAGTCGATGATGATCGCCCAGGATGTCGACAATGTCGAGGTCCTGACCGGCACCAACCTTCCCATGGTTATTGAGCTTCTGTTCCTCCGCGGTAACGCCACGCTCGCCGAGCTTGGCGAGCAGGCCGTGACCGTTGGCCAGACGGGCATCACCGCCCAGACGGTCGCATCCGTTGCCGGCTCCGACGAAGAGGATATCTTCGGCGACGAGGACGGCATCTAATGGCCGATTTCGGAGCCAACGTCCTGAGCTCCTCGGTCGCCCTTTTAGGCCTGCTTGTCATTATGGGCTTGATTTACACCATCTGGTCGCAAATCAACATGAAGAAGAAGCAGAAGTACTTCAAGGAGCTGCACACGGAGCTCAAGCCGGGTCAGGAAGTTCTTTTCGCCGGCGGTATCTACGGAACCGTCAAAGGCATCGAAGGCGAGAAGGTCCAGATCAAAGTCCGATCCGGCGCCGTTGTAGATGTTTCGCGTTACGCGATTCAGGAGATCAAGTAACTGTCGTCAGCAAATAACGAAAGGAAGCTGATCAACATGGCAGAACCCAACATTCTTCTTACCCGCATCGATAACCGACTGGTCCATGGTCAGGTCGCTACCCAGTGGAACTCCACCCTGGGCTCCAACCTCATTCTCGTCGCCAACGACGATGTGTCGACCAACACCATGCGCCAGAACCTCATGAAGATGGCCGCTCCCGCCGGCGTCGCTACTCGTTTCTTCTCTCTGCAGAAGACCATCGACGTCATTGGCAAGGCGAGCCCGCGCCAGAAGATCTTCATCGTGGCCGAAACACCGGAAGACGTGCTTACGCTCGTCAAGGGCGGTGTGCCTATAAAGAAGGTAAACATCGGCAACATGCACATGTCGGAAGGAAAGCGCCAAGTCGCCACCTCCGTCGCAGTTAACGACGAGGATGTCGCTGCGTTTAAAGAGCTGCAGGAATTGGGGGTGGAGTTGGAGATCAGGCGCGTTCCGAGCACGCCTGTTGAGGACACGAGCAAGCTCTTCTCGTAATCCTCGTGATCCACGTTGTCAGGATTGAAACCCTGACGTTCTGTACGTGATATCCAAAGTGCGTACATACATTTTGAAAGGAGGAGCAAGATGGAATACTCGATCATCCAGGTCGCTCTGGTCTTCATCGTCACGTTCGTCGCGGCAATCGACCAGTTCAACTTCCTCGAGTCTCTCTATCAGCCCATCGTCACCGGCGCCGTCATCGGTCTTATCCTTGGCGACCTCAACACCGGTCTTCTCGTGGGTGGTACCTATCAGCTCATGACGATCGGCAACATGCCGATCGGAGGCGCTCAGCCGCCTAACGCCGTCATCGGCGGCATCATGGCAGCCATTCTCGCTATCGCTACGGGCCTCGAGCCCAACGCGGCAGTCGGCCTTGCCATTCCGTTCGCTCTGCTTGGTCAGCTCGGCGTTACCCTGGTCTTCACGCTTATGTCGCCGCTCATGTCCTCCGCGGACAACATGGCCCACAACGCTGACACCAAGGGTATCGAGCGTCTGAACTACTTCGCCATGGCTCTGCTCGGCCTGATCTTCGCCGTCGTCGTCACCCTGTTCTTCATCGCTGGCGCCACCATCGGTCAGACCATCGCTTCCGCCATCCCGACTTGGCTGCAGACCGGTCTTTCCGCTGCAGGCGGCATGATGCGCTTCGTCGGCTTCGCCGTCCTGCTCAAGGTTATGATGAACCGCGATATGTGGGGCTTCTTCCTCATGGGCTTTGGCCTCGCGCTCATCACCGTTGCCAACGATTCTCTGGCAACCCCTGCTCTGCTCATCCTCGCTCTCATCGGCTTCGGCATCGCTTTCTGGGACTTCCAGCAGCAGACCGAGCTGAAGGGTGCAGCTGTTTCTGACGGAGGTGACTTCGAAGATGGCATCTAATGAGTATGTGATCCCGGAGCACTACGAGGATCTCACTCCTGCTCCGCAGCTCGACCAGAAGACCCTCAACAAGATGGCTTGGCGTTCCTGCTTCCTGCAGGCCTCGTTCAACTACGAGCGTATGCAGGCCGCTGGTTGGCTCTACTCCATCATCCCCGGTCTGGAGAAGATCCACACCAACAAGAACGACCTCGCGGCTTCCATGAGCCACAACCTGGAGTTCTTCAACACTCACCCGTTCCTGGTCACCTTCGTCATGGGCATCATCCTCTCTCTGGAGCAGCAGAAGGCTGACATCGAAACCATCCGTGCCGTGCGTGTTGCTGCCATGGGTCCTCTGGGCGGTATCGGCGACGCAATCTTCTGGTTCACGCTGGTTCCCATTACCGCAGGTATTACATCGAATATGGCCATCAACGGATCGCTTGCTGGTCCTATCCTGTTCCTGCTGATCTTCAACATCGTGCAGTTTGCTTGCCGCTTCTTCCTGATGTACTGGTCTTACAATCTGGGTACTAAGGCAATCGACATCCTGACTGCAAACGCTAAGGAGTTCACTCGTGCAGCTTCCATGCTGGGCGTCTTCATCGTTGGTGCTCTGACCTCCAACTACGGCGGAACCACCATCGCTACCGTCATCGAGAACGGCGACAGCCCCATCGTTATCCAGAGCATTCTGGACGGCGTTCTGCCCAAGCTGATTCCTCTGGCTCTGACCCTCGGTCTGTTCTTCCTGATGAAGAAGAAGGGCTGGAAGCCCGTTACCTGCATCGCTCTGCTGCTGGTGATCGGTCTGGTCGGCGCATTCTTTGGTCTCTTCGTCTAATTCAAAGCGGGAGCTGCAATGCACGCTGTACTTCTTGATTTTAATGGGACGATGTTCTTTGATACCCGCTTTCACATGGAAGCGTGGTCAGAGATCTATCATGAATTACATCCCGAAGATCTGAACCCTCTTGACCCTAAACTGATCTGCGGACCGTGCAATGAGTCGATCATTCAGAACATGGCACCGTGGCTCAATGCCGAGGAGCGAAAGCAATACTCGGAGCGGAAAGAGGAACTGTATCGCAAGGTGTGTAGGAGAAATCCTGACAGTTTACACCTCGTAGCAGGTGCTGAAAAGTTGATGCAAGGCTTGCATGAGCGGGGCATCCCCTTTATTCTGGCAAGTGCTTCCATCAAGGCAAACGTTGACTTTTACTTCGACAGCTTCCCTATTGGGAAATGGTTGAAGAAAGAAGATGTTGTCTACGACGATGGAACCTATGCGAATAAAGGCGAAATGCACTTGGAAGCTGCCAGACGACTGAACGTTCCGTTCGCGGAATGTATGGTCATCGAGGATAGTGTTGCTGCCATCACTCTGGCAAAACGAAATGGCGTAGGTCAGATCGTTGCCATCGGTGAAAAAGCAGACGGGTCGGATTTGATCCAGCTTGGTGCAGAGCATTACATCCACGACTTTACAGAATTTGATTACGCATGGTTGGAAAACTGAAATTCGTCCAGTGAGTTTCCATTTCCACAGTTGATAAAAGACGGCTTCGGTTATACGGAGCCGTCTTTTTTCGTTAATAAACAGGTGAGGACAGTTTTATGGAGTGCTTGGCAAACTACCAGCAGATGGTCGATCCCACTATGGTATGGGGGACGATCAAAAGTAACGATGCGGCCAGAATGGACGTATCGTTCACTTGGAAAAAGGAAGAATGGCTGATCCCTGCAGTTTTTCCGATTCCGGGCGGATTGGTAGTAGATGTGGTGCGTAAGCTGCCATTTTATCATTTGAAGAACCGACTGACGATCTATGAAAAGCACAGGAATGCCGGGTTCCATTCGCCGCTGGAACGGCTGATGATGGATCAATACGATCCCTTTCATTTTCATCCTATGGGACATCTTTTGACAGGAAACGACTGTATTGATGAATGGCGTTCGGAACGGTTCATCTGGAATCCGCTCCGAATGTCTCCCGCTACCCCCAAGGAATATTATCCGGCCAGAAAGCTGGTGGAGCATTACGGATTCGATCTGAATACCGGGTGGGTCATCTTCCGGCTGTATTTCAAAAGCGAGCTTTTGTCAGTTCGCGATCAGGAACTGACGCTGATGCTGGAAGCACCGGATGAACCTGTGCCGGGGCCGATCTTGAAGATCGAAGAAGCCGGGCAATATATCGTGTTTCAGAATCCGCTTACTAAAAAAGCGGAAATGATCACGGTCACTGTGCTGGAAAACGGTGTGATCGAACACCCTTTCAAAAAGCAGGGACCCGTCAAGTACCCCGCCAATTATGTGATCCTTCATTATCGCTTTCACCCGGAGAAAAAGGAACAACAATATTGTCTTATGGACACTTGGCTGACCGATGAACCGATCGAATTGGAACCGAGCGTAGAATCGGAGCAGCCGCATCCCGATGAAGCGCAGCTCCATGACCCTCGGTTTTCCAAGGTGACCTTGCAGGACTATATGGCAGAAAATAAAAATCATGCGGCATATTCCTCCCTGACGCACTATCCGAGACTTTCGACCGAATGGCAATTTGTGGCGATTCACAAGGCAAGAAAGAATGTCCGTATAAAGCTGAAAAGAGACTGGACATAACAGCGATGTTGTGTTAGGGTAAACAAAGAGCATTCGATATTGATTGCTGATGAGGACGCGCTGCGCCTTATCTGCTTGTAAAAGGAGAAGTTTTATGAATTCATCAACATTACTTATCATCCTTGCTGTTGTGGTCGTGTGTGCCGTTGTTTTTGTTTATTCCCGCTCCGGGAAAAACAAAGCGGCTGAGAAAAGGACAGACCCTGCCGAAGCAAACAAATATGCACTGGTTGCACAGGACATTCTGAAAGGCATCGGCGGCAAAGACAACGTAGTATCTGCCAGCTACTGCACTACCCGCCTGCGCTTTGTGGTCAAGAACTACAATCAGGTCAATGAGCAGGCCGTAAAAGCGGCAGGCGCATCAGGCATCATCCGTCCGGGGAAAAACGCCTGTCAGGTCATTGTCGGCACGAAGGTCAAGTCCATTTATGACGAACTGGATAAGCTGCTGAAGTAAAGGAAAGGGGCTGTTGCACAAGGATAAAACCGGTGTAACAGCCTCTTTTTCATTCATGC
>UREC01000025.1:0-31328 GCA_900546755.1 uncultured Collinsella sp. | reverse complement strand
GCGACGGGACGTCCGCGTATTTGCTTCGCAAATCCGCACCGGCTGCGGTCGCCTATCGGCGACCTTGCCTGCTCGCTATAAACGCTTCGCGTTTATTTAACGCTCGCACCCTGTCGGGTTCGAGTCCCGGCACTTTATTGAAGAAGGCACAGTAACGAAACGTTACCGTGCCTGAAATTCGAATGGAGCGGGCAACGGGACTCGAACCCGCGAGTGTCAGCTTGGGAAGCTGATGCCTTACCACTTGGCGATGCCCGCTTGTGTGTTGGCTAGTATAACGCGGTTGTCTTGTTCGATACAAGGGTGGCGATGCTTGTTTTAGCTGTGGAGATTCGTTTGAAAATCGCATCAATTGTGGAGACGAGGACCTTTGGCCTCCTGTTCTCCTTATCTTCTACCTGCGCTTTTGCCTGATTGTTGTATTTGAGCTCAATTTGTCAGGAATTGGGCAAGCTTTTGGTCAGGCTCTGGTACTTACCCGCATGAACCTCGGGGGTAGCCTCATCCTACGCGTCGCAACCTCCCCATGCGGCGCACGAGGGATAAGGAGCAGCCATGTCCAACGCACCCACGCACTCTGTCCACAGCGCAATCGCAACAGGTCCGCTGCTCCTGCTCCTCTTCCTGCTTTTCGGCTGTCTGGCACCGGGAGCCGCATTTGCCGTCGATGGCTACGACCAGCTCGGCTTCCGCACTATTAGCGATGATTGTGGGCCCTTCTTCATCGGCAAGTATGAAGCTCAAGACGCCTCGATCGCCTACTGCATGAACCAGGAACGCCCCGGGCCCACCAAGCCGGGCGGTCCATGGCTCAACTTTGATCAAGGCTGGGTGTGGCTCGACGACGAGTTCGCGGCAATCGTTTGTCACGGATATCCTACCGCCACGTCGTTTGGCGGTTACCATCTTTCACCCGATCGCGCCCGCGCCGCCACCCAGCTTGCCGTATGGATGCTCAACGGCACTACCCATGTCGACGGCACCTACTCCTACACGACCGCTCAGGGCAAAACCAAGAGCGGGCACTTTACCGCCGACAATGAAGTCGTGGCGGCTGCGCGGTGGCTCCACGACAGCGCAAAATCAGGAAGCATCAAAGCCGCTCCGCACCGCGCGCGGCGCTATATAGGAACCGTATCGGGCGGCAGCAAACGTCAAGACATGCTCTATGTACTGCCGGCGGTCTCTGTTTCCTTCCAAAAGCAGTCTGCAAACGCTGCCATTACCAGCGGAAACAATACTTATCAGTTTGACGGGGCAACATTCGATGTTTTTGAGAGCGCCAGCGGCGCGCGTGTCGGCACCGTCCAGATGGACAGCAACGGTCGAGCGCAGGCAACACTCCTACCCAACACGGCATACTACCTAGTTGAGACAACAGCGCCAGCTGGTTATATCCCCCTGCACGATCGCATTGCCTTTACCACGACGAATAACGGCGGATACGTCACCATTGATGAACAACCCGGCACCATTACCTTGCGCATTGTAAAGCTCGACGCCGCAACGAATGCAGGCCCCCAAGTTGGAGCTTCGCTCGCAGGAGCAGAATTCGTGTGCGTATCGCAATCAACCCCTGGATGGACACAAACTCTCAGGACCGATGAAAGCGGTCGAGCTACCCTCACCGATGTCCCCCTGGGAACCTTTACCATCTATGAATCGAAGGCGCCCGAGGGCTATTTGCCCTCCGGTGACAGTTGGTCTTACACCGTTGGAGCCGACCAACTCGGCGATTCAGGCGTGGTCGAGATCGAATCTCGCGTTTCCAATATCCCCATTGCGTTTGACCTTGAGATTTCCAAATTCAAGGACTACGGCAATAGCGATCAATCCGGCCTGGAGCAGCCGGCAGGAGATGTTGTCTTTGAGGTTGTCAGTAACAGCTCTCAACAGGTTGTTGGCACACTGACTACAAACATCTATGGCTTTGCCTCCACCAAAGACCAGCCCGAAGCATGGTTCGGCACAGGCAAGCGACCAGCCGGTGTCCACGGAGCCGTCCCATACGACCGCGCCGGCTACACGGTTCGTGAGGTTCCGGAAACCGTCCCCGAGGGTTTTAAACGTGCGGGGGAATGGACCGTCGAGGCCAATCAGATTTCCGACGGCGCCGAGCTTCAATATATCGTGGACAACCACGCTCTGTCGACGCATCTCCAGATTGTAAAACGCGATGCCCAAACAGGCGCCTCTGTTCCCCTAGCCGGATTCACCTTCCAACTCCTCGACAGCAATCACAAACCTGTCTCACAAACATGCTGGTATCCAGCACATAACGTAATGGACACCTTTACGACTGACGCGACCGGCACCGTCACACTGCCCGAATCGCTCGTGCCGGGCACCTATTATGTACGCGAAACCTCGGCCAAAGAGCCCTATCTTGTCGGCGGAGAGATCGAGGTAAACATACCCGCCGATATAAACCTAACGCCCGTTGCAATCGTCTCGTATTATGACCACGCCGCGACCGGAAACATCAGGATCGTTAAAACCGATGCCGTAGACGGCAGCAGCCTCGCGGGCGCCATCTTTGAGATCCGTGCCTCAGGTGATATCGTGCGCCCCGACGGTAGCATTGCCGCGCTCGACGGCGAGGCTGTCGCTACCGTCACGACGGATGAAACTGGAGAAGCACGCGCGGACGACCTCCCGCTGGGATCTGGCACCGCACGCTACGAGGTTGTCGAGACTCAAGCGCCGACCGGCTTCTTACTCGACCGGACGCACCATATCGTCGACCTTACTTATGCCGACCAGAAAACACCCGTTGTAGAAGCACGGCTTAACGTATCCGACGATTACACCAAGGTTGATATCTCCAAGGTCGATGCAAGCGGAGAGCAGGAAATGAAAGGCGCACAACTCACCTTATATGGTCCCGATAAAACCGAAATAGACTCCTGGACCTCATCCGACAAGCCGCACCGCATCGAACATCTTGCACCCGGCACCTACTCGTTGCGCGAAACGATGTCTCCGCGGACCTATGACCTTGCCGAGGAGATAACGTTTGAAATAAAGGATACGGGAGAAGTCCAATCCGTCGCGATGAAGGATGCGCCCATCGAGATCAAAGGACAGGTCGACAAGCGTCAGGAACTTGTCCAACCTATCGGGAAGGGTCTGTTGGCTAACGGCGATGGAAAAAACCGCGCCGCAACGCAAACCAATACGGACGGTCTTTTCTCCTATGCCATCGACGCTCGAAACGATTCAGCTACCTGGGTTGATGAGTTTACGATTACCGATGATCTTGAGTGTGCCAAGGACGATACGGCGAGATTCGTCTCAATCGAAACACCCGTCGCCATCGGCGACCTCAACGGTCTGTGCAACGTGTGGTATCGCACGACGCCGTTGGACTCGACAGACACCGATGAGCCGGCAAACGCGACACTTGACGATGGGCACGAAAATCCTTGGCTTGAGTCCGACGAAGTAATAGAAAGATTGGGTGAGGATTGCCGCCTCGTCGATTACGACGGATGGCACCTCTGGAAGGCGGATGTCTCGACCACGAAATCCGCCACACTCGAGGCGAAAGAACTCGACCTTGCATCCAATACCGTCGTAACGGGCATTCGCATTGAATACGGTGCGGTAGCCGCCGACTTTACGACTCGAAGCGATACGGATTCTTGGACCCGCGATGATCTCAAAGATGAGCACGACGACCTTGACGATGCCAAAGCAATCCTTGGCACAGATGCTCGGGGCGCAGTCGTGCACATGCAGGCAACGTCGGCTTACACACCCCAAACTGCACTCACCAACAGCGCACGCGTCAATCTTTGCCGCAACGGCGGCGGCGATAAACTTGAGTCACATGACGAGGACCGTGTCATTCAACGCTGTACCCTACCGCAGGACCTACCGGCAACAGGATCAGCTCCCATCGCCGCTTGCATCACCGCGCTCCTGACCTCGGGTGCCGCAGCCCTATGGTTCGCTCGCCTTAGGTCAATCCCAAAGAAGCGCTAGCGCGATGAAAAAGCGGGCGAGCCAGTCCCCCGGCTCGCCCGCTTTCAATCATTTAAATCGCCGCATCTACTCTGCAGACGAAGATCCACCATCAACGATTGCCTGCTCGGACTCAGGAATCCCATCGGCGCCCGTGCTCTGTTCTTGCTCCACCTCTTCGCTGATTGCGGAGGCGGGGGTCGAGCCCTTCGCGCCCACGATGTAGGCAGCTCCAAACCCTAACGCAATGGCAATCAAGGTCAAAATCACGTAGACAGGCCAATGGCGCTTAATATACGAAAACAACTTGACTCCTTAGAGCTCCGTCTACGAACGGCGGATAACCTCGGTCACGACCTCGGATACCGTGGCAATGTTCGTCGGGTTGACATTGTGGGGCAGGTCGTCCTCGGTACGAGCACAAGCCAGGCGCGTGCCGTCCACGCCGGCGATGGTGAGGGCTCGGCGGCTCGCCTCGAGCGCGGCGTAGGCATCGGTCTTGGCATAGGGCATCTCGAGCGCGCCACAATCGACATGGAACGACTTGCACACCTTGCTGACCAGGTTCATGATGCGGCGATCGCCCTTGAGCAGCTGCTGTTCGCCCTCAACCGTCACCACCGAAAGCCTACCGGCGCCGACGGATTCAAGATTGATGAAGAAGACGCCGCGGAGCTTATCGCGATGCGAAGCCAAGAAGGCCTTCATACCGGCGCCATCACAATCCGAGGCGCCCGTTGCCACAAACCAGATATCGTGACCGAGCAGCTCATCGTCGCCCATAGAGGCGACAGCCGAGAGCATATCTTCGGAAGAAGCGCCGTCGGAAGACGTAGCGCCGCCCTTCCAGCCATCGTTATCGTCCTCGAAATTATCCCACGAACCGATGCCGCGACCGGACTTCTTGGCATCGTAATCGTCTTCGACGCCCAGCCAGTCACTCATGCTGTCCTGTTCGTTTTTCTTTTTACGACCGAACAGGCCGCCCAGGCCGCGCTTGCGAGACTTGGGTGCCGCAGGGGCGGGAGCCGAAATGGTCTCGATCGGCTGTGCGCCCGACGCAACGGGCATAGGAGGCGCAACGGGTGCCGATGTGGGTTCGGGACCCTGGGCGGTAGCAAAGGGGTCGTTGACCTGTGCGGAGGGATCGGGAAGGTCGAACAGCGACGTGCGAGACGCAACGTTTGTCTGCTTCATCGACGGCAGCGACGGATCGGGGACCGAAGCCAGCGGAGACGAAGAGGGTGCAGGCGACGGTGCCGACGCCGGATCGGGAACATTCATCTGCGGACGCGGCGATGCTTGGGAGGAAATCTGGG
This sequence comes from uncultured Collinsella sp., assembly GCA_900546755.1. Taxonomy (GTDB): domain Bacteria; phylum Actinomycetota; class Coriobacteriia; order Coriobacteriales; family Coriobacteriaceae; genus Collinsella. The sequence continues at coordinate 26,043 of UREC01000025.1, read as the reverse complement.
CCATAAGGGAATCGACCGTTTCGTCCTGGGTGGGAGCGACATTGGCAACCGTGGCACCGGAACCACTCGGGGTCGGCATGGTGAAAATCTGCGTGGAGTAAGGCCTCGACTCATCCGTCTCGGGAGTCTCGGAAACCGCAGGCACTTCCTCCTGCTCGACCTCGGTTGAATCACCTTGATCGGCTGCCGCGTATTGCTCTTCGTCAGAGTTGGCCTCGACGGACTCGTCCTTGGCAGCATCCTGAATTTCGGCAGCATCAATGGGCTCGTCATCGTCTGCCGCGTCGCCCTGCTCATCGGAAACAGGAAGGGACTCGGCAATCGCGGTGCCTTGCTTTTCAAACGTTATCGTAGAATCGAACTGCGCGGCATCAAACGACATGGTGCTATCGACGTGCTGCTGAGCCTCGAAAGACGTCGTCGCCTCAACAACATCCGCGGACGCCGGTTGCTGGGACTCAAAGGACGTCGTAGCTTCGGCAGCGTCGACGGGCACGGACTGCATAGCCTCGTTCTGCTCGAACTCTTGCGCCGCGAGCTCACGTGCCGCCTCGGTTGCCTGCTGCTGAGCGATAGCCTCCTGCTCGGCGGCCTCGCGTGCGGCAGCGCGCTTCTCCTCGAAATCGTCAACAAATTTCCTGCCCTTTGCGAGCGCACCCTTAAAGAAGCTGGAAGCGCTGGCGCCAATCGAAGAGAACGCGGATGCAATATCGGCATGGGGCGTTGCCGCGGGAATCTCGGCCGAGAAATCAGTATCGCTCTCGTAAGACGCACGCCTCGGCTGTTCAACGTAATCGTCGTCAGACTCGTGCGCAACGTCTTGCGCCGGCGCGGCGGGAGCCAAAATGTCCAGTCCTGCCGCGGGATCGATCGCGGACACTGCCTCGGGCTCGGCAACGGCAGCGGTAACCACGGCAGACTCATCATCCACGGTGGCAACGGGCGCAGGCGCCGTCACGACGGGAGCAGGCTCGGCCTCAAACGTCGGCTCCTCGCCCTCCTCGTAATCGAGCGTGCAGGACTCGGGAAGCATTCCGAGCGCACGGATGGCATCCGAACCAAAGCGGATGTTGCCGGCGGCATTGCGATAGAGCTTGAGCTCGGGCTCGGCCGCGACAGGCTCCTCCGCCGGCTCGGCAGCGGGAACCTCGTCATTGAACTCTTCGGCCTGGACAGCCTGATTCTGATCCTCGGGCACAATGGCGCCAATCAGCGTCTCGTCGGCAGACGCACCCTCAAAGCCCTCGATCTGCTCGTCGAAAGCCTCACCCTGTTCGGGCTCGGCCGGAGCGTCGGGAGCAATCGGCTGACCGAACTCGTCCTCGGCGTAGGTAGGCTCTTCATACTCGATGGTGTTGCCGTAGTCGTTTTGCTGCTGGGCCGCGGCATACTCCGCCGCCGCGCGCGCCATTTCCTCGGCACGACGCTTCTGCTCCCCAAAATAGGTATCGAACGGAACATCGTCGGGAAACTCGTTTTCGCCTTGGAAGGGAGCAACGTTGTCCATAACGCCGAGCATAGCGGCGACAGAAGACTTGTTGCACACCGCGCCGGACGTATAGGGAAGAATGTGGCGGTTAGAGATGATGTTTGCCGCGTTGACAAGTGCAACGAGGGAAGCGAGGATCGCGACAATCCACAGCAGAACCTTGAGCGCGCCGGGGAGCGGCAGGATACGCAGGATGGCAACGGCAGCGGGGGCAACCGTGGCAACGGGCAACAGCTTGGCAATGAGCGCACGATACGAAGCATAAGGCTCGCGGGCGAGCAGCTCAGCACGGGGAGAGTCGTAGTGTGCGACAACGACCACCGGGCGGTTGCGCGGAGACGCAAGCGGGCCCGAGGCCTTGTGGTAGGCGATGACATTTTGGCTCACGCCCGTCTTGCCCAGGCGCGAAACCACGGGGTGGCCCGTGCGCTCGAGCACGTAGAGCACGGCACCGACAATGGCCAGTAAGGTGCCGACCAAGCCGATACCGCCGCCGATGCCCATCAGCAGGGCGCCGGCAAACGCAAGGATGCCAGTAACGGCAAATGCCAATCTACTGGGCGCCGGGGCATTGAACTCCTGAACCTCGGGATCAAAGCCGTGGTTGCGGAAGATCTGAGCGATATCCTCGGCAGCCAGGCGCTCTTCTTCGCTGCATGCCGGCGTAATGCCGGTGTTCTGCAGCAGGTGGTTAATATAGTTCTGGGTGTTCGCCATGTGCGCTCCACATCCATAATCCGACAAATAGGCCCAATGCTTGCACATTAGAACCGTATATAGTCGAAAGTATACCCCGAGCGAGCGCAAACGACCGAATTCGGGCCATCTTAACGCCCCGAGCGGACAAGGATATAGCCTAATCTCCATATCGGACTAAAATCATGGCAGCAAACCACCTTCCCATGCGAGGACTCTATGACGGCAAGCGACGCGACCGCGACAATTAAAAAGGGAAATTCGGAGCCAAGTTTCGATAAAACGGCTCAGCGTATCCTCAATCTTTTCTTTGTGCTCAGCAGCTCCCCCGAACCGCTGACGACCGAGCAGATCGTCTTGGATTCTGACCTGGGATATGGCTCGGGCAACATTGACTCGGATAAGCGCAAGTTTCGGCGCGATCGTGACAAACTGCTCGAGCGTGGCATCTTAATCAAGGAGGTTCGCCCCGCCGGTGCGCAGGAGACCGAGGAAAGCTCGTGGACAATCGACCGCGAGCACACGTTTGCTGCAGGCGGCCTCATCACCGCAGACGACGCCGATATCCTGCTCAACGCCATCGACCAGACGTTAGCGGCCGGCTCATCCACCTTTGCCGCGCCGCTTGCCGATATTCGCTCCAAGATTGCCTACCTCACCGGCATGTCGGCGGTGGACGATGCGCCGGTCTGGCGCTCTCCCACCGTCGATGCGGTATGGAGCGCCTTTGCCGAGCGGTGCGCGCTGCGATTTTTATATCAGAACGGACGCGGCGAGCAGAAAGAACGTACCGTCTGCGTCTACGGCATGTTCGAGCGCGAGGGCGTGGCGTACTTCTGCGGCCTCGACAATGTCACCGACGACATCAGGACATTCCGCTGCGACCGTATCGTTCGCGCCTGGCGTCCTTCGAAGGCCTACGCCATCCCTGCGGACTTCAACCTCAGCGACTACCTGTTCTTTGAATTCGATTTTGCCGACCGCCCGCCCGTTGCGGCTACGTTCTCGTTCGCCCCGCAGACGCAGATCGATATGATCAACGGCCTCACGCGCGGGCGAGGTGAGCTCGCACACACCGATTCGGGATGGACTTGGACCGTTGACGTGCGAGATCTTGAAGCCGCCGCCTCATTTTGCATGGCCCACGCCATGGACGGCATGAGGCCCATGGCCCCCAAATCGCTCAAGCAGGCGTGGAACCACCTCATTGAAAGGACGGTGCACGAGCATGCCCGTGCGTAAACTCACCAGCGAGCAGAGGCTCTCGCGCGCCATCGACATCATGGAGGCCCTCTACGCCGCCGGCGAGAGCGGCATGACACGAACCGAGATTTGCAGTCGCTTTGACATCACGGGGGCGTCGCTCGACGAGATTCTCGAGATCGTCTCGACGCTCGCGGACCGAGAATCGGGTGCGCGTATCATCTGCGAATGCCACGGCGAGCGCGTGGTCCTCACCGGTGACGCCGGGCGTGTACTACCGCTGCGCCTGAGTGCCGCCGAGGGCGCTGTGCTCAACCACGAACTTGAATCGTTGGGGATCGAGCCCCAGGCGGCGGCTCGAATTCGACATGCTCTTCTACCCGAAGAGCTCGGCTATAACCAGCACGTCTTTGACACCGTCAACCACGGGTCGCACTGGCAGCAGCTGAGCTGCGCCATTCAGGACGGCGTTCGCTGTCGTATCTCGTATCGCTCGATGGACGATGCGCGGCCACGCGAGCGTCTGGTCGACCCCTTGCGCATTACAGCAAACGGCGACCAAACATATCTGATTGCCTGGGACATCGCGGTCGATGAGCAGCGCACCTATCGCATGGATAAAATCGAGGGACTCGCCTTGACGGAAGACTCCGTCGTGCCTCACGCACCGGACGTTGCATCCCTCCACGATTCCCTTGCCCGGACGCAGCGTAGCGCAAAGCTCTTGATGCCATTCGATATGGCGGAGCATCTGGACTGGGCCGGCATCACCCTAATCGAACGCAGCGGGACAGACATGGCAACGGTAACCGTACATTACGGCTCCGAGCGTTGGCTGCTGAGCCAGATAATCGCAGCGGGCGGAGCCATCCGCATCTTGGATGACCCCGCCCTGTCAAAGCGTCTGTGCGATATGGCAAAAACCCTCGTCTGTCCGCTTTAGCGCCGCCGCTCGTGGCGTGCACGCCACAGCTGTAGATAGTGCCCGATCTGCGCCGATTCGATGCGCTGGTAGGAGCTCGTGGGCAGCGACGTTAAGAACTTCTTGCCATAGCCCTTCGTCACCAGGCGAGGATCCGCCAAGATCAGCACGCCGCTATCGGTCGACGAGCGAATCAAACGCCCCGCGGCCTGCTTAACCTCGAGCACCGCCTCGGGCAGCGAATAGCGCGCCCATGCGCGGTCTTCGCGCAGGTTGCGCTCGCACGAGAGCGGGTCCGTGGGGCTCGAGAACGGCAACTTGGGAATGATGACGCAGCGCAGCGTCTCGCCGCTGGCATCAAACCCCTCCCAGAAGGCCTTGAGCGCAAAAAGCGACGAGGTCGGTTCGTTGATAAACCGGTCGCGCAGGCGACGAGGAGATGAGTTGCGCTGCTGGCAGTTGAGCTCCAGACCCGCACGGGCCATCTTGGGCTCAACGCGGGCGTATAGGTCCTCCATGTCGCGCCGATTGGTGAACAACGTGAGCACCGATCCGCCCATGGCAAGATGGGCGTCGACCAGTACGCGCTCGAGCGCCGTAAGATAGCTCTCACGATCGCGCGGATCGGGGATATCGCCCGCAACGACTACAGCCATGTTCGAATCGAAGTCGTAGCTCGAATCCAAGTGCAGCGATGACGACGTTGAAGCACCGATGCGATCAAGGCCGACCGCATGGTTAAAGTGCTCAAAGCTTTTGGACACCGTCATGGTCGCCGAGGCAAAGATAGCCGTGTGAACCTCGGGCAGCCACTCGGTTGCCAAGGCCTCGCCAATGTCGATGCGCTCTGCGGTCATCGACTCTCCGCCGGCACGCAGCCTGCGATTGACCTGCAGCGAATACACGTAGTGCTCATCGGTGCCATCAATGATGAGTTTGAGGTTCTCGGCCAGCTCGTGCAGGCGGCGCGAGATATCACCCAGGTCGACAACAACCTCGGGCTTGTCGGCGGCGACGGCTTGCACCAGCGCGTCGACGCTCTTGTCAGCTTGTTCCAATGCGTCGATGCCAGTGTAGGCCGACTGTAAGAAATCATGCCAGTCGTCTGATTCGCGCAGCTCGGGGCCAATCCATAGATTGGCATTGTCATAACCCCCACGCGCACGGCGGCCGAGCTCGCGAACGCCATCGAACACGTCGGCGATTGCCATGCTCGCGCGGGCAACCGTCGACGTCGCCTTGGCAGTAAGGCCCAGATAGAGCGTAGAGCCCTCGGAGGTTGCCAAATCACGGGAAACCTGGCTTAGCGCGCCGGTGCTCGAGCCACCCAGGCGCTCGAACAGGACGCGTGATTCGTCCGCCGACACCACGCGCGCCCACTGACGGCGCGCCTCGCGCTCGATGGAATGGGCCTCGTCGATTACCCAATGACGAATCGGCGGCAAAATCCTGCCCTCGGCCGCGACGTTGCGGAACAGCAGGGAATGGTTGGTGACCACCACATCGGCATGCGCCGCACGACGGCGAGCGCCATGGACCAAACATTTATCAGGGAAAAACGGGCAGAGGCGACGAGCACACTCGCGCGAGGCCGTCGTAAAGTCGGGACGGTTGACGCTGCGCCACCGAATGCCGAGCGAGTCGAGGTCGCCATCGGCTGATTGGCAGACGTACGCCATAATGACCGCGACCGCCGTGAGCGTGTCCGCCGGATCGCGCTTGGTGGTAATCTCGACCTGGCCGCGGCTCATGCGCTCAAGCTTGCGCAGGCACGGATAGTGGTCATACCCCTTGAGAGCGCAAAATGACAGACCACCGTCCAGTTGCTCCGCAAGTTTTGGCAGCTCATGGTACATAAGCTGGTCGGCAAGATTGTTCGATTTGGTCGCAATACCAACCGTGATGTTGTTACGGCGTGCTGCCTCGGCAAAAGGCACCAGATAGGCCATCGATTTGCCGACGCCGGTGCCTGCCTCAATTACTCGATGAGTGCCCGTGACCAGCGCATCGCGGACCTCGAGCGCCATCGCGATCTGCTCATCACGCGGCTCGTAGGTGGGATACATGCGATTGACCAGGCCACCTGGCGCATAGTCTGCCTCGATCTCCTCACGACTCGGCATCTTGAGAACCGGCAGTTCATCGGCGTCCACCCGATCGTCGGCGCGATCGGCCTTGAGAACGTCAGCACGAGCGGCGCTGAGAGAGAAGATGGAACCAGGGTTCTGCCCTGCCAAGAATGAGAAGATAGGACGATAGGACCAAGGCACGTCCAGATGCATGTCGGCTAGGCGCGCCATGAAGCCCTGGGGCAAGTCGGTGAGCGCCACGAGCAACACGCGCCATACGCCACACAGGGCGTCGACGTCGGCATTGGCACGGTGTGATACCGAGTCGCAGCCAAACAGATCGGCCATAAAAGACAGCTTGTGCGAGGCCAGGCGCGGAAGCGCGATGCGCGACAGCGCCAGCGAATCGATCCAAATATCGCTCACGTTGACGCCGCCTTTGACCGACTCGATAAACGAGCGGTCGAACGTGGCGTTGTGTGCGATCACCGGGCAGCCACCGACAAAATCGGCGAGAGCGGCGACGGCCTCAACCGCCGACGGGGCATCTGCAACATCGGCATTTGTAATGCTCGTGAGCTCGGTAATCTCGGCGGGAATCAGCTGCCTGGGATGCACGAAGGTATCGAAGCGGTCGATGACCTCGCGGCCCGAAAGACGGGCCGCCGAGATCTCGATCAGCTCGTTGTCCTGCACCGAAAGACCCGTGGTCTCGGTATCGAGGATAATCACATCTTCCTCGATAAGGCCGAAGGACTGCGTTTTGGCGCGGTCGGCAAGCGTGGCATAGGAGTCGATGACAAACTGCGGCGTTCCTGACGAAACCGCGTCCTCGATTAGCATGCAATGCCCGCTCGACGAAGGCCCATACGGATCAGGCTGTCACAGACCTGCGGGAACGTCATGTCGTCGGTGTGGCGGATCTCATCCGGATACAGCGACGTATCGGTCATGCCGGGAATGGTATTGGTCTCGAGGATAACGGGGCCGTCCTCGCTCACAATAAAGTCGCTGCGCGAGATACCCAGGCAACCGAGGGCCTTGTGAGCGGCACAGGCAAGTTCCTGAGCGCGAGCGTAATTCTCGGGTGAAATCTGCGCCGGAATGCGATGGATATCCGTAGGGTCGACATACTTCACGTCCAGATCGTAGAACTCGCAGTCCTCGGGCTTACGAATCTCGACAATCGGCAGGGCGCGCACGTCATCTTCGCCGTATACGCCGACGGTGACCTCGGTACCCTCGATGCACTTCTCGACCAGCACTTTGTCGCCGTACTCAAACGCCTTGGCGATTGCCGCGGGCAGCTCGGAGGGCTCATGGACCAGGGAAATGCCATAGCTGGAACCGTTGACGGCCGGCTTCACAAAGCAGCGCTCGCCACAAACCTCGACGATATGATCGATATCGACTTCGTCGCCCACCTCGAGCGCAAGGCCGGGGGCAATGGGAATGCCCGCCTTGGCGTATAGGAGCTTAGAGACCTCCTTGTCGGCACCGCAGGCGCTGGCAAGTACGCCCGAGGCCGTGTAGGGGATACCCAGGGTCTCCATGGCACCCTGCATGGCGCCATCCTCACCGCCGGCGCCGTGCATGGCGATAAATGCCACATCGAATCCGCCGGTCGCCATGGTTACCATAAAGTCATCAGCGGCCGTGTCAAGCAGCTCCACCGAGGTGTAGCCGGCTTCCTTCAGTGCCACCACAACGTTCTTTCCCGAATCGAGCGAGATCTCGCGCTCAGCGGAATGACCGCCCGCCAAGACCGCTACGTGCATGTTCTCTAGGCTTTTACCCGGCATGGGCAGACTCCTCCTCTATAATTTCTGCAGCTGATACCATATTGTAGCGATACCCTCTACGTTTCCCCAAAATCGAAAGGCTTCCATGAATCCCAAGACTAAATCTCAGGACATTCGCGACTTGAGCCAAAACGATATTCGCGAGCTCGTGGCCGAACTTGGCCAGCCCGCCTTCCGCGCGAAGCAGCTCATCGAATGGGTCTTTGAGAAGAACGTTTGTTCGTTTGACGATATGACCAACCTTCCCAAGGCTTTCCGTGAGCAGCTTAAAGAGGCTTTTGCCTTTGATACGCCGACTGAACTCACCAAGCAGGTTTCCAAAGATGGCTCGCGCAAGTATCTGCTCGAGTACCACGATGGCATTTCCGTCGAGACTGTCGGCATGCCCCGTCGTAACAAGCTTTCCGTCTGCGTTTCCACCCAGGCAGGCTGCGGCATGGGCTGCGCCTTTTGCGCCACCGGTCTCAACGGCCTCAAGCGCTCTCTGACCGCTCAAGAGATCGTCGACCAGGTGCTTCATGTATCCAACGACTTTGGCGAGCGTGCCACAAGTGTTGTCTTCATGGGCCAGGGCGAGCCGTTTGCCAACTACGACGAGGTTCTCAAGGCACTGCGTATCCTCAACGACCCCGATGGCATCGGTATCGGCGCTCGTCACCTCACCGTCTCTACCAGCGGCGTTATTCCCGGTATTCGCAAATTTGCCGATATCCCCGAGCAGTTCACTCTTGCCGTTTCCCTGCATTCCGCCATCCAGTCGACGCGCAATAAGCTCATGCCCGGTGTTAAGAAGTACACGCTGCTTCGCCTTCACGAAGCGCTTCAGTTCTACACCGAGAAGACTGGCCGCCGCCCGACCTATGAGTATGCCATGATCGAAGGCGTCAACGACACGAATCCCGAGATGCAGGCACTCTGCGACTTCTGCGAGGGAACGCTGTGCCACGTTAACCTGATTCAACTTAACGACATCGAGGGCAGCCCGCTCAAGCCGTCGCCGATTCATAAGGTTGAGGATCTTCAGCGTCGTCTTGAGTCCCGTGGCATCGAGACCACGATTCGTAACTCCCGTGGTAACGATATTGACGCCGCTTGCGGACAGCTGAAACAGCGCTTCAAAGTTCAGAAGAACGCATAGGGGAGTCGCACTCCAAAACGTTTCATGTGAAACATCGAACGGCCCCGGTTGCAGGATATGCAACCGGGGCCGTTTCATTTATTGACCTCAATTTTGAATCAGTTGCTTCCTGTCCCATTTTTTACGGCCAAAATAAGGGGCCCTTGTCTCATGAATCAGACAAGGGCCCCTTAGAATATGCTGAGTAATTGTTAGGTACCTAATAGCCTACATTTTCCCATTGGTTGCTAACCCAACCTTGATTAATCTTAGGATTTTTCGTTACCTGAGCAGTGCGCATGGCAACATCTTCTGTCATAACATCCATTTTCTTCTTGGACGTATCAACGATATCTTGCGCGCCACGAAGCAAACGACCTCGAAGTTCATCGTCTGTCGCGATCTTATATCCAGCAAAGGCACCAGCCGCGACAGTCGTCGCCAATGCAATTGCAGTTAGAATCTTATTCCTCATCTTGGCCTCCTTGATCAAACTGAATCATTTCACCAAGAATACGAGAGAGCTCTTCTTCGTCTTTAAACTCAATCTCAATCTTATTCTTTCCACGCGAGCTCTTCACACGCACGTTGGTATTAAACACCTGACGAAGTACACGCGCGGCCTTTTTAAAAGACTGAGGCGTTGCAGGCCGCGGCGCCTTAGGTGTCTCTCCGGCAGAAAACAATGGAGCAAGATTTTCTGTCGCTCTTACGGAAAGGCCCTCCGCAATAACCTTCTCTGCAAGTCGAATTCGAGCATCCTCATAGGGAACTGCAAGAATCGCACGTGCGTGACCAGCAGTAAGTTTACCCTCAAAAATCATCTGCTGAACAACTTCAGGGAGATCGAGAAGGCGCAGCGAGTTTGTAATTGCAGAGCGTGACTTACTTACAGCCTTCGACAATGCCTCCTGGGTCATACCGCTGGCATCGATGAGCTGGCGATATCCCTTAGCCTCTTCAACGGGATTCAGATCAGAACGCTGAAGGTTCTCGATAAGAGCAAGAGCCAGCATCTCTTCATCATTAACATCTTTAATGATGACAGGCAGCTCCTCAAGACCAGCAAGCTTTGACGCCTGGTAACGACGCTCTCCAGCGATGATCTCATAGCCGTTTCCATTCTTGCGAACCAAAAGCGGCTGCAAAACGCCATGTTCTTGGATTGACTCGCTCAACTCACGAAGTTCAGTTTCGTTAAAGTGAATTCGCGGCTGATTAGGGTTAGGAACGATATCTTCAATAGGTAGTTTTGTTTCAGATGCAGCATTTGAAGCAGGTGCAGACGAACTACCGGTCTCATACTCGGCCTCAGAGACCAAAGCATTGAGTCCACGCCCCAATCCGCCACGTTTCTTTACACTAGGCACGCTTGATCACCTCTTTTGCAAGGTTCATATACGCTTTTGCACCCTTATTTTGAGGTGCATAGGTAATTACTGGCTCTCCAAAAGACGGAGCTTCGGAGATTTTAACCGTACGGGGGATCAGCGTCTTAAACGCCTTGTCCCCAAAGTACGATTGAACCTCCTCAACAACCTGATTCGATAGAGAAGTACGCGAGTCATACATGGTCATAAGCACACCATAGGTGTCTAAACTCTTGTTCAGACGTGATTTGACCATCTTCATTGACTCAAGCAGCTTCGTAACGCCCTCGAGTGCGTAATACTCGCACTGGATTGGAATCAAAACACTGTCTGCTGCGGTCAAGGCGTTGATGGTAAGTAAGCCGAGCGAAGGAGGACAGTCAATGAAAATAAAATCGAACTCGTCCTGAATCGGCTCAAGCAAATCTTTGAGGCGGGTTTCACGAGCAATTGCGCTTACGAGCTCAATTTCGGCGCCTGCAAGCTGAATTGTAGCCGGAATTACAAATACCTTTTTGCAATTTGTATCAAGAACAAGCGATTCTGCGGGCACATCATTCAGCAATGCATCATAGATGCATTGATCAAGGTCTTCTTTTTCAATTCCAAATCCACTGGTGCTGTTTCCCTGCGGATCAAAATCGACAATCAGTGTCTTACGACCCTGCTCACCCAGTGCTGCTGCAAGGTTTACAGCCGTTGTTGACTTACCGACGCCGCCTTTTTGATTGATGATTGCAATGATACGCGTGTCTTTTGCGTTCTTAGAACGCTTAACGTCGCGAAATCCCACGGTCCCTCCTGGTGTGTATTAAAGCTGTCAAACGGAGGATGTTTCACGTGAAACATTCCGATTCGATATCAACTGCCATGTTTCACGTGAAACACTGCAAGTTGTTAGTATCCATTATGTTTCACGTGAAACATCTAGGCAAGCGGATTCTTCTTTGCCATGCCATTTGCACGAGGCAATGAAACAGATGCTGGATGACTCTTCTTAAGAACAATGAACTCCCTGTGGCCCAAGCCCTCAGGCAAATCGATTGCGTCATTCAGAAGCAAAGTGAAGCCACAAATCTTAGCTGCTGACATGCCAGAAGCAAGCTCCTCATCCGAAGGATTGCCCTTGGTGATAACAAATAGCCCTCCATCCTTGAGGAACGGAGCTGCATACTCAACAAGAATCGGTAGAGGAGCCAGTGCGCGGGCAGTTACGACAGAGAACGGCTTCTTATGGCTTCGAGCATATTCTTCAAGACGATCATGGACCGCATGAGCATGTTTCAACCCAAGAGCATGAACAAAAGAATTGACGGCATCAACCTTTTTACCAACAGAGTCAATATAAGTAGCTTTACGATGCGTGGTTATGGTTAACGGAATACCAGGGAAGCCCGCACCTGTCCCCATATCGAGCAAAGCTCCCTCAGGAGCCTTATTGATATAGGGGAGCAAAACAAGTGAGTCGAGGATATGAAGTACCGCAGCATCTTCAACGTTAAGAATACGGGTGAGATTAGTTGTCTTATTTGTTTCCAGAACCAAATCCAAATGCTGAATACAATTCCTCATCTCAATATCAGATACGCTCAAGGAATACTCTTTGCAATAGGAAGTTAGACGAGTCAACATCTCGTCAGCTTGCTGATCAGTAAGTACTAACAACGAAAGCTCCTTTCTGACAAAAATCAGTGTATCGAGAACTTTTGACAAAAAAAAGGGGACGTGGAAACCACGTCCCCTTAGCATAAGCTCGAGTAGATTATCGAGCAACAATCACCACATGGCGATCGGGGTCAGAACCCTCAGAATGAGTATCGACGGCGTCATTGCCACGAAGTGCAATGTGAACCAGTCGGCGCTCGTAGGCATTCATGGGCGGAAGCGAAACACTCTTATGAGTGCGGATGGCACGCTCGGCTGCAGACTGAGCCATGGAGGCAACCTTGTCCTGACGGCGGCTCTTGTATCCCTCGACGTCCACTACAACCGGATACCTAAAGCCAAGCTTGCGGCTCACTAGCAAAGAGAACATAACCTGAAGGGCATCAAGGGTGCGACCATGACGGCCAATGAGAACAGCAAGGTCGGGAGCCGTTACATCCAGAATCAGCTCACCCTCGTCGCCCTCATACTCATCGATAGGAGAGTTGGCGGCATCGAAGTGCGAAAGGATGGAACGCAGGATGGAAATCGCGACATCGGCAATGGTGTCGAGCTCCTCGTCGGTCAGCTCTTCACCGGCCTTGTAGCGCTGTGCAATCTCGGGATAATCGCCCGCGACCTGCGGGGCAACCTCCTCAAGCATATCCTCGATGATCTCTTCAGACATAACGTACTCCAAAAGTTAGGTACCTAAATAAGATTGATATCCCGCTACTTCTTCTTGTGCGGGCGCGGCTTCTTCTCGCGACGAGTGACCTCAACCTGCAGCGGCGCGTTCTTAAGGCGCTCCTCCTCATCGGCCTTCGCCTTGTCGATGACCTTCTGCGTCACAAAAATCTGCTGGATAACCTGCCAAGCAGACGAGACGTCGTAGTACAGCAGAACACCAACGGGAAGGCTCCAGCCCATCCAAAGCATCATGACCGTCATGACAACGGCCATCATACGCATGCTCTGAGCCTGCTGGCCGGTCTGGTTGCGCGACATATAGAGCTGCGGAATCAGGGTCAGGACAGCGAACAGGATCAGGCAGACCAGCGCAGGCAGCGCGACCATAAAGCCATCGGCAAAGGAGGCACTCGGCGTGGTGGTCAGGTCGGGCAGAATATTAAAGAACGAGAACGCGCCGTCGTTAAAGTAGTCCGGCAGGTTACGCAGCAGCGTAAATAGGGCGAACAGGACAGGCATCTGAATCAACAGCGGCAGACAACCAGCCATCGGGTTGAACTTGTTCTCGCTGTAGAACTTCTGCATTTCCTCGGCCTGACGCTGGGGATCGTCGGCATAGCGCTCCTGGATCTCGAGCATCTTGGGCTGCAGCACCTGCATGCGTGCCGTCGACTTAGTCGACTTGAGCATAAGCGGCGTCAGTAGCAGACGGATGATGACCACCAGGATGATGATGGACAGGCCCCAGTCGACCGCAAAGGTCTGGATGAGCTTGAGCAGCTCGAAAAGGATGTTAACGATCCAATCCCACATGTAAGTTTTCCTCCGATAGCGAGTGCCCGCTAGGGCACAGGGTCATAACCGCCGACGTGCAGGGGATTGCAGCGAGCGATGCGCCTCACGGCAAGCCAGCAGCCTCTCAAAACACCGTACTTCTCAATCGCCTGGACGGCGTATTGCGAGCACGTTGGGTAATAAATGCAGGCGTCAGGCAATAAGGGCGAAATAACCTGTTGATATATGCGAATAGGAGCGATGGCAACACGTCGCAAAACGTGATTGCTCATCGCTCCTCCCCGGCAACGCCGGCGCGTTTCATAAGCGAACGCAATGCATTGTCCATCTCCTGAGGCGAAGAAACCCTCGTCTTGGGAGTTGCGAACAAGATGATGTCATAACCCGCAACGGGAAATCCACAGCTGCGGGCGGCCTCGCGCATCACACGCTTAGAACGGTTGCGCACGACAGCACAACCGAGCCGTTTAGCACCAACGAAGGCGACCCTTCCGGAGTCGCCTTCGCCAACCGATTCACATATGGTCATTCGAATCAGAGGGTGATTGAAACGACGCCCCTGACTGAACACATGCTCGAAATCTTGCCGAGACTTAATAGTCTTCATGCGAGATGTGTGTATCGCTGCTAGACAGTGAGACGCTTGCGGCCCTTGGCGCGACGACGGGCGAGCACGGCACGACCACCCTTAGTGGCCATACGGGCACGGAAGCCATGGGTCTTGGCACGCTTACGCTTATTAGGCTGATACGTACGCTTCATCTTAAGTTCCTCCTGCTGCATTTCGAGTGTCCGCGGGGGCGCGGACGCAGATATAGACACGTGAGCTTGAAGATTGTAGGGAAATCAATGTTCAAATGTCAAGAAATCAAAGGTAAAAGGTTGCGCAGTTCACACGGTTCCCCCATAAGCCGAGCTCGATTTAGCGGTGCATGGCAACTTTTCACGATATTTCATCGAGTTTTCAACAGGTCATGTTGGCAATGTTGAGAACTTTTCGTCCGTTTTCCAAAGTTTTCAACAGGTTTTGAAAAGTTGTCGAAAGATGAGAAACATTGCACGGTGAGCTACTATTTGTTCGAAACCTTTTGAAAGATTGCGAGCGGCATGTCTGACGACTTTTACACCATGGTCGATTCCGGAGACCCGGCACCCGACAACGAGCACATCACCGGCGTGCGCGAAGAGCGTGAGGAAGGCGAGCAGACGACCACGCAGGCGCCAAAAGTCATGTACGCCGCGCGCATCGCCGTCTATGACGACATGCTGTCGACACCGCGTGTGATCGTCATTGATCCGCAAGATGTCCGCACGTATTTGGAAGAGACGACCAACACCGTCTACCAGTGCATGAAAGAACAAGGTGGCCATATCTCGCTCATGGTCATCCGCGAGATTGTCGAAAACTTTATCCACGCGCACTTTGCCGAGCCCATCATCTCGATTCTGGACGGCGGAGACACCATCCGCTTTGCTGATCAAGGACCCGGCATCGACGACAAGGAGCGCGCTTTCGACTTTGGCGTTACCAGCGCAAACAGCAAGATGAAGCGCTATATCCGTGGAACCGGAGCAGGGTTTCCCATGGTGCAGGAGTATTTGGAAAACGCCGGCGGGGCCGTGTCCATCGAGGACAACATGGGCAACGGCACCGTGGTTACGGTAAGCCTGGATCCTAAACGCGTGCAGGAAATCGAACGCGCCGGCGGGCGCGGTGCTGCCGTGCGGCCCGAGACGGAGCAGCCCGCATATCCCCTGCCGGGAGCTTTTGCGCAGCAGCCCATGGCAACGCAACAGATGCAGCCCCGCGTGGGACAGATGCAGCAGCCCGGAATGCTTCCTACACAAGAGTCCCAGGCGGCGTCGATGTCGATGCCGCCAAACGTGCCAGAGGCCATGCCGCTGGCGGATCAGGATGCAGCAGCAATGCAGCAGGCGACGGGGGCACCGGGTGGCCAGCAAATGGGATATCAGCCGTACCAACAGGGATATCCATATCAGCAGATGCCGCCACTGGGGTATGGCCAGCAGTTCCCACAGCAGTACCAGCAGGGATATCAGCAGCCGTACCAGCAGATGCCGCAGCAGCAGTACAACCCCTGGGCCCAGCAGATGACTCCGCAGCCTTACCAACAGTGGCCTCAAAGTTTTCAACAGCAAATGCCGCCGATGCAGAGTTCTCAACAATCAGCAGCTCAAATGATGTATCCTAATGCAGCAAATCAGTATGCGCAGCCACAGCCGGACGTGTTCGTAAGCGATCGCGGCAACGCCGCGCTGGGCTATCTGGCGCAAAATCAAGCGTGCGGTGCAACCGATCTGGCGAGGGCGTTTGGAAACTCGGCCCCCACTTGGTCACGCACGCTCAATGACTTGGCGCAGGCCGGCTTGGTCATCAAGCATGGCCAGAAATACCATCTGACCGAACTCGGCGCCGCTCGCGTGCGAGCTCAGAGCTAAAGAACGGGAGAGACAGTGGACGAGGAAGCAAGCATCATCCTGGGGGATGCCATCGCCTTTTGCCAGCGCGACGGCCAAGATGCACGCCTCATCAACATGCTGGGGCAATCGCGCGCCATAAGCCTGACCGAAGATACGCTCACGATCGAGGCCCCCTCGCGCTTTGCCATCGCGCAGCTCAAAAAGCATCAGCCGACCATTGAGGCCTATCTGGAAGAAATCGCCTTTGCACCGATTGCGCTCGACATCGTGGCACCGCAAGGCGCCGCGACGGAATCCGCTGCCGCGACGGCGCCCGCCACGGCCCCCGCTGCTTCCCCGGCGGCGCCGGCCTCCGCAGGCGACGTGCCGACAATCGGGCACCAGCACAGCGATGTTTCCCGTGAAACCATGGCACCGTTGCCGACCGCGGCGGCGACGTCAACGAACGCACCCGTCACGCACATGCCCATCGCTCACGACGCAACGACGGGCGCGGATTCGGGCATTGCAATCAAGAACACGCTCTCGGCCGATGATTTTCGTCGCATGATGAACCAGATGAAGGGCGGAGCGCCAACTAAATCCACGCAAGCTGCGACCCCCGCTTCACCCATGCCAGCACCGACCGCGCCGGCCGAACAGAATACGGATGGAGCCCCGCTCGCCGCGAACTCAAAATTTACCTTTGAGAACTTTGTCTACGGCCCCGAGAACAGCCATGCCTATCGCTCGGCACTCAAGTTTGCCGCCCTCGCGGACGAGCGGGGCACGTGCACATCACTGTTCATCTACGGCAAATCGGGCCTGGGCAAGACGCACCTGCTGCTTGCCATCAAAAACGAGCTCGCCGAAAAGTCGCCCGAGATCAAGGTCAAGTATGCCAACTCCCAGGCATATCTGGACGACCTGATGACCGAGTTCGACCGCCAAAAGAAGAGCAACGCCCCCATCATGCAGGCGTACCACGGCGTGGACGTGCTCATCATCGACGACATCCAAAACATCATCGGCAAGCGCGCGAGCGTGGACTACTTTTTCCAGCTCATGGACGAGTTCATCCGCAACAACAAGAAGGTCGTCATCGCGGCAGACCGCGCCCCCAAGGACCTGAGCATGGACGAGCGTCTAACCAGCCGCTTCAACGCCGGCATGCTCTGCCTGGTCGCAGAGCCCAGCTACGAAATGAAATACAAGATCTTGCAGCGCTATTACGAGAACACCATCGTCGCCGCTCCCGAGGCAGGCGACGACTCGCTGCTGGCGGCCTATGGGGGCGACGGCGGGCACCTAACCGACGAGCACTTTAAACACATGGCCGAGGTCTCGGGCACCAACATCCGCGAACTCGAGAGCTTTTGCGAGCGCTGCGCCGGCGAGGCGGGCGACCGCGAGCGCGAGGGCGGGGAGCTCACCTTTGACGATATCGACGCCATCGCCAGCCAGTACTTTGACACATCGGCCAAAAAGATCAACGTCCAGACGGTTCAGTCCGTCATCGAAGAGCAGTACGGCGTGACGCACGAGGAGCTCATCGGCCCGCGTCGCAACGCCAATATCGCCAAAGCACGCCATATCGCTATCTACCTGGCCATCGAGATGTGCGAGATGACGACCACGGCGGTGGGCGCCGAATTTGGCAACCGCAACCACTCGACCGTCAGCACGAGTTACAAAAAGGTCCAGAAGATGATCCAGGAAGACCGCACCGTCACCGAAGACCTCAAGTCGCTGCGCGATAAAATTACACTGCGCTCATAGGGAAATAGAGACACCTGTTGAAAACTTGTCGAAACCACGGGCATAAGGTGTCTAAAACCCAACCCGCGGTGATGAAAAGTTTTGCGCAGGTTTTGAACGTGGAAAACCACCCCTGTTGCACACAGGTTGCTGTCGATTCTCTTTCTTGGTCTGACCTGCGTCTTTGGGAGTAATCAACAGTTTCGTCAGTGCTATTACTATTATTAAGATATTTATATCTATAGAAAGGTATTAAAAGATGAAGTTCACCGTCAGCCAGAGCTCGCTTACACAAGCCATCGGCGTCGTTATGAAGGGTGTCGCTTCGGCATCCACCCTTCCCATCCTGTCGGGCGTGCTCGTTAAGGCCCAAGACGGCATCTTGGAATTCCAGACCTCTAACTACACTATCTCGATCCGTCATCGCATCGCGGCGCATGTCGAAGAAGAGGGCGAGATGGTTATTCCCTGTAAGATGCTCTCCAATATCACCAAGACCCTCCCCGATGCCCCGGTTACCTTTGAGCTGTCCGAGCGCCAGGTGCTGATTGGTTGCGAGAAGAGCTCTTTCCGCCTGAACACGCTCGATGCCAATGACTTCCCCGAGTTTCCGGCCTATGCCATCGAGAGTGCCGTGGAGCTGCCGACCGATGTCTTGTCCGAAATGGTCGGCCGCGTGTGGCGCGTCACCTCGACCGACAAGGCTCGCCCCATCCTGGGCGGCGTGCACATGAAGGTCGAGAACAACACCGTACGCCTGGTAGCGACCGATTCCTTCCGCTTGGCCGTGTGCGATACGCAGGTCGAGACCTCGACCCTCGAGGGCTCCTTTGAGCTCAACGTTCCGGCTGACGCCTTTAACGACGCGCTGAACATCATGGCCAGCCAAGCGACCATCATGATCGGCGCTACCGACACCCAGGTCGTCTTCGAGGCCGGCAACACCACCTACGTGTCGCGTCGCATCGAGGGCGTGTACCCCAACTACAAGCAGCTCATCCCCGATTCGTGCGTGACGAGCGTCAAGATCGACGTCGCCGCCTTTAACGCCGCCCTCAAGCGCGTGGCCGTCATCGCGAGCGCCAACCCCGCCGTCAAGTTCGAGATCGATGTCGAGAACGGGCAGATGGGCCTGTCCTCCATTTCCAATGACCAGGACCTTGCGCAGGAGACGATCGATGTCGAGGCCGAGGGCGAGTCGGGTACCATCGCCTTCAACTACCACTACATCTTCGGCTGCCTCAATGCCCTGTCCAAGGAGAAGGAGATCACGCTGGAGCTCAAGAGCTACTCGCAGGCGGGCATCTTTAAGTCCTACGACAAGATCAACTACCTGTACCTGGTCATGCCGGTCCGCATCTAGCGCTGCGCCATGACCATGTTCGCCCGCGATCTTTCCGTCGCGCACTACCGCAGCTTCGATAGCTATCACCTTGCCCTGGACGAGGGCGTGACGATACTTGCGGGACCCAACGCGGCGGGAAAGACCAATCTCATAGAGGCGCTGCAGCTGCTGACGAGCGGCGCCTCGTTTAGGCATCCGACCGCAGCCGAGCTCGTCCATGACGGCGTGGGCTCGTGCAAGATCGAGCTGAGGCTCGAGGGCGACGGCCGCGTGCTTGATATGGGGTTGAGCGCGGAGGACGGTAAGCGCTCGTTTAGCCGCAACGGCAAGAGATGCTCTGCCGCCGGTGTGCGCGGGGTTCTTCCGAGCGTGCTGTTTTGCCCCGACCATCTGGACATGGTTAAGCGTGGCGCCAGTGTGCGCCGCGCCGCCCTCGATGACTTTGGCATGCAACTGAGCGCACGCTATGCCGATCTTGCGAGCACCTATGGGCGCTGCGTGACCCAGCGTAACGCCTTGCTCAAGGAGACCTGGTGCTGCCGCGAGATGCTCGGCGCGTGGAACGATTCGATTGCCCGCGCGGGCTCGGCCCTGCTCGTGCACCGGTTGGCTCTGCTCGACCGGCTGGCGGGCCATGTGCACACTGCCTACGGGCAAGTAGCGTCAGGTGAGGCCGCCAACGTGACCTATGCGTCCACGCTGGGGGCTTTGCCCCAGGTCGAGGATCGCGAAGAGCTGAAGGGTTGGGCGTACGAGCGCATGCTGGCCGCCCTTGACGAGCATGCCGACGAGGAAATTCGCCGCGGCGTGACGTTGGTGGGACCGCATCGCGACGAGATTGAGTTTACCGTGGCGGGTCGCTCCGCCCGTTCATTTGCCAGCCAAGGACAGCAGCGCACGCTGGTGCTGTCCTGGAAGGTGGCCGAGGTTGCCGTGGCTCGCGATGTCCTGGGCACCGCCCCACTGCTGCTTTTGGACGACGTGATGAGCGAGCTCGACGGCGAGCGTCGCGGCGCTTTCCTGCGGCTGATTGGCGATGATATCCAGACGGTCATAACTACGACCAACCTGGGGTACTTTACCGATGACCTGCTTGATCGAGCCAAGGTGGTGAGCATAGGTGAGACGTGCTAATTACGAGCGCGAGAGCGAGACAGTCGCCTTCAGCGGGTTTTTGAACGCAGAGCGCCAGCGCATCCTGGCGGCTGCAACGCCTAAGCGCCGTGCGCAGATGGAGGCCGCCGAGGAGTCGCGCACGGTCTATCGCGCATGGAACGCGGTGTGCTCGGGCACGCGCGAGGGGCGGCATGTGACGGGACTGCGCTACCTGCCCGAGTCCAATGAGCTGCTGGTGTATCTCGACTCGCCCTCGTGGACGCAGGAAATGACGCTGTTGCGCGAGATCATCCGCGCGCGCATGGAGCGCGCCGGTGCGCATGTGGACGGCCTGGTGTTCAAAACCACCGCGCCCGGTCACACGCCGCCCGCCGCCAAGGAGCGCCTGCGCCCGGCGACGACCGAGCGCCCGCCGGCCCCGCACGCCGACCTAAGTGAGGCCGAGTGCACCGAGATCGAGCGCCAGGTGGCGCCCATCGAAGACCAAAAACTGCGCGAGGCCCTCGAGAATGCCATGAGAGCCAGTGCCGAGTGGGCCAAGGGCGTGCAAAGCAAAAAAGAGCCTTAAATCGCATCTGGTGGCCTTGTAGAGCCAAATACCCTCGGTCCCGAGGGTATTTTTTTACGATAAACTAGTAAGGCTGTACACATTTTCTTGACTGAAGGAGGACGTGTGGCAAACGAAAACGATTACGATGGCGGCGAGATTAAGATTCTCGAAGGTCTCGAGGCCGTTCGTAAGCGCCCGGGCATGTATATCGGCTCGACGAGCGCCAGCGGTCTGCATCACCTGGTGTGGGAGATCGTTGACAACTCCGTCGACGAGGCCATGGCCGGTTTCTGCACCGAGATCCAGGTGACGGTCCACGCCGACAACTCCATCACGGTCGTCGACAACGGGCGCGGCATCCCCGTCGACGAGCACCCTGTTAAAAAGATCCCGACGCTCGAGGTCGTTATGACGATCTTGCACGCCGGCGGTAAGTTCGATAACTCGGCCTATAAGGTCTCGGGCGGCCTGCACGGCGTAGGCATCTCCGTCGTCAACGCACTGTCCAAGCGCGTGGTCGTTCAGGTTCGTCGCGATGGCAACACCTACGAGATGGAGTTCTCGCGCGGCAAGACCGTCAAGAAGATGGAGGTCGTGGGCACCTCGGATTCGACGGGTACCACCGTCACCTTCTGGCCCGACGACGAGATCTTCGAGACCTGCATCTACGATTTCGATACGCTGCACAACCGTCTGCAGGAGACGGCGTTCCTCAATAAGAACCTCAAAATCGTGCTGACCGACGAGCGCGAGGAGACTCCCCACGTGGAGGAGTTTTGCTACGAGGGCGGCATCATCGACTTCGTCAAGTTCCTCAACGAGGGCAAGGACGTCCCTGAGGCCTTTAAGGAGCCCATCTACATCGAGGGCAAATCGGACCCGGACGCGCCTGTGGCCAAGATGGGCGAGGTCGAGGTTTCCCTGCAGTGGAATAGCGGCTACGGCGAGAACGTCATGTCGTTTGCCAACGACATCTACACTCCCGAGGGCGGCATGCACCTTGAGGGCTTCCGCACCGCGCTCACCCGCGTGATCAACGACTACGCGCGCAAACAGAACCTGCTCAAGGAAAAAGACGCCAACCTGACCGGCGACGATGTGCGCGAGGGCCTTTCGGCCGTTATCTCGGTCAAGCTGCCCGATCCGCAGTTTGAGGGCCAGACCAAGGCCAAGCTCGGTAGCTCCTATATGCGCGCGCTGACGCTCAAGATCGTGACCGACGGCCTCGCCGATTACTTGGAGGAGCATCCCAAGCCCGCCCGCGAGATCGTCAAGAAGGCGCAACAGGCCTGCAAGGCGCGCAACGCCGCCCGCAAGGCGCGCGAGGCGACCCGCCGCAAGAGCCTGCTCGAGACGGCGTCCCTGCCCGGTAAGCTCGCTGACTGCTCGGTGCGCGATGCCGAGCTGACCGAGCTCTTCATCGTAGAGGGCGACTCGGCAGGCGGTTCGGCCAAGGACGGCCGTCGCCGAGACATCCAGGCGATTCTGCCCCTGCGCGGCAAGATTCTGAACGTCGAACGCGTTGGTGACCATCGCGCATTCTCGAGTGACACCATCCAGTCGCTGATTACCGCGATCGGCTGCGGCGTCACGACGAGTGCCGGCGCCGGTGGCGACTTCGATATCACCAAGGCGCGCTACCACAAGATCATCATCATGACCGATGCAGACGTCGACGGTGCGCACATCCGCATCCTGCTGCTGACGTTCTTCTACAAGTACATGCGTCCGCTGATCGATGCCGGCTACGTCTATGTTGCCTGCCCGCCCATCTTTGGCATTAAGGTGCGCAACAAGATCCACTACGTGTATCCCAACGGCCGCCAGCCCGAAGACGAGATCCTGCGCGACACCATCCAGAGTCTGGGCCTGAACCCCGACGACAACGACGAGGACGGCAAGGCCAAGGACGGCAAGATCACCAAGAAGCGCAAGGGCTATACCGTCCAGCGCTACAAGGGTCTGGGCGAGATGGATCCCAAGCAGCTTGCCTCAACGACGATGGACCCCAAGACCCGCATCCTGCAGCGCGTGTCGATCGAGGATGCCGTGGTGGCAGACCGCGCCGTGCGCGAGCTGATGGGTTCCGAGGTCGGCTATCGCCGCGAGTACATCGAGAAGCATGCACATGATGCACGATTCTTAGACGCCTAACCTGTTCGGCTTTCCCAGCCACCGCACCTTCGCCCTCAATCGTCGGTCGCGTACCCAAGTACGCTTCCCTCCTCTTTCGAGCGAATCTGCGGCACCTGGAAAAGCCGTCTCCGTGGCAGGATGATTAATGGACCACGCAAACCATGAGGAGGTAACGTGGCAGACGATATCAACAATAACGAGGGTATGGGCGAGGCCGGCGATGCCGGCATGCCCGACGATCTGAAGCGCCTGCTTGCCCGCGCTGAGCAGGGCGAGGACGGCGATCCTGACGCCTATAACCCCGATGCCGATAATGACGAGGAAGAGGACGACGACGGTGAGCTCGAGGAGAGCTTTGGCGAAGTCGATCGTGGCGCCTCGGCCGGCGAGGATATCAACGGCGGCCAGCTCCAGATTTCGGAGTTTGGCCGCGAGATGAAGCAGTCGTTTATCGAGTATTCGATGTCGGTCATCACGGCGCGCGCCCTGCCGGACGTGCGCGACGGCTTAAAGCCGGTGCACCGCCGCATCCTGTACGCGATGAACGAGAGCGGCATCTACCCCAACCGCCCGCACAAGAAGTCGGCCTGGACGGTCGGCGAAGTTATCGGTAAGTACCACCCGCATGGCGACTCCGCGGTCTATGAGGCCATGGTCCGCCTGGCGCAGTGGTTCTCCATGCGCACGCCGCTCATCGACGGTCACGGCAACTTCGGCAACATCGACGGCGACGGCGCGGCAGCCATGCGTTACACCGAGAGCCGCCTGGCCAAGCCCGCCATGGAACTGCTGCGTGACCTGCAGAAGGATACCGTCGACTGGCAGCCCAACTACGACGAATCGCTCGCCGAGCCCGTGGCGCTGCCCGCGCGCTTCCCCAACCTGCTGGTCAACGGCAGCCAGGGCATCGCCGTCGGCATGGCCACCAATATCGCCCCGCATAACCTCACCGAGGCGATCGAGGCAACCTGCTACCTGATCGACAACCCCGACGCCACCGTCGACGAGCTCATGCAGATCATGCCCGGTCCGGACTTCCCCACCGGCGCCATCATCATGGGCAGCGCCGGCATTAAGCAGAGCTACGAGACCGGCCGCGGCTCCATTACCGTGCGCGCCAAGGCCCACGTGGAATCCACCAAGACCGGCCGCAACCGCCTGGTCTTTACCGAGATTCCCTACATGGTCAACAAGGGCACCCTGCAGGAGAAGATCGCCCAGCTCGTCAACGACAAGCGCATCGAGGGCATCTCGGACATGCGCGATGAGTCCAACCAGAAGGGCATCCGTCTGGTCATCGAGCTCAAGAAGGGCGTCATTCCGCAGGTCGTGCTCAACAACCTGTATAAGTACACCTCGCTGCAGACGACCTTTGGCGCCAACAACCTGGCGCTCGTCAACGGCGTTCCCAAATGCCTGAGCCTGCGCGAGATGCTGCAGCACTACATCGATCACCAGGTCGACGTCGTCACCCGCCGCACCCGCTTCGACCTTAAGAAGGCCCAGGCCCGCGCGCATATCCTCGAGGGCTACCTGATGGCTCTCGACCATATTGACGAGGTCATCAGCATCATCCGTTCCTCGCAGACCGATTCCGAGGCCAGCAGCCGCCTGATCGAGCGCTTTGGCTTTACGCCCGAGCAGACCACAGCCATCCTCGAGATGAAGCTGCGCCGCCTGACCGGCCTGGAGCGCGACAAGATTCAGGAAGAGCTGGACGGCCTGCGCCGCGCCATCGCCTACTACGAGGACCTGCTGGCGCACGAGGAGAAGATCCTGGGCGTCATTAAGGAGGAGATGCGCGAGATCTCCAAGAAGTTCGGCGATAAGCGCCGCACCGAGATCAGCCAGGTCGAGAAGGACCTGGACGTCGAGGACCTCATTGCCGACGAGGACATGGTCGTGACCATCACCCACACCGGCTATGTCAAGCGCATCCCGGTGGCCGCCTACCGCGCCCAGAAGCGCGGCGGCAAGGGCGTGTCGGGCGTCAACCTCAAAGAGGACGATGTCATCGACGAGATGTTCATCGCGTCCACGCACGAGTATGTGCTGTTCTTCTCGAGCAAGGGCAAGGTCTATCGCCTGAAGGTGCACGAGCTGCCGGTGGGTACGCGCCAGGCGCGCGGTACCGCGATCGTCAACCTGCTGCCCTTCGAGGAGGGCGAGAAGATCGCGAGCGTCATCAGCTGCCGCGAGTTCCCTGCCGACGAGTATCTGATGTTTGCCACCAAGAGCGGCATGGTCAAGAAGACCGTGATGAGCGCATACGACCGCAGCCGCCGCGACGGCCTGATCGCTATCAACCTGCGTGACGACGACGCGCTGCTGAACGTGCGCCGCGTGCGCGAGGGCGACAAGATTATCCTAGCCACCACCGCGGGCAAGGCAATCATGTTCTCCGAGGAGCAGGTGCGCGCCACCGGCCGCGACACCAGCGGCGTTCGCGGTATCGGCATGAAGGACGGCGTGAGCGTTCTGGGCATGGAAGTCACTAACGGCAACGGCGATCTGTTCGTCATCACCGAGCGCGGCTACGGCAAACGCACGCCGGTCGCGGACTACCCGGAGCAGAATCGCGGCGGCCAGGGCGTCTACACCATCCAAATGACCGAGCGTAAGGGTAACCTCGCGGCCATGAAGACGGTGGGCCCGCAGCACGAGCTGTTCATCGTGACGGAGGGCGCGACGGTCATTCGCGTCAAGACCGATGAGATTAGCCAGACTGGCCGCGCTACCCAGGGCGTCAAGATGATGACCGTCGACGACAACGACCGCATCTGCGCCGTAGCCCGCATGACAGCCGCCAAGGAGAAGCCCGAAGGCGAAGGCGCCGAGGCCGCAACCGACGTCGAAGAGGCCCCAGTCGACCTAGGCGACGGCAACGACATGCCAGAGGATCTCCTAGACGAGTAAGAGG
>UREC01000024.1:0-31410 GCA_900546755.1 uncultured Collinsella sp. | reverse complement strand
CTTCGCGCCCAGCGTCCCCGACCCCGCCGCCGCACCCATCCCGGTGCCGCAGACCGTCTCGCGCGACGCGCTTGCCGGCATGGGCGGAGCCGCCGCGACCGGCGCCGCCGTGGGCCTAGGCGCCGCAGCCGGCATCGCCTCCAACATGGCGAGCACTCGCGCCCCGCAGCGCCCGCTCGCCCAGCTCGTCGACGTCGTGAGCGGCGAGAGCCATAGCATCACCTCCGCACAGGTGACCATCGGTCGCGAGCGCTCAGTTTCCGACATTGCCCTGCGCGACCCCAACGTGTCGCGCCGCCACGCCCAGCTCACCTTTACGGGTTCGGATTGGTCGATCGAGGACCTCAATTCCACCAACGGCACGCTCGTCAACAACCGCCGTATTACGCGCTGCCCGCTGCGCAACGGCGATCTGCTGACGTTTGGCCTGAGCACCTTTGAATTTAGGGGATAGTCGCTTATGAACATCGATATCGTCCTTTTTGCAGGCCGCATCGTCCTGGTCGCCCTGCTCTATATCTTCCTGTTCGCCGTCATGAAGACCGGCGTGGGACTTGTGCGCGGACAGCGCCGCGACTCGGCTATCTGGACGATCGATGTGGACAAGGGTCCGCGCGGTATCCGCGGCATCCACGTAGATATGCTCGGCCCCGTCATCGTCGGTCGCTCGCCATCTTCGGACATCTGCATCAACGAACCATTCGTCTCGGCCTCACATGCGCGCTTTTCGCTGCAGGGCCCGGCGCTCATCATCGAGGACCTCAACTCGCTTAACGGCACGCTCGTTAACGGCCGCCAGCTTGTGGAGCCCGCAACGCTGCGCGAGGGCGACGAAGTCCAGATTGGCGACGTGGTCATGAAGGTGAACCGTCGATGATCGACGAGGAGAACAAGTCCGCAACCATGACCGAGGCACCGGCTGCCGCCGTAGCTGCACCGGCCCACGCCGCTCCGGCGGACTCCACACCCGTGGAGCCCGAGGACACCGTGTTCTCCCTGCCTCTTTCGCATGTAACGCATGATATTTCGGATCTCGCCGATAACGAGGGCGAAGAGGATGCCATAGCGGCGCCCATCGGCGCACATGCTGCGGAACAGCCCACAGCGCCCGAAGCAACCCCGGCGCCGGCTCACTTTGCAGAGCCCGTCGCCGCGGCAATCAACGAGAGCGCTGCGGTGTTTGCGGCACCCGAACCCGCCGCGCCGGCGTTTCCCATAGCCCCGGCATCCGAGGTTGCGCCCGCGTCTACGCCGGCGCCCGAGGCGGGGCCATCCCCCGAGGACGGCCCTGCACCCAAGGCCCCGCAGCCTGCGCCCGCAAGCGAGTCCGATGCCGTGGCCGAGCCCGCCGCCCAGTCGCAAAGCACACCCGCGCCGTCGCACTTTGCGACGCCCGAGCCTATAGACGCCAGCCCGCAAGACGACGAGTCGACCGCCTGCGCGTCCGAAGAGCCCGGCTCCCCGGACACCGGCGATTCCGAATCAAACGCCGAGACCGACACCGTCTCTCCCGGTGACACAGCCGAGATCGACGTTGCCGCCGTTGAGGCCAAGCTCAAAGACCCCGGCTCGACCATGAGCTTTGAGCCCCTGACCGAGGAGCGCATCGAGACCGACTCGACCTATGATGCCGGCACCACCACGCAACTCATGTGGGGCGCCCGCTCTGACGTTGGCTGCGTACGCCCGCACAATGAGGATTCCTACCTGGTGCAGTCGCCGCTCTTTTGCGTATGCGACGGCATGGGCGGTCACGCCGCCGGCGAGGTAGCCTCTTCCATCGCCGTCGAGACTATTGCCAAGACGGCCCCGCAGTCCGCCGACGCAGCACGCCTGGCCGCAGCCGTCGAGGCAGCCAACGCCGCCGTAATCGAGGCGGCCCTGAACGGCCTGGGCAAGCCCGGCATGGGCTGCACAGCCACTTGCGCCTATATCGAAAACGACACGCTCGCCATCGCCCACGTGGGTGACTCTCGCGCCTACCTGCTCCACGAGGGCACGCTCATCCGCGTGACCCGCGACCACTCCTACGTGGAGGAGCTCGTGGACGCCGGCGAGATTACGGCAGACGAGGCTCGCGTCCACCCCAACCGCTCGGTCATCACCCGTGCGCTGGGCTCGGACCCCGCCATGTATGCCGACCACTTCACTCTGCATATCGAGGAAGGCGACCGCCTGATCCTGTGCTCCGACGGCCTTTCGAGCATGATTCCCGATAGCGATATCGAGAACATCGCCACGCAGTCCTCAACCGCGCAAATCTGCGTCGACAACCTAGTGGACGCGGCGCTTGCCGCCGGCGGCCACGACAACGTGACCGTAGTAGTCGTTGACCTGGTTGACGATGGCGTTATGCGCGAGGCGCAACGCGTGCGTCGCCGCAACATTACTATCGCCGCTATCCTGGCCCTCGTCTTTGTGCTGGCAGCCGGCATCTGGGCCTACACGGGTGTCACCGGCTCGTACTACCTGGGTACCTACCAGGGCAATGTCGCCGTCTGGCGCGGCCTGCCCGGCAAGCCGCTCGGACTCAAGCTTCACTGGCTCGAGAGCGAAACCAGTATCAAGCTGTCCGACCTGCCCGAAGACACGCAAAACCGCCTCAAGGCGGGCATTCCGCAAACAAGTGTCGACGATGCGCAGGACACGATATCCAAGTACCGCCACCAGATCGACGAGGAGCAGACCCGCCAGGTGATCGACGCGCAAACGATTCGCGACAACACCGACCAGGGATCGACCTCCGAATCAGATTCCGAGAAAACCGCCGAACAGTCCGCCGAGGCCGAAGCCTCCGAAAAGAACTAGAAAGGGAGTGCCGCTTATGAGTCGCCGCAACACCGAGCTGCTCTTGCTCAACGCCTCGGCGTTCCCCGTCATCCTGCTGTATGCGATGTACGTCCTCACCGCGGGCGCTGCCATCTCCTTTGAGACGCTCGCCGTACCGATCGGCCTCTTTGCCGCCTTTGCCGCGGCCCACATTGCCGTGCGCATCTTGGCGCCCGGTGCCGACCCCGCCATCCTGCCCATTGTCTTTGTGCTTTCGGGCATCGGCATCACGTTCGTGACGCGTCTCGCCCCCGCTCTCGCCATCTCACAGCTCATCATCCTGTTTGTCTCGGTGGCCCTGATGGTGGGAACGCTCGCGTTGGTTAAGAACCTCGACGTAGTCATGCGCTACAAGTACACCTTTGGCATTATCGGCATCATTCTGTTGATGCTGCCTATCTTTATCGGCACCACGATCTCGGGCTCCAAGCTGTGGATTCGCATCGCGGGCTTTACCATCCAGCCCGGCGAGTTCGCCAAGGTCTTTATCGTGCTGTTCCTGGCCGGGTACCTGGCCGAGAACCGCGAGCTGCTCTCCATCTCCACCCGCAAGATCCTGGGCTTTAAGATCCCTCGCCTGCGACTGCTGCTGCCGCTGTTTGCCGTGTGGGGTGTGTGCCTGCTCGTCGTCGTCTTCGAACGCGATCTGGGTTCGGCCGTGCTGTTCTACACCATCTTCTTGCTGATGCTCTACGTTGCCACGGGACGATTCTCGTATGTCGTTATCGGCCTTGCGCTCTTAGCCGTTGGAGCCGTGGGCGCCTACAAGTTCCTGTCTCACGTTCAGGTGCGTTTCCAGGTTTGGGTCGATCCGTTTAAGGACGCCCAGGGCCAGGGCTACCAGATCGTCCAGTCGCTCTTCTCGCTTGCCGATGGCGGTCTGGTCGGTGTTGGTATCGGCAACGGCATGGCCAACAACATCCCTGTCGTCGAGTCCGACTTTATCTTCTCGGCCATCGGCGAGGAGATGGGCCTTTTGGGCGGCGGCGCCGTGCTCATCCTGTTTATGCTCTTTGCCGTGCGTGGCCTCACCACGGCTGCCCGCGCTAAATCCGACCTCGCCGCCTTTAGTGCCACGGGCCTTACGGCCGCCATCAGCTTCCAGGCCTTTTTAATCGTGGGCGGCGTTACCCGCCTGATCCCGCTGACCGGCGTCACCCTACCCTTTATGAGCCAGGGCGGTTCCTCGCTGCTGGCAAGCTTTATCATCGTCGCGCTCCTGCTGCGCGCCGGTGACGAAGCGACCGGACGCGAGGCCGAGCTTACCGGCACCGGCACTATGGCCGCCATCACCGATGATCAGGTCGCATCTGCCGCCGCCCCGACGGGCACGCGCTTTGCCACCTCGTCTTCCTACGGCAGCGGCAGCCATTCCGTCGGCTCGCGCATGCGCCGTCGCCTGCTCGACACGCCTGAATCCGGTGTGCTCGGCCGCGTTGCGCTCGCCAACCGTCTAACCCGTGCGGTGCTCGCCTTTACGGCGCTATTCGCCATCCTTATCGGCAACCTCACCTATGTCCAGGTCATCAAGGCCAAGGACTATCAGGACATGCCGACCAACAACCACACCATCGCCCGCTCCAAGTATATCCAGCGCGGTTCCATCATCACGTCCGACGGCGTGACGCTGGCCGAGTCGCTGCAGCAGGAGGACGGCACCTACGTACGCTCCTACCCCAACGGTAACCTGGCAGCGCACGTGGTTGGCTACGTGAGCCAGCAGTATGGCACCACCGCCATCGAGAGCGTCATGAACGACACGCTCACCGGTTCTAAGGACTACTCCAGCTGGAACAACGCCATCGCGTCGCTCGCGGGCCAGACCCAGCCGGGCAACACCGCCAAGCTCACCATCGACTCGCGCATCCAGACGGCGGCCGAGCAGGCACTCAAGGGCTTTAAGGGCGCTGTAGTGGTCATCGACCCGCGTACCGGCGCGGTGCTCGCATGTGCCAGCTCGCCCACCTACGACAACACCAACATCGACGCCCTACTGCAGGCTGGCGGCGGCGAGGACGGCTCTATGTACAATCGCGCCATGGACGCGCTGTACACGCCGGGCTCCACGTTTAAGGTCGTTACGCTTTCCGCGGCACTCGAGACCGGCACCGCCAGCCTTACCAGCACCTACCAGGCGCCCGGCTCCATGGACATCGGCAACGCACCGGTCACCAACTATGCCAACGAGAGCTACGGCACCATCAGCCTGCAGCAGGCCTTTGCCGTGTCCTCCAACGTCGTCTTTGGCCAGGTGGCAAACGAAGTTGGCGCAAACACGCTCGTGCAGTTTGCCAACGCCTTTGGCTACGGCCAAAAGCTCGGCCAGGACCTGACCTCCGCGGCCTCCATCATGGCAGACCCGTCGCTCATGACCGAGTGGGAGACCGCTTGGGCCGGCGCCGGCCAGCCTGTCGGCATGGACCACACGCCCGGCCCGCAGACCACCGTCATGCAAAACGCCGTGATTGCCGCCGCCATCGCTAACAGTGGCGTGGTCATGGACCCGTACTTTGTAGCCCAGGTACTCGCCCCGGACGGAACTGTGGTCAAGACCACGCAGTCCCGCTCGCTGGGTCAGGCCGTCAGCTCCGCCACGGCCGACCAGGTCAAGCAGGCCATGCTCGCCGTCGTCCAGTCCGGTACCGGCACCGATGCCCAGGTCCCCAGCGTCAAGGTCGCCGGCAAGACCGGCT
Organism: uncultured Collinsella sp.; assembly: GCA_900546755.1. Lineage (GTDB taxonomy): Bacteria > Actinomycetota > Coriobacteriia > Coriobacteriales > Coriobacteriaceae > Collinsella. The sequence goes on along the minus strand of UREC01000024.1, from coordinate 25,888 downwards.
CGGCCGAGACCGGCGGCACCAACGTCAATTCGATGTTCGTTGGCTTTGCACCTTACGATTCACCCACGGTCGCCATCTCGGTGGCCTTGGAGGATTACGACAAACACGACGTCAAGGCGGCCAAGATTGCCGGCATCGTCCTGACCGCAGCGCTCGCCGCACAGGGAGCGTGATGTCCATGATCGAATCGGACACCCGAGGCGCGCCGCGGCCGAAGAGTTAGCGGCAACGCGCCACACGGCCCCAGCGGCCATATCGTAGGTACTACACACATCGTTGAGCGAATAGTTATGTTAGGAGCAGGAATGGAACAGAGGGTCCTCGGGGGAAGATACCTCCTCAAGGATAAGGTGGGGACAGGCGGCATGGCGACCGTCTACCGTGCACAGGACCAGGTCCTCGACCGCACGGTTGCCGTCAAGATCATGCTGCCGCAATACGCTGGCGACGCCACCTTTGCCGCGCGCTTTAAGCAGGAGGCCCAGGCAGCAGCCGGTCTCTCCTCCCCCTATATCGTGGGCGTCTACGATTGGGGCAAGGACGGCGATACCTACTACATCGTCATGGAGTACCTGCGCGGTACCGACCTTAAGAGCGGCATCAAGAGCCACGGCGCCCTCGATCCCAAGAAGGTCGCGCAGATTGGCTCGCAGATCAGCTCCGCTCTTTCGGTTGCCCACAAGCACGAGATCATCCACCGCGACATTAAGCCGCAAAACATCATGGTGCTGCCCGACGGCAACATCAAGGTCATGGACTTTGGCATCGCGCGCGCAAAGAACAGCCACCTCACGCAGGACAACAACGTACTGGGCACCGCCCACTACGTAAGCCCCGAGCAAACGCGCGGCCAGGACCTCGGTCCCACCTCGGATATCTACTCCCTGGGCGTCGTGATGTACGAGTGCGCCACCGGTCGCGTCCCCTTTGACGGCGACGACGCCATCTCGGTTGCGCTCAAGCAGGTAAACGAACTGCCGGTTCCGCCGAGCCAGATCAACTCCGGCGTCGATGCCGATCTGGAGCGCATTATCCTCAAGTGCATGGAGAAGGACCCGGCGAACCGCTTCCAGACAGCAGACGAGCTGCGCCAGGTGCTCAACAACTACCTGTCCGGCCGCGCCGTCAACGTCTCCGAGCCCACGCGCATCATTGGCGCCGCCGGCGACCTGGGCGCCACCAAGACCCGTGAGTTGTCCGATCAGACGCGCGCCATGGTACGCCCCGTCTCGGGTGTGAGCGGCCAGAACAACGCCCGCAGCGCCGTTTCGGGCTCCACGGGCTCCTACGAGGTTGATCAGCCCAAGTCCAACAAGAACAAGATTATCGCCGCCGTAGTCGCCGCAATCGCCGTTGTTGGCGTTGTGGTGGCCTTCGCCACCGGGCTCTTTGGCGGCGAGCAGGTCACGGTACCCGATGTGCTTAACGAGGACCAGCAGACCGCTATCGAGCAGATCAAGGAGGCCGGCCTTGAGGTCGGCACCATCGACCAGAGCTATAACGACGATGTCGACGAGGGCAAAGTTGCCGAGCAGACCCCCAACGGCAACACTAGGAAGCCCAAGGGCACCAAGGTGAACCTGGTGATCTCCAAGGGCCCCAAGCCCTCCGAGAAAGTTGAGGTTCCGCAGCTCCTCGGCCTGACCAAGGACCAGGCCGAGGCCGCACTGGCAAGCGTGGGCCTGAAGGGCAACGCAACCGAGGAGGCCAACGAGGCTGAAGAAGGCCAGGTCTTTGAGCAGGACACTGATGCCGGCAAGGAAGTCGAGAAGGGCACGACCATCTCGTATAAGGTCTCCAGCGGTCCTGACACCACCTCCGTCCCCGATCTGACCGACATGACCGAGGCCCAGGCACGCAACGCCCTCGACATGGCCGGTTTTGGCGTCGACGTGAACTACCAGGAGAACGATTCCGTCACCGAGGGCACCGTCATTAGCTGGAACCCCAGCGGCAAGCAGAAGCCTGGCGCCACGATCACCGTCGTCATCGCCAAGAAGTCCGGCAAGGCCGGCGTTCCGGGCAACCTGTACGGCAAGAGCATCTCCGCCGCCGTCACCGCGCTCAACAACGCCGGGTTCTACAACATCGCATTCTGCGATCAGAACGGCAACCCCGTGAGCGGCAACGAAAACGCCACCGTTACGGGCGTCTCCCCTACCGGCAAGCAGTCCACCGACAGCACGATCACGCTGACGGTTTCGATTTCTGGCTCTGGTACCGATTCAGGCAACGATTCCGGCACGACCAACTAGCCATCAAGACGTTGCCCACAGCGGCTGATGCCGCAAACACATTCGCTCAATGGCGCCCGTTTGCTCCCCCGGCAAACGGGCGCTTTGCTTTATCTGAAGCAGCGAAAACTACGGCCTGCCTTTAAACCATAAGAGCCCGGCACCGTGGCGGTACCGGGCTCGGCAAATCTCTGGTGCCCCCGGGCGGATTCGAAAACTCCCCCCGCGGGGAAATTGGTGACGCGGGTGTCGACGGCCCGAATCCGGCCTTAAGACCAGAAGAGCCCGGCACCGTGGTGGTACCGGGCTCGATATTTCTCTGGTGCCCCCGGGCGGATTCGAACCGTCGACACCCGCTTTAGGAGAGCGGTGCTCTATCCCCTGAGCTACGGAGGCATGTTGTACTAGTGTAGCAGATTTACGCCGCTGTAATGCAGCGTATACCCACTCTTCGAAGTTGCGGTGGAACAGCCCTCCGGAAAGTGCGTCCCACTATCCAGGCAAATTCTGGGTCAGACTTTCCCCATGGGACCTCGCTGGGAAACTGTGTCCCAGAATTTCGACTCGAAACGGGACACGGTTTCCCAAACGGGCCCGTTCCGGAAACTACATCCCGCAATCGGCACTCGAACCGGGATGCACTTTCCCGATCGAGCCTCATGGGAAACCGCGTCCCACTTTAGGGGGGCGCTCTTTAATGGCTAGTTGCCTTTGTGGAAGAGGTTTTTGATAACGGAGGGGATGCTCTTGGCGCCCTTAGCCGTCACATCGATAAAGTCAGGCGAACGCACGAGCTTATCCTCGTCGACGTACTTGCGGACCGCGCGCAACGTCTCTTTGTCGTCGCGCGTCGAAAACGTAAAGTGACCGTTGTCCTTGGTGAAGATGGCAAAACGCGTAATCTTCTTGGTGCCGCGCAAAACCTCGGCGGCAATATAGTCGACCTCGTCCCACGGGATTTGGATATAATCCTCGGGATTACGCTCGTTATAGTACTCAAACGCCTTATTGCCCACCATCACGTTACCGTGACTGGTAAGCCCCATCAGGCAGGTTGCCGGCGTTGCCAAATCGACCGTGCTGTTCTGAGATTGCGCCATACGCGCCTCGCCCTCCAATAAAAACAATCGGACCGCATCCAGTGTACCCACCGGGTGCGGTCCGTTTCAATGGCTCAAAAGCCCTTGCCTAGCAACTCTCGGTCTTAAGCCGAAGCGTGCTTACATGAAGCCGCAGACGCGACCGATGATGCCGACGGCGAAGAGAGCCAGGATGATGACGATCGGGCTGACCTTCTTCTTGAGGAGCTTGCAGACCAGAAGGGTCAGGCACACGGCGGCAAGGCCGGGGATGAGCTGATCGAGGTTGGCCTGAAGCGTGGTGACCTTCACCGGGTCGAGTGCGTTGGCACCGACAGAGCTGTACATCGTCAATGCCTGCTTGATGCCCTCAGAACCGGCGGGCAGGTTGGCCCAGTCGATATAGGCGCCAGCGGACTGCGTGACCTTGGAGACGATCGGGGTAAAGGAGATGGAAACCCAACGCTCGACCAGGGCGCCGATGATGAACATACCCAGGATGGAAGCACCCTCGGTGACCTTGCCCATCAGACCGCCGGAGAGGTCCTTGGCGATGGAGGAGCCGACCTTGTAGCCAAACTCCTGCGTGTACCACAGGAAGGCGTAACGGATGATGTTCCACGCGAAGAAGAACAGCAGCGGACCGGCGATGCTGCCGGACAGGGCCAGGGAAGCGCCCAGTGCGCCCAGAATCGGGCGAAGGGTGAACCAGAAGGCGGGGTCGCCGACGCCGGCGAGCGGGCCCATCATACCGACCTTGACGCCCTGAATGGCGACGTCGTCAATCGGAGCACCGTTGGCGCGCTCCTCCTCGAGGGCGAGGGTAACGCCAATGACGGGGGCGGAAACATAGGGGTGGGTGTTATAGAACTCCAGGTGGCGCTTAAGAGCGGCAATCTGGTCATCCTTGCTGGTGTAGAGCTTCTTGATCGCAGGGATCATTGCGAAGCACCAGCCGCCGTTCTGCATACGCTCGTAGTTCCACGAGCCCTGAAGGAACTGATGACGGAAGCAAACCTTCTTACGGTCAGCCTTGGTGAGCTGAATCTTGTTCTCTGCCATATGTATCACTCCCCTCCTACTCGTAATCGTTCAGAATGTCGCCGAGCGGGTCACCGGAGCCACCGCCCATGCCGCCACCCTGCTTGGCCAGATCCTTAAGGCCAAGGTAGATGAGGGCAAGGGAGATGCCGATGAGGCCAAGGGCGATCAGCGTGAGCTGAGGGATGGCAGCAAGGACAAAGCCGAGGATGAAGAACGGCCAGGTCTCCTTGGTGGCCATCATGTTGATGACCATGGCGTAACCGACGGAAGCGACCATGCCGCCGCCGACAGCCATGCCGCCGGACAGCCAATCGGGCATAGCGTTAAGCGCGTTGGTAACGGCCTCGGCCGGGATGATGCACAGAAGTACTGCCGGGATGGCGATACGAACACCCTGCATGAGGATGCCGGCGTACTGCCAACGCTCGATGCCGGCGAAGTCGCCCTTCTCGGCGCAGGCGTCCATGCCGTGAACCATAGCGGTAGCCAGGGTACGGCAGATCATGGTCAGGAACAGGCCAGCGACCGACAGCGGGACGGCGACGGCGATGGCGGCGGTAACGGCCTTGGCCGAATCGGTGGCGCCACCGTTAAGGGCGAGCACCATGATGATGGAAGATGCGACCGAGGCCAGAGCGGCGTCAGGCGCGACGGCGGCGCCGACGTTAGCCCAGCCAAGGGCCATCATCTGGAGCGAACCGCCCAGGAGGATGCCCTCCTGAAGGTGACCGGTTACGAGACCGATAAGCGTGCATGCCACGAGCGGCTGATGGAACTGGAACTCATCCAGAATGCCTTCCATACCGGCAAGCAACGCGACAATCGCAACGAGCAGAATAGTGATTGCAGACATGTATCGGACCCTCCTTTACTATGCTTGAGCGGCCAGTTCGGCCTTAGCTTTCTTCAACATGGCGTCGAGATCCTCGGAGGCATCCGAAGGAACCTTGCGGACCTCGAACTTGACGCCCTTGGCCTTGAGAGCCTCGATGGTCTTGACATCGTCATCGCCCATAGCGACAGCGTTGGTGACGACGACCTTGCCCTTGGAGTGGGCCATGGAACCGATGTTGGCTTCCTTGATGTCGACGCCGGCCTCGATGGCCCTGAGCAGATCCTGCGGGTTCTCGAACAGCAGCATGGCCTTGGTGTCACCAAAGCGCGTGTCCTTGACGACCTCGGCCATCTTCTTGATGGGCACGACGTTGGCGTGGACTCCCGGAGGGGCAGCCTGCTCGATCATGGTCTTGCGGAGCTCGTCGTGAGCAACGCCGTCGGAGACCACGATGATGCGGTTGGGGTTGATCTGCTTGGTCCACGTGGTGGCCACCTGACCATGCAGCAGACGCGTGTCGATACGGACGTGGGCGATCTTGATGTGCCCGTCGCCGATCACCGTTCCCGGAGGAATGGCACCCGCAGGAGCAGCGGCGGCCGCAGCCGGCTTCTTCTCCTCGGGCTCCAGAGACTCGGGCTTGACGCGCACGCCGGCCTTAGCCTCAGTCACGAGATGTTTTGCGATCGCATGTGCAGTGTTCTTTGCGTCAAAGCGCTGCGAATATGCCTCGATGAGCATAGGCAGGTTGACACCGGTGACGATAGCCCAGGAATCATGGCCCTCGATGAGACCGCTGATCTGGTTGAAGGGCGTGCCGCCCCACAGATCAACGAGGAAGAGCACCTGCTCCTGGTCCTCGAAGGAAGCGATTGCCTCCTCGACCTTGGCGCGGAAGTCGTCGGGGCCCATGCTCGGCTCGAGCGAGACCACGGCTACAGACGGCTGATCGCCAAAGACCATCGAGCCCGTCTGCTTGATTCCAGCCGCCAAGTCACCATGGCTAGCAAGAACAATACTTACCATCACATAACCTCCTTTTTGTCTACGTATTTCCTACACGACATGAACGAAGTATACCTGTTTGGATTGTGGAATTATAGCTGAATCCGCAAAAGGTTGGATTATTTGTTTAAACGTCTAGGTTTGTTACAAGTTGATTACGTTGCTATTTTTCGACTCATTTCCCACTAAAGCGTCGCTCATCAAGTCATGTATTTTACAGATACAAGCATGCTGTTCATTGATGCCGATTTTAAGCAAGTGCGAATGCGCTTGTACTGCCGCTATTTTGTTTAAACAGATATGACTTGACTATTTTCGTGGCTTATGTTCTAGCGCAAGTAGTCATTGGGGACGTTCTTGTTTGACTAGCCATGCAAGAACGTCCCCAACGACTAGGGGCTAGACGATGTGGAGGGGGTTGGCGGCGTCGACGGCGTCAGGAGCAGCGGGACCATCAGGGGCAGCGTCTGCCGGATCCTCGTCGGGGGTCTCGATCTGCTTGATCATGACCTCTTGGCCCTGGAGCAGATAGGTATCGCCACTGCCGCAATGGGGGCAGGTCTTGCCGTGCTCGACTGTCGCATAGTCTCGGCCGCACGCCTCGCAATGCGTCACGGCCTCGACGGGCTCCACGATAAGCTCCGCGCCCTGCGTGATGGACTTTTTATCTGCCGCCCAGCGCCAAGCGTCGAGCAGCAAGTCGGGAACGACGCCCGAGACCTCGCCCAGCAGCAGCGTGACGCTCGAAACGCGACGCACGCCATTGGCGCGCGCCACGTTCTCAACATCGCGAATAATGTGATAAACGATTCCCAATTCATGCAAGGTAGAAACCTTTCAACAACGGTTGATGCGATGCAAACTCAAAGCAAGGGGACGGCGAAATCTAGTCTGCGCCGTCCCCTTACCCGCCATGGTTACCTATTTACGACCGAACTTGATTTTGATTGCACGCTTTAAAGCATACTTGCCAAGGCTCGGGAGCTTTTGCTCGTATTTGACCATCGTGGAGCACTCGGGGCGATCGCGATCCAGATGGATGGCATCGAACGCGCACTTGGTGGTGCACAGGCCGCAGCCGATACACTTGTTGGGGTCGACGATCGAGGCGCCGCAGCCCAGGCAACGGGCGGTCTCGGCGCGCACCTGCTCTTCGGTAAAGGTCTCGACGTACTCGCTAAACGGCGCGGCCTTCTCGCGCTCGCGGTCCACATGGGCAACCTCGCGGCTCGCGTTGTCGTAGCTCTCGATCACGACATCGTCGCGGTCAAGCGCGGTGTAGCGGCGCTGGTTGCGGCCGATGGTGAGCGTGGACCCCGGCTGCACAAAGCGATGGATGGACACGGCGGCCTCGTGGCCGGCGGCGATGGCATCGATGGCAAAACTCGGACCGGTGTAGACGTCGCCGCCCACAAAGATGTCTGGCTCGGCGGTCTGGTAGGTCTGAGGATCGGCAAGGGCACCCTGACCGCGGCCAAGCTCCACCTTGGAGCCAGCCAGCAGGTCGCCCCACACAATGGACTGGCCAATCGACATGACGACACGGTCGGCATCGACACGACGCAGATCGTTCTCATCGTACTCGGGCGCAAAACGGCCCTCGTCGTCAAAGACACGCGTGCAGCGCTTGAAGGTGATGCCGCGCACATGACCGGCCTCGTCCAGGTGAACCTCCTTGGGGCCCCAACCGTAGCTGATGTGCGCGCCGTCCTCGATGGCCTCGCGACGCTCTTCCTCGCTGGCAGGCATCTGGGCCTCACTCTCCAGGCAGAACATCTCAACGTGCTCGGAACCCAGACGGCAGGCGTTGCGGGCAACGTCGATGGCCACGTTGCCGCCGCCCACCACGATGGTGCGGCCGGACAGGGTATCGATCTTGCCGCTGTTAACCTCGCGAAGGAAGTCTACGGCCACGGTCACGTCCTCGGCATCCTCGCCCGGAATGCCGACAAGGCGGCCTCCTTGGCAGCCAATAGCCACGTAGAAGGCCTTAAAGCCCTGCGCGCGCAGCTCGTCGAGCGTCACATCGCGACCGACCTCCACGCCATAGCGGAACTCGGCACCCATCAGGCGAATAACCTCAACCTCGGCCTCGATAACGTCCTTCTGCAGCTTAAAGCTCGGAATGCCATAGGTGAGCATGCCGCCCGGGCGCTCGTTTTTCTCGAACACGACGGGCTTGTAGCCCTTCTCGGCCAGATAGAAGGCGCAGGACAGACCGGCCGGACCGGCGCCGATGATGGCGATCTTCTGGTCGAAGCCGCCGGCACGCGTCGGGGTCACCACAGGTGGGACATAGCGAGTCGCGGCATCCAGATCGCGCTGGGCGATAAACTTCTTGACCTCGTCGATGGCCACGGCCTCGTCCACGCGACCGCGGGTGCAGGCATCCTCACAGCGGCGGTTGCACACACGGCCGCAGATAGCGGGCAACGGGTTCTCGCGCTTGATGAGCGCCAACGCCTCGTCATAGCGGCCCTGCGCCGCGAGCTTCAAATAGCCCTGAACGGCAACGTGCGCGGGGCAGGCCGTCTTGCAGGGAGCGGTGCCGGACTCATGCGTCTCGATACGGTTGTCGTTGCGGTAGTTGGGCGACCACTTGGTGTGGTCCCACTTGGTGGCATCGGGCAGCTCCTGGCGCGGATACTCGGGCACCTGTCCGCCAGCCTTTTTGCTACAGAGCTTCTGGCCCAGTTTGGCGGCGCCGGCCGGACACACCTCAACGCAGCGACCGCAGGCCACGCACTTGTCCTTCTCGACCTTGGCGACGTAGGCCGAGCGCGACAGGTTGGGCGTGTTGAACAGCTGCGAAGTGCGCAGGGCGTAGCACACGTTGACGTTGCAGTTGCAGATGGCGAAGATTTTGTTCTCACCGTCGATGTTGGTGATCTGGTGCACAAAGCCGTTGTCCTCGGCCTGGCGCAGGATGTCGTAGACCTCCTCGCGCGTCACATAATGGCCGCGGTCGGTCTCGACCACGTAGTCGGCCATATCGCCCACGGCGATGCACCAATCGGCCGGGTCGTCGGCGCAGCCCTCTCCCATCACGCGACGGCTCGCGCGGCAGCTGCAGGTGCTAGCGGCATACTTACCTTCGTATTTGTCGAGCCAATGCTCGATATGCTCGATCGGCACCGAGGTGCTCGCGGCGTCGATGGCCTTCTCGACCGGAATGACATGCATGCCGATGCCGGCACCGCCGGGCGGCACCATCGGCGTGGCGCGGGACAGCGGTCCCTTGGACGCCTGCTCAAAGAACTTGGCATAGACCGGATGCTCCTCGAGCTGGCTCACGCGCATGTTGAGGAACTCGGCGGAACCCGGCACCAGCATGGGCAGCACCCACTGCTTGGCGCGCTCGGGGTTTTCCCAGTTGTACTCGAGCAGACCCGTGTAGCTCATGTCGTCGAGCATCTTCTCGATATCGGCCTCGGGCATGCCGGTGAGCTTGACCATCTCGGGCAGCGTATAGGGACGGCGCATCTTCATCTTGCAGAGCACTTCGGCCTGCTCGTCGGTTGCGGCCTCGGCAAACGACCAGTACTCGTAGCCCAGCAGCTCGTCGCGGTGCAGCAGGCGGTTGGTGCAGTGCTCACACAGTTTGACGATGGCCTCGCGCGGATGCTCCGGTATCGGCGGCACGAACTCCGCGCCGATATCGGGCTCGGTATAGCTAATCCCCGGTCCGTTGAGAATCATAGTCGTCCCTTCTCTTGCCACAGCCCGGCGAGACCGCAGCGCCCCTCTTTTTTTTGCAGGCCGGGCATGCCCCCATGCCTTTCACCCGCCATTGTTGACATTGTGTCAAAAATAGTATTGACGAACCGTCAACAATATTCAAGACTGTTAGGCGAACGGTCAGGCAAAAGAGGATGAAAGGCGGCAAAACATGGGCAACAACGCAGCAGATATCTCTGTGGTCGATGCCGTCCCCGCATCCGATAGCGCGGCAAAACGCCTGACGGGCGACGAGCGCCGTCGCGAGATCCTCGCCGCTGTGCGCGCCGTGAGCGCCGAGCTTGGTGTGTCCCATCTTTCGGTATCGGCCGTGACCAAGCGGGCTGGCTGCACGCGTTCGCTGTTCTACCACTACTTTGCCGATATGGATGCCGCCGTCACCGCCGTTATGGACGAGGCAATCGACGGCTTTATCGCCGAGCTCGAGCAGTGGAATGCCAGCCGCACGGTTGGCGACATCGAGGGGGCGCTCGACACCGTCGCCCCGCTCTTTAAGCGCCTGGTCGCCAGCGGCCACGAACTGCCGAGCACCCTGACCTCCAGCAGCGGCGCGCTCTACGGCGGCTTTTTGCACAACGTGGTCCAACGCGTGGCGCAGTATATCTGCGACACCACCGTGGTGGATTTTGTCGCCCATCATGAGCTACGCATCGACCATGTCTACGAGACGTTCTACACCCTCATCATGGGGTTGTTGATGTATATCCGCACGCACCCCGATGTGCCCGACGAGACAGTCAAGGAAATCATCGCCTCGACACTCCACATCGAGGGCTATACCGCCAAGTATCCGGAGCGCAAGCCCCAGAACTGACGACATTTGGCCAAACTGCCCGCGATCGGAAGAGGGGCCGCGGGCGTGTGAAAGGAGAGCAGCATGCTGTTCGATGTTTGGGGTAGCGATACCCTTATCCACTGGGCCGGCTGGGCCATGGTCTTTATTGGCCTGATCGTGCTCAACGAGGTCGGCCGCCGCACCAAGCTGGGCGCGGCAATCATCTTTGGCGTGGCTCCGCTGGCCATGACCATCTACTGCGTCGCCATCGCCATCGGCGTTTCGCAGGGCGCCGAGTGGGCGCTCACCAACCCCACCCATGTGTACCAGAACAGCTGGTTCCACTACGCCAAGGTCTACGCGGCGTTGGCCGGTTGCTGGGGCTTCATCGCCATTAAGTATCAGTGGGGCAAAATCGGCAAGGCACACTGGTTCCGCGCGTGGCCGTTTGTGATCGTCGCCATCAACATCATGATCGCCGTCGTGTCCGACTTTGAGAGCGCCTATCACTTCTTTGTCCTGGGCCAGTCCACTTGGGTCACCTCCGAAGGTGCTACGCAACTTGCCGGCTGGAACAACGTGTTCAACGGCATCGCCGGTATCATCAACATCTTCTGCATGACCGGTTGGTGGAGCGTCTACGCCTCCGAGGACAAGACCGACATGCTGTGGCCCGACATGACCTGGGTCTACATCATCGCCTACGATATCTGGAACTTCTGCTACACCTACAACTGCCTGCCCACCCACTCCTGGTTCTGCGGCTTTGCGCTGCTGCTGGCGCCCACCGTCGCCGCCTTTATCTGGAACAAGGGCGGCTGGATTCAGAACCGCGCCTTTACGCTGGCCATTTGGTGCATGTTTGCCCAGGTGTTCCCGTTCTTCCAGGAGGAGTCCATCTTTGTGACCCACTCCACGCTCGACCCCGTCGCCGCCACCGCGGTCTCGATCGCCGCGCTGATCGCCAACATCGCCGCGATCATCTACATCGCCTACCGCGCCAAGAAGCTCGGCCGCAATCCCTACAAGCAGGATGTCTTTGAGGGCACCAGCGATTGGGAGAAGGCTACCGCTCGCCGCGCCAAGGTGGATTACGCACACGCCGAGTAACGCGCCCGGTGCACATGCCGCTTGAATGCGAAGTCGCCTGGCCGACTCCGCGCAATGCAACGTATTGCATACCCCCGGAAAGCGATTTGTCCGCTTTCCGGGGGCTTTTTGCTGTTGCGCGCATCCATATTCAAAACCTCTCGCACAGATAAAATCAGATTTCCAATTGCCTGACAGCTCTATATGACCCTGTTTTTGGGTACATTGTTGTCCCGATATTGAGCTTGGGGGATGTATGAAAGATGAAACGATGGGCCAAGAGGATGCGGCCCAAGATGCAGAAGCTTGCGCTGAGGCCTTGGAGAGCTTAGACCGAATTTCACTCGATGAGATTGCGTTTGACGATTCGAGCGTTGATGTGCAGGATGAGCCGGAAGCCGAGGCGCAGTCCGATGATCAGGATGCAGACGATGTTGAGCCTGCCGAAGATGAGGCAGATCACGAAGACACCGAAAGCGAGGCCGACGACCAGCCCGGATCCGACACGGGCGAGGAAACCGTCTTGCTCGACAGCTTGCCGGCCGAGGATTCGCTGACCCGCGAGCTTCCTGGCCTGGGTTCCGCACCAGCCGTGGACGAGACCATCGCCATGGGCGATATTCCTCTACCGTCCGTTCCTTCGGCACATGAGGCCGAGGTCCGCCATCGCAAGATGTCGCCCAAGCGCCGCAATCTAATGGTCGCCGGCGCTGTGGCCGTTGCGCTCGTCGCCGGCGGCGCAGGCTACGCAGCCTGGAACGGATACCGGCAAGAGCAGGCTGCCATCGCCGCCGCCAATGCCCACACGATGATGTCGGTGCAGATTGGTGTATATGCCGCGGGGCTCGACTGTTCCACCGGCTCCAAGATTCCCGTACAGGTGAGCGGCCAGGATTCTGACGGCTCCTCCGTAAGCGAAACACTCTATGTTGACGAGCACGGCCGTGGCATCAAACTGCTACCCGGTGACTACACGCTCTCCATTGCCGCCTCCCCCATCGCGGCCGACGGCACCATCTATACCGTCCCGACCACCAAGACGCAGGTCACGATCAAGAGCGACGGACAGGACCTAAACAGCCAGGCCGCCTTTAAGCTCAAGGTGCCTTCGGCCGACACGGTAACCGACGACCAGATCGATGCCGCCGCCAAATATGCCGAGGAGGGAGGCGCGAGCTCCGCCGCCACCGCCAAGGTGCTCCAGCAGGCGGCAACCGCGCGGCGCGACGCCGCCGTCAATGCCGTGAGCGCGCAAAAGGCACAGGCGGCCCGTGATGCCGACGCCCGTCACAAGGCAACCGACCTCTACCAGCTCGATATCCCCGTCGAGTGGTACGGCAAGGTCGAGACTTGGCAAAATGGCAGCACGCTATGCATCTATCTTGCCGGCGACAGCGATACGCCGATTGTGACGCTCGTCGCGGTGCGCGAGGGCGAGAGCTTTACGCCCGATGAGGGCGATACGGTTTTGGGTGCGGCCAACCTAGGCAACGGTTATACCGTCTACGCCAGCGGCCCCGTCTATCCGTACGTGGTGCCCCAGACCATCAACGGACGGACGCAGAATCCCGTGTCGACCTACCCCATGAACACGGCCATTGAGCTTGTCGAGCTCACGACCGGCAACCGCTACACCTATAGCCAGATCAAGAACGTACTGGTCGGCAAAGACGGCAAGGCCGACGCTGCGACCAAACTAGAGACCGACTACCTCGCCCAGATTCTCCTGCCGAGCATCAAGGCCCAGGACTAGCGGACCATGACACCTGAGTCCTGGCCTCGCAAATCCATAGACGATTAGGAAAGGAGCCACTTCCATGCGGGCACAGCATGTACCACGCCGTGTTTGCATGGAATATCGGCCTGCTCATCCATGGTAACGATTACCGACTCGCCAAGATCAAACTGGGCCATCGCGGCATCGAGCGCGGCAATTTCGCGCTCGCGCGTTTTCTCGCTTGTCATATCCACACTTACCTGAATCAGACCGTAAGCCTGCATGAGCAGTGCATCCCCAGCCACAAAGTCCACCTCATGGCTTTTATTCTTATCTTTAATCAGCAGGCGGCAAACCGAACCGGGCCGCACGGCGGGGGTCCTTCTTCTGAGCGCATTGAACACCGCGGTCTCGAGCCTCTGACCATGATCCAATGCCGATGCGGGGGAGAACGCTCCGAACATCGCAGGATCGACGGCGTAGACCTTAGACGCAGACCGCGTATTATTTGCAAGCGAACGCGTGAACTCCGGCACCGAAAACAGCAGGTAGGCATCCTCGTAATACTCAAGTAAGTCGCTGAGCGTATTTCGACTGACGGATATCTGTCTGCTCTTGAACTCGTTGTACACTTTGTTCACTGACAGCTCTCGTCCCGAAGATGCCATGCACCGCGCCAGAAACAGCGAGGCCAAACGGGGGTTCTTGACGTCGTAACGTTCAACGACGTCCATGGCGACCGTTCGCGACGCATATTCCTGTAGCAGCTGAATCGCGTCTGCGGGCGTCTGCTCAAGTGTCGCGATGAATCCCCCTCGCTCGAGATATCCGACCAGATGGTGTCGGAGCAACGCTGCATCGCTCGAGGAGAAGGGTGCGTTCGACTCAGGAACGCTCCCCGTCTTATATCGGACGTATTCCGAAAAACTCAACGGAAAAAGCTCTCGCACAAGAGAACGGCCCCTGAACTCGCTCTTAAGTTCTGAGGACAGCATCTTAGAAGAAGATCCCGTCACGTAAACGGTCGCCTTCTCCGTATCGACCACGCGTCGCAGAAACGCACCCCATTCGGGTATTTCCTGGATCTCGTCAAAGAAAAGGTAGGCGCCCTCGCCTCGAGCAGCAGGATATAGTGCATAGAATGTATCGAGCACGTCCGCTAGTAGCGATGGCTCATACGGACGCAAGCGCTCATCCTCAAAATTGAAATATAGCATCCGGTCAAGCTCGACGCCTTGGCCCTGAAGCCGCCGTATCTCCTGATACAGGCGATACGTCTTTCCACAACGACGGGCGCCCACAATCACATATACGATGTTGTCGCGCTTTGGCTCCTGCGGGTTTCCTAGATCTAGGTCTCGCTCAAAGACCTGCGGAACCCCTTGCTGTTCAAAGTCCTTTATTTTCTGGGCGATCAAGTCGTTGAATGCCATGATTCTCCAATCTTGCTCTCTATCTAATCAAAATTATAGCGATTCTTGATTAATTAGAGAGCAAGATAATATCTTGCTTGATTAACACTTAAGCAAGTTTTTTCACTATTACTGCTCGAAGGATGCCGAGTGGCTGAGAGGACAACCAAGCTCGAATGCGACTCCCTAGACAGTCGATTGGGGACGGGACTTTTTGACTACCCGTCCCAGAAAATCATCGCCAAATTAGCTACTTGATGCAACTAGCGCCAGGGGTCGGCTTCGAACAGCGGCTCGCGCTCGGGGCGGCGGTCGCTGTAGGGATCGTAGCCGTCGTCGTCCTCGTTCTCGGCACGGATATAGGGGTCGCGCGGCTTGGGTGCCGGCTTAGGCGCAGGCTTGGGTGCGGCGGGTACGGCATCGGTCGCCGGCGTGTTCGTTTTGTTCTTGTCCATCATCTGCATAGCTCCTTGCCATGTGCTCACGTTCAACACCATCGATTGTCGCACGAAAAAGGGCGGCGGACCCAATCGGATCCGCCGCCCTTGGCGTTTTGCTCTAAAGGCAGATTTTAAGGCATGGCCCAAAATCTACTCGGCGTCGGGGACCTCGTAGGTGGCCGCCGGCGTGTTGTCGCACACGACGGTAAAGCCGCCGTCCTTGTCAGCATCGACCGTCACCTGATCGCCCTCGCGCACCGTGCCGTCGATGATGGCGGCGGCGATGGCGTCCACGACCTCGCGCTGGACCAGGCGCTTGAGCGGACGGGCACCGAACACGGGGTCCAGGCCACCCACGGCGAGCATTTGCTTGGCCGCCGGGGTGATGGCAAGCGTCATGCGCTCCTTGGCCAGGCGTGCGCGAACGTCGGCAAGCTGGATGTCGACGATCTTCTCGATCTGCGCCATGCCGAGCGGATGGAACACCACGATATCGTCGATACGGTTGAGGAACTCGGGGCGGAAGGTCTGAGCCATGGCGGCGTCGACCTGATGGCGCATCTCCTCCTCGTCCTTACCGGACAGATCGGCGATGGCCTTGGAGCCCACGTTGGACGTCATGATGATAATCGTGTTCTTGAAGGACACCTGGCGACCCTGGCCATCGGTCAGACGGCCGTCGTCGAGCACCTGCAGCAGCACGTTGAAGACATCCGGATGGGCCTTCTCCATCTCGTCGAGCAAGATCACGGAGTACGGACGACGGCGCACGGCCTCGGTGAGCTGGCCGCCCTCGTCGTAGCCCACATATCCCGGGGGCGCACCGATCAGACGCTGGACGCTGAACTTCTCCATGTACTCGGACATGTCGATACGCACGAGCGCGCGCTCGTCATCGAACAGGCACTCGGCAAGCGCCTTGGCGAGCTCGGTCTTGCCCACGCCGGTGGGGCCCAGGAAGAAGAAGCTGCCGATGGGCTTGTCCGGATCGGAGAGGCCCGCACGGCTGCGACGCACGGCCGCGGCGACGGCGGAAACGGCCTCGTCCTGGCCGATGACGCGCTTGTGCAGCTCACCCTCCAGGCCTTTCAGCTTGTCGAGCTCGCCCTGCATCATCTTGGACACGGGCACGCCGGTCCAGGCGCTCACGACTTCGGCGATCTCGTCGGAGGTCACCTGTTCGTTGAGGCCCTCGCCGTCCTGCTGCTTTTGCGCCTCGAGCGCGGCCTCGGACTCCTGAATCTGCTGCTGCAGACCCGGGATCACGGAATAGCGCAGCTCGGACGCACGACCCAGATCACCGTTGCGCGTCGCACGCTCCTCCTCGCTCTTGGCCTCGTCAAGCTGGCCCTTAAGCTCCTGCACGTGGTCGATGGCGTTCTTCTGGTTGAGCCAGCCGGCCTTTTGCACGTTGAGCTTTTCCTGGACCTCGGCAATCTCTTGGCGCAGGACCTCCAGACGCTCCTTGGAGGCGTCATCGGTCTCCTTCATGAGCGCCTGTTCCTCGATCTGCAGCTGGGTGAGCTGACGCGTGGTGGCGTCGATCTCGACCGGCATGCTGTCGAGCTCCATGCGCAGGCGGCTTGCGGCCTCATCGACCAGGTCGATGGCCTTGTCGGGCAGGAAGCGGTCAGCGATGTAGCGATCGGAGAGGTCGGCGGCGGCCACGAGCGCGCTATCGGTGATATGCACGCCGTGGAAGATCTCGTACTTCTCCTTGAGGCCACGCAGGATCGAGATGGTATCCTCGACGGTAGGCTCGCTCACCATAACGGTCTGGAAACGACGGGCGAGCGCCGCGTCCTTCTCGATGTACTTACGGTACTCGTCGAGCGTGGTCGCGCCGATCGCATGCAGGTCGCCACGGGCGAGCGCAGGCTTGAGGATGTTGCCGGCGTCCATGGAGCCCTCGGTGGCACCCGCGCCCACGATGGTGTGGAGCTCATCGATGAACAGGATGACCTTACCTTCCGATTTTTGCACTTCCTTGAGCACGGCCTTCAAGCGGTCCTCGAACTCGCCGCGATACTTGGCGCCGGCGACCAGCGCGCTCATGTCGAGCTCGATAAGGTCGCGGTCGCGCAGGGTGCTCGGCACGTCGCCGGCCACGATACGCTGGGCGATGCCCTCGACGATAGCAGTTTTACCGACGCCCGGCTCGCCGATGAGCACGGGGTTGTTCTTGGTACGACGGGACAGGACCTGAATAGTACGGCGAATCTCGTCGGTACGGCCGATGACCGGGTCGAGCTTGCCGGCGCGGGCGAGGTCGCAGATGTTGCGACCGTACTGCTCCAGCGCCTCAAACTGCGTCTTGTCCTCGGCAGACGTCACGCGGTCATCGCCGCGCAGTTCCTCGTAGACTTGCTCGATGCGCTCCTTGGTGACGCCGGCGTCGCGCAGCACGCGACCCGCCTCGCCCTTGTCCTCGGCAAGTGCCATCAGCAGATGCTCGGTCACCACAAAGCTGTCGCCCATCTTGGTGGCCTTCTTCTCGGCCTTTTCGATGACGCGGACGAGCTCGTTGGACAGGCCCATCTGCTGACCCTCGCCCGACACCTTGGGCGCATGGTCGATGGCATCTTGTGTGGAGCGTGCAAGCTGGGCCGGGTCGGCGCCGATGCGCTCGATGATCACGGAGATATTGCGCTCGCCGGCACCGAGCAGGGCAGACAGCAGGTGAATCGGCTCCACCGCGCCGGCCTGCGCGTCGGCGGCCGTGCTCATGGCGGTCTGCAACGCCTCGCGCGACGTCATTGCTAGCTTATCGATTCTCATGGAATCACCTCTCTTGGGGTGGCCGCCCTACGGGGCGGCTTCACGTTGTTCGAGAAGTATTGTTGCCAGCTTTGCGCGATTATATACATAAATCTAAGTCTCTATATATAAGATTTTCTGAGTGATTGAAAGATAGGGAGCAGGTTCGCTCACCCGCTACGGCCTCGTCCCCTTACTATCTCAATCTGTAACATCTAGTCAGCAAATAGAGCTCTATTTGTTACAAATCGAGACGAACAGAAAACACCCGGATCAAAAATCTAAATCTGTAACACCAGGCCCACTTTTAGCGGCCAAGATGTTATAGATCGAGACAGACCGAAAACCACCACAAAGAGGACAGGCACCTTTGTGGTGGTCGCGGTCTCTACTCCTTCGCCGAACCCGTACTTCCCGATTCGACGGTCCAGGGCATCTCATCCTCGAACAGCCATGTACGGGCAGACCCACTATCGCGTGCAGTCTGCGGGTCAGGCAAGCAGGTCTGTTTATAGGCATCTTGGATACACTGACCCATAAAATCGTTGAGCTCGGTCTGGTCGCCCTCCATGACATAGGCGACATCGCCGTCCATGATGTAGATGCCCGGACCCTCATTGCCCTCGTAGCCCGGATCGTACGAGACATCACATAACTTTGCGCCGTTTGCAGTGTCCAGCTCGATGGAAGAGTGGCATCCGCCAACCATGTCGTTCGCTTTTGCCCGATAGGACGCATATCCGTACCAACGCTTAAATGTTTTGCCCTTGAGTAGCTCGGACGCCCTATCGATCAGGCTTGTATCCGTGGTATAGCGCATGGCCCCAAGCTGAATACGCGGATAATTGCTAATACCCAGCACAGCCGGCTGCTCATCAAAATCAACGGTAATGGTCTCGGGCTTGTCGTCGCCGGTCAGAAGTTCGACAGATTGAGTCACAGGCTTGACCACCGGCTCCGTCACCGCAGCAGGTAGAAACGCCATGCCGACAGTGCCCATGCCAACCACGGTAATCGCAAGCGCCAAAACAATCAATCCAATACGGGCAGGACTTCTCACAGCAAAGCACCTCGCAACGCAAACCTTCGCTACCTGCGCTAATGATATCGCCAGCCAGCATTATTACCAAAAGAAGCCGCGCGCTCCTCACCACCACAAAGGGGACAGGCACCTTTGTGGTGGTTTTCGACGCTAACGGTCGACCATCTCGCGCCATGAGATTAAACTTGAATTGTTCTCTGAACATATCCATTTCTGCCTATCCTCAACAGATCTTTGTCTCGAGGAGCGCATATGAAGCCGTCTTATTCTACTGCTCGCAACGTCATTGCCATTCTCGCCATACCCATCGTGATGCTCTTTCTTATCGTCGTCACACCCTTTTCCCTGGGTATCGCCTCGCCCTTCGATTTGTGCGGGATGGTCGACGCCGGCTCGCGTGCCACCTCGCTCTCCTTTATCTGCCGCGGTGTGCTCTACGAAGATGCAATTCCCACCGGGCTTTGGCGGTCAAAGCTGCCGCTGCTCGGTCAGGTCGACGGACGTTCTCCCTACTTCAACCTTGAACCTCAAGCGATGAACTATCTGATCGATGACCAACCCCTTGCCTCCATCACCCTCGCTTACGACTATGCTCCAAACACCGATGAGCGTCACATGAACCAAGTCCTCGACAAACTGCTTGAACAGTGCGGGCTCACCGATGAGGTCGGCCGAACCGTCGACAGCGACCAGAAATTAAAGCGAACAGAACTCCGCCGCATAGGAAAAATCAGAGAGCGAGGCAGAGCTGCCTACTGGCAGGCCTGGGCGATACGCGACAAAAGCGAATTTGGGCACAGCACCTATACGGTCACCGTCTTCACTAAAGATGGAATCAAGGACAATGTTGACGATTTCGCATCGTCCAAACTCGGCATCCCCAAAACGACCAAATCCGCCAGCCCGGACGAAATCCTGTAGAGGTTTTCATTGAAATGTTGCTCAACCCGAACGGCGACATCGAGCTCGCTCCCCACCACCACAAAGGTGCCCGTCCCCTTTGTGGTGGTTTTCGGCGATCATTTCCGCCCTACGATGCAAGAAGCCGCCGCAGGAACCATCCCTGCGGCGGCTTCTTTGGGTTGGCAGGGACCAATCGCCGGCGTTGAAGGCCGTTTTTAGTCTCTGACGTTGGCTTTTGGCCCCTTCAAGCTATCCGACAAATATCAATATCTTGATAGGATTTCATTCGAGCTCTTAAGCAGATATTCGCGCAGCAATGGAATCGAGAACCTCACCATGCCACGTGAGGGCGCATCGATAACCTGAGCCTTGATAAGTTGCCGTCGTGTCGCTGTCAGGCTCGCAGGGGGCAAGGAGAGCCCCGCTGCGATCTCTTTGGTCGGCACATTCCCCTCATGCTTGGCCATGGCAATGAGGTACTCAATCGCGCGAAGCGGCAAATCGGCAAGGGCAACGTCGAGCACGGAGCCCTCAAACTCCCCATACGCATCTTCAATGCCCTTCTGGGCATCCTCAAGTGAAATCGACGCATCGCGGTCGGCATGCCTGCGCGCATTCGCGAATACGCGATAGCCCACGAGTTGCACGAGATACGCATATCCCCTCGTAGCACAAGCCGTCATTTCAAGCGCCTTGCCATCCAAGTGCAAACCGGCACCTTCCACGGTTGAAGCCATCGAATCCGAAACATCCGACAGCGGAATCGAGGCGAGCTCCTCAGCCTTAGCTCGTTGTAGAAATGTAAGGGCACGGCCGTTGATGAGGTCCATTACGCCCATGGTCAAGCCAGCAAATACAAACGCGATATTCTTGCGTTCGCGGATAAGGTGCTGCACGGCCGCTGCAACGAGCCGCACGTCATCAGCATCCGCATCCTGTATTTCATCGACCGTCACCAGCAGACCGGCACCATGTTGCGTTTCCTGCGACGCCACGCGCGTCAAGACGCCCCGCAACGTCTCAGGCCCGGTCGAGGACTTAGATACGCCCGCTTTCACCACACCAAGACTTGCTTCTAAATGAAGCTCGGTATTGTCCGAGGTGCGTGCGAGCTCATGTTGGATGGCGTCGACGATACTGCCCGCCGCAGTCACGTCAACCACGCGCCAACCATACGACTTCGCAATATCGCCGAGCTCTGTCAACAGCGCCGTCTTGCCCGACCCGCGCGGGCCGGTAATGCGCATGAGCCTTCCGGGGGCGCCCACGCCTTCTTCGATGCCGTCCCTAAAATCATCAATAACCCGCTCGCGTCCGATAAGGACCGGAGGTTCAGCGCCAGCGGTCGGCTTAAACGGGTTGATTATCGTGCGCTTCAATGTCCCCACCTTCCTACTGTCGTCGTTATCGTGATTATAGTATCAATAGTGCAAATAGTGAAAGTAGTGAGAATAGGTCAACTATTTAATCATGCGGCCGTTTCCCGCCGCTAACAACTAAAGGTGCCAACAGTCCGCGTTGGACTCTAACAGGAAAACATTTGGCCCCTCAAAAACCACCGCAAGGGGCCTTTGTGGTGGTTTTCGCTCCAACACACCCCGCTGTCTCAACCTGTAACATCCAGCGGCCCTTTTCGGTCCCAGGTGTTACAGATTTAGATGAAGCGATCGACGGCAACCGTTTGTCTAAATCTGTAACAACTACTCGGCAAATTGGGGTCCAGATGTTACAGATCGAGATTAACCGCGAAGCCTCATCCGAAAATCTCAACCTGTAACACCAAACCCGCTTTTTGCAGCCCAGCTGTTACAGATTGAGACAAATGAAACCACCACAAAGGTGCCTGTCCCCTTTGTGGTGGTCCAGAGAAGAATCAGCCCCGATTAAAAGAGGCGGCATCAAGCCCAGCTTACGTTTGGCGACCCCAAATCGAAGCCCAATAGGGCCTTTTCGCCCCCGTCATTTCGATCGATCGCTTTCTTTTGAATATTGTCGCAAGCTGATATCATTTATCTTAATGATTGCATATTGTAAGCGAGGTGCCCCACCGTGAAACGCTCCACCTATATCGGCCTGCTCGTCTTAGCGTTTGCGATTACCGCAGTCGGCGTAGGAATAATCTATCTCGCATTTCTCCCTGCCTCTGCAACGCAGGCAGCGATTGAGACCGTAAGCTATCCCATCGAGGTCCTCACCGATATCGTCAAACCCGATTCGATCACCGTCGATTTTGACGGTACGCCTGCAGCGCTTGGGGTCAGCAACTATCCCCGTATCGAGCTTGGGGCCAGGCGCTACACCAAAGATGAGCAACTTATCGGCAAGGCAACCAGTTTACTCAAAGGCAAGACGTTTACGCGGTGGTACGGCGCCGTAATATATCGAGCCAAGAATAGCCAAATGAATGGCGGGTATCATTCGACCCTTGAACTCGATGCGGCAAACGGGAGCAGACTGTGCAACGTCTCATACGACCCCGGCTACGTGGACAACGAAGGGCCGGGAGTCTATATCTCGGATGGCAACGTGATCTACGTCATGGAAGGCGACCAGACGGCAGTCGTCGATTTTATGGATCGGTGTACCGAGGATGCCTACGAACAAACCTGCGAGCCCGATCCGCAGACAGCGCGCAACAGTGGCTCGGCACGCACTTGGCTATTTGACGATGAAATAACCTGGGCCCCATCGAAATAAGGACCCGTCGGGCAGGCACCTTTGTGGTGGTTTCGGCTCCGATGTTCCACTGTCTCAATCTGTAACATCTAGCAGCCCCTTTGGGCCCTAAGTGTTACAGATTGAGATGAAATGATCGGCTGCGGACGTTTGTCTTGATCTGTAACAACTACTCGGCAAATTGGGGTCCAGATGTTACAGATCGAGATGGAACGCGGAGCCCCGTCCGAAATTCTCAATCTGTAACACCAAGCCCGCTTTTATCAGACCAGCTGTTACAGATCGAGACAAACGAAACCGCCACAAAGGGGACAGACACCTTTGTGGCGGTTTTCGATAAAAAGAAGTCGCCCCAATACAAAGAGGCGGCTTCAAGCTCAGTCTTTTTTAGCGCCCCTCAAGACCCAACGAGAACGTCGCGGTAGCCCCGACCATACCTTTCCCTCGGGCGACCCTCGCGAAGCGCGTGAGCACGAGGGAAAGGTGTGGCCGGGGCGTACAGCAGCGTTACTCGGCAGCGGCCTTGAACTTGTTGTAGTTGATCAGGCAGCCGGCCTTGACGATGGCACGTTCTTCGGCTGTCATATCGGCAATGTAGAGCTCAATCTGCTCGACCGCACCATCGGCGCGCACCACGTAGGCGGCGATGTTCTTGAGGTCGCCATCGAGCGCGGCACGGATGCCCGGCACAAAGACGTAGTCGCCCACCTCAAAGTTGGGCTCGGCCTCCATCTGGAAGGGCACCATGCCCCAGTTCATGACGTTGGAGCGATAGCGCTTGGTGGCGTACTCGTGGACGATGTTGGCCAGGCCGCCAATTACGCGCTGGCAGCTCGCGGCCTGCTCGCGGGCGGAACCGTCACCGGGCTTCTTGGCATAGAGCATGGAGCCAAACTCGGTCGCCTTGGCATCGGCCGCGACGCCCGCGCCGGTCAGCGCCTCAAACACACCGGCAAGCTCGGCATTGAGCGCCGCCAGGTCGCCCGTGGCCTCGCCGGCCACGCGGCGCTTCTCCACGGCGTCGACCTCCTTGGAGCGACCCACGTAGGCCGGATCGCGGCGGCTCAGCGTAAACTCGGCCAGACCCAGCGGGTTGGAGCGGAAGGAACTCGTCTCGCCCGAGGGAATGAGCTCGTCGGTCGTGGTGACCGGGTCCATGATCTTGGAGCACACCTTAAGCAGGATGTCGTCGCCGAGCGGCTCCATCGCAGGCCACGGCTTGATGTTGGGACCCTCGACCAGCTCGTCTGCCGGCTCGGCCTTGCCAAAGCCCCAGTACACGCGCTTCTTGTAGGGAGCGTCGTCAAAGGTGTACTCGCAGGCCTCGTCCCAAGTCTCCTCGGGCAGGTCGGTCGCCGGCGTCAGGACGCCGCCGTTGGCAGCCGTCGCCGCGATGGAGCGGGCGTCCATCAGAGCCACAGCGCTCAGCTGGCCATTACCCGGCTTGGAACCCTCGCGGTTGGGGAAATTGCGCGTGGTGTGGCGGATGGACAGGCCGTTGTTGGCAGGCGTGTCGCCGGCGCCAAAGCACGGGCCGCAGAACGCCGTGCGCACGATCGCGCCGGCCTCCATAAGGTCGTAGATATAGCCGCGACGCGTGAGTTCGAGCGCCACGGGCTGGCTCGTGGGATAGACCGACAGCGAGAACTCGCCGCAGCCGGTGTTGGCGCCCTTGAGCACGCGGGCAGCCTGGACCACGGAGTCGTAGTTGCCGCCCGAGCAGCCGGCGATAACGCCCTGCTGCACGTGCAGTTTGCCGTCGACGATCTTGTCGAGCAGGCTAAAGTGCGTCTTACCCTCGCCGATCTTGGCAGCCTCGAGCTCCACCTCGTGAAGGATGTCCTCGAGGTTCTCATTGAGCTCGTCGATCTCAAAGCCGTTGGAAGGATGGAACGGCAGCGCGATCATGGGCTTGATGCTCGACAGATCGACCTCGACGCAGCCGTCGTAGTAGGCGACATCGGCGGGCTTGAGCTCGCGGTAGTCGTCGCCGCGGCCGTGCATGGTCAGGAATGCGTGCGTGTCCTCGTCGGTGGCCCAGATGCTCGACAGGCAGGTGGTCTCGGTGGTCATGACGTCGACGCCGTTGCGGTAGTCGGTCGTCATGCTCGAGATGCCGGGGCCCACGAACTCCATGACCTTGTTCTTAACGTAGCCCTTGGCAAAGACGGCGCGGATGATGGCGAGCGCCACGTCGTGCGGGCCGACGCCGGGGCGCGGGGCACCCGTGAGGTAGATGGCAACGACGCCGGGATAGGCGACATCGTAGGTGTCGCGCAGCAACTGCTTGGCCAGCTCGCCGCCGCCCTCACCCACGGCCATGGTGCCTAGGGCGCCGTAGCGGGTGTGCGAGTCGGAACCCAAGATCATCTTGCCGCAACCGGCAAAGTTCTCACGCATAAAGGAGTGGATAACGGCGATGTGCGGCGGGACGAAGATGCCGCCGTACTTCTTGGCCGCGGAGAGGCCAAAGACGTGGTCGTCCTCGTTGATGGTGCCGCCCACGGCGCACAGCGAGTTATGGCAGTTGGTGAGCACGTAGGGCAGCGGGAACTGCTCCATGCCCGAGGCACGCGCCGTCTGGATGATGCCGACAAAGGTGATGTCGTGGCTCGCCATGGCGTCGAAGCGAATCTTGAGCGCCTCGGGGTCGCCGGACGTATTGTGTGCCTGGAGGATCGAATACGCGATGGTGCCGCGCTTGGCATCCTCGGGCGTCTGCGTAATACCGCGCTCGGCAGCCTCGGCCGCAGGCACAACCTCGCTGCCGCCGCGCAGGTAGATGCCGTCCTCGTACAGCTTGACCATACTATCTCCCACTCTGCCCAAAACGATTTGGGCGCATAGCATACATTCGTTCAATATCGTGCCATAGAACGGTTGCGAGTGGGTTACGAATCTGCACGTTCACTTTATCTCAGTAAAGTAAAGGACGAGCCCAGCGTGGGCCGGCAGATTTTGTGCAAGAGCGTCCCTTTCGACTAGTCATTTAAGAACGTCCCCAATGACTACCGTGCCGCACTCCGGCAACGCCGATGTTTTGGCGCGGACAGACACTATGACCCAATCTGAGGGCACTAAAAAGATAGGAGCCCCCGCTCGTGACCGCGGGTCGGGGCTGTGACAATGATGTTGAAGTGCC
>UREC01000023.1:0-34475 GCA_900546755.1 uncultured Collinsella sp. | reverse complement strand
ATACTTACCGTACGCAGTCTTCTTCAGCGCTTCGCCCAGTTCGTACAACTGATCATGTCCGATGAAACCGCGGCGATAAGCGATTTCTTCCAGGCACCCAATGTAATAACCCTGGCGGCTCTGCACGGCCTCCACGTACTCGGCGGCCTTTAAAAGGCCTTCGGGCGTGCCCGTATCAAGCCACGCCATGCCTCGGCCCATCAACTCGACGGACAGTTGACCATAATCTAGATAGGCATTGTTGATGCTCGTGATTTCCAGCTCTCCACGCGCGCTTGGTTTAACGTTTGCCGCAATATCGGAAACTTGTCCATCATAGAAGTACAGCCCTGGTACTGCATAGTTCGACTTTGGGACCTCGGGTTTTTCCTCGATGCCAACCACACGATGATTTTGATCGAACTCCACCACACCGAAGGCCCTGGCATCCTGCACTGGGTATCCAAACACAACGGCCCCGCCATGGCATTCCACCTTTTCCTTTGCGCGTGTAAGCACGCGAGTGAGGTCTTGACCATGGAACATGTTGTCACCCAGAACCAGCGCACACGGCTCACCAGCAAGAAAGTCGCGTCCGATGGTAAAAGCTTCGGCTAGACCGCGAGGCTCGGCCTGCTCTGCATACTCCAAGCGCATACCCAACTCAGTGCCCTTGCCGAGAAGTTCCTTGAACGCTGGGAGGTCACGCGGCGTCGAGATGACAAGAACTTCTCGAATACCGGCGAGCATCAGCACTGAGAGTGGGTAGTACACCAGAGGCTTGTCGTAAATCGGCAGCAGCTGCTTGCTCACCGATTTTGTTATGGGGTGCAGTCGGGTCCCCGATCCACCTGCGAGAATTATGCCCTTCATTAGCCAACCGTTCTTTCTTTTGTATGATTATTCGGCCTGGCTGAGAAGCTATTCCATAAACCAGCCGGTCTCCGTCTTCTTATAAACCAGGAAGTCGCACAGTTTGTGCAAAATTAAACGTTTTCGTTGCCTCTCATTACATGTCAAGGCCATTGGATTTCATGCCTGTCTCCTACGCTTGGCCTCGTACCTTGCGTGCAACTTCGCGCTTAGACCGAGTTTCTTGAACTCAACTACGGTCATCACAAGCTTAATAACCGTAGCTAGTATTGGCGTTATTGTCGTAAAGTGAAATGTGGCCGACAACCAGTCCGCCGATCTCGACAATCTGCATCGTCGAAATATACAACAACCTGGCAAGATAAGCGTCGTAGCAGGTCAAGTGCCATCTAATTAGTTGGCCATCCCACTGACATCTTGAAACGCACTAGCCAAAAAGACAGACCCTTTTCGTAACCTCCAAGGCCTCTAAACCCGTTCAATTCCGTCTCGTCCTAAATTCCCAAAGAAATAAATGAAGCTGTACTCAGTAGAAGCCCCATAGTACGTCGATTCATCCCTATTCAGGCTCAGAGTCGAGGAGCTAGTGGCAATATGTGATAACGCTTATGAGCACGATATTGTTCATGTCGCGACTACTCCATCTCAGCCCATATATGATTGCCGATGCTGCTTAGAAACCCGTTCATCTCCGCTTCCCTGTCGAAGCGGAGGAACTCGATGCCCAGTGCCTTGTTGGCGCCGTCAAACGCCTCGACAGGTTCACCAGGCTGCTTGTAGATGACACTGCGATACATGTGAGGTCTAATGGCACCTGAGTTCGCAATACCCCTGAATACTCCGTCCACGTTCGAGTGCAGCACATAAGTTGCGTAAGCACCCTCGCATACAGAGGAATCCCACGAGATGTCCCCAGGATTCTCCCCCATTGCGCAGAGGACATTGGCGCCCACGAGGTCGATGCCGCTCGCATCAGAAAGCTGCACGGGAATCATGTTTCCGCCCGCGCGGCTTCCCAGTTCTAGCACATAGGGCACTCCGTCCTCGCCTAAGATGACTTCAACGTTAAGCTCCCCGAAGCGCACGCCCAGAGCTGTCACGAGCCGCTGAAGAACGTCTTTCACAGCGCTATTGTCGTCAGCAGAAAGCCCGGAAGGGATTTTTTTCCCGACAGGAACAAGACCACCCAAGCCCTCGTCACGTAAGCAAGACATAAGGCCCCAAAAATGCACCTTGCCGTCAACAACAAATATGTCTCCGCCGATCACATAAGGGAATGTCTTTCTAATATACTCTTCACAAATCAGCGTCCCGTTACGCGAAAAATCGCGGGCGTGATCAATTGCCCTACTGAGCTCAGAAAGGTCAGTAAGTACGCTTACCCCCTTAGAGCCAGAAGAATCTGTTGGTTTAACAACGATGGGGAACCTGAAACCCTCCACAAGGTGCGACACTTCCTCAACGGTGGCGTTTCTTGAAAACGAAGCCGTTTGAGGGCACGGAAGCCCAGCTTTTTTGAGAAAAGCCCGGAACAGGTGCTTCTCCGACATGGTCACGATTGCCTTCAAAGGGTTGGTAGGCAGCCCCATTGCCTCTGCAACGTACCCCGCCGTAGGGGATGCCGGATCGCTGCTGTAGGCAAGTACGCCCGAAACGTCTTCTTTGTGAGCTATTTTGAGCATCAGCTCGCGGTCGGTAGTGCTTGCTTGGTAGGAAGTGTCGGCCACATACTGACCAGGATTATCCGGTAGATAGTCGCAAAGCACCGTGCGAAACCCCAGTTCCTTCGCTTTCTCTATGGCAACAACTTGTTGGCGTGATCCACCCAACATCAAGATTGATTTCTTGGAAACACTCATCGTGCGCACCCCCGCACAATATTGCTGATGCAATCAACATCTTCCAATGCAAGATCGGCGTACATGGGAAGCGTGATCACCTGGGATGCCGCCTTCTTTGCCACTGGCGTGCGGTCGCTTGAATACACGCTTCGATAGCATGCGTAATCGTTGACCAGCGGATAGAAGTATTTTCGCGCGCCGACGCCAGCCTTTTCCAGGGCATCGAAAACGTCATCGCGCGTGGCGCCGAAGACGCTCGGATCGAACAGCACGGGAAGGTACGCATAGTTGTGGCGGATGTTCTTGGCGGGACGGAAAACGGTTACGCCGGCTGTGCCTTCAAGGTTATCCCAATAACGCTCAGCAACGGCCTTGCGCTTGCCGATCTCGGCGTCCAGATGACGAAGATTGCAGACGCCCATAGCCGCGCAGAACTCATTCATCTTGGCATTGCCGCCGACGTACTCGACGTCCTCGGGTCCCGTGATGCCGAAGTTCTTCCATTGGTTGAGCAATGGATACAAATGTTCGTCCTTGAAGCAGACGCAACCACCTTCGATAGTGTTGAATACCTTGGTCGCATGGAAGCTGAACATGGCCGCATCGCCGAAAGTCGCCGCGCTATCGCTGCTTCCGTCCTCGTTCACGCGCTCGACGCCGAAGGCATGGGCGGCATCATAGATGACCTTAAGCCCGTGACGGTCAGCGATCTCCTGGATGGCATCAACATCGCAAAGATTGCCGTAAACATGCACAGGCACGATGGCGCAGGTGCGCGGGGTGATCAATCGCTCGATGCTCTCGGGATCTAACGTTAGATTCACGGGATTCACGTCGGCAAATATGGGGGTAAGTCCTTTTCGCACGATAGCGTGAGTGGTAGAGGCAAAGGTGAACGGTGTAGTGATGACCTCTCCACCGGCCGGAAGAGCCATGGCCTCGAGGATGCACTCTAGGGCGTTGTGACCATTTGTGAACAGCGCAAGGTTGTCGATCCCCAAACGCTCTTTGAGGTCTGCCTCGAGCTTCTTATGCTCAACACCCATATTGGTAAGCCAATGGCTCTCCCAAAGAGGCGCGACCTCTTCAAAGTATTCCTCCATAGGAGGCATGGATGATCGTGTGACAAGAATGCGGTTACCCATATCAGGTACCTTCCCTTCGCTATGCAGCTTTCAAAGAACGATGACTAAAACGGTTGCAGTATTGACGCAACGTCTTTAACGACGTTTTGCACCCAAGAAATCCCTGGCGGTATTAATGAGGTATTCAAATGCTTCGAGTTTAAAAATGCCTGCGATACCAAAATAGGCAATTGCCATTGCGGCAATTTCGGCAAGAATCTGAAGTGCAGGGAGGACAGTAAATGAGCCACAAAACAGCGCAAACCCGCCTGCAATTGCAGAGATTAAAAATGCAGGAGCGATATCACGCAATTGCTCAGAATAGGAATACCCGATAACTCGTTTGTTAGGATATGCGTTAACAAACGTTGAAATGATGCCGGTAGTCATATACATGGCAACCATTAGGTAAATATCTTTTAGCACAAACGCCGCAAACAAAATGAAGCAGATGCCATAAGCCTTTTTTACTAGTTCAAGTTCAAGAAACAAATCAGATCGCCCCATGCCGTTTAATGCTTGAAGATTGGTCGTGTGAATTGGCAGTAAGGCATAGATGAAGCAGTACATTCGCAGGAATGGAACACAGAACAACCATTTTGGGCCCAAAAGAATCCCGACTATCGGCTCGGCAGCCACAGCAAATAACGTCATGGCAGGAACGATAAGGAAGGTCGAGGTTTTTAATGCTCTTCGCACGAGCCTTTTTACGTAGGAGGCGTTGTTTTGTACGCGAGAAACTGCGGATAACATCACTGGCTGAATTGCCCCATCAAGCACGGATCCCAATGCTTGAGGATATTTTTTTCCCTGTGATATTAAACCAAGATTTGAAGCACTAAATTGCTTGCCAATAATTAAATCAGATAAAGATTGGTAACCCTGTTCAAGTAAGCCGGAAATGAGGAGCTTCCAACTAAATGCAAAGTGTTTGCAGGCTTTGCGCTTGTCAAATACGAAACATGGAACCCATCTAGCCTGAAGCCCGAGAACGAAGCAATTAACAACTTGGTAGACGAGTTGCTGTAAAACAAGTGCCCACAGTCCGGCTTCGGTAAAAGCAGCTCCTATGCCGAGAATGCCTGATACGATAACTGCAACTATAGTGGCGTTAAATACCTTACGAAATTCAAGTTCACGTTGAACTATTGCAACTTGCACTGAGTTGAAAGCAGTGACTAGCAATAAGAATCCAAGGACACGAAGGGGCCAGACGATGTTTGGCAGGGCGTAAAAAGTTGCAATTGCAGGAGCAGAAAAAAATACTAACGTAAATAAAACTGCTGATACGGTAAAACTTAGCCAGAATACCGTTGATAAATCAGTCTCATCAATCTCTTCAGCCTGTACCAGTGCAGTATTGAGACCAGACGTAACAATCACATTGCCCACATTAACAAATACAAGCATTATTGCGAGTGCGCCAAATTCCTTAGGTGAAAGAAGCCTTGCCATCACAACTTGGATAGCAAGTTCAACTACGGCACGCCCGCCTTTCTCAAACACCTTCCAGAATAAGGCACTTACAGTTGCACCCTTCAAATTATTTACTTGCATTAAGTTGGTCCTCATACATAGATCTTTTGCAAATTCTCTCTAAAAACAAACGCTGAAAGAACATGCCTCTTGCCTCAAGTTCAGACAGTGGCAGCGTATCAAGATTGGTGGCAGGTAGCTTAAACACAAATTCAGGGTCGACATCGATCTGCGATTGAGCCGCATTGAAACTCTTAATAGATTTCTCTATGTAAGCGCTGTCATCCATTTTGATTACGTTTTCGATTAATGGAACAACATTAAATCCTGCAGAATCAGACATGATGTCTCCAACATCATCAATGAAGCCATATCCCTCGCACTCATACGTGTAGTGGCGCATGCATATAGACGGTAGGGCACATTCAGCTCCCCTCCATAACGAACCAGCAACTCCGATATTAAGATGACAGGAAAGCATTTTAGTCTTGAGTTGCTCTGGCGATAAAGGACCCATAAGCGCAACTTGAGAACGAGCCGCTTCGGGCAGACGTGAGAGAGCATCCTTAACCTGCTTCTCCCCTTGCCCGTATCCGACAATGAAAAGTTTCGCTTCCGGATGTCGTTCATATATGTCGCTGAATGCTTTTATCAAACCAAGCATGTATCCCTTATGCGGGAAATCGAAACGAGCGCAAGTGATGATATTGAATTCATCCCTCCGGCTTTTTGCCTTTTTTTCAATGATCTCATCCGCCGGTGCATCCAGGGGAAATATGGCTTTTAAGACCTTTGATTCTTTATTGGCTACGTTTAATCCATATTC
Source organism: uncultured Collinsella sp. (assembly GCA_900546755.1). GTDB lineage: Bacteria > Actinomycetota > Coriobacteriia > Coriobacteriales > Coriobacteriaceae > Collinsella. Next base: position 28,356 of record UREC01000023.1, on the reverse strand, counting down.
CTTCTCATATGCCTTAAGGTGAATGTCGCTGAACCCTATAAGATTTCCCGTTCGATCAATCCACTCGGCAGCATTTGAAAGTCGCAGTCTCCAGCGTTCACGAGTATGACCGGAGCGTAGGCATGTTTCAGGCAGCACGGCGCCGCCTTTAAAATGAGGAATAGTAAGTAAATGAAATAAAGTACGGCACTGCCAGTCCTTCATCACATGCTGGGAAATGCAGTAGCGAAGCAAATCCGTTGTAAGGACGACAACATCTTCATCATCAGCAAATTTAAGTGATGGATATATTGGTCCAAAGGGCGTTCGCTTCACATAATGCTTTTCAATCTCAGGAGCATCTGTAATGTTTTTATAGGCGGAAGATTTTTCATGCTCCTCGGTTGTAAGCCAAACAACACGATATCCTTGATTAATGCAATATTTAATTAGCTGTATTTGTATGTTTTCGATACCGCCGATACCCATATACGGTCGATCAATTACCAAACATTTCATTTCTTGATCTCCAATATTGTTAAAAAGAGGCAAACAAATATGGATCGAAAGTCGTTCCCTGGATTTGATGCGCAAGGTAAATGAGCAATAAGAGAGATATTCCCATATAAGCTATCAATTGTTGATGCTTCTCAAGCTCTTCAAGAATTGCCGGTATCAAGGCGATTACAAACACCCAAACATATTCGATAGCCCTAGCCATTACCTCATTACTTAAAAACAGTGAGTACAAAAGCATGCTTAATATCGAAGACCAGATAGCAACGGAAGTCGTCTTATTTTTAGCTAACTTATCTATATCGAAAAACAGTAAGCAACCGACGGTAAGTAATTGAAGCATAAGAAGGTTATTAAACTTGAAGGAAAGCGCATAATGCGATTTACCAAATATAGCAAGCACTCGTGGCAGTATGTTTGGTAAGAAGAAAGCGGATACCAATATTAAAACAAAACAAGCAACTAAAGACTTTTCAATGGTGCTTTTAGTTACAGGACGATTGACGAATGGATATAGGACGGCAAAGATAGCTGCACTTCTATGGAATGAGGTAGCGAGCAGCAGAAGTATGAAGAACTTACCCGGTTTTCTCTCTAATAAATATTTGCTTGCAAACAGACAGATGCAGAACGCAAGGGTCTGACGAAGAACGTAGAAAGAATAGAGATAGAAAATTAAACAAGTTGCAATAAATACGGAATAGCCAGGTTTTTTTGAATATCTATACGCGAAAAACGAAAGCGAAAAAGACGTTAATCCCGATAGAACAATTATGAACTGTCTATAAGTAAAGCCTATATGGGAGAATAGCCAGTTCACAATGACCCAACCATTCTCGTACGCATAAGGATACGGTAAGCTTGCAACCTTAATTGGAGAAGAGCTTAAAACCGAGCATATACCTTCGAAACTATATCCTGAAATTAAATGATAGCCGTTGTAGTAATAAAGAGCGTCTGCGCCATAAAGCTCGCTTCTCATTGCCAAGATAAGGAAAGCTTGAAGTCCGCATATGAAGCAGGCCGCCTTTGGACTTCTATAGAAGATGGTGGCAAATAGTAATATAAGAAAAGAGTTGGCCAATAAAACAATCATTGAGATTCACCATCCAGAGAGATCTGGTGTGAAAAAAGCGCATCGATAAGAATTCGAGCATTGCAATTTGTTTGGAATCTGGTTTTCCATTGTTTGCGCGCAGCAGCCCTCATGAGGGAGTAATCTTCATCATCCATTTTAAGGAACTGCAGAATTGAAGCAGCAATATCCTCGGCACTGCTCTCCTCGGGTATTAGAATTCCATTAAAACCATCGGATACAATTTCATGTGTACCCCCAACGTCAGTGGCCAAAACAGGAATTCCATGGCCACTCGCCTCCATAATTGAGATGGGCAGTCCTTCGCTAGCTGAGACATTTATGAAGAGATCGAAATGATTCTCACGATATTCGCGTAACAGCTGTTTATTTGCGATGTTTCCAACGAAACAGCTCCTTATTTTGTTAAATTGCTTTGCGATTTCTTTGACTTCAGCCAATTTCGGCCCATCGCCGAAATGAGTCCATTCAATCTCAAAACCCCTTGCGTCAAGCAACGTTAACGCCTTAGCAAGCAAGGACACACGCTTGACATCGGTTACAGCAGAGCAGGATACTATTTTGAAAGAAGCACCTCTATTTTCTCTGGACATATCGGGGAGCCAGCAGGTCCCTAAATAACCTGTCCTAATCTTCTCGCTAAAGTCAGGATATGTTTTCTTAAGATACAAAGTTCCATCCTCGGAGCACGGAATTACAGTATCCAAGCAAGAAAGTTGATAATACCTACATGGAAGATAATTGCAGCGTGTACGGTCGTGGTAGAGGTCATATCTGTGTGCACGAGCTATTGCCGACCGACATGAATACTTTTGCTTTAACCAGCAGGCAATGAGTGCAGTATCGTGAAACCAGAAGCTATAAACGTTGGTTGGAATGATTTCACGAAGCTCAAGCTGGTCCTTCAGTGCCTTCCATTTTCTAAAAGCTTTTCCAACGTAATACCGTTGGAAAAGATGTTGATCAACTGAAAACAAAGTGTCAGTTTTGACGGCATCGGCAGCAATCGGCTTAAGCCTCAAGCTGAAAAGCCCCTCAATCAAACAGAAGCATTTTTCGATAAGAGTCTGAGGGAATCCGAGAGCAAACGATATAACATTTTCAGGAGTATCCTGGATCTGCGCTGCGGATGAAGACGCTTCTGTAGCAACAATTACCACTGAAGCAAAATAAGGCGCTATGAATTTTATTTCTGTTTCAAGATATGACTCTGCTGGAGTGGCGCCGTCGTTAAAGGGAAAATGCTTGGTGAGCATTAATAGCGTATTGCCTTTCAACGAGCCATAATCTTTATTACAAGGTACTAGCAATTTCTCACCAGCACATTGGCGATTCGTTCGCACGCATGCCCATCGCCGTAAGGATTTGAGGCGTGACTCATAGCCTCGTACTCCCCCTCGTCTGAAAGCAGGCGGCTGAACTCGCGATAAATCACATCCTCCTCGGTGCCGACAAGCTTCAACGTGCCGGCGGCAACGCCCTCGGGGCGCTCGGTGGTGTCTCGCATAACGAGCACCGGCTTGCCCAGGCTCGGGGCCTCCTCCTGGATGCCGCCCGAGTCTGTCAGGATGAGGTGGCTCGCGGCCATGAAGTTGTGGAAGTCGAGAACCTCGAGCGGGTCGATGATGTGGAGTCTGTCGAAGCCGTCCAGCTCCTCGTGCGCCGCCTTGCGGACGAGCGGGTTCATGTGGATGGGGTAGATAGCCTTGGTGTCGGGATGCTCCTCCATCACGCGGCGGATGGCGCGGAACATGCGGTGCATGGGCTCGCCGAGGTTCTCGCGGCGGTGCGCCGTGATGAGGATGAGGCGGGAGCCCTCGGCCCAATCGAGCTCGGGGTGGGAGTAGCCCTCGCGCACGGTGGTGCGCAGGGCGTCGATGCCGGTGTTGCCGGTGACCCAGATCCTGGACTCGGGCTTGCCCTCCCCGAGCAGGTTCTCCTTGCTGGCCTCGGTGGGGGCGAAGTAGTACTCGCTCACGATGTCCACGGCCTGGCGGTTGAACTCCTCCGGCCAGGGGCTGTAGATGTCGTGCGTGCGCAGCCCGGCCTCGACGTGCCCCACGGGGATCTGCAGGTAGAAGCAGGCAAGCGCCGCGGCGAAGCTGGTCGTGGTGTCGCCGTGGACCAGGACCACGTCGGGCTTCTCGTCCTCGAGGACCGCCTTGAGCTTGAGCAGCACGTCGCACGTCACGTCGAACAGCGTCTGGCCCGGCTTCATGATCGCCAAGTCGTGGTCTGGGATCACGCCGAAGACGCGCAGCACCTGGTCGAGCATCTCGCGGTGCTGGCCGGTCACAGTCACGACGGTCTCGAACTCATCCCTGCGCGCCTTCAGCTCGTTGGCGAGCGGGCACATCTTGATAGCCTCCGGTCGGGTGCCGAAGACGAGCATTACCTTCTTCAAAACGGATTCCCCCTGAAGAGTCACATGGTCTTACAGCTTGTAGACGTTCTCTCCGTCGCCGCAGACGTTGCGCGGGTCGATGATGACGCGGTCGCCGAAGATGCCGGGGTTGTCCGTGACCTGGGAGTGGCCGACCATCACGATCACCATCTCCAGGCCGTCCAGGAACTCATCCATAGAGTGGACCTGGCCGGGAACCTCGTCGCGCTCGACCCACGGGTCGTAGACCTTGACGGAGCCGGCACAGAGGTGCTCGGACATGGACTCGAGCATCTGCAGCGTCGGGGACTCGCGGACGTCGTCGACGTTCTCCTTGTAGGTGAGGCCGTAGATGCCGACCTTCGAGGCGTCGGTGATGCCATGATCCGCCATGACCTCGTGGGCCCGGTGCATGACGTACTCGGGCATGGAGGCGTTGGTCTGAAGGGCGAGGCGGATGAAGTTGGCCGTCTCGGGGTAGTCGCCGACCAGGAACCACGGGTCGACCGGGATGCAGTGGCCGCCGACGCCCGGGCCGGGGTTGAGGATGTTCACGCGCGGGTGCTTGTTGGCGATGCGGATGACCTCGGCGACGTCCATGCCGCCGATGCGGCAGATCTTGGCGAGCTCGTTGGAGAAGGCGATGTTCACCGCGCGGAAGGTGTTCTCGACGACCTTGGTCATCTCGGCGGTGCGGATGTCGGTGACGGAGATCTCGCCCTGGCAGAAGCTGGCGTAGACCTTGGCCACGGCCTCGCCCACCTCGGGGTCGTCGGCGCCGATGGTGCGGTTGTTGTGCAGCAGCTCGTAGACCATGTTGCCCGGGATGATGCGCTCGGGGGCGTGGACGAGCCTGACGTCCCCGCGGCCGGCCTCTGTGAGCAGCGGGCGCACGAAGCGGTCGATGGTGTTGGGCGAGACGGTGGACTCGACTACGAGCACGGCGCCCTCGGGCGCGACCTCGAGGACGGTCTTGCAGGCCGCCACGACGTAGCACGGGTCGATCTTCTTGTCTAGCTTGTCGTAGGGCGTGGGGACCGAGACGATGTAGGTGTCGCAGACCTGGTAGTCGGTAGAGAACTTGATGCCGGCCTCCAGGGCGTCGGCGAACAGCTCGTCCAGACCTTCCTCCTTGAAAGTGGTCTTGCCGGCGTTGAGAGTGGCGACGAGCTCCTCGTTGTAGTCGGTGCCCACGACCTCCACGCCGTGGGAAGCCATCATGAGGGCTGTGGGGAGGCCGATGTAGCCGAGACCGATAACGTTAACCATAGTGTTTTCCTTTCAGTTTCTTGAACCTTGTTTGACGGCATCGGACAGGATGCGGGTCATCTTTTCAGCCATGATCTTTCGCGAGAACTCGCGTGCCATGAATTCGACGGCGGATTTGCTCATTCGGTTAAGCTCGTCAACAAGGTCTTCTTTCGAGGCGAAACCCACCAAATGGCGAATGTCTTCCTCCGCCGAGTCGCACAGGACTACGCCCGCACCGCTTCTGCGCACGAGTTCGGACGCATCTCCTTCGGGTCCGATGAACAACACGGGGACGCCGCGCGCGAATGACTGGAATATCTTTGATGGGATGGTTCCCGCGAATTGATCACTTTTTTGGAGAGAAACTACGGTCATGTCGACTCTCGCATACCGTGCCTCGAGCTCCGACATGGGAATGCCGTGCTCCAAGCCGAGAAAGTCGAGCTTGCCAGCATCCATCATTCGCTCGATCTCAGCACGGGCTGCACCCTCGCCAATCAACTCATAGCTTGAAACAAAGCCCTTCTCCGCGAGTCGCTTTACATATTCGACTGTTTCCGGCACGTTTTGGGACAGCCCCATGGTCCCGAAGTAACCCAAGCGAAGCGGGCGATGCCATTCATGCTCACAAGGAACAACATCCGCGCCATTGGGCACGACCGATATCATTTCCGAAGAGACGCCTTCCGCAGAAAGGTCTTTCTTGAAGCCGTCGGTAAGTACAACCACGTGATCGGCGACTCTACAGAAGGAAAGCTCAAGCGCCTTCATAGCAGCAGCCTTCGCGCCCTTGTTCCCCGTCGCCATCATCTGCTTGTAGGTCAGATCGCGAAACTCGATGACCAGAGGAAGGCGATGCTTCTTGGCATAATGCACACCAAGCCAAGCGGAGAATACCGTGCCGCTTGTGACAAGAACCACGTCATAATCCGTGCCAACCGGAGATCCAGTACGTAGGTTTTTGAGCCCGCCCAGGATGAAGCTAATTCCAGACTCGATTCGCTTCTTAAAGCTAGTGTTAGGCTGAATCTTTGAAGCTGAACGAAAGACGCGAATACGCCCCATTCGTTCTTCTCGCAGGGGAACCATGTCATAACCGTCATAGAGTCTTCCTGTGGGATAATTAGGCCAACCCGTAAAAACAGTAACGTCATGGCCAGAATCTGACCAAATATCAGAGTGATCCTTGGCTCTGAAGGCGGCAGCAATATTCTCTGGACTAAAAAATTGAGTGAAGTAGAGAATCCTCATTTACCTGTAGCTCCCTTCCCAAACATTGCACCGAAAGTGCCGGTAAAGCATTTCCAGTCAATGCTGAAACACCTGTTCCGCACGTAATGAAGCTCAATCTTCTGGCGCAAGCCGCTCTCGAACGTTGCAGCGTTACGGTCGGTGGCCTGCCACAGGCCCGTAATACCGGGCTGGACAGAGAGCAGCTCAGCCTTTTCCTCATCGGAAAAGTGCTGTTCAAGTTCGTCTCTTGTTATGGGACGCGGACCGATGACGGAAAGGTCGCCGTTCAGCACGTTCAGGAACTGCGGCATCTCATCAATGGAGCACTTGCGGATGAACTGCCCGACTTTGGTAATACGGGGATCATCGTCGACCTTGCGCTCGACTTCCCACTGATGCAGCTGCTCAGGACTCAGATACTTCTGGACGTTGCCGGCATCCGCAACCATGCTGCGAAGCTTAAGGATCTTGATGGTCTTACCGCCCTTGCCAACACGCTCCTGCGAGTAAACAGGGCTGCCAGAGGACTCAAGACAGATGAACGCACACACGACCACAATGGGAATGAAGAGCACAACACTCACGCAAAGGCTAAATACAAAATCGAAAAGTCGCTTAACAAATCGATAAGCCAATGTACCGCTCGGCTTAATTACTAAAGTAGCTGGCTTAGCTCCAACAGCTGCGGCACCGCTATATTCCGTTTTATCTATCATAATTTACTTCAAACCTACGTCCCCGCCCCCGGGGATCCTCCCTGTCCCGTTAAGCAGTCGCCAGCAGCTAGGCAATCGCCTTTTTAAGGTTTCGCATGACGCGCTGCTCGTTTGAAAGCACCGCGAGGCCAACGCGCGTAGTTACGCGTCGGCCACACAGGTCGAGCTCCAAATAGGCAGTGCTCTTGCGTCTGTTAATGGTTTTGATAAGGCCTTCGTGGCCCAACAGTGGACCTGCCGTCACTACGACCTGGTCGCCGTCTTTTAAGGCCTCGCTCATGGGCACTACGCGGTCTCCTCTATTGGTAAAACTGCCAATGAGCTGGGTCTCTTCTTTTGCCAGCGGCACAAACTGACCGTCCTGGGATAACACCCGGGCAAAGTCGTCCATGCGCAGCAGATACTGTTGCACGGTGCGGGGATCTGCCGTGTCGCAGATAAGGTAACCGGGAAAGAGTGGCTTGGTCGTATTGACCCATTCGCCGTGTATCTTAATCTCGGTTTGATATTGGGGATAAAAGAGCTCTTGCAGGGCACTCGCCGGCACCACGCGCTCGATGCGCTCGCGCATTACGTCTTCGCGACCGTTAATGACCTGGATCACATACCACACGAGCACCACCCCCTTGCTGTCTTACGTGTGGCTCACGGGGTTTGGGTATGGCTTCGCCAGGGCGCTTGTGCGCGAAGGCGCTCCATATTCAAACCCTGAGCCCAGTTAGACAAGCACGTGGCTCTGCCCAACCGTGAACGGTATGTATAAGTGCAGCTGCTAGAGTCGCGGACGTGTATCGCAAAAATGACCGCGACCCCAGCTGGCTTCGTGCGAGCCAGTCAAGCGGGTACAAAACTGGACCGCACGCAAACAGCTGTAGGACTGCTACGCATTGACACGCAAACCACTACTCATTTACACCTTAGACATAACTTAATGCAAACAATTTAGGTCGCATGACTTCTTTATTGGAGCTCGTGGTGTTTCTGGCACCGCCGTTACGGCCGGATGCTGATCGACCCTGCGCTTTATGGCTTGCTGAAGCCGTGAGCGCAGTTGAACTCATGTAACGCTAAGTATCCTAGCACAAGCTGATAGCGAAACTGATTTGGGTTGTGTTGGACAACATATCGTTCATTTGACGTGCTTAAGGGGGTTGTTTTGGGATGTTGTTCACGTTGCTGCTGGTTATTAGGGTGCGAGCGGTGGTTAGGGATGCTCCTGAAGCACAAATGGAACGTCGAGCTGCACTGGTAATTGCGTTTGTCTAACAAACTATGTACAGACATGGGAAATAAATTGTGCAACATTTTGTTGGCGTAGGTGGGGTTAGTGGCGTGTGGTGTTTTCGCATGAAAAAAGGCCTTCGGAATTCCGAAGGCCTTTGCATTCACGATGGTGGAGACGAGGGGGATCGAACCCCTGACCTCTTGACTGCCAGTCAAGCGCTCTCCCAGCTGAGCTACGCCCCCGTGACGAGGTAGTACTATAGGGGAAGATCTTCGGGGATGCAAGGGGGAATTTTGAATTGATTTTCCGCCTTACGGGTTTTCCTGGGACGGTGGATAGAAATAATCACTCTTCGAGCGATTATTTCTATCCACCGTCCCGATAAAACCCTGATGCGATGGTCCCTACTTGTAAAGGTAAGCGATGGCGGTGCCGGTGTGGACTTCGATCTCTGCGGTGGATCGGACTATGTTGCTGATGCCGGTGTCGGCTAGTAGGGCTAGGGGGCTGTGATCTAGTTCCCACTCTAAGCCATGCTCGCTAACCTCGGTGTTGGGGGATATGGCGATGATGGAGAAGGTTTTGCCCTCGGCGCCCTCGATGGTCCAGGTCTCGTCCTGGTGCAGGATTCTGGCCGTCACTTCGTCTTCTTCGATCCAGACGGGGGCGTCCGCATAGCCTGCCAATAGCCCTAACACAGACAGGGCCATATCCGGGCGGCCGCCCGTAGCGCAAGTCGCAACCACTTCGGCACCCTGCCAGCGGCGACGGACGGCATCGAGCGCCAGCGCCAGATCGGTATAGTCCTTGTAAGGGTCGTGGCGTTCTACCTCAAAGGCTTCGGCGGCATCGACCAACGCACGGCCCGCGTCGCTCACCGTGTCGGCATCTCCTACATATACATCGCAGCCAAGCCCCGCGCCCAGCAGTGCATCGAGTCCGCGGTCTACCGCGACAACGTGGTCGCACTCCCCCGCCAGGTGGCACAGCAACTCGGGGCTCGCCACCTCCGGCGAGCCGCAGACCACTAATACCTTGCAAGCCACAGCCCTCGCCTAGCCCTCAAACTCAAGAACGCGGGCCAGGTCTAGGTCCACGTAGCTGTCGATAAAGATATCGCAGTTGCCACGCACTTCGTCGCGCTTCATGCGGCCGTGCGGGTCATAGATGCCCACGCGCTTAAAGCCAGCGACCCCAGAGCTCTTTAGGCCAAAAACGGCGTCCTCAAACACCCAGGCGCACTCAAACCTGCACCCATGACGCTCCTCCAGGCGGCGCAGCGCCAACTCGTACACATCGGGGAACTGCTTGGAGCGCCCCGCCTCGCCCGTCGTGGTAACAAACTCCATGTATGCGTCGAGTCCGGCACCAGCGAGCGCGGACTGCACCAGCTCGGCCGGCGTGGACGTGGCGACGCACATGGCAAAGCCGGCCGCCTTTGCCTGCTCCAAAAATGCCAAGAGCCCCTCGCGCGGCGGCACCTTGGAGTACCCATCGATCAAGATGTCGCTCAGCTCGCGATACAGCTCCTCGCCATTCGTGCCAATGCCCCACGTGTCGTGGTATGCCTGGCACTCATCCTCGAGCGACAAATGCTCAAACTGGGCAAAATCGCCGACTGTTACGTCAACTCCGTGGCGGCGCAATAACTCGGGCTGGGCATAGGCCCAAACGGGGGTGCTATTAACCAGTGTTCCGTCGCAATCGAAAATAAAAGCGACATTGGGAGCAGCGGTCTGGGACATAAACGAACCTTTCGATGTCAAATGGTAAACATCCTGTTAAAAACGTTTTACCAAACGTCAGACTAACAATCTTGAAACCCTAATTGGTAAAACTGTCAAGAGTTTTACCATCGCAATTCTGCTAGTGGTCTAAACATGGCGCTCGCCGATTAAACACCGCCGCAAATCCACTTTTCTCCATAAAAGTAACGAACAGGTGTTATCGTATTTCGTGCCGAAAGTTCCACCGAGCACGCGAGGTGGAACGAATCATAGAACTATCGCCGTCCCTTCGATTCGTGCAGCCTTGGACCTTTCGCATCTAGTCACCAAGGCAACACGCTGCCGCGTCATGATGGGATCAAACGTGAGCGATACAAAGCTAAAGCCAACGGCTAAAAAGCCCGCAACCCGTAAAGCCGCCCCGCACGCACCGGAGCTCACCAAGGACGATGTCTATCTATTTGGCATCGGCACGTGGGAGCGCAGCTGGGAAAAGATGGGCGCGCACCCCGACACGCAGAACCGTACGCGCGGCTGGCGCTTTTGCGTTTGGGCGCCCGATGTAAAGAGCGTGCATGTCATTGGCGAATTTAACGACTGGGATGAAGAAGCCAACCCTCTGGTGCCCGTGCATACGAGCGCTATTTGGGAAGGCTTTATTCCTGGCGCCGAGCAGGGCCAGCTCTATAAGTACCTCATCGAAACCAACGAGGGCGAAAAGCTCTACAAGGCCGATCCATACGCCTTTAAGGCTGAGTGCCCTCCGGGTACCGCCAGCGTGCTGTGGACCCTCGATGGCTATAAGTGGAACGACGCCGCGTGGCTCAAGCGGCGCGCCGGCCACAACCACATGTCGCAGCCGCTGAACATCTACGAGGTGCATATTGGCTCGTGGAAGCGCCACGGCGACGCGCCGCAGGGCGAGCCGGACGAGTACGGCAACTATCCCGGCCCCATGGATCCCTTCCCCGCGCAGCGCGGCGAGTTTTACACCTACGACGACCTGTCGGTGGAGCTCGTGGACTACGTGCACGACATGGGCTACACGCATATCGAGGTCATGCCGCTTATGGAGCATCCCTTCGATGGCTCCTGGGGCTACCAGACGACCGGTTACTACGCCGCCACGTCACGCTACGGCAACCCGCAGCAGCTCATGCACTTTATCGATGCATGCCATGAGGCAGGCATCGGCGTGATCATGGACTGGGTACCCGGCGGTTTTTGCGCCGACTCCCACGGCCTTGCCACCTTTAACGGCCACATGCTGTTTGAGCACGAGATTCACCCCAACTGGGGAACGCACAAGTTCGATTTCGCCCGCGGCGAGGTCCGCTCCTTCCTGGTCTCCAACGTGCTGTACTGGCTCGAAAACTTCCACGTGGACGGCATCCGCATGGACGGTGTGTCCAGCATGCTGTACCTCAACTTTGGCATTGACGATCCCGGCCAAAAGAAGTTCAACAAGTACGGTACCGAGGAGGACCTGGACGCCAGCGCGTTTATCCGCCAGGTCAACTGCGCCGTAGAGGCGCACTACCCCGACGTGATGATGATGGCCGAGGAGTCCACCGCGTGGCCGCTCGTGACCTATCCGCCGCAGGACGGCGGCCTGGGCTTCCACTACAAGTGGGACATGGGCTGGATGAATGACACCCTGCACTATATGCAAACCGATTTTCCGTGGCGCCCCGGCAACCACGGGCTGCTCACGTTCTCCATTATGTACGCCTTTACCGAGAACTTTATCTGCCCGCTAAGCCACGACGAGGTCGTGCACGGCAAGTGCTCGCTCATTGGCCGCATGCCGGGCGACTGGTGGCGCCAGTTTGCCGGCCTGCGCACGCTGGCCTTCTACCAGATGACGCACCCAGGTGCCAAGCTCAACTTTATGGGCAACGAGATCGGCCAGTTTATCGAGTGGCGCTACTACGAGTCCATCCAGTGGTTCCTGACCGAGGAGTACGAGACTCACCGTCATCATCAGGCGTTTATCAAGGCACTCAACCACCTGTACACCGCCGAGCCCGCCCTGTACGAGCGCGGCTACACCGACGACGGCTTTACCTGGATCGATGCGGACAACTCCAAGCAGTCCATCGTGAGCTTTGTGCGCCAGGGCGAGGACATCGACGACGACCTGGTGATTCTGATCAACTTTGATCCGGCGAGCTACGAGAGCTTCCGTGTGGGCGTGCCGCGCGAGGGCGACTGGGAGGTCATCTTTGACTCCGACCGTCCCGAGTTTGGCGGCAGCGGCTATGCCGGCGAGGAGCCCTACACCTGCTCGAGCGAGCCCTATCCCTGGAACGGGCAGATGGACTCCATCGAGATTAAGGTGCCCGGACTGGCAGGCGTGGTGCTGAAGCGCCGCGGTCCCAGCAGCTATAAGCCGCCGGTGGTTGAGGAGCCCAAGGCTGCGTCTAAGAAGCGCACGTCCTCGGTAAAGCCTAAGCCTGCGGCCGCCAAGAAGGCTCCGGCTAAGGCGAAGGCCAAGGCAACCAAGCCCGCCACGGCCAAAAAGACAACCACCAAAAAGGCCGCTACCAAGGCCAAGTCTGCTTCTGTTAAGCCGTCTGCCAAGGATGCGTAACAAAACCGTTACAGCTGTAATTACCCGCCCCGACGAGGCGTAGGATACAAGTCATAACCGTTCCGGGAGAAACATCCCCGGGGGAAGGAACGTATGAATAAGATCTTCGACAACAAGCAGGAGTTTACCGAGCTCTATCGCGATGCCGTCATGAGCATCAGCGGCAAGAGCGTCGAGGCCGCCAGCGACCTGGACCGCTTCAACGCCCTGGCCAAGCTCGTGGCCGAGAAGGCGCGCACCGTTGCCACCAAGAGTGACGCCCGTGTGACCGCCGAGGGCAAGAAGCGCGTGTACTACTTCTCGATCGAGTTTTTGATCGGCCGCCTGCTCGACAACTACCTGCTCAACTTTGGCGTGCGCGACATGGTCGCCGAGGCGCTCGACGACATGGGCTTTGACCTGTCCGTCATCGAGAACCAGGAGCCCGATCCGGCCCTGGGCAACGGTGGCCTGGGTCGTCTGGCCGCGTGCTTCTTGGATTCCATGGCAGCCGAGGGCATTGCCGGCTACGGCAACGGCATGCGCTACCGCTACGGCCTGTTTAAGCAGGAGATCGTCAACGGCAGCCAGGTCGAGGCCACCGACGAGTGGCTCACCCACGGCTATCCTTGGGAAGTCCGTCGTCAGGACAAGGCCGTGACCATTAAGTTTGGCGGCCGCGTCGAGGGCTTTGAGGAGAACGGCCGCACGTTCTACCGCACGGTGGACACGCAGGACATCCTGGCCGTCCCTTATGACATCCCCGTCGTGGGCTATGCCGGCGAAACCGTCAACAAGCTGCGCGTCTGGGCCGCCGAGCCGGTCGAGGAGCACTTTGATCTGGAGGCCTTCAACCGCGGCGACTACGCCCTGGCCGATGCCGAGCGCGCCGAGGCCGAGGCCATCAGCGCCATCCTCTACCCCAACGACGCCGGCGAGCACGGCCGTCTGCTGCGCCTGAAGCAGGAGTACCTGTTTGTGTCGGCCGGCATCTACAGCTTGCTCGACACCTTTGAGAAGGAGCACGGCGAGAACTGGGAGCTGCTGCCGCAGTTTGTGGCCATCCACACCAACGACACGCACCCCGCCATGTGCAGCCCCGAGCTCATGCGCATCCTTATCGACGAGAAGAAGCTCGAGTGGGACGACGCCTGGAACATCGTGACGCAGGTCGTGAGCTACACCAACCACACCATCCTGCCCGAGGCTCTGGAGAAGTGGCCCATCGGCACGTTCTCCAAGCTCCTCCCCCGCGTGTACCAGATCATCGACGAGATCAGCCGTCGTTGGCACGAGTCGTTCGACACCACGCAGGAGGGCTGGCAGGAGCGTCTGCGCCAGACCGCTATCCTGTGGGACGGCGAGATTCGCATGGCCAACCTGTCCGTGATCTGCAGCCACAGCGTCAACGGCGTGGCCAAGATCCACTCCGACATCATCAAGAACATCGTGCTCAAGGACTTCTACGCCCTGACGCCCGAGAAGTTCAACAACAAGACCAACGGCATCTCGCACCGTCGCTTCTTTGCCGAGGCCAACCCCACCTACGCCAAGCTCGTGACCGAGGCCATTGGCGATGGCTGGCTGAAGGACGCCTTTGAGCTGGAGAAACTCAAGGAGTTTAAGGACGACACCGAGTTCTTGAAGGCCGTGGGTGCCTCCAAGCGCGCCAACAAGGAGCGTCTGGCCGCCTACGTTAAGGCCGAGACCGGTCTGGTCATCGACCCCAACACCGTCTTCGATGTCCAGGTAAAGCGCTTCCACGCCTATAAGCGCCAGCTCATGAACATCATGAAGGTGATGGACATCTACAACCGTCGCATCGCCGATCCTAACTTCCACGTGACGCCGACAACCTTCATCTTTAGCGGCAAGGCTGCCTCGAGCTACACCTTTGCCAAGGAGACCATCCGCCTCATTAACTCCGTGGCCGACGTCATCAACAACGATGCCCGCGTCAACGAGGTCATGAAGGTCTGCTTTATCCCCAACTTCCGTGTGAGCAACGCTCAGCTCATCTACCCAGCCGCCGAGATCTCGGAGCAGATCTCCACGGCCGGCAAGGAGGCCTCGGGCACGTCCAACATGAAGCTCATGATGAACGGCGCCATTACGCTGGGCACCCTCGACGGCGCCAACATCGAGATCGCCGACCTGGCCGGCCGCGAGAACGAGGCCATCTTTGGCCTGACCGCTCCCGAGGTCGAGCAGCTCTGGGCATCCAACAGCTACTTTGCGTGGGATACCCTCAACGGCGACCGCGAGCGTCTGGGCTGCGTGATGGACGAGCTCAAGGACAACACGTTTGCGGGTCTTTCGGGCAACTTCGAGAGCATCTACAACGAGCTCATGAACAACAACGACCCCGACCTAGTCATGGCTGACTTCCGTAGCTACGTGGATGCATGGGAGAACCTCACGGGCAGCTACGGCGACCAGGAGACCTGGAACCGCAAGGCCCTGCTCAACACCGCCTCGAGTGGCTGGTTCTCGTCCGACCGCACCATTCGCGAGTATCGCGACGAGATCTGGCACGCATAAAGCGCGCGAGCTCCCTTTGCCGCACGGCATTACTCGACGGGCGTGACAGTGCGCCGCGCCCGTCGCTAATGGGTTAGGAACATCGATGACAGAAGGAGAAATCGATGAGCAAGAAAGAATGCATCGCGATGCTCCTCGCAGGAGGACAGGGCAGCCGATTGGGGGCACTCACCCAAAAGATCGCCAAGCCGGCGGTTAGCTTTGGTGGCAAGTTCCGCATTATCGACTTTTCGCTGTCCAACTGCTCCAACTCGGGCATCGACACGGTGGGCGTTCTGACGCAGTACCGTCCCTACCTGCTGCATGCCTACGTGGGCTCCGGCGAGGCGTGGGATCTGGACAGCCGCGACGGCGGCGTGTCGATCCTGCCGCCGTACGAGACGCAGACCGGCGGCGCCTGGTATGCGGGCACGGCCGACGCCATTACGCAGAACCTCGACTACATCAAGGCGAACGACCCCAAGTACGTTCTGATTCTTTCGGGCGATCACCTGTATCGCATGGACTACCGCAAGATGCTCAAGACGCACATTGAGAACAACGCCGACCTCACGGTGAGCGTTATGCCCGTGCCGTGGGAGGAGGCCAGCCGCTTTGGCATCCTGACCACCGACCCCGAAGACGGCCGCATCACCAAGTTCACCGAGAAGCCCGAGAAGCCCGATTCGAACCTCGCGTCCATGGGCATCTACATCTTCTCGGCCGACGTGCTGATCGAGGCGCTCGAGGAGGACGCTCTGGACCAGCGCTCGAGCCACGACTTTGGCAAGGACATCATCCCCAAGCTGCTCGGTGAGAACAAGCGCCTGTACAGCTACGAGTTCCACGGCTTCTGGAAGGACGTCGGCACCATCGCCAGCTTCCATGAGACCTCGATGGACCTGCTGGGTAACAACCCCGAGTTCGATCTGTTCGACAAGAACTTCCCCATCATGTCCAACATCACCACGCGTCCGCCGCACTACATTGGCCCTGACGGCCGCCTGGACGACTGCCTGGTCTCCAACGGCTGCAAGATCTACGGCACCGCTCGCCACTCGATCCTTTCGACCGATGTCATCATCGAGGAGCGCGCCGTGGTCGAGGACTCCGTGCTGCTGCCGGGTGCGCACGTTAAGAGCGGCGCGCACATCTGCCGCGCTATTTTGGGCGAGAACTCCACGGTCGAAGAGGGCGTGAAGCTCGGCTCTGTCGATACCACCAAGGATACGGCCGTCGTTGGAAATGACGTCGTTATCGGGAAGGGGGAATGATCCGATGATCAATCGCAAGGCCATCGGTTATATCACCGCTAACTACTCTTCGACCTACGGCAGCGTGCTGCTCAAGGACCGCCCCATCGCATCCGTTCCGTTTTTGGGCCGCTACCGCCTGATCGACTTTCCGCTGTCCAACATGATGAACGCCGGCATCAAGACCGTCGGCGTCGTCATGCCGGGCAACTACCGCTCGCTGATCGACCACGTGGGCTCGGGCAAGGACTGGGGCCTGGACCGCAAGAAAGGCGGCCTGTTCATGGTGCCCGGCAACGCGTATGGCACCACCAAGGGCGGCATGCGCTTCCTGCTGCGCGACATCATCTCCAACAAGACGCTGTTCCAGCGCTCGGAGAAGCCCTATGTTGTGATGATGGGCACCAACATCATCTTTAACATGGACCTCAACACCATGATCGAGGCGCACGAGAACTCCGGTGCCCAGATGACCGTGGTGTACTGCAAGGCCACGCGCAACGTCGATGACGAGACCAAGCTCGAGATTAACGAGAACGGCCGCCTGACGGGCGTGAGCGCCGGCGTCGTGTACGGCGACAACGCCTCTATGGACTGCTGCATCGTCAACCGCGATACGCTGCTCGAGATTATCGACCACTACCAGGCCGCCGACTATCTGGACCTGCTCGAGGCACTCCAGGGCGACTTTGGCAACATCGACGTGTGCAGCTACGAGTACAAGGGCGAGGTCGTGGGCGTGTTTAGCGAGAAGTCGCTGTATCGCCGCAGCATGGACCTGCTCGACCAGACCGTGGCCGACCAGCTCTTTGACCCCGAGCGCCCGATCCTGACCAAGGCTCACGACGTGCCGCCTTCGCGCTATGCGACCGGCAGCCACGCCTGCAACTCGATCATCTCGGCCGGCTGCATCATCAAGGGCACCGTGCGCAACTCGATCCTGTCGCGCGGCGTCGTGGTCGAGGAAGGCGCTTCGGTGACCAACTCGATCATCAACCAGAGCTGCATCATCAAGAGCGGCGCCCGCGTTGAGAACGCCATTCTGGACAAAAACAACGTGGTTCCCACCAACACCGAGCTTCGCGGCACGCCCGAGAACATCCTGGTGCTGGGCAAGGCTCCGTTAACTTCCGACACCACCATCGTACGTTAACGTTGGCACCGCAACATCGCTCGTAACAAGTAGAATAGCCGCCCGGTTAGCGCCAGGCGGCTATTCTCGAATTGCAACATGGGAGACAATATGGCAGATTCCAGCAAAAAGATGCAGATCGTGTTTGCCTCGGCCGAGTGCGCACCGTTTGTAAAGACCGGTGGCCTGGGCGACGTGGCAGGCTCGCTGCCTGCGGCGCTTGTGCGCGCCGGCGCCGAAGTTATCGTGATGGTGCCCAAGTACGCCACCATAAAGGACGAGTACAAGGCGCAGATGGAGCACTTCTCCGACTTTTACGTGAGTCTGGGCTGGCGCAACGAGTACTGCGGACTCGAGAAGCTCGAGCACGACGGCGTCACCTATATGTTCATCGACAACGAGCGCTACTTTGCGCGCGACTATCCGTACGGCTTCTTTGACGACGGCGAGCGCTTTGCGTTCTTCTCCAAGGCCATCACCGAGAGCCTGCAGCACCTGCCGGCCGGCTTTGAGTGCGACATCCTGCACTGCAATGACTGGCAGACGGCACTTGCGCCCGTGTTTTTGCGCGAGTTTTACCAGGGCCTGCCGCTGTATGACCGCGTTAAGACCGTGTTCTCGATCCACAACGTGGCGTTCCAGGGCCAGTTTAGCGACACCGTGATGGAGGACATACTGGGTGTGGCACACATTCCGGCGGCCGCCTCGCAGCTGCGTTGCGACGCCTGCAGCATCAACTACATGCTGGGCGCCCTGCGCTATGCCGACGCCATAACCACGGTGAGCCCCACCTATGCCAGCGAGATCCAGACGCCCGAGTTTGGCGAGGGCCTGGACGGCGTGCTGCGCGAGCGCTCCTATGCGCTGCAGGGCATTTTGAATGGCATTGACGTGGCGGGCTTTGACCCGGCGACCGACAAGCGCATTGCCGCCAACTACACCGTGGAGGACCGTTCTGGTAAGGCCGTATGCAAGGCCAAGCTGCAGGAAGAGCTGGGGCTCGAGGTTCGCGACGACCGTCCGCTTATGGTCATGGTCACGCGCCTGACGCGCCAGAAGGGCATGGACCTGGTCATGTACGCGCTCGACCGCATTCTGGCCGGCGGCGTGCAGGTGGCGGTGCTGGGCACCGGCGACCGCGACTACGAGGACGGTCTGCGCTACTTCCAGGACAAGTACCCCGGTACCATGGCCGCACGCATCGAGTTCGATCCTGCGCTGTCGCAGCGCATGTATGCCGCCGCCGACATGTTCCTAATGCCTTCGAAGTTTGAGCCCTGCGGCCTGTCGCAGATCATCGCCATGCGCTACGGCACCCTGCCTATCGTGCGCGAGACCGGCGGCCTGAAAGACACTGTGATTCCGTATAACGAGTTTACCGGCGAGGGCACGGGCTTCTCGTTTACCAACTTTAACGGCGACGAGATGGGCGACGCCGTGTTCCGCGCGGCGCGTCTGTTCTGGGATAACCGCGACGCCTGGAACCAGCTGGTAACGCAGGCCATGAGCCAGGACTTTAGCTGGACGCGCTCGGCCGATAAGTATCTGGACCTTCTTTATGCACCCGGAGATTGAGAGGCCGGCGGCTGTTGTCGACGAGCCTGAGGCTGTTGCTGAGCCGGTGGCCGCTGAGGAGCCCAAGGCCGAAGAGAAGCCGGTTGAAGCTGAGCCCGTTACGGCCGAGTCTGAGGTGAAGGCTGAGGCTGCTCCTGAGGCAGAGTCCGAGGTCAAGCCAGCTGCAAAGCCTGCAGCTAAGAAGACCACGACTCGTAAGACGACGGCTAAGAAGGCCACAGAGGCCAAGGCGACGGCAACCAAGACCACCGCTGTCAAGACAACGACCTCGCGCAAGCGCACCACCGCAGCTGCCAAGAAGGCCGCCGAAGACGAGGCTGCTCCCGAGGTAAAGGCCGACGCCGTCGAGGCTAAGGCTGCGGCAAAGGCACCGGCCAAGGCCGCTACCAAGAAGACGACCGCGACCGCCAAGAAGGCAACAGCTGCCAAGAAGACCACAACAACGAAATCGACGACCACGAAGGCCACCACAACCAAGGCAGCCACAAAGCCGGCCGCCAAAGTCGAGGAGACGCCCGCCGAATCCAAGGCCAAGGTAACCGTCGAGGCCAAGCCGGCCGCCAAGACCACCACGCGCAAGCGCGCAACGACGACGGCCAAGAAGTCCACGACCAAGGCTGCTGCTCCCAAAGCGGAGGCTAAGGCCGAGGCCAAACCCGCAGTAAAGGCCAAGCCCGAGCCCACAATGGAGACCCCGGTCTCCCCCGCCGCCGCAACCGAGAAAAAGGCGCCGTCGAAGAAGACTTCCGTCCGCAAGGCAACGGCCACCCGCAAGCGCCGCTAATCCAGACGATCCAAAACCTCATCAAACCCTAAGCAAGGGGCGCTCCAACCGGGCGCCCTTTCTCTGTAGGTAGTGGTAAAACGATTTTCTAGGACAACCGTTCGCCGATGGTAAACGGATGTTGTTTATACACCCTGTGTACTACAGATATACTTACATCTTAGGCGTAAAACCCATGGCCCGCAGGCCATGATTCTATTGAACTGGACCGTACTATGAGATTGATACACAACAGCCGTCTACCGCAGTTTCGCACTCCGTTTGGCGCTGTGACCACTGGAACTTCCGTTGCACTCTCGGTGATTTTGGAGGATGCCGATCCCAACCAGGCAACGCTTACGCTGCGCACCTGGGTCGATGAAGTCGGCGAGACCCTGATCCCAATGGAGCACGAAGGCGATGGCATTTTTACCGGCGAGCTCAAATGCACTGAACCGTGTCTTGTGTGGTACAGCTTTATATGCAATATCGAGGGCCAGCCCGAGGTCCGCTTGGGCGCACCGCAGGGTCGCACCGGCGGAGAGGGCGTAACTTACGACTACGCCGAGGTTCCGTCCTTCCAGATTACCGTCTATAAGCACCGCGAAGTGCGTCCCGAGTGGTACGAGCGTGGCATGGTCTACCAGATCTTCCCCGATCGCTACGCCCGAGATGAAAACTGGCGCGAGCGCACGCTGGCCGAAGTCGAAAAACCGCGCAACGGAATCCAGCGCCGCATGATCGAGGACTGGAACGAGCCGCCCGTATACGAGCGCGCCGAGGACGGCTCCATCAAGACCTGGGACTTTTACGGCGGCTCGCTCAAGGGCATCCAAAATGACCTGCCCCGCATCGCGGAGCTGGGCTTTACGGCCATCTACCTCAACCCCATCTTTGAGGCCGCGAGCAACCACCGCTACGACACGGCCGACTACACCAAGATCGACCCAATCCTGGGCACCGAGCAGGACTTTACCGAGCTGTGCCAGGCAGCCGAGAAGCTGGGCATCTCCATCATCCTGGACGGCGTTTTTAACCATACGGGTGACGACTCCATCTATTTCAACCGCTACGGCAACTACCCCGGCGTGGGCGCGTGGCAGAGCGAGGACTCGCCGTGGCGCGATGCGTTTTATTTCCACGAGGACGGCTCGTACGACTGCTGGTGGGGCGTGGGCAACATGCCCGCCATCAATGAGAGCTCCGAACTGGTACGCGAGCGGCTCCTGGGCAAGGACGGCGTGATCCGTAAATGGCTACGTGCCGGCGCTCATGGCTGGCGCCTGGACGTCGCTGACGAGCTTTCCGACGACTTCCTGGCCGAGATCAAGAAGGCCGTACTTGCCGAAAAGCCCGATGCGCTGTTGCTCGGCGAGGTCTGGGAAGATGCCTCCAACAAGATCAGCTACGGCCATCTGCGTCGCTACCTACAGGGCTCCGAGTTGGACTCTGCTATGGATTACCCCTTCCGCGACATGGTCATCGGCTTTTTGATGGGCTACAAGAACGCCTACCAGGCAGCCGAGGATATCGAAACCCTGCGCGAGAACTATCCCCGTGAGGCCCTGTCCTGCGCACTTAATCTGCTTTCGAGCCACGACCGTCCGCGCATTATCTCGGTGCTCGGCGGCGGCCCCGACGA
This sequence comes from uncultured Collinsella sp., assembly GCA_900546755.1. GTDB lineage: Bacteria > Actinomycetota > Coriobacteriia > Coriobacteriales > Coriobacteriaceae > Collinsella. The sequence continues at coordinate 6,773 of UREC01000023.1, read as the reverse complement.
GTCGCAGCTGCCCGAGTGCGAGCGCAGCAAATGGCGCCTGGACGAGAACTCGATGGGCCTAGCCAAGAGCCGTTTTTGGCTCGCCACGCTCATGCAGATGACCTTCCCCGGCGTGCCTTCGATCTACTACGGCGACGAATACGGCCTGGAGGGTCTAACCGATCCGGGCAACCGCCGCACCCTGCCGACCAAGGACCAACTGCACGACTTCGACACGCTGGCTATTGTCAAAAACGCCTCCGCCGTACGCCGCGCACTGCCGTGTATGATCGACGGCGAGATCAAGGCCTTCGCGCTCAACGACGAGGTGCTGGCATACAACCGCACGGGCAAGGATGGCGAGTCCGCGACGGTTATCATCAACCGCAGCCTGCGCAATTCGCATCGCGTGACCATTCCAGCGCTCGGCGAATGCGCGAGTGACGTGATCAGCGGTCACGAGTGCGAGATCCACAACGGCACGGTCACGCTCGATTTGTATCCGCTGGGCTCGTCGATCATCTATCACCATGCCGAGCAGCGCTTGCAGGAGCCGCTCGATCACGGCGCGGGCGTTGTGTGCCATATCACCTCGGTACCGACCGATGACGGCAAGCCCGGCACGATCGGCGCACCCACGCGTCGCTTTATCGACCATCTGGCCGCCATGGGTATGCGCTACTGGCAGGTTCTCCCCGTCAACCCTACGGACTTCTTCCGCTCCCCTTACGCCGGTCCCTCAGCTTTTGCGGGCAATATCGACCTGCTGCCCGAGAGCCGCGAGGAGCTGGCCGCCGACTTTGAAACCTGGAAGGCCCGTGGCGGCGAGGATGCAGACCCGCTCTACACGGCATTTAAACATCGCAATGCCGACTGGCTCGAGAAGTACTGCGTCTACATGGCCGTTAAGAAGTACTTTGAGGGCGAGTCGCGCCACGATTGGCCGGCCGATGTCGCGCGCTACAACGAGCGTCTGATTGACGACAAGCGTTTCCACGACGAGGCAGAGTTGCAGGCGTACATGCAGTACCGCTTTGACCTGGCCTGGTGCGAGCTCATGAACTATGCACACAAGAAGGGCATCGAGGTCATCGGCGATATCCCCATGTATGTCTCGGACGATTCGGCCGACGCGTGGAGCGAGCCCGAAAATTTCTGGCTGTCCGATACCGGCAAGGCAATTGAGATTTCGGGCGCGCCGCCCGACAACTTTGCGCCCGAGGGTCAGGTGTGGGGCAACCCGACGTTCCGCTGGGACCACATGAAGCAGAACGGCTATAGCTGGTGGATGGATCGCCTGCGCCGCGCGTTTTCGCTCTACGACCGCGTGCGCCTGGATCACTTCCTGGGATTCCACAGCTACTTTAGTATCCCCGCGGGCAAGGCTTGCGCCGACGGTCGCTGGCTGACGGGCCCGGGCAAGGACCTGTTCCAGACCGCCTACGACGAGCTAGGTCCGCTCAACTTTATCGCCGAGGACCTGGGCTATTTGACGCCCGGTGTTCGCGCCATGGCTTCGACCTGCGGTTTCCCCGGCATGGACGTGCTGGAGTTTAGCGACTACGACGTTCGTTGCGGTGTGCATCCCACGCCCGGCAAGATTCTGTACACCTCGACGCACGATACGTCGACGCTGGCCGGTTGGTGCACGCGTTCCTTTGCGGGTGGCGACGTGCCGAGCGGTGTTGAGGTGGCGTCCAAGCTGATGAGCGACGCGCTGGCAAGCGACGCTCCCCTGGTGATGATGCCGCTGCAAGATGTCTTGGGGCTGGGCGACGACGCGCGCATGAACGTTCCGGGCGTGGCCACGGGCAACTGGACCTGGCAGGCTGACGAGACCGATGTTGCGGCCGCCGAGGGCAAAACTGCGCAGCTCCTGCGCAACACCCATAGATTCTGGGGCGAAGCGTGATAAAACCCCCGATATAGGGTACAGTTACAGCTGTTTGAATTTTTGCGGGCAGAGCGATCTGCCCGCTTTATGCTGAAAAGGAAGTATTATGGCGCGCTACGATTACAAGTGCTCGAGCTGCGGCAACGTGTTCGAGGTTGAGCATCCCATGTCCGAGACCCCCGAGGTCCTATGCCCGAGCTGCGGTGCCCCGGCGGCCAAGACGTTCTCGGCCAGCGGTATTAAGTTCGATGGCAGCGGTTTCTACAACACCGACCAGCGCAGCGGCGGCTCCAGCACCAGCGCCACAAGCGGCTGCTGCGCCAACTGCCCGCATAACCACTAGAAACCAAACAGCCCCGCGATCAACACCGATCGCGGGGCTGTTTCTTTGTGTCGCAGGTAGCTCTATGAGTTGCGGACCAGGCGGGCGCAAAAGTGGCCGTCGTAGGAGTCGGCGTTTACCGGCACGCTTTGGAAGAGGCCACGGTCGTTTTGACGGACGGCTACCAGCTTCTTGGCCTGCTCGAAATCGGGCAGTTGCAGGATCTGCGCCTCGGAGAGCGGCTCCAGGCTAAAACCGGTACCCTCGGGAGAGTTTAGGAAAGCATCCACGACCTGCGTGTTCTCTTCGTCAAAGACCGAGCACGTCGCATAGATGAGCTCGCCGCCAGTAGCCACGCGCGCGGCAGCCTCTTTGAGCATCGTCAGCTGCAGTTTGGGCAGCTCAACCGTCACATCCTTTTCGGTCAGACGCCACGGAATCTCGGGATGACGGCGCATAGTGCCGGTGCCAGAGCACGGCGCGTCGATAAAGACCGTGTCGAACTTAACCGGCTCGCCAAGCATGGCATCAAATGATGTGAGCACCTCATCAAGCTCGCAAGCATCACCCGAAACCGTACGAACGCCCTGAATGTCGGCCTTATGCAGGCGAGCGAGATTCAGATCGCACTTGCGATCATGCAGATCGAGCGCCGTATGCTGACGCTCATAGCCCGCACGCTTGGCCTGGCACATCATCACATAGGTCTTGGTGCCACGACCAGCACCAATCTCAAGGCAGCTACCAGGGCGCGTGGCAGCTGTGGCGATAAGTTGCGCGTTGAGATCAGATGCCACCGCGGCAGCACGCTCAAATACGCCCGACGCAACCGTAACCTGGGCATCAACCGGGGCATGGCAGCCCGGGAAAACAGGCGCGACGAGCTGCGAGATATACGGATCGGGCTTAGTCGCAAAGGCGTTCTCATGCAGGGCCAGCGGCGCGGGAGCCAGATTGCCGGCAAAGTTAAGCGCACCCTCTGGCGTGTCAAACGATGCCATAATGCGAGCGCATAGCCAGCGCGGAAGACCCATCAGGCGCGACAGACGAACCAAGCGTCGCTCGGACTCATCCATGTCGGATGCCGTGGCAAAGTCCTCAACGTTGTCCGCAACCTTGTGCAGTACAGCATTGGCCAAGCCGGCGGCGGACTTAGCACCGCAACGAACCAGTTCAACACCCTGACTTACGGCAACACGGCCCGGCGTATGCAGGTAGAGCATCTCGAAGGCCGAGATACGAAGCGCCATGCGAACGCGCGGCGCAACCTTTTTGGGCTTATCGAGAAACTGATCGAGCAGCTCGTCCAAAATACCCTGCGTGGCGGCAACACCCAGCGCCAAGCGGGCGGCAAACGCAGAATCGCGCTGGTCAATAGCCTTGGCCGATGCGCGAGAGGACAGCACGTCGCGTGCATACATCCCGCGGCGATCGGCCTCCATCAGCACATCGAGCGCAAGCTTGCGCGCGGGAGACAGCTTGCTCATGACAAAACACCCCAGATAAGATCGGCACCCTGCAGGCCAGCAGACCAAGCAGAAGCAGTCATAGCACGCTTGCCATCAGGCTTAACCTCGAGCAGTTCAACCGAGCCATCAGAAAGGCCCAGGTAAACACGCTTGGCCTTAACGAGAACCTGACCCTCGCCGAGCGACACATCAGCCGCCGCAGCATCGAGCACACGCACGGTCTTGCCGGCAATCACGCAACGAGCAGGCGCGGTATCGGACGAGGCCAGCACATGACGCACGCAATCAAGCGCCGCCATGTGCGGATCCAAGCGCATCTCCTGCTTAGAAATCTTGGCAGCATGGGTAACGAGCGCCTCATCCTGTTCAGTCCACACGGCAGTGCCATCGGCAAGAGAAGGAAGCATATCGGCAAGCAGTTTGCCGCCGAGCTCAGCGAGCTCCATAGTCAGCGCCTCGGCATGCTTACCGGCAACCGACGTGGAAGCCTGAGCACAATAAGCACCAGTATCCACACCATGCCCAATGCGCATAATGGAAACGCCAGCAACCTCGTCACCAGCAAGAATGGCACGCTGAATGGGAGCGGCGCCACGCCAGCGAGGCAGCAGCGAAGCATGAACATTCATAATACCAAGCGGCGCCATATGCAGCACCTCATCAGGCAAAATACAGCCATAAGCAGCCACACAGAAAATGTCAGCCTGGGCAGCCTGGAGCACCTCAACAACCTCAGGCGTCATACGATTAGCCTCAACAACAGGCAGACCAAGCTCGAGCGCCTTAGCCTTAACAGGAGACGGCTCAAGCTTCTTACCACGCCCACGAACAGCATCAGGACGAGTAACAACAAGCGCAATCTCATTCCCAGCCTCAACAAGCGAAGTCAAAGAAGGCACAGCAAAATCAGGCGTACCCATAAACACAATACGCATAAAGATCGTCTCCTCTCAACCAAAGCCGAGACGGCTACAAAGAACAGCGGAAAGCCAAGTCACCAGCCCATCCGCAATAACATTTCAACAAGAACAAATATACCCAAAACCAAAGAAAGAGCCGCAATAAAAGCAGCTCTTTCAGCAAAGCACCTATCAGCGAAGACGCCCATCCCTGGCCCGACGGCACCCGGGCGAACCGAGCCAGAACAACGCAGTCCCCGGTGCTGAGCGCCCACGTATCGTCCCGCGCGCAGTTTCGCAGCAAAGCGAGAATGTTTGAGCACGGGATGATATGTGGGCGCTCAGCACCGGGGACGGACAAACCTACTCCGTCTCACCCGGTCGAGCGCCGCGGGCCAGGGCGTCCTGGTACTCCTTGACTGCCTTGATCCTCTGCATCGGCTTCAGTCGCTCGAACATAGTGTTGCCGTGCAGGTGGTCGATCTCGTGCTGCAGGCACACGCAGAACAGATCGCCCGAGGCCTCATAACGAATCAGGTTGGCGTCCAGATCATACGCCTCGACGACGACATGGTCGGGACGCTCAATCTCGCAGCTAATCCCGGGGATAGACAGGCAGCCCTCGCTAAACGGCACCAAATGGTCACTCTGCTCAACAATGACAGGGTTGATGAGCACGTACGGGTCGTAGTCGTTCTTGTCGCTGTAGTCGCAGTCGATGGTGACGAGCTGAATAAGCTCGCCGATCTGCGGAGCAGCCAGGCCGCAGCCGCCGTTCTCGAACATCATCTTCTTCATCTTCTCGGCAAGCGCCTCGATCGCCGGGGTGATCTCCTCGATGACGGCGCACTCCTGGCGCAAACGAGGGTCGGGCGACAGTACGATTCCGTTGGCTTCCATGGCCATCCTTTCAGGTTGTTACATCAAATCATAGGCGTCGACGTCAACGCTCACGCTCACGCCGCGCACGGAGCCCACCTCTTTGAGGCAGGCGTCGATATCATCAGAGACATGGTACCCCACGGGCGACTTCACAAGCAGATGGAAGCGGTAACGGTCCTTGGCTCTCTCGATTACACACGAAGCCGGGCCCAGCACCTGCGGCACGGCACTCCCTGCCCGCAAAAAATCGGGCGCGGCGGCATGCCAGCGACGCTTGAGGAGCTTGGCGATGCGGCCGATGTAGTCTTGCGCGTCGTCTCGGTTCGCCGACCACACCAAAATGTTGACCAGACGCACGAACGGTGGATACAGGGCGTCGCGGCGCTGGTCCAGGTCGTAGTCGGTAAAGATCGAACGGTCGTGCTTAGCGACGGCGCGAATGACCGGATCCTCGGGCAGGTAGGTCTGGATGATCACCTCACCGGGACGATCGCCGCGACCGGCACGGCCGGCGACCTGCTCCAGTAAATCGTAGGCGCGCTCCCCTGCGCGGAAATCGGGCAGCTTGAGGGCGAAGTCGGCATTGACCACGCCCACGAGCGTGACCTCGGGAAAATCGAGACCTTTAGCGATCATCTGGGTACCCAGCAACACGGCGCAATCCGCCGCATCGAACTGCTCGAGCAGCTTTTTGTGCGCATCCTTGCCACACGTGGAATCGGCATCCATGCGAATGATGGCAACGTCCTCGGGAAGCAACTGGTGCAGAGCGTCCTCGATCTGCTGCGTGCCCAGGCCCATTTTTGCCAGGTAGCGACTGCCACATTTGGGGCAACGGCTCGTGGGCGCGGGATACGGCCGCACGCGCCAAGACGAACCGCATGTGTGACACTGCAGCGTGTGTGTGCGCTCGTGATACGTAAGCGCTGTGGAGCAGTGGTTGCAGGTGGGGACGCAGCCGCACTCGCGGCACATCAGGAATGGCGCAAAGCCACGGCGGTTATGCAGCAACACGGCCTTCTCGCGGCGCCCGACCACACGCTCCAATCCCTCCATCAAGGGTTTTGAGAACATGGAGCGGCTGCCGTGCGAGAACTCGCGACGCAGGTCAGCAATGCGGACCGTAGGCAGCACGGCGTGTCCGGGGCGCTCGGGCATCTCGACACGCGTCCAGGTGGCACCGTTATACATGCCGCGGCGGCAGCGGTCGAGGGCCTCGGCAGAAGGCGTGGCCGACCCCAGCACGAGCGGGCAGCGATAGCGGCGCGCCATCTCGGCTGCCACCTCGCGCGCATGGTAGCGCGGACTGGACCCCTGCTTGTAGCTGG
>UREC01000022.1:0-35696 GCA_900546755.1 uncultured Collinsella sp. | reverse complement strand
GCTCCATGTCGTGGATGAGCGCGGAGCCGGGCGCCACACGGCTCCCGAACGTCGCCAAGGTCTTCGCCCTGCTTGTCTTGCCAAGGCCCTCCCGGATGAAGATTGAATTGCCTGGCTCATCGCAGCCGAGCGCGACACGGCCTCTACCCGAGACCATCATCTCTACACATAGCCCATCATTCGACAAGAACGCGCAGTTTGTCCTGCATAGGCGCATGGTGTCCCCCTCCGCCGCAAGAGGTGAGCAAAAGAGAGGCTCCCCTCGCCACTACCGGACAAAGGGACCTCTCTGGGGAAACACGCTATAAAACCTTCTTGCCGGGCGGTCGAGTACAGCACCGACGGCGTACCCGTGGAGACCTACCCAGAGCCCACGCCATTTCAAGTTTCTTGGTCTTCAACGCCACAATCCGATAATCATCCAGCCGTCGAAATGACCTCGTCACAGGCGGCAAGCATCTCCTCGTCATGAGTGACAACGATTACAATATGGTCTCTCTTAATTTCATGAAGCAATTTGATCAGCGCGCCTCGACTCTTCGCATCAAGTGCTGAGGTCGGTTCATCAAAAAGCATAACGTCCGGCGATTTCAACAGCTGTCTCACAATTGCAATCTTTTGCTTCTCGCCGCCGGACACCCCTCCTTTCCCGCCGTCAAGCATCGCCGTTGCCCCGTTCTCCACAGAAGCAACCATTTCGTCTAGCCCCAATATGACAAGCATCCGATTCAGCTTATCCATCTCGTAATCATCAGAAAGCAGCGTAAGATTATCGAGAATCGTCCCCTCAACGATAGGGGGTTCTTGCTCCGTAATGCTGACTCGACACCGCCGCAATGCATATCGATCGATGCAACGCTGTGACACCCCGTTGTAGCGAACGGCCCCTTCTGTGTCATCTGGATATAGCCCCAATATCACTGACAGCAGCGAGCTCTTCCCCGAACCATTCGGCCCCGAGATTCCATATAGCCGACCCCTGGAAAACGCGAGCCCCTCAATGCTTAACGCGACCCTTTCCGCCCCTGGATAACGTAGCTTGATGTTCTCTAGACGGATTTCCTCAATCGGACCAAGCGCCAATTTGCCATTCGCTTCCACCGGGACATCCCAAATTCTTTTCAGCCGCTCATAGCATACGCGATTAGTCTGGTAATCCCTTCCCCAGCCCAACAAATACTGTACCGCTGAGCTTAAGTTCGAATAATATCCAACAGCAGTCACGAGAAAACCAGGCAACAGTCTCCCGCCCATCACTTCAACCGCGCCCACAGCAAGAAGACATCCTTGAGCGGCGGAAGCGACCAACGCGTTGCCAAAGGTAAATCTAGACCCTACTTCCTGATTTGCTCTCATCGTTGGATAGAGCCCATTAAAAGCTTCGACCAGTACAGCGCGGGACCTATCGAACAAAGCATGTTTGCGGATGAAATCAACTTTCTCCAACTGATCTTGTAGACAGGAAAAAAACCTCGCGCTCTGCTCTTGTACGTCAAAACTTCTCTCAAACAGCCTTGCGCGTGAAACCGCATAAAAAGCGGCACTCGCTGCCGCAAGAACAAGGCAGACCACACTCAACTTGATATTCAGGCTACCGAGAACAAACAGGGCGGACAAAAGGGTGATAACGTTGCTTGAAACCCCCACAACCGAGTTGATTACGAAGATGACAAGGTCATTAGCGTCGTGATTGATTTGCTGGTTATAATACGACGCGTTGAAGCCCTCGAAGAATGCCTGGGGAAGGTGCTTCACGTGCTCAAGCGTATCCGCATTTAAGCCGAACCCCGCATGCGACTGAAGGTTGATGTACAGCATCTCTGAGCAATACACTAGTCCCGCTCGAACCGCTTGGACCGCAACCAAAATAAGGCAACAAACGAGAACGGCGGCAAGATCGGCGCTGGCCGGCATCGCCAATCGGTTTACCACTATGCCGGTAAGAAAGGGACCCGCAAGCGCAAGCAGCCCGACCAAAACTGTTACGACAAGATAGGCGTAGAATCGACCGCCCAGTATATATTTTCTACAGAGATTAAGCATCAGCCTCATTTTGCCCCGCACCCCGTTTTGCCGTATTCATCATCTGGGAGAGCAGCATTTTTTGCTCGGCATCATACCGGAAGGAAACGCAACGTTTCCCCTCACCGTTTAAGGCGTGGTTGGGGCACCCTCCCATGCACATGGGAAAAGCAAAGCACTCTTGGCATTCCGGGTCATCCGGCTCATATGCCATCCAGTTAATCATGTTCTTGCTCAACATTGGCGGCTCGAAAATAGTTCCGACCCTCCGCTCCTTCATTCCAATGTCATCCCAGCACTTATACAAATCTCCGACGGGATCAACCACGTACGAGTTGATTCCAACGGCGCAACATATCCCGAAATTCGTCCCACCAAAAGGTTGAACTTTGAAGCCCCGCGCAATTGCCCTTTTATAAAACTCAGTCTCCTCATACGAGAACTCTTTTACAGTAAAGCAGTGGCTGTCGTTCGCACATACCTGATTGATATCGTCAACAGGGGCTAAATAGAAGTGAACCTTATTCATCAGGCCATTTAGCTCGAGATAATCCAATAGCTCTTGAGCGGCCTCGATGTTGGTCTTGTCGACGTTGCTCCTTATCGAAATATCGATGATGTCGGCACACTCTTTGACGTTCTTGAGAATACGTTCGTATGTAGGGCTTCCGTCGTGAAGAATCCTTCTCGAATCGTGATCCGACTTCGATCCATCTATAGTCACTTGCGCGCTCGTCACACCACATGCCGCGAGCCTCCTTGCAACATCAGGCGTCAGCAGATAGCCATTTGTCACTATCGATGCGGAATATTCACACGTTGGCCCCACGACATCTTTCAGATCCGACGTAATCCGTTCGATCATCTTCATTCCGAGCAGAGGCTCGCCGCCGTACCATCCAACTGAGAGACTTGCGATACCAGGATAGTAATCTTTCACGAACTTGGAGAGCTGTGTCAAAACCTCCTCGCCCATCGTCGTGTACGCCTGTCCCTTTTCATAGCAGTAGGGACAGCAAAAGTTGCAAGCCATCGTTGGCGCAATGGTAAGGGACAGAGCAGTATTCGCAAAGCGCGCGGCGCGACTTTGCAACCTGATCTCCCCAAGCTCGTCCCTCTCCTCATTGACTAGGATGCCTCCCCTTATCAGCTCCGCGACAAGATCATCGGCATCCCGAACGTCCCCTTCTTGAATCCTTTTGAATTTCTGCGCGTATTCCGGATTTAACGACAGGATGCCGCCGGTTCGCGCATTCATGATAAGAAGACTTCCGTTATGTTCATGCACCACATTAAATTGCGACAGTTTCACTTCGCACCATCTCCATTTCCAACCAAATCCATATCGACCCTCAGACGCTGCGCATACGCCAGCGCACTACCTTCTTCGATAAAAACTGCACGAAAGCAGCAATAGACATGCGAGCGACACGATGACCGCATGGCCGCATGCAGCCATCAGGACCGTCCCGCCGGCAGCCCCGCACGCCCTCATCCAATAAGCCATGTGAACCGGGGGTAAAACGGTTGGGAAACTCATCGCGATAACAAGGCCCGCGAACGTTGCGACCAGCAAGGCTCCCGACACAAGAGATCTGATCCTGAACACCTCATATGCAACCGCAACCATCAGCGTATAAGCGGCGTCTATAACGATATTCGACAGGAGTGCCGAGGTCACATTACCAACCGTAAGGCTGTCTAGACCGCTTCCGGAGCACACGGCAAAGACCGCAGCGACACCGAGAGTAAACACGATGTAGGGGCACAGCGTATACACTTCGCAAGCCAATGTCTTTGCCGCAAACAGCTGCCAGCTGCGGAAGCCCCGAGCAATCGAAACTCCCCTTGCCGACACGCTCGTCGCATCACCGAATAGCGTCCCCGCCACAACAACAGAGACGATTGGGAAGAACACCGTATGCGCCATGGAGACGACACTTAGCCAGGAAGAGATACCCGTTGGCCCAACCCCTATCGAGAAAAGATAGCCCGGATCGGCGGAAAAGCCAAAGAACTGGCCCTCTCCCCCTGCGGAGACCCATGCGCCGGACCCGGCAAACACATAAATCCCCGCGATGCCCAAATACATCAGCGCTATTATCACGGCGAGTTTCATTCTCCTTGCGCGGAACAGTTCCGCCCTGACCGACATCCCAAGATTCATCGAACCGCCGTCCTTACAAATAGCGAGACGAGCGCAACTCCAACCGACACAAGCACAGTGCCGCCCGCATACAGCAAAACCTGAATTACACCAACATTCTGCATACTCAGGGAACACAGGTTCATCAGGTAATACACGGGCGAGAGCATGAGCAGCAAGCTGGGCTGACCGCTTCCGTATGTACTTGGGAACCACACCATCACAAATGTCGAAACCGCTATTGCAACGACGCTGCTCGCCACCACACTCCTCGTGAGCAAATACAGGGCGAAGGTAGCGGCGTACATCGAAATGAGCAGCAGCGCGATCATCAGCGCAATCGATACAAATTGGGCAAACCCTGAGCACGAGGCCCCAACGTCCCATTGGGCCATCTTGGTTAAATACAGCGCAGTCGTAGAAAGAAGATACACGGCACCGACCAGAGTGCAGTTCACCAACAGCTTCGTGATCACAATCGCCGCCTGCGACACCCCTCGCGATCTCGATACGGCGTAAGCCACGGATTCAAAGTCTCTCGACGTAGCGTAAACCGCGTAGAGAATCGTCACCGGAATCCAGACCACTGTAGACGCAAAAGACGTCCGGGCAACAGAGCCCAAAACGTCCCCTGCATCCACTAGGTTTCCAATAAAACCTATAGCCCCTCCAAGCGTATACGGGTCATCACCGGCGACCATGATCAGCACCTCAGACGAAGTCGCAGCCGCAACCACATACAGCACAGCCGCAAGCGCAATCATCAGAGCGGTCGCCGGGTGCCTGGCGAGCAACCATACCTCGCTCCGAAAAGCTGAGATGAACTCGCGTTTCATCACAGCTCGCTCTCTCGACCGATGAGCTCCGAATAAAACTCCTCAAGGCTCTTCCTATGAGAATACGCCTCCGCAACCCTCACACCTGCGGTCGAGAGCGCTTCGATTGCAATGCCCCGCCCTTCCTTTTTCTCCTCATAGCGCATAAGGACGCTGCCGTCCGGCAGAAAAGAATGTGAGGTCTCATCTCCGAGAACCGATCTCGTTCGCTCCAGATCGTCCACATGCAACACGAAACCACCGCGGCATGACTTTTCCAGCTGAGGTGCGGTCATCCTTCGAATGAGGCGACCATGACTTATGAAGAGGTAATCAGTTGCCAGCTTGTGCATCTCCTCAAGATTGTGGCTGGATACGAGAATCGTTTTACCTTGATCTTTGTTAAGATGCGTAAGGATTTTTCTTACTTCGACTATCCCCATCGGATCCAGGCCGTTTGTCGGCTCGTCCAGGATCAACAGCTCCGGATCGCCCAGCAACGCTATGGCCAGATCGAGACGCCTCCTCATTCCCATTGAGAAGTTCTTCACTTTCTTCCCGCCGGCCTCCCCCAAACCGACGGTTGATAACACACCGTCGATGGAACGATCGGTGGGAAGCCCCCACTCAATACAGCGAACGACCAAGTTGTCTCGCGCGGTCAGATTAGGATACGAAGCATTGAGGTCGGGCATATAACCCAGCCTTTCCCTGCAGCTCCGTATTTCACGTCTCCCGGTTTGCCCAAACATCGAGATCGTTCCTGACGATGGCTCCGAAAGCCCCGTGATCAATCGAATTAACGTGCTCTTGCCGGCACCATTCTCCCCAATGAGTGCACACAGCTCGCCTTCCATTAAAGAGAACGAGACTGATTTAACCGCTTCAAACCCGCCATATCTCTTGGATATGGCACGCAATTCAACTGGGACTTCCCGCATGGACGACATCCTCCCCGTCAATAAAAAGGGACGACATGGCAATTGTGCGGGGTTATAGGTAACGTCGGTTCGCCCCCCATATTGCAATGCCACATCGCCCCTCAGGCGCTGCTGGCCAAAATATCTTTGAACAGTCTGTGCACGCCGTACGGCGTGCACTATCCGCTAAAAGCGGATAGTGCACTCCTGTGAAGAACACTTGGTGCTGCAGCTGCCGTGCGCGTAAAAGAAGCAATTGCTGCACATGGGCTCAGCCCCGGCTGACGGCTCGGTAATCCATTCCATTTCATTCCCCTCCTTTCGCGGTAGAAAGCCAGTTCATCTCTGCCCCCTAGAAACGGAACGTGCAGGACTGATTGGGGCACCTCTTCGTGCATCCCCCGTGCGCGTAGAAGAAGCAGTTGCCGCACGCGGGTGCAACGCCTTCCTCCGGCTCGTTAATCCAATCCATCTCTCCCTCCTTTCCTTGCATACCGAATTGATAATGTTATTCTAATTCGATATGTATCATATTTCAATATAAGCTTATTTATATATTACACAAGGTAAGCACCCCCCTGCATCCAGCACAGGAAATGACTCTCTCGTTCCCCAGTGACGCGGCGAGAAATACAGGCCACTGCAGGACGTTGAATGAACAGCCCGTGAAAACCGTTGTTTTCACGGGCTGCACCTGCTCAATACTTTTTTATTCTCCAGCCTCAGTCGTCTCTAAGATCGACCACGTAAACATGATCTGACTCCAGGACCGGGTCATCACCCGTCGCGGTCGCCCTGCTCAGCGCGTTGCGGGCGCGCCGCGTCGCCAGTTCCTCAAGTTCTCTTTCGTTGACGCGCTTAATAAGATCGCCAGGCTGGCAATCAAGCTCTACGCAAATATCCAGCAATGTCTTTAACCTAATTGCCTTCACCTTGCCATTTCGTATTTTTGAGATACTTGCCGGTGTGTGCCCGGTCGCCCGAATGATATCCGTACTCGTCTTTCCGCGTCGAAGCAATAAGCTTTCAAGCTCAATAATCAGATAGTCCATGCCGCCCCTCACACCAAATCCTCGGTCTGGTCTTGAAGCAGAGCTCCGTAGCGCCATATCGCAGAAATCGAGAAGCAGCAAACGGCCCCCAGCACAGCACCAATATCTATGGGCAGGGCCAGGTTTTCAAACATCGAATAGGCGTTCCCCAGCAAGTCGAAGGGGCCAATCACTATCGAAAGAAACCCCGGAGAAAACAAGAGGTCACCTATTGCCGCTGCAACAAACAGCCACCCGATAATCGAGATTCTTCGAGCATGCGAAAGGGTAAAGGGCGATTCGCCATGAGCCATGTCCATGCTGATTCCCCGCAGGGTCCATGTGGCCCCTCCGGAAATCAGAAGATACATCAAAGGAACCAGTACGGAAACCGTCTTTGATGGATCATATAGGTTTCCTTGAGCAGCCATAAGCCCAATGGAAATAACCACCACCACCGAACAGCAACACACCGCTATAAACAGCGCCGTAAACAGAATCCCAAGCCTTCTTCCGAGAGTCATCATCTTCTGGATGGACTTATCGATCTTCTGGGCGCTATTCACCACAGCTCCTCCTAAAGCAATCAGAGGTCTTCTTACTTACTGTTTTTCCTACATTGTAACGAACTCGATAAGAAGAGGGTCGCTTCACGCCGCGCAATCCCGAACTCCAAGCGTTTCTCATCAGCATTGCCCATCTTTCGAGTCGAAATTCAAATCCAGTTTCTTATCGCATGCTGAAATCAACCCGAACTGGATGTGACTGGAAAACAGCGCGCTGCGTCGGTCGCGCTTTCCCGAGCGACTCTGGCACAACAGACGATATGAGTTGAACATTGGGGCCTCTCCCCTTGCAGCTCTCTCGTGGGTCGGGCGACAATGGTCGTACCATCAACCGCGGCCGCGCGCTGCGGGCCCTCGGCCTCGGCTGCGTCGTCGGGGCGGTCCCGAAGATGCACCGGCCCGCGGCCGACCGCGGCCGCAAGAACGACCGCCGCGACGCCGAGTGGCTGGCACGCATGCTGGCGCGCCGCAACGTCGTCGAGGTGTGGGTCCCCGACGAGCGCCCTCGAGGACGCGCGCGACGACCTGCAACACGCCAAGCAGCGGATGTCGAAGTTCCTGCTGCGCCACGGCCTCGTCTTCGACGAGACGACGCCGGCCGGCAGGCGCAGGGGCGCCTGGACGGGGGCCTACTGGGACTGGACGGAGTCCCTCTCCTTCGACGAGCCCGACGACGCCGCGGCCTACGAGCACTACATGGACGGAAATGACCTGGTAGAGAACCCTCGCACCGTCTACGTCGCAGGGGACGTAGACGAACTCGTCGAGCACGAGCAGCCTCGCGGGCGACACGTCGTTCAACAGTTTCGACAGCGTTCCCTTGCGCTTCGCGTTGCCGAGCTCGAGAACCAGCTGCGCGGTCTGCCAGAACCTGACCGACATGTCCGCGGCGACCGCGCGCATCGTGAGGGCGACTGCCATGCGCGTCTTGCCGCGCCTGGACTTACCGAAGAAGACGAGGTCTTCGCGCGATTGTTTGTGTCAACGGCCAACTGAATGTGAACCCTTCTTGCATTGTTGCAACCTGGCTGGCAGCCGGTCTTTAATGACGACGACCATTGTCGCCCGACCCACAAAAGAGCCGCAAGGGGAGGAGCTCCCAATGTTCAACTCATATCGTCTATGGCGCACTACCATTCACCGAAAGTCGGCAACTTTTTCATTCTCTCTATACATGTTTAAACAACATGTTCTACAATAGGGACAATAGCAATGGAAACTCGGGACGAGCCGTCTATCCATCTACGGCGCAGCCCCTTATTCAAAAGGACGGTGAGTGCATCCATGGAGCGTGCAAGCGGCGTTCTGATGCCCGTTTCGTCATTGCCCGGACCTTACGGTATCGGCGGCTTTGGCTGGAACGCCTATGACTTTGTCGATTTCCTCGCCTCGTGCAAACAACATTACTGGCAGATTCTCCCCCTTACGACAACGAGCTATGGCGACTCGCCCTATCAGTCGTTCTCGGCCCGTGCGGGCAACCCCAATTTCATCGACTTTGCCGAGCTTATCGAGGCCGGCTATCTGGAGCAGTGCGATATCGACGGCGTGTACCTGGGCTCCGACCCCAGCAATGTCGACTATGGTGCCATCTTTGGTGGCCGTCGTCAGATTCTCGACCGCGCCGCCGAGCGCTTTGCCGCCGACAAGCCGGCCGACTTCGACGACTTTGTCCAAGCAAACGAAGACTGGCTCATCCCCTACTGCGAGTTCATGACCGTCAAGGAGGAGTGCGGTCTCAAGGCCTTTTGGGAGTGGCCCGCAGAGCTCCGTACCCGCGGCGAGGCTTCTGCCAAGGTCTGCGCCGCCCATCTCGCGCGCATGCTCTACCACCAGATGACGCAGTACTTCTTCAATCGTCAGTGGAGCCGCCTCAAGGCCTATGCCAACGAGCGCGATATCCTCATCATCGGCGACCTGCCCATCTATGTCTCGCGCGACTCCGTCGAGATGTGGGCCACGCCCGAGCTCTTTAAGATCGACGCCGCCGGTAATCCTGTGAGTGTCGCCGGCACGCCGCCCGACCAGTTCTCGGCCACCGGCCAGTACTGGGGCAATCCCATCTACGACTGGGACGCCATGGAAGCCGACGGTTTCTCCTGGTGGGAGGGCCGTATCCGCGCCGCCCTCGACATGTACGATGTCATCCGCCTGGATCACTTCCGCGGCTTCGAGGCCTATTGGGAGGTGCCGTTCTCCTCACCCGATTCGTCCTACGGTTCGTGGACGCAGGGCCCCGGCCTCAAGTTCTTCAAGACGCTCGAGGAAAAGCTCGGCACGCTGCCCATCATCGCCGAAGACCTGGGCTTCCTCACCCCCGGCGTCATCGACATGCGCGACAACTCGGGCTTCCCCGGCATGAAGATCTTGCAGTTCGCCTTTGAGGGCACCAACTCGTACTACCTGCCGCACAACTACATTGCCAACACCGTCGCCTATGTGGGCACACACGACAACGAGACGGCGCGCGGTTGGTTTGAGGGAACGGCCACCCCGCGTCAGCGCGAGCAGGCGGCCCTGTACACCCACCAGCAGGCAGGCGAGCCCATGGCCGATGCACTCAACCGCGCCATCGCCGCCAGCGTAAGCGATACCTGCATCTACACCATGCAGGACCTGCTCAACCTGGGCAACGAGGCGCGCATCAACACTCCCGCCACCATGGGCGGCAACTGGACCTGGCGCATGCTCGATGGCGCCATCACCCGCGAGCTCGAGCACAAGCTCACCGGCTGGACCGAGACCTACTTCCGCATCCCGTCGGAAGACGAAATTGAGCTTCCCCAATAGGAGCCACCGCGCCCGACCCCACCCCATCGTGCGGACGCGTCCGTTTTCCCCGCGCGAGGCCACTCCAATCCCTCGCGCGGGCTTCTTTTGAATTTCTGACATGTAATCAACCCATCACAGGAGGAAACATGCCCCGTATCAATCTTGCGGATCTTGCCGAGCAGTCCTTTGGCACCTCGCTCGAGCAGCTCGATGACCGTCGTATTTATAAGCTGCTGGCCAAGCTCGTGCAGGAGCGCTCTGCCGCCTGTCCTCTCAACAACGGCAAGAAAAAGCTCTACTACATCTCTGCCGAGTTTTTGATCGGCAAGCTGCTCATCAACAATATGATCGACCTTGGCATCTATGACGAGGTTAAGGACCAGCTCACCGCCGCGGGCCACGACCTCAACAAGATCGAGGAGTTCGAGGTCGAACCGTCGCTCGGCAACGGCGGCCTGGGCCGTCTGGCCGCATGCTTCCTGGATTCCATCGCCACGCTGGGCTTGACCGGCGATGGCGTGGGCCTCAACTACCATTACGGCCTGTTCCGCCAGCGCTTTGTCGACAACCAGCAGAAGGCCGTCCCCGACGAGTGGCTCGGTGAGCAGGACATCCTAGTCGACGACGACCGCTCCTACACCGTCGAGTTCGGTGATTTTGCCGTTACTTCCAAGCTCGTCAACATCGATGTACCCGGTTATGGCCAGCCCACCAAGAACCGCCTACGCCTGTTCGACCTGGCAAGTGTCGACGACGGCCTGGTCCCCGGCAGCTCCATCGACTTCGACAAGACCGAGATCGCCAAGAACCTCACCTTGTTCCTCTATCCGGATGATTCCGACGAGCAGGGCCGCCTGCTTCGCATCTACCAGGAATACTTCATGGTGAGCAACGCCGCCCAGCTCCTGATCGACGAGGCCATCGAGCGCGGCAGCAACTTGCACGACCTGGCCGACTACGCCGTAGTCCAGATCAATGACACGCACCCCACCATGGTCATTCCCGAGCTCATTCGCCTGCTCACCACCGAGCACGACATCGAGTTTGACGAGGCCGTGACCATCGTACGGTCCATGGTCGCCTACACTAACCACACGATTCTTGCCGAGGCCCTCGAGAAGTGGCCGCTCGCCAGCCTGCAAAAGGTCTCCCCTGCCATCGCCGACATTATCGTCAAGCTCGATGAGATCGCCAAGGCCGAGCACGACGACCCACGCGTCGCCATCATCGACGAATACGACACCGTCCACATGGCCCACATGGACATCCACTTTGGCTTCTCCATCAACGGCGTCGCCGCGCTGCACACCAAGATCCTGGAGGATACCGAGCTTCATCCGTTCTACGAGATCTACCCCGAGAAGTTCTCCAACAAGACCAACGGCATCACCTTCCGCCGTTGGATCCATGGCGCCAACCCCGCGCTCGCCAGCCTGCTCGACGATGTGATCGGCACCGATTGGCGCAGCACCGGCGACCTGAGTAAGCTTGCCGAGTTCGTTGACGACAAAGATGTTCTTGAGCGCCTGGCCGCCACCAAGGCCGAGGCCAAGGCCATCATGCGCCAGTTCATGGCGCTCGAGCAGGGCGTGACCATTCCCTCCAACGCCATCATCGACGTCCAGGTCAAGCGCATCCACGAGTACAAGCGCCAGCAGATGCTCGCGCTCTACATCATCTGGAAGTACCTCGATATCAAGAACGGCAACAGACCTAAGCATCCCGTCACCATCATCTTTGGCGGCAAGGCGGCCCCTGCCTACACTATCGCCCAAGACATCATTCACCTGATCCTGACGCTGTCCCAGTGGATTGCAAACGACCCCGACGTGGCTCCCTACCTGCAGGTTGTCATGATCGAGAACTACAACGTCACCGCTGCCGAGCGCGTGATCCCCGCTGCTGACATCTCCGAGCAGATCAGCCTGGCCTCCAAGGAGGCGAGCGGCACCTCCAACATGAAGTTCATGCTCAACGGCGCTTTGACCCTGTGCACGCTCGACGGTGCCAACGTGGAGATTGCCGAGCTTGTCGGCGACGAGAACATCTATACCTTTGGCGCCTCGTCCAAGCAGGTCGAGCAGCTCTACGCCGACGGCACCTATGACGCCGGCGCGCTCTACCGCAAGCCCGGCATCAAGCTGCTGGTGGACTTCATCACCAACCCCGCCTTTATGGCGACCGGCAACGCCGAGCGCCTGCAGCGCCTGCACGACGACATCATGGGCAAGGACTGGTTTATGGCTCTACTCGACATTGAGGAGTACATCCAGACCAAGGAGCGCGTGCTGGCCGACTACGAGGACCAGGACGCTTGGATGCGCAAGGCGCTGATCAACATCGCCAACGCCGGCACCTTCTCGTCCGACCGCACGATCTCCCAGTACAACGACGAGATCTGGCACCTGAGCTAATTCGGTTTCATCGCCCATCCTCTTGAAAACGGAGCCACGGCAACGCGGCTCCGTTTTTTGTGCTCGCACGTTACCCTGTGATCCGACTCGGCCAAACAATCTCGATCCATAACAACTACTCAACCAAAACGGTCCCAGCTGTTACAGATTGAGACATACCGGCCCCTCCCCTTGGGTTTATCTCAATCTGTAACATCTAGCAGGTGAAATTCGCCTTTGGTGTTACAGATTTAGATGAAATGGTTAGCTCAGCGGAACCGTCTCGATCTGTAACATCTAACGTCCGAAATCGGCCCTATCCGTTACAGATCGAGACAAACGACCGGTCAGGCAGTCCCAACACAAAGAAAGGCTCCCCTCTCGCCCAGTGGACGGGAGGGGAGCCTTATATGTGACCGCGGCAAAAGGATGGCAATACCGCAGTCGCCCAAAGGAAGGGCCTGGTTGCACCGGGCCTAGATAAGGTTCTTGCCAGAGACCTTATCGAAGAGGTGGGTCGCGTTCTTCTCAAACTTGAACCAGATGGGGTCGCCCGCCTTGAGCGCACCCTTGGCCTCGAGGTCGACAACGGGAATGATCAGGACGAACTGGCCATCGGGAGCGGTCACGTGGACATGCTCGGTCGAACCCATGAGCTCGGTCACCTCGACGGTACCCTGGAGCGCGCCCTCCTCGTCCTTGTCGGCAAGCAGAATCTGCTCGGGACGCACGCCGGCCGTGATCTCCTTCACGTCGCCGCCGTCCCAGTTGAGAGCAAGCTGAGCGCAGGTCTCGGGGGCGAGCGCCACGTTCATATCCTCGGTCTTGACGGTAAAGCCGTTGCCCGAGCGCACCAGCTGGGCATCGAAGAAGTTCATCTGCGGCACGCCGATAAAGCCGGCGACGAAGATGTTCGCGGGATGGTTGAAGACCTCCTGCGGGGTGGCGATCTGCTGGACGACGCCGTCCTTCATGACCACGATACGGTCACCGAGGGTCATGGCCTCGGTCTGGTCATGAGTGACGTAGATGAACGTGCCCTTGATCTCGTGGCGCAGCTTGATGAGCTCGGCACGCATCTGGTTACGCAGCTTGGCGTCCAGGTTGGACAGCGGCTCGTCCATCAGGAAGACCTTAGGATCACGCACGATGGCGCGGCCGATGGCGACGCGCTGACGCTGACCGCCGGAGAGCGCCTTAGGCTTACGGTCGAGGTACTCGGTAATACCCAGGATCTCGGCAGCGGAGCGAACCTTACGGTCGATCTCGTCCTTGGGGACCTTCTTGAGCTCGAGCGTAAACGCCATGTTCTCGTACACCGTCATATTGGGGTACAGAGCATAGCTCTGGAACACCATGGCGATGTCGCGGTCCTTGGGAGCGACGTCGTTGACGCGCTTGCCATCGATGAGCACATCGCCCGAGGTGATGTCCTCCAGGCCGGCGACCATGCGCATCGTCGTGGACTTACCACAGCCAGAAGGGCCAACGAGGACGATAAACTCCTGGTCATGCACGGTGAGGTTAAAGTCCTCCACCGCGAGCACGCCGTCCTCGGTAACCTTGAGGTTGTGCTTCTTCTCCTCGGTCTTCTTCTTTTTGCCAAAGAAGCCCTTCTTTTTGGACTCGTTGTTGGGATACACCTTCTGAACATGTTTGAGAACGATCTCGGCCATGTCTCTACCTTTCGATACGCGGCGCCACGCTGAGGGGCGCCGCCAAAACTTGCAAAACAGTTACGGCATCAGCCCTTGACGGCACCTGCCACAACGCCGTCAATGATGTACTTCTGGCAGAAGATGTACATGATGACGATGGGGATGACGACCATCATGATGCATGCCATCATGGGGCCGAGCTCGACGTGGCCATAGCCGCCACGGAAGTACTGGATCAAGATAGGAATGGTCTTGTACTTGGTGGAGTCGAGCGTAAGGTAGGGCAGCAGATAGTCGTTCCAGACCCACATGGTCTCAAGGATGCCGACCGAAAGATAGGTGGGCTTCATAATGGGAAGGACGATCTTAAAGAACACCTGGACCGGGTTGCAGCCGTCGATCATGGCCGCTTCCTCAATCTCGAGCGGGATGTTCTTGACGAAGCCGGCGAACATAAAGACCGCGAGGCCCGCGCCAAAACCAAGGTAGATGAAGCAGATGTTAAACGGCGTGTTAAAGCCGATGCGGTCCGCGAGGTTGGACAGCGTGAACATGAGCATCTGGAACGGTACGACCATCGAGAAGACGAACAGGTAATAGAAGAAGTTCGAGATCTTGCTGTTGACGCGCACCACGTACCAAGCGCACATGGAGCAGCACACCAGAATCAGCACGACCGACGTGACCGTGATGATGAGCGAGTACATAAACGCCGAGGCAAAGCCCTGCTCGTTCAGAGCGTGCACGTAGTTTGCGAGGCCGTTGAACGTCTCGGGCGTGAGCAGATCGAACGCCGTGGTGGTGCTGATTGCGGTCGCTTTCTTAAAGGAATTGAGCGCAATCATGAACACGGGGTAGATCCATGCGAGCGACAGAATCGTAAAGAAGATCGAGAGCGCGCGGTTGATAGCCTTATCGCGTTTCATTACTGCTGCACCTCCTTGGACCTCGTGGCCTTAAGCTGGATCATAGAAATAGCGACAACCAGGATGCAGAAGATAACTGCCTTGGCCTGACCGATGCCCTGCCATGCGATGCCAGCACGCGAATAGAACGTGTTGTAGATGTTCAGGGCGAGCATCTCGGTGGAGTGCGCCGGGGCGCCACCGGTAAGGGCGAGGTTCTGGTCGAACAGCTTAAAGCCGTTGGTGATGGACAGGAACAGGCAGATGGTGATGGTCGGCATCAGGTTGGGGATCTTAACCTTCCAAAACGTCTGCCATGCCGTAGCGCCATCGACCTTGGCGGCCTCGATGTAGTCAGACGGGATGGACTGCAGACCGGCGATGTAGATGATCATCATGTAGCCGACCTGCTGCCACAGGGTCAGGATGATAAGGCCCCAGAAGCCAGCAGCAGAGTTAAGGGCGATGAGCTGGGCGCCCACGTTGGAGAGCAGGCAGTTGATCAGAATCTGCCAAATGTAGCCCAGCACGATGCCGCCGATCAGGTTAGGCATAAAGAAGATCGTACGGAAGATGTTGGTGCCCTTGAGCGCCTTGCGAGTGAGCGCCTGCGCAATGGCCAGCGCGATCACGTTGATGAGCACCGTCGACAGGAAGGCAAACGCCACGGTAAAGAAGAACGACGTGGAGAACTGCGGATCGGACAGCGCGCGCACGTAGTTCTCGATACCGACAAAGTGCGCGTTATTGATGGTAATAAACTGGCAGAACGAGAGATAGAAACCCTGGATAAAGGGAATCACGAACCCGATCATAAACGCCAGGCACGTGGGCAGCATAAAGAGCGGCCACCAGCGCTTGAGTGCTTTGCCCATAGAAGGGTCCTTTCAATATGCAGGGGGCGGGCAAACCTACGTCTGCCCGCCCCCTGTCGCTAATCAGATAGCTTGGGCAGCAACTGCTTACTCGGAAGCAGCCTTCTCGGTCTTCCAGCCATCGACGAAGGCGTTCTTGACGCCGTCCCACTTGGTGTTGTCGGCAGCATAAGCGATGAGAGCCTGCTTGAGGTTCTTCTTCCACTCCTCGGAGGGGATGTAAACGAAGTCCCAAGCGACGGTCTTCTTGCCGTCCTTGGCCATAGCAACGGCCTGCTGAGAGAAGACGTTGGTGGTCTCCTTAGCGCTCTTGAACGGGGCGGTCAGACCCATCTTGTCAGCGATGATGCTGGTGGCGGTGTCAGAAGTGACGCACCAATACATGAAGTCCTCGGTGGCCTTCTGGGCATCCTCGGAAGCCTGGGAGCTGACGCACCAGTAGTTCTCGCCGCCGGAGCACAGGCCCTGGTTCTCCTCGCCGTCGACGCCGATGTAGATCGGCAGCATGCCGAGCTGGTCGTCGGTCATACCGGCCTTGGTGAGGTCGGCGTAGGCCCAAGAGCCGTTCTGATAGAAGACGGCCTTGCCGGTTGCGAACTCGTTGGTGGCGTCGTCACCGGTCTTGGAGGCGAGCTGCGAAGGATCGCAGGTGGAGTCGGTGATGTACAGGTCGAAGATCTGCTTAAAGTTGTCGAGATACTCGCCCTTGATCTCGTCGTCCTCCTGATTGTGCTCCTTCTCGAACTCGTAGTAGAGCGGGAGGTTGGCGAGGTGCGTGGTGTAGCGCCAGCTGGAGGAGTCATCCATACCGGCGGAAGTGAAGGCACCGTCAACGCCGAGCTCGTCCTTGCGGGCCTGGATGTCATCGGCGCAAGCCTTCAGCTTGTCGAAGGAGTTGATGTCCTCGGCCTTGTAGCCGGCCTTCTCGAGGAGCTCCTTGTTGTAAATGATGCCGTAGCTCTCCTGAACCCAGTCGATACCCAGATCCTTGCCGTCGGACTGCAGCGCCAGGGAGTCGTCGATGAGCTCGCCGCGGAGCTTGGTGTCGGAAAGATCGGCGCAGTAGTCCTTCCAGTTCTTAAGGCCGGTGGGGCCGTTGACCTGGAACAGCGTCGGAGCGGAGCTCTTGGACATCTCGGACTTGAGCTTCTCCTCGTAGGTGTTGGAGGCGGCGGTCACGATCTTGACCTCGACGCCCTTCTCCTTCTTGTACGCCTTGGCGATCTCCTTCCACTCCTTGTCGACCTCGGGCTTGAACTGGAGGAAGTAGACCTCGGCAGCGTCACCAGAAGCAGAGGAGCCAGAGCCGGCAGAACCACCGCAGCCCACGAGGCCCAGACCAAGAACCGCAGCCGCGGAACCAGCAAAGCCCAGGAACTGCCTTCTGCTCATTTCGTTCTTCATTACAATCCACCCTTTCACACCGTGGCGGCACCCTTTGCCGCCGCCTTCGGAGATTGGCTCGGGGACTTTGCCCCTTTTGCTGACTTGTACAATACGCTATTTGGCTAGTTGTTTGAACAAGTATTACTAGAGCGGTAGAAAAACTTCGGTGAACGGTAATTTCGACTTGATACTTGACAAGTTTTGTATAAACAATTATTTGTTATCGAATGCAGAGAAAACGCCCGATCAAGCCGATGCATCGTCGGTTTGACCGGGCGTTTTCGCTTTGAGGGCATGAGTCTCGTCAGGCTGCGAGCTAGCCGGCTATCGCTTGGAATTGACGCGGTAATGGAAGATCTCGGGGTGTGTGCGGGCATGCGTGACCTCGAACAAGATGCCGTCCGAGGTGTACGACTGGCTCTCCATAACGGCGACGCAGTTGTACTTGCCAAGGTCCAGATAGCTGCAGTCCTCATCGTTGGCGAGCTCGACACTCACCGTACGACGGCTCGCCATCACTTTGACGCCGCGCTTGTGCTCCAGATAGCCGTAGATAGAATCCGCCGCGATCTCGGGGGTCAGGCCCTTGGCGACCGACGCCAAAAAGTAGCCATGGTCCACTTGGCGCGCGCTGCCGTTGAGGCTTCGGACACGCACTACGCGAATCAGCTCCTCGCCCACCTTAAAGCCCAGGCGGCGAGAGAGTTGCTCAGTGCAAATCAAATGTTCAAAAGACTTGACCTCGGTCGATGCGACGGCATTGTTGCGTTTTGCGAACTCGCCAAACGACTCAACCTCTTCGAGTGCGCCCAGCATGTCGGTTTCGCCCTTAAGCCAAATAACGCGCACGCCCTTACCGTGTATAGGCTGCACAAACATCTGGTCGGCCAGCATGCTCAAGGCGCGTCGAACGGTATTGCGCGTGCAGCCAAACTCCGCGGTCAGCTCGGCTTCGGTTGGCAGCATCTCCTGAAACGCATAGGTCCCGTTGATGATGCGCGAACGGATCTCGCGGTAGATTCCTTCGTAAATCGCTTTTGGCATGATTTCACCTCTAATGAATGTGTATGGCTAGGCACGATAGCATTTCTTAAAGTTGTTTAAACCGATTATCGGTAAAGCACGGATTATTTACCGTCGACGGTTCCCCCGAAACCCAAATCGGACCGAATCAAAACCGTCAATGCGGCAAGCAGCCAGTCCTCTACAATGAGTTCATTGTTTAAACGTTCTTGCTCGCACAGCATGTTGCATCCGGAAGGCATATTATGCTGCAGAAAATCCAACGTTTTGGCGGAGCCATGTTCGCGCCCGCCATGCTGTTTTCTATATCAGGCCTCATGGTCGGCATCTCCGCCCTCGCAACGACCGTGGATATCGTCGGCGACCTCGCCGTATACGGAACCCCCTGGTACGTTTTCTGGACTATCATTCAGCGCGGCTCGTGGACGGTCTTTAAACGTCTCCCGCTCCTTTTTGCCGTAGCGCTGCCTATCGGTCTTGCCCAAAAGCAACCGGCACGCTGCTGCCTCGAGGCACTCGTGGCCTATTTTGCCTATTGCTTCTTTTTGAGCGAGATCATTAAGCTGAGCGGAGACAACCTTGGACTTAAGTACCCATCATCTTTGACCCCCGCCAGCGGCATCACCGTCATCGACGGCATCAAGACGCTCGACACCGGCATTATCGGCCCGCTGGCGGTGTCGGCAACCGTCGTTGCCATCCATGACCGCTTCTACGATGCCAAGGTTCCCGATTGGCTCGGCACCTTCTCGGGTTCCTCGCTGGTCTACCTCATCAGCTTTTTTGCCGTGTTTGCCCTTGCCGCCATCTCGGCCGCCATCGTGCCCTTCGCATACGCTGTGACCGAAACGCTGCGCCACGCACTTGCGGGCGTCGGCCCCTTCGGCGTGGGCATCTTTGTGTTTTTGGAGCGAGCGCTCGAGCCCATGGGGCTGCACCATCTGCTCTATATGCCCATCTATTACGACAATCTGGTCATTCACGACGGTATTTACGCCACGTGGACCAACCTGCTCCCCATTCTCTCCCATAGCACGCGCCCTTTAAATGAACTTGCGCCCTGGGCAGGTTTTACCGCCACCGGCTGGGGCAAGCTCTTTGGCCTTCCCGCCATCGCGGCAGCATTCTATTTCACCGCCAAACCCGAACGCCGCGCCGGCCTTAAGGTCATCCTTTTGCCCGCCATCGTCGCCTCGGTGGTCTGCGGCGTCACCGAGCCGCTCGAGTTTCTCTTTATGTTCACCTATCCCGGACTCTTTTTGCTCTACGCCGTCCTGTCCTCCTGCCTTGCCATGACCATGAACTTCTTTGGCATCGTCGGCATCTTCTCGGGCGGTCTCATGGAAATGACGGCCTTCAACTTCATCCCACTCATGCGAATGCATGCCGGCTCCTACCTTTTGGCGCTCGGTATCGGTCTGATGTTTAGCGCTGTCTTTTTTCTGGTCTTCCGGGGCCTCATTCTGGCTTTCGACCTAAAAACCCCAGGCCGCGAGGATCATATCGCCAGCGATGCGGCGCTCGCACGTCTGACGGGAAAAAGCTCTGCCAAAGAAGGCGCGGCCCAAAACGGCACCGACAACCAATCATCCCAAGATCATCTGCTTGCTGAGCAAGTCGTTGCGCTCTTGGGTGGCGTTAGCAATATTGTAGGAGCGACCAATTGCGCCACGCGTCTGCGCGTTGAGGTCGCAGAACCTTCCGTTGTCGCAGACAACGCAGCCTTCGTCGCGGCGGGCGCCAAGGGCCTCATCATTACGGGCAAGACCGCCCAGGTGATTATCGGCATCTCCGTTCCCCGCGTTAAAGAGCATTTTGACCAGATCATGGGCCTCGAGCCGGGATTTGTGCCCACCACCTCGGCCTCCCCTGCCGCCAGCGCAGCCCATAAGCGCGGCGATATCTGCTTCTTCGATATCGACGGAACACTCGCCTGGCAAGACCCTCGAGTGGCACAAGAGCTTCCCGAGAGCGAGCGAGACCTCTCCCCCTATCCCAATGAAGCGGTCTCGCAAGCCATCCGTGATTTTGTCGCCAAGGGCAATATGGCGTTTATCTGCACAGGGCGCACGCTGAGCTGCATCCATCCAAAGCTGCTCGAGCTGCCCTGGACCGGCATCGTCTGCCTCGCGGGTGGCTATGTCGAACTTGAGGGACACGTGATTCGCGATTTGGCGATGACGCCCGGCATGCTGCAGCGCCTTGCTCCCATTCTTGAGCAATCGGACGAAGTGATTCGTTTTGAGGGACTCAATGGCGTCGTTCGCATGAGTGCCGATGCGCCCGACGCCCCGGGATACGCCCGCACCGTGGGCGATGCAATTACGCAGCTGCAACATTACAGCGCCTACAAGATCTTAATGTCCACGTCGCTTGCCAACCGCATCGCTCAGGATCAAGCGTTTGAGCCGCTGCTCTGCTTTAACGAGCTCGAGCTCGAAGTGACCGAGATTTCGCCTCGCGAATGCACCAAGCGCGAGGGTATCCAGTCCGTACTCGACGCCCTCGATCCCCACCACGGAACCGTATACGGCATCGGCGACGCCAGCAATGACGTCTCGCTGATGAACGCCGTCGACGTTGGCATCGCCATGGGCAACGCGCCGGACTTCCTCAAGGAAAAGGCCGACTATGTCACCGACAGCATCGACCACGACGGCGTCGTCACCGCGCTCGAACACTTTGGGCTTATCTAGCCAAGCCCCTACCGCACTTGCGGCCGCATGGACCAATCGTCTTCAACCGCCGCGCTCGACGCCCTAATGTGGCAATATGTTGTCTGCATAATGCAACGATGCAACCTATCAAAGAATGCGAGAACCCGTGTCCAGTCCGTTTACCAGCTTTTTAGCCCAGCACTTTGACCAGATTAACGACTATCTGGCCACGTTCTTTGACGGACAGGCGACTTCCGCCGATATCGAGCGCTACCTGTATACCCCGCTCTCGGCATTTACGGCAAACGCTGGCAAGCGCCACCGCCCGCTCATCTGCATGCTCGCCGCCACTGCGGTAGGCGGCAGCTTTGAGAGCGCCCGCAGCGCAGCGGCGGCCATCGAGCACTTTCAGTCGGGCGCACTCATCCACGACGACATCGCCGACAACGGGCAGATTCGTCGCGGCAAGCCCTGCATGCACCTTACCGAGGGCACCGGTCTTGCCATCAACTGCGGTGACCTGGCGCTCACCATGGTCACCAAGACGGTTCTCGACGACCCCACGCTCAACGCAGACGTGAAGCTTCGCGTGCTCCACGAGCTTACCGAGATGATCGTCCGTACCATCGAGGGCCAGGCGCTCGACCTGGGCTGGGTCCGCGACGGGCGCTTTGACATTTCGGTCGACGATTATCTGGACATGGCGACGCACAAGACCGCGTACTACAGCGGAGCGACGCCGCTTGCCGCCGGAGCCATTATCGGCGGCGGCAGCGAAGAGCAGATTGAGGCACTGCGCGCCTTTGGGCTGCACACGGGCCTTGCCTTCCAGATTCAAGACGACCTGCTCAACTTGATCGGCACCAAGGAGGCCGCCAACAAGGACTTCCGCACCGATATCACCGAGGGCAAGCGCACCCTCGTTGCCGTGCATGCCCTGTCAGACGAGCGCTATCACGACGAGATCGAGGCAATCCTTTCCTCGGGCACCGAGGACCCCGCGCAGCTCGCACGCGCCGTGGAGATCTTCCAGGAGACCGGCTCCATCGATTACGCCCACACCTATGCGCTCGACCTGACCGCTAAGGCCAAGGCCGCTATCGAAGGCGTCGAGCTCGACCCGCATGCGCGCGAGCTCTTCCTCTCAATGGCAGATTTCTTTGTGGAGCGTCTTAACTAGCGGGGGTCATAAAACCTGTGGGCAGCGAGTTTGGGTACAAGTTGCTACACTATTGAGTGCATGTTTATAAATTGTCTCGCGTTGTCTATCCGACACACGCTCAAAATAGTACGAATGGTACGCCGAAAGGGGTTCGTTCATGGAACCTATTACCACGGGCATGCAGGGAGCAGCCGTCGAGGATGTTCAGTCCCGCCTTCTGCAGCTCGGCTATACAATCGATGACGCCGAGGTTGTCGACAAGCGCTTTGGCACCACCACCGAGCAGGCCGTCAGCACCTTCAGGCTCGACAGCGGCCTTGCTGCCGGTCATGCCGTCGATATCCCCTGTTGGAGCGCCCTGGTCGACGCCTCGTATAAGCTGGGCGACCGCACCCTGTATCTGCGCATGCCCAATTTCCATGGCGCCGATGTGCAGGCCCTGCAGCGCGCTCTCAACGTTTTGGGCTTTGCCTGTGGCGAAGACGACGGCTACTTTGGTCCGCATACCGAGGCCGCCCTGCAGCAGTTCCAGGAAAATGTCGGCCTGTTTGCCGACGGCATGGCCTTCCAGGACACCTACGCCTACATCAACCGCCTGCACCATGTGTGGGAGGGCAAGCCCTCGGTCACCGAAGCCGAGTCCCGCATCGGTTTTGCTCGCGCCGCCAACGTGCTCGAGCGCTTCCAGATCGCCGTTATCGGTGAGGACCCCATCGCACGCAGCGTTGCTTCGCGCATGTGGAACATCGCCACGGCAACGACCGACAACAGCGGCATGATGCTCTGCGACTCCGAGGTCCCAACCGACGTTGACCTGGTGCTCGAGATCGCAAGCGACGAGCTGCCCGCCGACGCCGCGCCACGCGCCACGATTGCCCTCGCCGAGTGCCACAACCTGGCCCAGCGCATCCGCACCGCCAATGTCGCCGCGCAGCAGAAGCCGGCTCGCATTCGCATTGAGCTCACGGGCATGACGCGCTACAACGGCACCTTCACGGCCAGCGACGCGCAGACGCTCGCCGTACGCCTACTCGACGGCGTTTGCGATGCCCTCGCAGATTAGGTAAACTAGACGAGTTGCTTTTGGGCAACACCACACATTGGGACGTAGTTCAACGGTAGAACTCCGGTTTTTGGTGCCGGCTGTTGGGGGTTCGAATCCCTCCGTCCCAGCCATTAAAACTGAGCGCCCTAAGCCCATAACGGCCCAGGGCGCTTTCTTGTGGGCAAGCGGAGGAATTCGAGCCCGCAAGGGTGCGGAGCTGAGGAAACGCGAAGCGTTTTCCAGCGCAGCACGCAAGGAGCGAAGCGACGCAGCGGGGCGCGGCCGCCGACCAGGCAGACGCGGAATCCCACCGTCCCACATCAGCCCAGTTCCGAAAAGCGAGCCGCCATCTACAAAGTGCCGTGTGGCCCCGGCCGGCCGGGCATTAAGTTTGTCGCGAGTTCCGCACGCAAAGAAGGCCACTTAATGTGGCCTTCGTCTTGCGCAGGACTGTAGAGCAGCAAACTTAATGCCCGGCCCGCCGGGGCCACACGTCCCTAATTGTTGAGCATGCGGTCGAAGCTTCCCGAGTCGCCATCCCGATAGTCAGCGGTCATCAGAATCTCCTGCGGAATGCGCCCGCCTTCACGTAGCACGTTGCGGAACTGCACACGCGTGACCATGGGCAGATCCTTGATCGTCGCCGCCAAGTTCTGCGGCACGCCCTGGTTGGCAGCCGCGGGCTCGCACTCGCCGCCGGCCTTCACGCGACGCTTATGCTCGGCGAGCATGGCGCGGTACATGCCGGCATGCAGGCGAATCTCAACCACATTGGCATTGCGAGCCTGCTCGACGATGCGCGCGCCCTCGCGGTCGATATCGCCCACGTAGTAGACGTAGTTAAAGCGATAGCCGATCTCAGCCAGATAATCGTCCAGGGCATGCGAGACGCTCGCCTTGCATCCGCCGCCAAAAATCACGCCGCCCACCTTGATGCCAAAGAGCTTGGCGTGCTTGCGGCCACGCAGCAGCCTGACGATCTCGTCGTAGGTGTCCAGGTTCTCGACCATAATGAACGGCTTATCGGCGCCCAGCGTAAAGAAACCCGTAAAGTGCACGGGGCGGTTGGGGGCGACCTTGATCGCCTGCATGCTGATGCCCTTTTCGGTCATGCGCCTTATCAGGCGCTCACCGTGCTTGCCGTCAAAAGCCTTCTCGTCGTTAAAAATCTGGTAGGCACGCTGGCGGCGCGAGGCAACCGGCGTATCGGCACCTCGGTTTTGCTCGATCCAAGCCTGGATGATTGCGATTTCCTCGGCAATCTTGCGGTTGGACATCTCGTTGTGCTGAGTGCGCTGCGGTGCCTTTTTGCCGTCCTTGCCCTCGACCTTAACAATTTGAGTCTGCTGCTCCTTGATCTTAGAGAGCGCCGTAGGCGTAGGGACAACTTTGAGCAGCTGCCTACCCAAAACGCGGGCAAGGGCAAACGCCGATACCTCGCCGTGGACGGCCGACTCGGGCTGCTGGGTAGCACTATCAGCCGCGGCAGGCTCAGCCTGTGCATGAGGCTTACGCTTGGAATCTGCCCGGGTATTACGTTCCTGCTTGGGCGCAGACGAGCGCTTTTGCGGACGATAGGACTTGACCTCCTTCGCCGGCTGGCGCTTGACCTGATCCGCCGGAGTCTCGGCCTTCTCATCTCCGTTTTGTGTCGCTGTCTTCTCGGCCGCGGCCTCGGCATTTGAGCCACGACCGCCGCGGTGACGACGACGGCGGGGCTTGCCTGAGGCGCTCTCCCCCGCCTGCTTATCAGCGGTCTGTTGAGCTTTGACCTCAGTGTCAGCCGCAGGCTGCGACTCGGAAGGTTGCTGCTCGCGAGCCGCCGGCTCAACGGTTTTCTCGGTTTGTTCGGCCTTCTCGGCCTGAGCGGTCGGAGCCGGCTCGCCCTTCTCCTGACGCCTTACGGGATACGCGCGCCTCGCAAAACCACGCCCGGGACGGCATGAACCCGGAGCCTTCTTGGCAGACTCCTCAACATCGTCTGCAGCCTCGGAAGGCTCTTCAACCTCATGCGCGACATCCTGCTGCGCAGCCTTAAAGTGGGCACCACGGCGACGCTGGGGCTCCTGGGCCTCCACGGGCTTTTGCTCCTTCGCGGGCCTCTGCGACTCGGCAGCAACCTCGTTCTCAACAGCCTCGGCATCCGTCTCACCCTTTTGAGCAACGGCACGACGGAAGCGCTCCTGCTGGGCGCGGCGCTGCGCATCGCGCTTGCCACCCCCGCCAAAACCGCCGCGTCCCGCCTTGGCCGTAAAGGCACGCACGACGTTCTCATCGAGCAACTCATCGGTATCGACATGCTCACGCGGAGCAGCTTCTTCCACAGCAGGCACGTCAGCGGAATCCTCGACGACAAAATCTTCGACGGACTCGGCAGGCTGCTCCTGGGCATCGCGGATCTCGACATTGATGGTATAGAACGCCGGGCGCCCGTTAATGCCGCTGCCCTCGATCTTGGTCACGATATTTGCCGCGATAAGCTCATCGCGCATCGCCTTGGTGTCGCATTCCTTATCGACGGAGCGGAAAATCTGCGCCAGCGCGCTCGACTTAATCTTGAGCGCCTTGCGGCAGAGCAGGTCGTAGGCAACCAGCTTGGCGCGCTCGGCAGAAAGCGATGTCTGGCTGCTCAGACGCTCAGCCAGAGCATCGACATTGTTTTGATTATCGGAATATACCGTCTTGGCCACGGGGCCCCTTTCATATGCACACATATACGTTCATATGGTACAACGCACGAGCCTATCCACGCAAAACATCTGCGAGAACGCCCTTGCACCACCTGTTCTCACAAGAAAAAAGACCGGGTCCGCTTGATTGCGGACCCGGTCTTTCCGAGTCAAATAGATGGGAGATTCAACCCGTCCGACCGACTAGGCCTTGGCGGCCTCGGCGTCGGCAGGAGCTTCAGCGGCAGCGGCGCGACCGTACTCGGCCTTGCCCATCTCGGACCACTCGGGCTCCTCGTCGGGCATGGAGCCGGCCTCCTTGCCGAAGAACTCCTTGAGGCAGTTGACGGCGACGATGAGGCCCAGGACCATCAGCAGGACGGCGAAAACGAGCTGCAAGCCCTTGGTGGCGGCGACGGAGACGGCGGCCGTGGTGGCGGTAGCCGGGATGGTGCCGAAGAAGCCGTAAGCCTGGACAGCGGTCATGCAGCCCATGGCGCTCTGGACCAGCGAGGTGAAGGTGCAGCAGAGCAGGAAGGCGACGGGCACGTAGAGCATCCAGCCCTTGCGGCCGGTGCACTTGCAGAACACGGCGAGGGTGATCATGGTCATGCCGCCGAGCAGCTGGTTGGAAGCACCAAAGAGCGGCCAGATGTTGGCATAGCCGCCAAAGGCGAGGGCGAGACCGGGAAGCAGGGTGACGACCGTGGCGAACCAGGGGTTGCCGAGAACCTTCATGTAGCCGGCCTTGGACTCGATGGCCAGGGCGTCGTTGGTCTGGGCAAAGAACTCGGAGAACGAGGTGCGGGCGATGCGGGCGACGGCGTCGAGCGAGGTCAGGGCCAGAGCGGAAACGTTCATCGTCATGAAGACGGTAGCGAGCGTGCCGTCAACACCGAAGGCCTGCATACCGCGGGAGATACCAGCAGCGAAGATCTGGAACGGGGTGGAAGCGACGCCAGCGTTGAGGGCGCCGGTACCGGCGGTGTTCATGTCGGAGAACATGATGCCGGCGACGATGATGGCAAGGATGCCGACGAAGGACTCGACGATCATGGCGCCATAACCGACCTTGACGGCGTCCTGCTCCTTCTCGACCTGCTTGGAGGAGGTACCAGAAGAAACGAGGCTGTGGAAGCCGGAGAGGGCACCGCAGGCAACGGAAACAAACAGGACCGGGAACATCATGCCAGAAGCGCTGGAGAAGCCGGTAAAGGCCGGAGCGGTGATGGTGGCCTGGCCGTTAACACCCAGGACGACGATACCGAGGACAGCGCAGGCGATCATGACGATCATCATGATGGAAGTGAGGTAGTCGCGAGGGGTCTTGAGCATCTGGATGGGCATGGCGCCAGCAAAGACCAGGTAGACCATGACAACGGCGAACCACTGGAACTTGTCCAGGTAGACCGGGAACTGCATGCCGACGGCGAACATGAGGACCATGAGGACCACGCCGGTGACGAACTCGGTAGCACCGGTGAGGTTGAACTTCTTCTGGGCCCAACCAAAGGCGATAGCGACGAAGGTGAACAGGATGGAGATGGTACCAGCGCAGCCGGCGGCATAGGACTTGGTGAAGTCGATGGCACCGGTAGCAGCACCAGAAGCGTCAACGGCCGGGGTGAACATGAACGTCTTGCAGACCATGTCGGTGAAGGCGGCGATGACGATGATGCAGAACAGCCAGCAGAACAGCAGGAACAGGCGACGGCCGGTCTTGCCGATGTACTTCTCGATGAGCTGAGCGAGCGACTTGCCGTTGTTCTTCATCGAAGCGTACAGAGCACCAAAGTCGTGGACGGCGCCAAAGAAGATGCCGCCGACGAGGACCCAGAGCACGACGGGCAGCCAGCCAAAGGCCATGGCGACGATCGTACCCGTGACAGGGCCAGCACCGCAGATCGAGCTGAACTGGTGCGAGAACGCGGTAAAGGCGGAGACGGGCGAGAAGCTCTTGCCGTCCTTCATGCGCTTGGCCGGCGTGAGGGCCTCTTTGTCAACGCCCCACTTGTTGGCCAGCCAGCGGCCGTAGCCCAGATAGCCGCAGGCGAGCACCGCCGCGGCCACAACCATGAGCAAAACTCCGTTCATTACATTTCCTCCTCTAAAAAGAACTTCCTAGACATAAAAAATGAGGGCCGTCGGTTGCGCTCGACGGCCCTCATCTTCATCAGCCGCCCGTTATCGTACGGGCTAGCTGTATGTGCTAACCCGCATCAGATAATTACTACGCTGATAATGTTTAGCTGATGCGTGAACATGTCTAAGAAATCCTCTTCAATCATGATGCGAACGATCCGTGCGTGTTCACATCCCCCAGTGGTTGAAAAGGAGTATGAAACTTTAGTTACCTAAAGTCAACGCAAATTTGTAATGAATTTTCACCTTTTTTTGAAATTCTCGGTATAAAACGCCACTGACCTCGGACTTTACCACACGACAGTTTTTGCATGAGAGTTGCCCCTGAGAGCCGCGGGAGCCGGGCGGCGCATATGAACTTTATCGCGAGTTCCGCACGCAAAGAAGGCCACTTAATGTGGCCTTCGTCTTGCGCAGGACTGTAGAGCAGGAAACCTTATATCCGGCCCCTCCGTCCGGGGACCGCGCCGTACCAGCTACAGCGTCATGTTTGGATCGGCGTCGACGTCGAACGGCGAGATTTCACCTCGGTCGAATTTACGGCGGGCGACCTCCGCGATCATGGCGGCGTTGTCGGTGCATGCCGAGAGAGGCGGCACCGTCACGCGGATGCCCTGGCGCCCAAGCTTCTTGATCATCATCTCGCGCAGATGCGGATTAGCCGAGACGCCGCCGCCGATGCAGTATTCCTTGCATCCGGTGGCATGCAGCGCGTTCTTGGCCTTCTTGTACTGAACGTCAAAGACGGCTGCCTCAAACGAAGCCGCCAGATCGGGCAGGTGAATCGTGCGCCCAGCCTTGGTCTCCTGCTCGATGTAGAGCGTCACCGCCGTCTTGAGGCCCGAAAGCGAGAAGCGATAGTCCCCCCTGCTGTTAAGCGCGCGAGGAAAATCGATCGCGCGGGGATTGCCCGTCTCGGCCAGCTTGGAGATGATGGGGCCACCGGGATAGCCCAGACCCAACGCCTTGGCTACCTTGTCGAAGGCCTCGCCCACAGCATCGTCGAGTGTCTCACCAAGTACCTCGTAGTCGCCCCATGCCTTCACGTGCACGAGCATGGTGTGCCCGCCCGAGACAAGCGTAAAGATAAACGGGGGCTTGAGGTCGGGCTGCGCCAACAGGTTGGCAAACAGGTGGCCCTCCAGATGATTGACGCACACGAGCGGCTTGCCGGCAGCATACGCAAAGCCCTTGGCAAAGGCGACGCCCACCACCAGGGCGCCAACCAGGCCCGGACCCTGTGTCACGCCCACGGCGGCAAGCTCGCTAGGGGCAATGGCTCCACCCTCAAGACCAAGCGATGCTGCGGCATCCTCGAGCGCCGCATCCACGACGCTCACAATCACCTCAACGTGTTTGCGCGAGGCGATCTCGGGCACCACGCCGCCAAAGCGGGCGTGAAAATCAATCTGTGTCGACACCTGGTTGGCCAGCATATTGCCATCTGCATCGATAATCGCCACCGCCGTCTCGTCGCAGGAGCTCTCGATAGCGAGCACTAGGCGGCGATGCTCAATCTCGACACGTTCCTCGGCAGAGCGCTTGGGCGCAGACAGGGGCCATGCGCGTTGCTCGGCTGCCGTCGGCTCGGGCGAGGCGTTATCGACCGGAAGCACGAGGGGAAGTGGGGCCGTCATGACGATGGCGTCCTTGCCGGCACCGTAATAGCCACGACGACGGCCAGCCTCGGTAAAGCCCAGAGCGTTATAAAGCGCGATCGCTCCCTCGTTACCGTCCTCGACCTCGAGCGAAGCCGTAGTGCAGCCGAGCATCTGGGCATCATAGCTCACGTGCGACAGCAGCTTGCGGGCAATGCCCTCACGGCGATGTGCCGGGTCGACGGCGACATCCAGAATCTGCACATCACCGTCCACGACCATACCGCCGGCAAGGCCCAGCAGCTTGCCGTCGTCGTGTGCCACCCACCAACTACGCGGCGCAGCGACGTCCTCGCCCAGTTCGGACAGGAACATGCCCGGCGTCCACGCCTCGTGTCCGGCACCTTCAAAGCAGGCGGCCTCCAGCGCGCTCGCGCCCTCGGCATCCGCCGCGCCCATGGGACGGAACTGCAGATGACGACCGGCGAGCTCATCGGCAACGCCCGTAATTTCGCTGTGCGCACTCTCGGCAAGACCAAGACGCTTGCGCTCGTTTTCCTCGGCATCCGAAAGGCGCGTGTAAATCGGCAGGACGCGGGCCGGATCGCCGTCGCCCGCAGCGTGCGCGAGCAGCAAGCCCTCGCCCGAAGGCCACCACAGGTCGCGCTCCACGCAGCGGGCGGTCTCGTCCTCACCCAGCAGCTTGCCATAGCGCACAAGACCGTCACCGGTCAGCTGAACCTGGTCCCAGTCCGCTGCTTGGCGCCACTCATCGAGCGCCACGGCGGCCTTGACCACGTGTTCGCGCTCAAATTGACGCTCGGGACCCTCATCGACCAGCATATACAGCGCCGGATATACCTCACCGCGCATAGCATCGGCCAAGATACCAAGCTTGCCACGCACGCCAGCCTTCCACGCCGTCCAAGCGCAAGCGTCAAGCGTCGACACGCCCAGCAGCGGAACATTGGCACCACATGCGAGGCCCTTGGCAGTGGAGATGCCGATGCGCACGCCCGTAAACGACCCCGGGCCGCGGCCGACCACGTAGCAACCAACATCGCTGCGATTCAGACCGGCTTGAGCCAGCACGCCATCAACGGTATTCACGAGCTCAACGTTGGCGTGACGGCGACACATGTGGTCGCCACTCGCGAGCTTCGTCTCGCCCGTCTGCCCATCAATCCAGCTTGCCGCGCAGGCAAGCATGTCGGTCGAGGTATCGAGCGCCACCACCAGCGCGTTGTCGTTATGCAAGCTCATCTTGTACAGCCTTATCAATCAAATGGGAAAGCTCCATTGTGCGGTCACCGTGCGCCTCGAGCGTTATCGTTCGCACATCGCTGTCGCCCTCATCACGCTTGAGCGTCACCGAAAGATACTCATCCGTCAGCTCGTCCTGGAATTGTTCGCCCCATTCCAGCAGGCAAGCACCCTCATAGCCCAGCACATCGAAAATGCCCGTATCCTCGAGCTCGTAGGCATGCTCCAGGCGGTATAGATCAAAGTGAAACAGCGGAATACGACCTTGATCGTGAACGGCCATGAGCGCAAACGTAGGGCTCGTAACCATATGCCCATCGCCCAGCCCGCGCGAGACGCCCTTGGTAAAGTGAGTTTTGCCCACTCCCAGGCCACCGGTCAGGATGAGCACATCGCCGTCCTCAAGGCACGGTGCAATTAGCTCGCCAAAGTACTCCGTATCGGCAGCACTAGCCGTTTTGTAAGTGCCTACCCCCAGGCGCTCCAGGGACATATACGCTCCTTATTATTCCGAGGCGTCCTCTGGCGCGGGATGTCGCTCCAGATAGTCGCCCAGCATCTTAAAGTCTTCCTCCAGCAGCTCCTGCCATGCCGGATTGCGCAGCGCTGCTGCCGGATGGAAAGTGGGCATTACTACAAAATGCCCCATCTGGTGGAACCTGCCGCGCAGCTTAGTAATGCCAATCTCGGTCTTAAGCACAAAGTGCGTCGCGGGGTTGCCGAGTGTCACGATAATATCGGGCCAGATGCTTCGAATCTGCTCACGCAAAAACGGCGAACAAGCCAGCACTTCCTCGGGACGCGGATTGCGGTTTCCCGGCGGGCGGCACTTAAGCACGTTGGCAATGTAGACGTCTTCGCGTTTGAGCCCCGCCAGCGACAAAATGCCGTTGAGGTCCTCGCCTGCCGCCCCCACAAAGGGCTCGCCCTGCAAATCCTCATTGCGGCCCGGCGCCTCGCCAATAAACATCACGCGGGCGCTGGGGCTTCCCACGCCAAACACGATATTGTGGCGCGACTGGTAAAGCTGGCAAAGGTGACAATCGCCCAGAACGGCCTCGATCTCCCCGAGTGCGACCTCACGCGGCGCCTGATGGCTATGGCCGGGGATGTGCATGACGCCCATGGCGACTCCTACACGTAGACCTTGTCGAGGCGCATGCCAAAGCCGCAGGCGACCTCGTAGTTAATCGTGCCGCGCAGTCGGGCCATCTCGTCCATAGTGATCTCGGCATCGCCATCGCGGCCGACAATAATCATCTCGTCACCATATTCGGCCTCGGGAATCTCGTGTGCCGGGTTGGACTGAATGGCGACCATAAACTGGTCCATGCAGATATTGCCAACCTGATGCACGCGCTCGCCGCGATACAGCACATCCATACGATTGGAAAGCGTACGCGATAGGCCATCGGCATAACCGATCGGCAGCGTGCAGATCTGAACGCGCGTACGCGGTACGCGGTAGGTAAAACCGTAGCCCACGCCCTCGCCCATCGCAGGGTGTGCCACGCGCGTCACGCGCGCATGGACGCTCATAACGGGATCAAGCTGCATCACGCGGCCACTCAGCTCGCACGGCTGCATGCCATACAAGCCGACGCCGGCGCGAATCATATCAAAATGCATCGAGGGGTCGAGCATCGAGGACGGCGTATTGGCGCAGTGCACGATACCGCACTCAAAGCCCACATCCTTAATGGCCTGAACGGCCTCGGTAAAGCGCTGACACTGCAGTTTGTAGTCCCAGCCCGAAGGTTCATCGGCCGTGGCGAAGTGCGTAAATACGCCGTCGCACTGAATACCGCGATGGAAATTAATACCGCGGACAAAGTCGAGCACCTGCGTGTAATGTACGCCAATGCGGTTCATGCCCGTCTCGATGGCGAGATGATACTTGCCCACCTTGCCCGCCGCGACGGCACATTCGCCATACGCAAGAGCAAAGTCAGACGTATAGACCGAGGGCATGATATCAAACTCGAGCAACGTCGGAATAGCCTCGATAGGCGGCTCGCTTAGGATGAGGACGGGTTTCGTAATCCCGCCCTGTCGGAGCTCAACGCCCTCGTTAACCGTCGCCACGGCAAACATGTCGGCACCGGCCGAATACATGATCTTGGCGCACTCAACAGCTCCATGACCATAAGCATCGGCCTTGACCACGCAGCACAGGCGCTGACGCGGATTCAGCAAGTTCTTATAGGCCCTCGTGTTGCGACGGAGCGCCCCGCGGTCGATCTCGACCCAGGACCAGCGCGTCAAATCGGCTTTATTCATGATTAGTCATCCGACCCTTCGTCCATGATTCCCAGATCTTCGAGCGCATCCTTTGCCGCCAGCTCCATGGCAGGACCGATCAAGTCGATAAGATCGGTCGCGATGACGCTCTTCTCACCATACTCCGTCGCCGCGGCAAAACCGGCGTAGCTGTGAAGTGCGACGGCGTACGAATACAGCAACTCCCAACGATCCATCTCGTCGCGCATGGTGGCAAGCGTGCCGGCCAAAATACCCGCGAGAACATCACCCGAACCGGCAGTTGCCAGAGAAGCCGGACCCGAGAGCGGCAGCAGCACACGCTCAACGCCACAGATAGCCGTCGTCGGCCCCTTGGCAATGACCACCAGATTGTCGGAGCCTGCAGCCCAGACAACCTTCTGCGCGGCCGCAATCGCGGTACCAAGGTCGTTCACCTCGTCACCGGCAACCAGACGCGAAAGCTCACGATAGTGCGGTGTCATAACCAACGGCTGCTCGCGACGATACATCTCGGGGTTACTATCAATACCGTCAATGGCAATCTTAGCAAGGCAGTTGAGTGCATCGGCGTCCAAAATTAGCGGTACATCAAGCTCGAGCAAGCCCGAAACCACCTGCATAGCGCCGGCAGACGTCGTCATACCGGGACCGCACAGCACGCAGCTGTACTTCTTTGCGATCTCGCACACCGTCATGCGCGCAGCGGCGCCAAAGGAGCCGCGGGAATCAGACGGAATAGCAAAGACCGGAATCGAAGGAAGTGCCATGCGAATGAGATTGGCGCAGGCGTCAGGAGCCGCGACTGCCACGTAACCAGCACCCGCGCGAGCTGCAGACTTGGCCGCCATAATGGCAGCACCAGGATATTGCGCTGATCCGGCGACAATAAGCACGGAGCCACGGGAATACTTATCGATATTCGATGGTAGCGGAGCAAAGTAATCAACTAAGTCACCGGGCTCGACAATCTCGGCGGCGTGGTCGACATCATCGATGACCTCGTCAAGACGGTCGTAAAGATTGCCGCAGGTCAAATCGCCAGCATACTCAGGACCATCAGCGCTATACAGACCAATCTTGGGCGCAATCATCGTCACCGTGCGCTCGGCACGAATGCAGTCGTCATCAACAACGCCCGTCTCGGCATTCAGCCCCGAGGGGACATCAATGGATACGACACAATCGGCGCATTCATTGACCGTAGGAATCCAAATGGAGAACGGCGC
This sequence comes from uncultured Collinsella sp., assembly GCA_900546755.1. Taxonomy (GTDB): domain Bacteria; phylum Actinomycetota; class Coriobacteriia; order Coriobacteriales; family Coriobacteriaceae; genus Collinsella. The sequence continues at coordinate 1,160 of UREC01000022.1, read as the reverse complement.
ACGCAGATTCCCGTGGAAACCGGTACCAAAAATGGCATCGACAACAACATCGGCCTTATCGATCAAAACCTCGAGTTCGTCACGCGAGGGACCGACGCAAACGTGCACATCGCGGCCGGCAGTTCGACGAGCAACATGACGTGCCAGAGCAGCAGGAATCTCATCCGGCTCAACCGGAGAAACGATATCCACGTCCACACCCTTGTGGCTCAGGATATCGGCGGCAACCCAACCGTCGCCGCCATTATTACCAAAACCGACCAGAACGAGAACCCGATCGGGATTGAGCTTCAAGACCTCGTTGGCGGCAAACTCACCCGCTAGCTCCATAAGCTCGGCCTTCGAAGTCCCTTCGCGTTCGATGATATCCTCGAGACGAACGACTTCTTCGGTACTCAAAACCGGTTTCATCTATGCTCCTAGCGTATCTTGCGAAGCATCGCCCAGGTGCTCCGTCAATGCTGAATTCTGCAGCTGCTCGAGCTCATCTAATACAGAGCGAGCCTCTTTAAATGTCTGCGCAACGCGTTTCTTGGTACTCACCTTTTCCTCTTTTGGCTTAGGCCGAGCATCTTCGGTAATCGCGATGGCATTCGCAACGGCCAAGTCTCCCGTAAGCGTAATGGAAAGAGCGACCTCAACAACACCCAGTTCTTGAGCGATCTCGAGAGCACGGCCCGAAAGCAGCGCCTTCGGTTTGCCGAGTTTATCACGCGTTACCGAAACATCCTTGCGACCCACGCCTTGACTAAAACCCGTGCCGAGAGCTTTAAGCACCGCCTCGCGCGAAGCAAAGCGGCTCGCATAGTGAGCAGCGGGACGCGATGATGCATCGCAATACGCACGCTCTTCTTCGGTAAACACACGCCGAGCAAACGACGGCGTCTTTTCAAGAATAGATTTCATGCGGGAAATCTCGACGATATCAACGCCGATACCAGCTTCAGCCATGTTCACCTCCATATTGCACAGACTAAGCTATTGTAGCCCGTTCACAGAAGAAGCGACAAACGAGGGTTATAAAACACAGCTACTATGTGAGACAAAAGCCCGTAAACGCAAAAAAGGGGGAGGCCGCGAGGCCTCCCCCTTCTTCAAGTCATCAGACGGCTCGGTGCCGTCCACCGGTCAGCGGCGCCCTGGCCTCCCACGGGCTGGCC
>UREC01000021.1:0-35776 GCA_900546755.1 uncultured Collinsella sp. | reverse complement strand
TAACAGTGCCTTGATTCGCTCTGCCCATACTTCGTCCGGTTCACCCATGGATACCCATACATCGGTATATAAAACTTCAGCGCCCTTTGTTCCTTCTTCTACGTCTTCTGTCAATGTAATTGAACCGCCGCTTCTCTTTGCCCATGCTTCACACTGTGCTACCAGCTCTTTATCCGGGAAATATTCTTTTGCCGTGCAGGCTGTGAAATGCAGTCCGAGCTTTGCACAGACAATCATCAGGGAATTACCCATGTTGTATCTTGCATCGCCCATATAAACGAACTTCACGCCCTTTAATCTGCCGAGCTTTTCACGGATTGTCAGCATATCCGCAAGCATCTGTGTCGGGTGGTATTCGTTAGTTAAACCGTTCCATACCGGTACAGATGAATATTTTGCCAGTTCTTCCACAATCGTCTGCTCAAATCCTCTGTACTCAATGCCTTCAAACATTGTACAAAGCACTCTTGCCGTATCTGCAATACTTTCTTTCTTGCCAATCTGGGAACCCTGCGGGTCAAGATAGGTCACGCCCATGCCTAAATCATGTGCTGCTACTTCAAAGGAACAGCGTGTTCTTGTACTTGTCTTTTCAAAAATGAGTGCTACATTTTTACCGCGCAGCGGCTGTTCTACAATGCCTTTCTTTTTCATATCCTTTAACTTTGCGGATAAGTCAATCAAGTACAGAATTTCTTCCGGTGTAAAATCCTTTAATGTTAAAAAATCGCGTCCTGTTAAGTTCATGTGTCCTCCTATCCCCTGCCTGACGACCGGGTTCTCATTTTCTTATTCATTCATTTTATGAACAACGGTATCAATTTCTCCGACAAGCTTATTGATATCTTTGTTAATATCATTGAGATACCCATTTTGTTCTATATAAGTATCCATAAGAGCAACGGTTGCTGGCTCATTATCAAAAGAACCTATGTGCATAATTTGAACGCATAATCCTTCATCAATCGTAAGATATTCTGCTGACGAACAATCGAGTTTCTTCTTTTTCGTTGCTGTTTCTACCGCCCAGTTAAAATCAGCTTTAGAAATGAAATCAGGCAAACGAATAACAGAAATCCAGTTGAAAGCAGATTTATTTGTATAATCTACACCAACGACATCATCCTGCCACCAAAAACCTTCCAATGGCGGAACAACATATTCAAAAAAGCCTTCAATTTTATAATCGGTCTTGTAACTCATTTTTAATGTGTATGCAACAGCATATAGAATACTGATTGCGTGTTGATATGCCCCACCTTCTTCATTTGGATTGCCTTTTCCTCTAACTGCAATATAATTTGCCTTAGGTACATTTACAATCTCTGGTTTATTCTTAGGCATATAAAATTCTTTAAATTCTTTCTTAAAATCAAAAGCCATAATAATCTCCAAAATTTCAATTTTAACATCAGACGTATGGTTTTACATTCACGTATAAAGACTCTTTCACATGCTTTGTTCGTCCTTTTCAAATATCAGAATCTTCTGCGTAACCTTTTTTGCAATAGGTAATAACGCCAAAAGTCTGTATGCAGATGAAAATAACTCCATGCCACGAAGAATATTATCATCTTTTATTTTATGATACCCTGTTGTCATATTCCCAAGGTCTTCAAAATGATCTGCACCGAAGACAAATTTTGAACCTGTTTGCTGTATGGATTTTTCTATTCCTTCTTTCTTTACCCATGCCTTTGCCAGACATTCCATAAGAATACATGCATTATCAAAGTTGTCCTTTATTATTTTTAATATCTTACCGTTTTCTTCTGCTGTCAGATACATTGATAATCCTTCAATGATAAAAAGCATTTTCCCCCGCACTTTTACTTCTTTTGACCATGCAGGGTCAAGTACAGAAATTCCTATCGTAGAAACACGTCCTGATTCCTCGAAAATCTGATTGCGGATTGCTATCGTTTCTGGAAGGTCCAGATTGTACCAGGTGATTTTACCATTATCCATACGATAAAATCTCGTATCCAGACCACAGGCAATATTAACCACCGTACAATCAGGATTTTTCTCTATAAAATTCTTTACTAATTCATCAAAAACTACCGTTCTGGCAATTACCCCTTTCCCCATCGTAGAATCCCTAGCCGCTGTAGAAAAATCATAATCAATTTTGTCGACTAATTCTACCGCCTTTGCATCATAGAATTTATTATGTTTACTTTTGGAATATTGGGCTCTGGCATAAAAGCTCTGGAGCATTGTCTCAGCACTGCCACTGATAGTAGGTTTTATTCTTTCACTCATACATTTACCTTTTTTACAATACAATTAGTTGCAGCTAACTTGATTGTAACACATTTTATGAAAATAAACAATTCAAATTAACGTGTCTTGGAGTGTCTTGGAAACAGGCCCCATAAACTTCTTAAACTGAGAAATCTCTCATCTACCTGAATTCAATTATATCTTCAAATGTTTTTCTTGGTCTTTTATCTGGAGATTCATCCGCAATTCCAACCGCAACCAATCCAGTCAGTTGGCAGTCAGTTCCAATAAAATCAACAAGATCATTGTATGCAAAGCATGTATTTGCAATCCACAAAGTACCTAATCCATACCCTGTTGCTGTAAGTATCATATTTTGAATGGCAGCACCTATAGATAATGAGTCACAGATTTCTACAATTCTCTTTTCATTTTCTATGCCAGAAAATGGTGTCTTCTGATTAGTATTAAGCACAGCAATTAGACATGGTGCCTCCTGTATGATTCTTACAGTATTCTCAGCATCTGGTATTGCAAATGCCCATTCTGGCATTAGTTCATGGCTGATCTTTTCTGCATTAATACCTTGCTGCATTACTTCAACCAATTTGTCTTTTTCATCTCCCTGATATACGATAAATTTCCATGGCTGTCTGTTCTTAGCAGATGGAGCAAGTGTAGCACTGTATATCATATCTTCAATCATAGTTTTATTAACTCTATCTGGTTTATATTTTCTTATGCTTCTTCTATTCTCGATTTCTTGTATCATAATTCCTCTCTTTTGTTAAACTTGAAGTTAGAAGTTACTTTTTGACTTCCTTTGTGATTTCAGTTGTCTCTAATTGCACTTGATAAGTGTTTTCTTCTCCTCTCAAATTGGTTGTTTTCAATTCAAACCACAAATTATCCGTCAACTTATCAGCATCTCTATCTTTGAGAATGTCACCATAAATTTTTCCAATATTTCCAGATAAATCTATTGTCCCACCTGTCTGGTCATCAACGCTATTAGAAAGCAAAGTTTCTTTTTCACTTCCATTGATATAAATGGTAGTTGAATATGTGGTAATATCGCCAAAATCATCTGATGTCACTTTCAAATCGCCACCATAGCAAATTTCATCTTTGCCATCTAAAATAATTACACCATTCGACACAGAAATATATTCATTTTCTCCGCTAAATGAATATACCTTTAAGGACTGTTCTTCATTGCTTTCGGAGGAAGTGTTGCACCCTGCAAGCAGAACCGCACAAACAAGCAACGATAACGTAGCTGCCATTATTTTTTTCATAAAATTGTCTCCTTGTCAAACTTGAATTATCTTACTTCTTGTCATTGAAGTAGATGATAAAAGCACCCATTACTGCAATAGCAATGAGCAATCCAAACTCAACCCAATTACCTAAAAGTTCAAGTCCTACGACCATACCTAAATAACCAACAATCAATGTAACAATTACTGCCAAAATCGCTTTACCCATATAATCACACTCCTTCGTCAAATCCCGATTTTTGTTCTATTTGCTCCCCGATATACTGGAATTGATTTACTTTGTTTGTAAATCTTCCAGAAAGAAAATTCCCTCTGTTAGGTTGATAAACATATCCTTGTCCTTGATTACATGAATTTTATTGTTCCACCAGACAGTAGTGTTATTAGCGGAGATTGTTTTGCTTGTTCCATCCTTGAGAAAATAAGTAATTGTAATAGCAGGTTCTTCTTCGCTATTCACTTCCCCAAATAAATCATATTTCAGAAATCCCGTTAGCTTTAAGGCTAACTCAATGTCCTCACTGCTCGAAATTTCTTTAACATCATCCGTGACACTCGGATACGTGATATTTACAGACTGAATATCATTTATGCGGGGCAATCCCCAAAGATACATACCATTCGTAAATATGTTGATCCCAACAATCAAAACAGTCATAACTATCACTTCTATCAAAAATCGAATAAGACCTTTGAAAATCTTGTTCACCAACTTATCCTCCAATCTCGATTTCTCCTACTCCCTCAATTCCGATTTGTTGAACTAAGCCGAGTATATCATACTCTCCAATGAAAGAACACCCCGATATAGTGAAATTTTGCCATTTTTCTGCGTACGTGCGTACACGCTCCGCAGGGATTCTAAGGGGCTTGGCCCCTTGGCACACAGACTTTGGCACAAAGTCTAGTGTGTTACACCTTGTCAGAGGTGTACAGGCTCCCGGTACGCACGTACGCAGCGATTACCCCCAAACGCGCCATATAGGGGGACGATCAAGTTCGCACAAAGCGACCTTGATCCCGCAAAACAAAAGGCAGGATACCATCACCACGATGATACCCTGCCTTTGCTCGTTTACCGTTCCGAGTAGTCCTTCCGCAGAACCTTCGATAAACAAAAAACGTACCCGAACCCTTTCTCGTAAAGAATCGGGTTCGAGTACGAACTGAATGCTGGAGCAATAAAAAACCACCAGAAAGGTGCCTGTCCCCTTTGTGGTGGTTTTGGGCCAGTCCTAGAGCGTGTGGCCGTAAGCGTCGGCAGCCTTGATGGCGGCGGCGAACTTCTCGTCGGTGAAGGGCTCGGGGTTTCCCTGCTTCCACTCGTTGGTGGTGTGCGCGTACTCGCACAGGGCGGGGATATCGGACTCGGAAAGCCCGACCTGCTCAAGCGTCACGGGCAGTCCCATCTGCTTGTTAAAGGCTGAGTAGCGCTCAAGGTTCTCGGTATCGCCCGTGTAGGCAAACAGCACCAGCACGCCCAGGCTCACGACCTCGCCATGCAGGTAGGTGCCCTCGCGCGGAATGCTGCAGGTGGCGTTGTAGAACGCATGCGCCACGCTCGAGTTGTAGTAGTAATCGTTTTGGTTGGTCAGGTTCGAGACATAGCCCGTGTTGACCACGATGTCGAGCGCGATCTGCTTGACGGCTTCGGTCGACTGGTCCTGGCGCACGTCCTCAAGACCCTGCACGCCATAGGTAAACAGCGGCTCGGAGCAGGTGTGTGCGAGCGCCAGGCCAAGACCTGCGGTGTGCTCCAGGTTGCCGGCGCTCGTGGCGTACTCGACCTCGGGCTGCTTGGACAGGGCATCGCCCACGCCCGCCCAGAAGTACTCCGCCGGAGCCTCGGCGATGATCTTGGGGTTGATGAAGATGTGCGCGGGGCGGTTGGGGTACGAATAGCCCTCGAGCGAGCCGTCGTCGTTGTAGACAACGGCAATGGCGGTCGCGGCCGAGCAGTTGGAGCAGATCGTCGGTACCGTAAAGACGATCTTCTTGAGCTCGATGGCCGCCGTCTTGACGGTGTCGAGCGCTTTGCCGCCGCCGCATGCGATGAGCACATCGGCCTCTCGGCAGGCGGGGGAGTTAACAAGCTTGGCGATATTGGCACGCGTGCTATTGGTGCCGTAGACGCGTGTCTCCAGAATCTCGATGTCGGTGCCCTCCAGTGCCGCTTCGATACTGGGAAGCGCCGCGGCCAGTGCTCGTTTACCACCGATAATCGCGACCTTGGTCGCTCCGTATTCGGCCAGCGCTCCGGGCAGCTCGTCAAAGCAGTCTTCGCCGACGGTATAGTCGCTCATTCCAATTGTGCGCATAGGTACCTTCTTTCGTTCGATAAAGTGCTTACAGGTATTTTGCTCCAAGAGAAGGTCCACGTTCGCAAGAAATTTCGAACGTATAAAACCAGTGTTGAGGGTTTTTCGCCGGCGCGGAACGTGCTAGCATACTCCGCATAAGCGTTGATGGGGACGAGTAGTCGGCCATCCGCATGTTACAGAGAGCGGGGAGTGCTGAGAACCCGCGCATGCGACCGATGAAAATCACCCCGGAGCTGCGGTCCCAACGGACGTGCCGCGCAGGTTCGTCTTAGTAGACATCGCCGAGATGGTCGTCGATACAGACCAGCCGAGTAACGGATGCGAGCGCGCGAATACGCGGGCGAGGGCATCTAAGCTGGGTGGTTAAGCGAAGAGCTTTTGCGGGCGTGCAGCCCGTTTGTGGCGCTTCGTCCCAGCTTGTAGGGACGGGCGCTTTTTTGGTGCCCAGAGGGCGTGCGCGCCCACGACATGAAAGGGGTACCGTGGCAAACGAGTACAAGCAGACGATGAACCTGCCCAAGACCGGTTTTCCCATGCGTGCCGGTCTTTCCAAGTCCGAGCCCAAGCGACTCAAGGACTGGCAGGACAACAAGGTCTACGAGCAGGTTCTGAAGAAGAACGAGGGTCACAAGAAGTTCGTGCTGCACGACGGTCCTCCGTACGCCAACGGCCCGATCCACATCGGCCACGCCATGAACAAGATCTCCAAGGACATGATCAACCGTTACTGGATGATGCAGGGCTATGAGGTTCCCTATGTCCCCGGTTGGGACTGCCACGGTCAGCCGATTGAGCACAAGGTCGAGGAGAAGCTTGGCACCGAGAAGTTCAATCAGACCTCCACGGCTAAGATCCGTGAGCTCTGCAACGAGTTCGCTGTCGAGAACATCGAGCTGCAGAAGGCCGGCTTCCGTCGCCTGGGCGTGCTCGGCGACTGGGACAACCCCTATCTGACGCTCTATCACCAGCATGACGCCGCCGACATCGAGGTCTTCAAGGCCATGTTTGATAAGGGCATGATCTATCGCGGCCACAAGCCGGTTCACTGGTGCAAGCACTGTCACACCGCACTCGCCGAGGCCGAGATCGAGTACTCCGACGAGACGAGCCCTTCCATCTTCGTTCGCTTTGAGATGACCTCCAAGCCCGCCGGCCTCGAGAACTTCGACGGCCCGGTCGACTTCATCATCTGGACGACCACGCCGTGGACCATCCCCTCCGACCAGGCCGTTTCTCTCAAGCCCGGCGCCGCCTATGTCGCTGTTGAGCATGATGGCCGTGCCGAGGTCATGCTCGAGGACCTGGCTCCCAAGTGCTGCGAGGAGTTTGGCTGGGAGTACACCCCGGTCATGGTCGACGGCAAGCCCTACGTGGTTCCCGCCGAGACCTTCCACCACATCCACTACAAGCAGCCGATCTTTGACGGCGTCGAGGGCGTGGCGCTGCTGGCCGATTACGTCGGCGTCGACGACGGTACCGGTATCGTCCACAACTCGCCCGGCCATGGCGTCGACGACTACTTTGCCTGCCTCAAGGAGGGCATCACCGACATCTGCATGCCGGTCGATGACGACGGCAAGTTCTACACCGGTGAGGAGTTTGGCACCGGCGGCCCCTTCAGCGGTATGGATACCGATGAGGCCAACCCGCACATTATCGAGTTCCTGCGCGAGCGCGGCACCCTGGTTCTCGAGAAGAAGATCACGCACAGCTATCCGCACTGCTGGCGCTGCAAGCACCCGGTGCTCTTCCGTGCTACCGACCAGTGGTTTGTCTCGATGGACAAGACCGGTTTGCGCGAGCAGGCTGGCAAAGAGGTCCGCGAGAACGTCAAGTGGTATCCGGCCCATGCCGCCAACCGCATTGGTGCCATGGTCGAGCAGCGTCCCGACTGGTGCATCAGCCGCCAGCGCAACTGGGGCGTGCCAATCCCCAGCTACACCTGCGCCGACTGCGGCGAGAAGGTCATGAACGACGCCACGCTCGACGCCGTCATCAAGCTCTTCCACGAGAAGGGCTCCGACGCCTGGTTCACCGACGCTCCCGAGAGCTACCTGGGCGAGGCCTGCGTCTGCCCCAAGTGCGGTGGCCATCACCTCAAGGCCGATAAGGACATTCTTGACGTGTGGTGGGACTCCGGCGTCTCCTGGAAGGCTGTCTGCGAGTATCGCCCCGAGCTTGAGTACCCGGCGGACGTGTATCTCGAGGGCTCCGACCAGCACCGCGGTTGGTTCCAGAGCTCACTGCTTACCTCGGTGGGTGCCAACGGCCACGCTCCGTACAAGGCGGTCGTCTCGCAGGGCTTCACGCTCGACGGCCAGGGCCGCAAGATGTCCAAGTCGCTCGGTAACGTCATCGACCCCAACAAGGTCTGTGACGAGATGGGTGCCGACATCATCCGCCTGTGGGTTGCCTCGGTCGACACCAGCTCCGACGTTTCCATCGACCACGAGATCCTCGCTCGTACGTCCGATGCCTACCGTCGTTTCCGCAACACGCTGCGCTTCCTGCTCTCCGAGCTCGAGGGTCAGTTTGAGCCCGAGACCGACGGCGTCGCCTTTGCCGACCTGTTGCCGCTCGACAAGCTCATGGTTGCCCGTCTGACCCAGGTCCAGGCCGAGGTTGACGATGCTTACTCTTGCTACGAGTTCCCGCGTGCCTACCGCGCGCTCTACGACTTTGTGGTTACCGAGCTCTCCAACGTGTATCTCGACGCCCTGAAGGACCGCCTGTACTGCGAGAAGCCCGGCTCGCTCGAGCGCCGCAGCGCCCAGACCGTGCTTGCCGAGCTCTTCTCGATGCTCATGCGCGACCTGCAGCCGATCCTGTCCTACACGGTTGACGAGGCCATGGCCTATGCGCCCGCCGGCTGCGTCGATCACCAGAAGTACGCCGCGCTGCTCGATTGGTATAAGTCGCCCATTACGGTCGACGAGGCCAATGAGTTTGAGGGCGTGCTCGAGGCTTCACTCGAGCTCCGTAGCGCCGTGACTAAGGCCCTTGAGGATGCCCGCTCCGCCGGCACCTTCACTAAGAGCCAACAGGTCCGCGTCAAGGCGGTCGTTCCCGCCGAGATGTATGCGCTGCTGACCGGCGACAAGGCCGTCGACCTGGCCGAGTTCTACATCGTCTCCGATGTTGAGCTGACCCAGGGCGAGGAGCTCTCCGTTGCCATCGAGGCTGCCGAGGGCGAGTGCTGCGACCGTTGCTGGAACTACCGCACCACCGTCGGCGAGTACAACGGCCACGCTCACATCTGCGAGAGGTGCGCGAATGCCCTTTAAGGCACGGTAACTCGGCATTTTAGCTATAGGGAGAATTTGGGCGCCTTCGGCCCATTTGCTCCGCTGAATAAAAGCGGCATTCTGTTTTTCGGAATGCCGCTTTCGTTTTTAGCTGGTTATTTCGCTTGCGTTGGTGGATATGTCGTGCGCTCTGCGTGTGGCAATATAAGATGGTTACTTGCACTAAGCGTAATTTGAGCTTTTGAGGGTAGGGGATTGATTTGGGTCGTTCTGCGGATATGACGCCGCCTTTGCGTTGGCGGTTGGGTGTTGCTGGTAGCGTGGCGTTGGCCGTGCTGCTTGTTGACCAGCTGACCAAGCTTGCGGTTCGTGCCGTTGGCGACGCTTTGCACGTGACCGTCATCCCCGGTGTCGTCGACTTTATGTTTGTCCGCAATATCGGTGCTGCCTTTAGCATGGGCGAGGGGCATGGCCTCGCGTTTGCCGTGCTGGCGTTTGTCGTTATCGTTGCGATCGCGGTGTACTTGCTTCGCGCGCCCCAGCTTGCTCGCTTTGAGGTTGTGGGCATGGCTATGGTCGTGGGCGGCGCCATTGGCAATGCGATCGACCGTCTGGCTTTTGGCTTTGTGACCGATTTTATTGCCACCACCTTCATCGACTTCCCCGTCTTCAATGTGGCCGATGTCGGCATTACGGTCGGTGTGGTGCTTGCCCTCATCGGCTACATGTTCTTGAGCCCCGCGGCTCGTGAGGTCGATGCGACCGCCGAGCTTAACGCCCGTGACGAGGCCCGCGCCAAGCGCAAGGCTAAACAACGTGGGGAGCGTGCCCGCAAGATTCGCGAAAGGACTGAGCGCTAATGGCCGACATCCATATCCTTGTTGCCGACGATGCCGCTGGTCAGCGTCTTGACGCCTATCTGGGCGCCAATGACGGCTGCCCTACGCGCTCTGCCTGCGCACATCTGATTGAGGGTGGGGTCGTAGTGGTCAATGGCGAGACCTGCCTGTCCAAAAAGTACGCCGTGCGAGCCGGTGACCGTATTTCGGTTGATTTGCCCGAACCGCACGATCCCACCGACGTGATTCCCGAGGCCATCCCGCTCGACATTCGCTATGAGGACGACTACCTCATCGTGCTCTCCAAGCAGCGCGGCCTGGTGTGCCATCCTGCGCATGGTCATGAGAGCGGTACGCTCGCGAATGCGCTGGTCTATCACTGCGGTATCGACCATCTGGGCACCGTGCAGGGCGAGGACCGCCCCGGTATCGTACATCGTTTGGATCGCGATACCTCGGGTCTTATGCTTGCGGCAAAGGACGACGATACCCAGCGCGCGCTCCAAAATCTTATCCGTACGCGCACGCTCGACCGCCGCTACATTACGCTCGTTCACGGTCATATCGCCATGGATGAGGGCACCATTAACACCGGCATTGCCCGTTCTACACGTGACCGTGTCAAGATGGCGGTTTCCGATGATCCTTTTGCGCGCCAGGCCATCACGACCTTTAAGGTCCTTGAGCGCTTTGATTCCACGCGCTTTGATGACGGCTATACGCTCGTTGAGTGTCACCTGTTTACCGGTCGCACGCATCAGATTCGCGTGCACATGCGCCATATCAACCACGCCTGCGTGGGCGATCCGCTCTACGGTAAGTGCGATGCGCGTGCCGATCAGGGTCTGACCAGGCAATTCCTCCATTCCTGGCGCGTGGCGTTCGATCATCCCGTGACGGGAGAGCGCATTGAGTGCCGCGACGAGCTGCCGTGGGATCTCGCCGCCGTCCTCGACGACTTAGCCCCGCGTTCGCTTGGTCGCACTACTGCCGGCGACGAAATCGTACCGCAGCTCGGTCTGCTCGAAGCCTAGCCAGTATTAGGTGGTTTCTTGAACTCGGTAAGCCTGCGGTAAGATATACGGTTGTTTACGTAACGCGTTCCTGGGAGCCTGCATGCTCGCCTTTTTACAAACCAACACACCCATCGTGATCTTCAACCAGATTGTCGTCACGCTGCTCACGGTCTGCTTCTTGTACCAGGTGGTCTTCTTTGTCATCGGTGCTCTCCGCGGCGAGGTCGCGCCTCCCAAGGCCAAAAAACTCCACCGGTATGCCTTCTTTATTGCAGCACACAACGAGGAGGCCGTTATCGCCAACCTCGTTCGCTCCATCAAGGACCAGGATTATCCGTCCGAGCTCATCGAGGTCTTCGTGGTCGCCGATGCGTGCACCGATAACACCGCGCAGCTCGCGCGCGAGGCGGGCGCTGTCGTGTACGAGCGAAACGACCTGGCCCGTAAAGGCAAGAGCTGGGTCATGGACTTTGGTTTTGACCGCATTCTTAACGAGTATCCCGATACCTTTGAGGGCTACTTTATCTTCGATGCCGACAACGTTATCTCCCGCGATTACGTCTCCAAGATGAATGACGCCTTTGACCAGGGCTTCCATGTGGTCACAAGCTACCGCAACTCCAAGAACTTTGGCAGCTCGTGGATCTCGGCTGCCAACGCCACTTGGTACCTGCGCGAGGCGCGTTTCCTTAACAACGCGCGTAATATCTGCAAGACGTCCTGCGCCGTATCGGGTTCGGGCTACCTTATCTCGGCTAGCGTTATTGAGGGCATGCACGGCTGGCAGTTCCATACGCTGACCGAGGATATTCAGTTCACCACGTTCTGCGCTATTCACGGCATTCGTATTGGCTATGCGCCGGCGGAGTTCTTTGACGAGCAGCCTGTGACGTTTAAGGCGTCCTGGAAGCAGCGTATGCGCTGGACCAAGGGCTTCTACCAGGTGTTCTTTACCTACGGTAAGCATCTGGTCAAGTCGACCTTCCGCTATCATCGTTTTGCCGCCTACGACATGTTTATGACGATTGCCCCTGGTATGCTGTTATCGCTGATTTCGATGCTCGCCAACGCCACGTTCCTGATCGTCGGTGGTCTTTCGCATGGCTTTTTGGCTACCGAGGTTGAGATGCAGGCTTGTGCCGCCTCGCTCATTATGACCTTCGCGATGATGTATCAGACCTTCTTTATCCTGGCGCTACTTACGACCATCTTCGAGTACAAGCACATTCATTGTGCGCAAAAGTGGCGCCTGGTGACCAACCTGTTTACCTTCCCGATCTTTATGTTCAGCTATATCCCCATCACGGTGGCTGCGTTGTTCCTGAAGGTCGACTGGGTCCCGACGCAACACGCCGTAAGCGTCACCCTCGACGAAGTTATGCAGGGTGCCAAATAACCACCACCTAAGCCACCACAAAGGGGACACGCACCTTTGTGGTGGCTTTTGTTTTTGAGCCCTAGGTTGAGGAGGTTTCGTTGTTCTATATCCCGTTTTGGCTGTGCGCCTTTGCCGGTGCGCTCATCGATGCCCGCGAGCGGCGGTTTCCTAACGCGCTCGCCGCTGCCTGTGCCGTGGCAGCGTTTGCGGGCGTCTGGCTTGATCTTGGCCTGGACATCGCACTTGACTACGCCGGTCTTGCGGTCATCGTGTACCTTGCCCTTGTGCTCACTGAGTCGCTCTGGCGGCGCCTTCGCCATGCCTCAGGTATCGGCATGGGAGATGTCAAGGCGCTCTTTGCCCTCTGCACCCTCGACCCTCTGGGTGGCATCGTTGCGTTTGCCGCCTCGCTCCTTGCCCTTGCTGTCACCTGCCTCATCACAAAATCGCGCTCCTTGCCATTGCTGCCGTTTTTGGTGCCGATATTTGCCATAATCGAGGTCGTGGGCTGCACGCTGTAACCGATTGCGCGTCCTTTCTAAGGAGCATGCCATGGCAATTTATCAAGAGACAGCCGCCATCAAGGCGCGCATGGATTGTATTCCCGCGGCGTTGTCGCCCGAGCTAGTCGAACGTATCGCCGCCGACCGCGCCTCGGGCGTCGTTAATCCCTATCGATGCAACGATGACCAGGTCATCCGTCGCGTTGATCGTGCCGCAGACCAAGGGACGCTCATGCGTCCGGCCTTTATGCGCGATACCGAAAAGATTCTTCATCTGCCTGCGTATGCCCGATACGCCGGCAAAACTCAGGTCTTCAGTTTTCGCAGTAACGATGACCTGTCGCGCCGCGGCCTGCACGTGCAGCTTGTCTCGCGCATCGCGCGTGATATCGGACGTGCTCTGGGGCTCAACTGCGATCTGATCGAGGCGATTGGCTTAGGCCACGACTTGGGTCACACTCCCTTTGGCCATGCCGGCGAGCGATTCCTCAACGATATCTATCACGAGCGTACGGGTCGCTTCTTTTTCCATAACGTGCAGTCGGTCCGCGTCCTTGATGCGCTGTACGGTCGCAACGTGTCGCTTCAAACGCTCGATGGCGTGCTATGCCATAACGGCGAGTACGAGCAGCGCGTGTTTGAGCTCTCGGACATGAGCTCCTTTGACCAGTTCGATCAGACGGTCGAGGATTGCACCGCCACGGGCTATAGCGCAGTTGAGCACCTGCGCCCCATGACGCTTGAGGGCTGCGTGGTTCGCATCTCGGATATCCTTGCCTATGTGGGGCGCGATCGCCAAGACGCCATTGCGGCAGGCCTGCTGTCGCCCGATGCTTTTGAGGACGGCCTGGGCGGTGCGTACAACAGCTGGATTCTCACGCACGCCTCCATTGATATCGTCGAGCACAGCTACGGCAAGCCGCGTATTGAGATGAGCGAGGACCTGTTTGAGGAAATCCGCCGGGCCAAGCGCGAGAACTACGAGAAGATCTATAGCAAGGGCGGCATCGAGGGCGACTCCGAAGCGGAGCTGCGTGAGGCGTTCGAAAAGCTCTATGACCGTTGCCTGCAGGATATAAACGAAGGCGACGAGTCCTCCTACATCTTTAAGCACCATATTTCGCGCATTGAGCAGCAGCTTTCCTACTACGATCGCACCTATGCCTGGCAGGACGACAAGGATCAGGCCGTCGTCGATTACATCGCAAGCATGACGGATGGTTATTTCTGCGAGCTGACGAGCAAATTGTTCCCAGGTCTAAAGTTTCCGCACCGCACCTATATTAACGAACGGTAGTTCGTATCCTTTCGGTATACTGTTGGTCAACAACGATTTTGATTAATGCACGGGATGGCTATGGACGACCTTTTTTCTGCTTCGACGCGCGAGCGCTCCTTTAAAAATGCGCCGCTTGCGGTGCGTATGCGCCCCAATTCGCTCGACGAGTATGTGGGCCAGCAAAAGGCCGTCGGTAAGGGCTCGTGGCTGCGCGCCGCGATTGAGCATGACGTGCTGTCGAGCGTGATTCTGTACGGCCCGGCTGGCACGGGCAAGACGACGCTGGCCCACATTATCGCCAACCATACCATGAGTGAGTTTGTCGAGGTCAGCGCCGTCACGGGTACCGTGAAGGACCTGCGTCGCGTGATCGACGAGGCAAAGACGCGCCTGAATACGTATGACCGCCGTACCATCTTGTTCATCGACGAGATTCACCGTTTTTCGAAGTCGCAGCAGGATGCGCTTTTGCATGCGGTTGAGAACCGTACCGTCATTATGATTGGCGCCACGACCGAGAACCCTTACTTCGAGGTCAACTCCGCACTGTTGTCGCGTGGGCGCGTGGTAGAGCTTGAGCATCTTAAAGACGAGGATATCGCCACGCTCATTGAGCGTGCGCTCGAGGCGCCGCAGGGTTTGGGCGGCAAGTTTTCGGCCGATGAGGATACGGTTAAGACCATCTGCACGTTGGCTGCGGGCGACGCTCGCTCGGCGCTTACGACGCTCGAGCTGGCGAGCGAGATTGCCGTTACACGTCCCGATACCGAGGGAACGCCGGCGCCGGCGGCGGGGGAGCGCTATCCCATCACCGTGGATGACGTAAAGATTGCCAACCCGCGTCGTGGCTTTACCTATGACAAAAACGGTGACATGCACTACGACATCATTAGTGCGTTTATTAAGTCCATGCGCGGCAGCGACCCCGATGCCACCATCTATTGGCTTGCGCGCATGATCGATGCGGGGGAGGATCCCAAGTTTATCGCCCGACGCATCATGATCCATGCTTCCGAAGACGTCGGTAACGCCGATCCGCAGGCCCTGCTTATAGCGCACGCTGCGTTTAAATCTGCCGAGGTCATTGGGTATCCCGAGTGTCGTATTAACCTGGCTCAGGCTGCACTCTATGTGTGCCTGGCGCCCAAGTCCAACGCGTGCGAGGCTTCGATCGATGCGGCGCTGGCCGATATCCATAGCAGTGGCTTGCGTGAGGTGCCGAGCTATCTGCGCGATCGTCATCGCCCAGGCAGCGATGAATATGGTGTGTACAAGTATCCACATGATTATCCCGAAGGCTGGGTCGATCAGCGCTATTTGCCCGAGGGGCTGGAGCGCGGCGCGTTCTGGCAGCCTGCGGGCCGCGGTTGGGAAGAGTGGCGTGTGGAGCAAAGCGAACGCGACCGGAGCGGGAATGCTCCGAAGTAACTGCTGATTATTTTGTCCCAGGATCTCACGCTTGGCATGTTCGGTCCCCTTTGGGG
The DNA here is from genome assembly GCA_900546755.1 of uncultured Collinsella sp. Classification (GTDB taxonomy): domain Bacteria; phylum Actinomycetota; class Coriobacteriia; order Coriobacteriales; family Coriobacteriaceae; genus Collinsella. The sequence continues at coordinate 20,205 of UREC01000021.1, read as the reverse complement.
TACCATGAACAGCGTCTGTATTTCGATTCCTTTGGGAGGCTTGTATGAGTCCCATTCAAATCGCCCTGCTGCTGCTTGCTGTTGTCGGCGTGTGGGCCGTCGTTGAGCTTGCACTCACACTGCGTAAGACTCGCACCGTCGTTGACTCGCTCGATAAGACCGTGAGCGACCTTAACAATACGCTTGCCGAGGCACAGCCCGTGGTGGCAAAGCTCGATGGCGCTGTCGATGAGCTCACCCCCGCGCTGGCACAGGTTGAGCCGCTCCTCAAGTCGAGCAAGACTGCCGTTGATGCTCTGACGTCTAACCTCGTTGAGGTTGAGGCGGTCGTTCGCGACATCTCCGAGGTCACGGGCAGCGTGGCCGAGGCCAGCAATGCCGTATCGAGCGTGACTGATTCTGCTGCTGGCGCCGTGCAGAAGCTCTTCAATAAGGTGAAGGCTCCTGCAGCCGACGCCGATCGCAAGCTCGCCGCTGCCGCCGCCGAGGCCGAGCAGCCCACTGAGCGCGTTCTGATTGGCGACGACGATGCCGCTGCTGACGACGATGATGTTCAGAAGCCCGCTGCTAAGCCTGCTCAGTATTACACCTATACGCCTGCCGAGACCTCCGAGGAGTCCTGCGATGAGTAGCGAAGCAACCTGCCCCATTACGCTGAGCGTTGCCGGTGATCCGCGTCTCGCGCGCTTGGTGCGCATGACGGCCGCCAACGTCGGCGCCCTGTGCTCTATGTCCGTCGATCGCATCGAGGACATTCGTATGGCTGCCGAAGAAGCCTTCATCTTTGGCTGCACGGCTGTTGATTCCGACGATATCTCGATCAAATTCGATGTCGACGAATCGCATGTGGGCATGACCTTTACCTTTGGCGACCAGGCGACTGTCGATGAGGATGACCAGGCTGCCGTGTATGCCGAGCTCATTTTGGCGAGTGTGTGCGACTCCTACGAAAAGACTACAGCGCCCCTAACGCTTTCCCTCGACCTCAAGGCGGATATCTAATATGACCGGACGCTCCCGGAGCGGCAAGACCGCTTGGGACAAGGAGAAAACCCGCGAGCTGTTTCGTCGTTATAAGGAGACCGGTGATCCGGATGCTCGCGAGCAACTCGTCATGTCCCATATGAACCTGGTAAGGTTTCTTGCCAACAAATTCAAGAACCGCGGCGAGCCGCTCGATGACCTTTTGCAGGTCGGGTACTTGGGCTTGCTCAAGGCTATCGATCGCTTTGATCCCGAGCGCGGACTCGAGTTCACGACGTTTGCCACGCCCACCATCTTGGGCGAGATTAAGCGCCACTTCCGCGACAAGGGCTGGAGTGTGCGCGTGCCGCGTCGTCTGCAGGAGCTCTCTGCCAAGGTTAACCAGGCCACCGATAAGCTTACCAACGAGCTTCAGCGCTCGCCCAAGGTTGAGGAAATCGCCGATTACCTTGGCGTGACCGTCGACGAGGTGCTCGAAGCCATGGAATCGTCCTCGGCCTACACCTCGGTGCCCATCGAGGCCCCCGGTGCGTCCGATTCCGATGATGCGCCTTCGATTCTCGATCGCTATGCCGACGACGACAACGAGCTCGACTTTACCGATGACCGCCTGGTAATCGAGGAAGCCATCCGCGATTTCTCGCCGCGCGAGCGCGAGGTTATCGAGCTGCGCTTCGTTAAGGGCATGACCCAGATCGAGATTGCCAAGAAGCTTGGCATCTCGCAGGTGCAGGTCTCGCGCCTGCTGCGCCGTACCCTTAAGAAGATTCAAGATAAGATCGACCCCGACGGAGTGATGGTTCGTTCATGAGTGAGCACCCCCAACAAATCGACCGCACGCTGCGTGACACCCGTATTCTGACGCTGCGCATTTGGGGCGTCGTCGGCTGCATTGTCATCGCTGCCGTCATCTTTAACCTTATGGGCATCCTGGCGCCGGTTATCGAGTTTTTGGCAGTCGGTTCCATCATCGCTTTTGTCATGTCGCCGATCACCAACTGGCTCGAGCATCACGGCGTGAATCGCGGCATCGGTTCGCTTATCGCGCTTATTGTGGTCGTGGCGGTGCTCGTTGGTGTTGTCTGCATCCTCTCGCCTATTTTGCTCGGTCAAATCATGGAAGTCCTGAGCCGCCTGCCCGAGCAGCTTCGTGTTGCGGGTGGCGATCTCAACGAGATGCTCTCGCACGCCAAGACGCTCAACAACACGCCGCTCAAGGAGTATCTGGACGACAATCTTTCTTCGCTGGTTACCGTAGCGTCCAAGTACGTCTCGCAAATCGCTGCCGAGCTCGGTCGCGGTGTATTCCCGCTCATTACCAATACGGCCTCGCAGCTGTTCGTCATCTTCCTGGGCTTGGTGCTTGCCTATTGGTTGGCCTGCGACTATCCCCGTATGCACCACGAGGTCTGCACCATCATCGGACAGGAAAAAGAGACCTCGTACCGCTTTATGGTTGCCATCCTTTCACGCTCGGTCGGCGGCTATATGCGCGGCATGGTCGTGACGTCCATCTGCGGTGGCTTTTTGGCTTTTATCGGCTTTACGCTTATTGGCCATCCATACGCAGCGCTCATGGCCATCTTTACCGGCATTATGCACTTGGTTCCGGTTGTCGGTCCCTGGGTGAGCGCGGCGATCGCCACGGTGCTCGGTTTTATGTTCAGCCCTATGCTGGCGTTATGGACGCTTGTCGTGACCATGGTGGCTCAAAACGTCACCGATAATGTCATTTCGCCCAAGGTCATGCAGAGCTCGGTGCAGGTGCATCCCGTTATGAGCCTGACGGCTCTCGTTATCGGTTCGGCACTCATGGGTCCCATCGGCATGGTTATCGCCATTCCGCTGTGCGCGGCCCTCAAGGGCATCTTCGTCTACTACTTTGAGAACGAGACCGGCCGTCAGCTCGTGGCATACGACGGCGCCGTGTTTAAGGGCACTCCGTATCGCGATACCGAGGGTAACCCAGTTGCCGCCTACGACGCGCTTGGCGACGATGCGTTCATCTATGAGTCCGAGCTCATCGGCAACGAGACCGCGCCCGAGGCCAAGGCCATGCCCAAGCCCGAACTCGATAACCCCTGGATCAAGCTCTCGGGTCTTCAGCCCGACGCGACGGGTTTCTTTAAGAACCCCTTTGCCAAGGACGACGACACAAGCTCTGACGACGACACCAAAACCGGCATCGACGGCTCCATGGACGATTCGGATTCCAAATAGGCCCTGTTAGCGTTTCTTGATGTTGTAAATAACAATAAACGCGATCAAAGCGATTGATAAGGGGCCAGCCACATAGAAAAAGATGGCGTCAATTGCGCTTAGGGTGTAATACGCTTTATCGCCAGATGTTACTGCGTACAATGCGTAGCCAAATCTCGGCTGGTTCACATACCAGCTCGAGTAAGCGAAGATTGCTAAAAGGGCTACTGAGGTTAGTGCATTCACGACAAACCGTTTGCTATTCATCGATCGCTCCTTCCGGACGATTCTTATATGCAATTATACCGAAATAATTTTTTTCAAAGTATTTGACAGACCTAAATAACGTGCACTTTCGCTGGAGGGTCGCTGTTTGGCGGCCCTCTTTTTTGCACAGGCGCGGTGGGATGGTAATATCGTTACGTTTGAACTGTTTCGATGTGAAACCGAGGAGATTCCCTCTATGAGTGCTGACTACCCGTCAATGACTACGGCCGAGATTCGCTCCAAGTTCCTCAACTTCTTTGAGGAGCGCGGTCTTAAGCTCTATCCTTCTTCGTCCCTCGTCCCCGACGATCCTTCGCTGCTGCTTGCCAACGCCGGCATGAACCAGTTTAAGGAGTACTACCAGGGCAAGAAGACCATGAAGGAGATCGGCGCGATCTCCTGCCAGAAGTGCGTCCGCACCAACGACATCGACTGCATTGGCGAGGACGGCCGTCACCTGTCCTTCTTTGAGATGCTCGGCGACTTCTCCTTTGGCGGCGTCTCCAAGCAGCAGGCTTGCGCTTGGGCCTTTGAGCTCATCACCAAGGAGTTCAAGCTGCCGCTCGACCGCCTGTACTTCACCGTCTTTACCGAGGACGACGAGACCCATGACGTGTGGCGCTCCCTGGGCGTTGCCGAGGATCACATCTCGCGTCTGGGCGAGGACGACAACTTCTGGGCCGCTGGCCCCACCGGCCCCTGCGGTCCGTGCTCCGAGATCTACTTTGACATGGGCGAAGAGGTCGGTTGTGGCAGCCCCGACTGCAAGCCCGGCTGCGACTGCGACCGCTTCCTTGAGTTCTGGAACCTCGTGTTTACCCAGTACGATCGCCAGGAGGACGGCTCCATGCCGGAGCTGCCGCACCGCAACCTCGATACGGGTATGGGTCTGGAGCGCATGGCCGCTATCATGCAGCACAAGACCGCCAACTACGACGGCGATCTGATGCAGCACCTCATCAAGCTCGGTGAGAAGATCAGCGGCAAGACCTATGACGCCGACGATTACTCCGGTGCCAGCCGCTCCCTGCGCATCATCGCCGACCACTCCCGTGCCGTCGACTTTATGATCTCGGACGGCATCCTGCCCGGCAACGAGGGTCGCGAGTACGTCCTTCGCCGCCTGCTCCGCCGTGCCGTGTTCCACGGTCGTCTGCTGGGCATCGAGGGCGCCTTCCTGACCAAGTTTATCGACGAGGTCAACGCTCAGATGGGCGAGGCCTATCCCGAGCTGCTCAAGAACGTCGCGCTCGTTAAGGGCATCGTCGCCTCCGAGGAGGAGCGTTTCTCCACGACGCTCGACAACGGCCGCGTTTACCTGGACGAGGCCCTGGCCGCGCTTGCCGAGGGCGCTGTCCTTCCGGGCGACGTTGCCTTTAAGCTGCATGACACCTTTGGTTTCCCCATCGACCTGACCGTCGAGATCGCCGGTGCTGCCGGTCACGACGTCGACATGGACGGCTTTACCGCTTGCATGGAGGACCAGAAGGCCCGCGCCCGCGCCAACGCCAAGGGCGATGCCTGGGGTAGCTTCAACGACGTGTGGGTCGAGCTTTCCGACAAGGTTGCCGCGACCGAGTTCGACGGCTATGACAACGACGTCATCGAGGGCGCCAAGGTGGTCGCCATCGTTCGCAACGGCGAGTCCGTCGAGTCTGCTTCCGCCGGTGAGGACGTCGAGGTCGTACTCGACCGCACCCCGTTCTACGCCGAGATGGGTGGCCAGCAGGGCGATGCCGGTGAGCTTTCCGCCGAGGGCGTTGCGCTGACTGTTGCCGACACCAAGAACCACAATGGCCTGTATGCTCACGTCGCGCACGTTGCCGAGGGCACACTGACCGTCGGTGCTACCGTGACAGCCGCGCTCGACGCCGAGCGCCGTGGCTTCCTGCGCCGCAACCACACTGCCACGCACCTGCTCGACGCCGCGCTTAAGCAGGTCCTGGGCGAGCATGTCTCCCAGGCTGGCTCGTTGGTGACGCCCGAGCACCTGCGCTTTGACTTCACGCACTTCGAGGCCCTGTCCTCCGAGCAGCTCAAGGCTGTCGAGGACCTGGTCAACCAGCAGATCTTCGCTTCCAAACCGGTCGTGACCCGCGTCATGGGCATCGACGAGGCCAAGGCCGCCGGTGCTGTCGCCCTCTTTGGCGAGAAGTACGGCGACGTCGTCCGCGTCGTCTCCGTGGGCGCCGAGGATCAGCCGTTCTCCCGTGAGCTCTGCGGCGGTACGCATGCCGCCAATACTGCCGAGATTGGCCTGTTCAAGATCATTTCCGAGTCCTCTACGGGCTCCAACGTCCGCCGTATCGAGGCCGTGACCTCCAAGGGCGCTCTCGACTACATGGCCGACCGCCTGGCGCTCGTTGACGCCGCTGCCGCTGCGCTCAAGTGCCGTGTTGACGAGGTTCCCGCCCGCGTGGAGAACCTGCAGGCCGAGCTGCGCGAGACGTCCAACAAGCTCAAGAAGGCACTCACCGGTGGCTCCTCCGACGCTATCTCTGGCGCCATCGAGGGCGCTGTCGAGCTGAACGGCTACAAGCTCGTCGTCGCTGAGCTTCAGGGTCTTGAGGCTGCTGACCTGCGCAATGTGTGGGATACCGTGCACCAGAAGGTTGCCGGCCCCGTCGCCTGCGTCGTTGCCAGCGTTACCGAGAAGGGCACCCCGGCCCTGCTCGCCGCCGGCTCCGATGACGCCGTGAAGGCCGGTTTCCACGCCGGCAACGTGATCAAGCAGATCGCGGGCCTGGTCGATGGTCGCGGTGGCGGTCGTCCCAACATGGCCCAGGCCGGTGGCAAGAATGCTGCCGGTATCGCCGATGCCCTCGCGGCCGCCAAGACCGCGCTCGGCGCCTAAGAACCTAAGTAGTCGCTGTGGTCGCGCTCGCACTGGACATAGGGGAGACCAGGATTGGCATTGCCGTCTCGAGCCGTGATGGCAAGATGGCGATGCCTGTCAAGGTGCTTCCGGCTGCCGAGGTCACTGGTATGGCAAAGACGTTTCGCTACCTGGTCGAGGACTATGAGCCCGATATCCTGGTAAGTGGACGTCCCTTGACCATGGCAGGTGAGCCCGGCCCCCAGGCCGAGCTCGTCGCCGCAGTGGCCCAAAAGATTGCCGACGAGCTCGAACTTCCGCTGGAGTTTGAGGACGAGCGTCTGTCCTCGCAGGAGGCCAAGCGAATCCTGCGAGAGCAGGGACTCAACGAAAAGCAGATGAGGGGCAAGATTGACATGATCGCCGCCAGCCTGTTCTTGCAGACATGGCTCGATCGTAAAAACGAGGAGGTTTCGCATGCCTAGCGCTTCCGATCCGCGCCAGCAGAATCGTACACGGCAGCCTGCGCCGCGCCCTGCTCAGCCTGGCCAGCGCCCGGCGCAGCCGACGCAGCGTTCGGCTCAACCTGCTCAGCGTGCCGCTCAACAGCCCGCGGCTCGTCCCGCGCAGCCCGCTGGCGGCGCTCGTTTTAAGCAGCAGGCTCCTGCCCAGCGCACGCAGGGGCAGGCCCGGCAATCACGCCCCCACGCACATCATGCTCATGGCTCGCACGGCGTTGCTCCGGCCACGCGCTCGAGCTATAACACGCATGCCCGCCGTGGCGTCCAAAAGAAAAGCTCTCCGGTACCTATGATTATCGGTGGCGTCATCGCCGTGCTTGCGCTTGTCGCGATCGTTTTCTTTGCTGTGCCGGCCGTCAAGGGCTTCTTTGCCGGCGAGGATGCGAAAGTCGCTGCTGGCCAGCAAGTTACTATTACGATTCCCGATGGCGCCTCGGGTGATGCCATCGCTTCGATTCTCTCCGAGAACCATATCGTCGAAGACCCCAAGGATTATTACGCGGCGGTCAAAAAGCTCAATGCCGATATGTCGCTTAAGCCTGGCACCTACTCGTTTACCACGCTCATGGACGCGACCAAGGTTGTTCAGCAGCTCATGGAAGGCCCCAATGCGGGCTCCGATGCACTGACTATCCCTGAGGGCCTGACGGTCGACCAGGTCGCCGATCGTGTGGCCGCGGCATACGACAGCATTTCTAAGGAAGATTTCCTTAACCAGGCCAAGGCGAGCAATTATGTGAATGATTACGCTTTCCTTAAAGACGCTGCAAACGATTCACTCGAGGGCTTCCTATTCCCCAAGACCTATTCGTTGGGTAAGGACCCTTCTGCCGATGATGTGATTCGCGCCATGCTTGACCAGTTCAACACCGAGTACAAGTCGCTTGACTTTGCGAGCTGCGAGGCCAAGATCAAGGAGCGCTATGGCGTGGAGATGTCCGATTACGACATCGTTAACCTTGCCTCGATCGTCGAGCGCGAGGGCCTCAACGCCGATCAGCGCGCGCATGTGGCATCGGTTTTCTATAACCGTCTGGCTGGCAAGCTCGATGGCCTGCGTTACCTCAATAGCGATGCGACCATGATGTATGTCACCGGCGGCGAGGTTACCGCCGACGACCTGCAGAGCGATAGCCCGTATAACACCTATAAGCACGAGGGCCTCCCGCCCACGCCCATTTGCTCTCCGTCGCTCGAGGCGCTCAAGGCCACCCTTGAGCCGACCGACTCCGATGACCTGTATTTCTACATTACGCAGGACGAGGAGTATTTCTCGAAGACCTACGAAGAGCACCAACAGTCTTGGAATTGATCATGAGGATTTTTAGCCCCAAACGATATGTTGCCTCAGTCGACCGCGTCGACCTCGATACCCTGTGGGCCGACGGCAAGCGCGCCATTCTACTCGACCGCGATAACACCCTGGTGCCGCGCGATACCGAGCAGGTTCCCGCTGCGGTTTCAGCTTGGCTCGAAGCCGCCCATGCCAAGGGCTTTAAGCTTTGCATGGTGTCCAATAACTGGCATCGCGACCAGGTCATGGCATCGGCACGCGAGCTGGGGCTCGAGGCCATCAGCCACGCCATGAAGCCCGCCCCGTTTGCCCTGAAGGCGGGTCTTAAGCGTCTGGGCGCCACGGCCGACGAGGCCGTGCTGATCGGTGACCAGCTTTACACGGACGTGTGGAGCGGTAACTTTGCCGGCGTTGACACTATTCTGGTCAAGCCGCAGGCAACCCAGGACCTGTGGTACACGCAGATCTTCCGTATCTTTGAGCGCCGGGCCCTGCGCGACCTTCCCTGCGAGGAATAGGTTTCGCCATGTCTCAGCACATCAAACACGGCTGCGACCATATCTTCTTTATCGGATTTTTGGGCGCGGGCAAGTCGACGCTTGCGCGCAACGTGGGCACTATGTTCAAGCGTCGATTCATCGATACCGATCGTTTGGTTGTGCGTCGATGTGGCAAGTCGGTGACCGAGATATTTGAGACCGAGGGCGAGGATCGTTTTCGCGAGCTCGAGACCTCGGCACTCCGTTCGCTTCAAAGCGAGCGCAGCCTGCTGGTATCGTGCGGGGGTGGCATCGTCGAGACGCCGGTGAACATTGAGCTGATGCACGAGATGGGTACCTGTGTGTACCTCGAAGGTGACTTTGAGGACTCGTTGCGCCAGATTCGCCGCTCCGATACCCGGCCCGATTTCCGCTCGCCCGAGCACGCTGCGCGCCTGTTTGAGCATCGCCGTCCGCTGTATCGCCGGGCCGCCGATATTACCCTTGATATTCGCAACAAGTCCTTCGAGGACGTTTCCTACCTTTGTGCCGAGATGCTTTTGGAGCGTGGACTGCTATGATTCGCCGTCAACTTATCAATTTCCAAAACCGCAGCGTCGATGTCCGCGTCGGATTGGGCGCGTTCGAGGAGCTGCCGCGCATGTTTGCCTCGGCTGTGGGGAAGCCCAAGCGCGCGATGGTGGTTTGGAACGACGCCACATCCGAGCGATTTGGCGAGGCTGTCGAGCATGCACTGGTTGACGCCGGTTTTGCCGTGTCGCTGCTCGTCCTCGAGGTTTCACCTGCTGGTGCTACGCTGGCCGATGCCGATACCGTCTTTGGCGCCCTGTCGGCTAACGGCATTACCTGTGACGATCTCGTTGTCGCTGTCGGCGACACGGCGACCTGCTCGGTCGTTTGCTGGTGTGCCAATCAGTGGTGCGGTCGCACCGAGTGCGCATTGCTGCCGATGACGTTCGACGCCATGCTCACGGTCGCGACGACCATGAAGCCGCTTGTCGCCTCGTCGGCGCATGCGCTTCCCGCTATCGCGTTCCGTCCCGAGCCGGGCTTGGTCGTGTGTGACCTCGACCTTGTACGCGAGGCGGACACCGAGGACCTCAAGCTCGGCTATGCGGTACTTGTTGGCACCATGCTTTCGAGCAGCAAGTCCCGCTGGAATCAGTTTACCGAGACCATTCCCGAGATTCTCGCGGGCGAGGAGGTCGCGCTCGTCAATGCCGTTCAGTGGTCTCAGACTGCCCGTAAGGACGTACTGATGGCCACGAACCCGAGCGCCCGCCATGCGCTCGATTTTGGCAAGACGGGGGAGCGTACCCTGCGCGCTTGCTTGGGCTATGCCGCTTCGCAGGTCCCTGCCTACCAGCTGTTGTCCGAGGGCATGCGCTTTGAGGCGCGCCTAGCACATGATGCCTGCGACTTTGATATCGATTACGTCTTTGAGGTCGATGACTGCCTGGAGGACTTTGGTATCGAGGAGCTTGCCTTCGATCTGGAGCCTGCCGCATATATCGAGGAGTTCCGCAGGCAGCAGTTTGTTCGCTCGAACCGTAGCATGTTGCCGCTGCCCGCGGCACTCGGCGCCATTCGTCTAACGAGCGTTGAGGACGAGGTTCTTGAGCGCCATGCTCACGCCTACTTGGCTTCTCGCAAAGAACTTCTCTAAGATTTATTGACATCCATCGTCTTTCGTATCATGTTGAGGGGCGGGTTTTCAATCGGTTGCGGATCGCATACGATTCCATCTTCCGATCGAGACCCGTCCCGCTTTTATGAGGACAATAAGAAAGGAATCTGCATGTCTGAGTTTGCTGCCGGTCCTGCCGGTCGTATCGAGCGTGTCCGTACCCTGATGGCTGAGCGCGGCTACGATGCCATCGTCGTGCGCGACGAGGCCAATCTTCGTTGGCTTACGGGCGTGAAGGGCGTCTTCGATTACACCTTCGAGTTCCCGCATGCGGCGTTTATTACGGCTGACCAGTGCCTGTTCCATACCGACTCGCGCTACCTCAACAGCTTTGAGGAGAACACGCCTGCCGGCAGCCCCTGGGTCTACGACATGGACGAAGGCACCATCTCCGGTTGGGTCGCCGGCAAGATCGCGGCCAACAAGTGCCGCGTCTGCGCTGTCGAGGACGACATGCAGATTAACTTCTATCAGGGTATTCAGCGTGGCCTGGAGGATCGTTCCGTCGCCTGCATGCTGCCGCTGATGCATGATGACATTCGCAAGATGCGCGCCATCAAGGACGCCGAGGAGATCGAGCTCATGCGCCATGCGCAGTCGATTACCGACGCCGCCTTCCAGCATATGCTCGGATTTATTAAACCCGGCATGACCGAGAAGCAGGTTCGCAACGAGCTCGAGAACTTTATGTTCGCCAACGGCGCCGACAGCCTGGCCTTCGGCTCTATCGTGGCGAGCGGCCCCAATACCGCCAACCCGCATGCCGTCCCGAGCGACCGCGTGATCGAGAAGGGCGACTTCGTTCTCATGGATTATGGCGCGGGCTATTGCGACTATCGCTCCGATATGACGCGTACCGTCGTGATGGGCGAGCCCACCCAGGAGCAGCTCGACCTGTACGCGCTCGTGCGCCGTACGCACGAGGAGTGCGTCGCTGCCATCCATCCGGGCGTCGAGGGCAACGACATTTTCAAGCTTTCCAAGAAGATCATTGGCGATGCCGGCTATGGCGATTACTACAACCATGGTCTGGGCCACGGCGTGGGCATTGACATCCACGAGCTGCCCAACTTTAACCGCAGCAAGAACATCATCGAGGTCGGCTCGGTTATCACCATGGAGCCCGGCGTGTACCTGCCCGGCGTGGGCGGCGTGCGCCTGGAGGACTACGGCGTGGTCACCGAGAACGGCTACGAGCCCTTCACCAAGACGCCGCATGACCTTCACGTCATCGATTGTTAGCCCATTTCGATAGATTTTTGGGGCGGGGCGTCCGGATCGATTCGGATGCCCCGCGTTCTCTTTTTATGCGCTCGCTGCAGGCGCCGTCTGCAAGTGTATAATTTCGCTCGTATGTAATTTGGACGCTTGTGCGTTCTGCCCATAACAAGAAAGGTCGCTATGCCTACCATTTCTACTGCCGACTTCAAGAACGGCCTCGGTCTCCGCATTAAGGACAAGGTCTACACCATCGTCGAGTTCCAGCATGTCAAGCCGGGCAAGGGCGGCGCGTTTGTGCGCTACAAGACCCGCGACATCAAGAGCGGCCGCGTCGTCGAGAACACCTGCAACGCCGGCACCAAGTTCGAGAGCGTCATGCTCACCACCCGTGAGTTCCAGTACCTCTACAACGATGGCACCGACTACATCTTCATGGACAACGAGTCCTATGAGCAGGTTCCCGTTCCCGAGGACATGGTGGGCGAGAACTCCAAGTGGCTGCGCGAGAACGACATCTGCCAGCTGCTCTTCGCCGACGATGAGCTCATGGGCGTGACCCCGCCGATGTTCATCGAGACCACCATCGTCCAGACCGACCCGGGCTTTAAGGGCGACACCGTCCAGGGTTCCACCAAGCCGGCCACGATCGACACCGGCGCTGTCATCCAGGTCCCCATGTACCTCAACGAGGGCGAGGTCATCAAGGTTGACACCCGCGACGGCAAGTTCGTCTCCCGCGTCTAGCAACCAACTCTTCTAGGAGGACTCATGCCCCAGGAAATCAAGATTGACGGCATCGGCATTTCGCCCGATGTTCTGACCGCCATCGTCTCGCGCGCCGTGTCGGATGTCGAGGGCATCGCCTCCGTTGGCGTCAAGGACCTTGCCACCAACCTTGTCTCCATGATGCTCTCGTCCAAGGCCCCGGCTTCCGAGCCGGCGGTCGAGGCCGAGGTCGTCGGCGACAAGCTCGTACTCACCGTGCGTGTCGTGGTGTTCTTTGGCTATCCGTTCAAGAAACTCGCCGAGGCCGTTCGCGCAGCCGTGGTCGCCGCCATCGATGCCCAGGTGGGCGTCGAGGTCGAGCGCGTTGACGTTTGTATCGACGGCCTCGTTTTCCCCAAGGAGTAACCTTTGAGCCTTAAGGTTTATCGCGGGCGCACGCTTGCCCGCAGTCAGGCGCTGCAGCTGCTGTTCCAGGCCGAGGCCACGGACAGCCCGCTCGAGCGCGTCCTCGAGGGCGATTTCCTGATCTCGAAGGGTCCCCTCGACCCCTATGCGCTGGAGCTTTGTCGCGGTGCCTACGAGCATATCGATCGCATCGACTGTGCTCTGCGCGCCGTCGCCAAGAACTGGGATCTTATGCGCATGCCCGGCGCCGACCGCAACCTGCTGCGTATCGCTGTCTACGAGATGCGCTTCCTCACCGACGAGGAGGTCTCGGACGCCATCGTGATCAACGAGGCCGTCGAGATCGCCAAAGCCTATGGTACCGACCAGTCCGCATCGTTTGTCAACGGCGTGCTAGGTAAGATCGCTCGCAGCGAGGAGCTGCCGGGCGAGGACCTGTACCAAGAGCTGCTGGCCGAGGACCGCGCTCGCGAGGAGGCACAGGCTGCCGAGGCGGCCGCAAAGGTCGCTGCTGCTCAGGCTGCCGCCGGTGTACTTGCCGAGGATGCGGACGCTGCTGAGGCCGTCGAGGCCGACTCCGTCGAGGAGTAGCCATGCCAGAGGGTTCCGTCCGCAACTTCGATGAGATCTCGGATCGCCTGGACCAGATCATCGCCACCGTTCGCTCCAAGGATACGTCCCTGGAGCGTTCGCTCGATTTGTTTGACGAGGCGATCGAGCTGGGCTCCCGTGCGGTCGATATGGTCGACAAGTTTGAGCTGACGCCGCGTGAGGCCGACAAGCTCGAGCAGGAATACGATGAGGATGCGGCAAGCGAGTCCCAAGATAGACAGGCTGCATCCCCGGATACGAATGGTTGATGGCATTCATGAAACGCGTGCGTCTCGATGACGAACTGATTTCACAGGGCATCTGCGCCGATCGCGCGGATGCCCTTCGCACTCTTATGGCCGGCTTGGTCTCGAGCGGCGGCGAGCGTTTGACTTCGCCGGGCCTTAAGGTGACCCCGGGCCTGCCGTTGCACGTGAAGGGGCGCATTCCCTATGTTGGCCGCGGCGGTCTTAAGCTCGAAGGCGCGCTTGATGCGTTTGGTATCAATCCGACGGGCCTTGCCTGTCTGGATGGGGGCTGCTCTACCGGCGGCTTTACCGATTGCCTGCTTAAGCGCGGAGCTGCGACAGTTGTCTCGGTGGACGTGGGTCGCGCCCAGTTCGATTGGTCGTTGCGTCAGGACGATCGCGTGACGCTGCATGAGCGCACAAACGTGACGCAGCTGCCCGAGCTTGGCTATGCCGGCGCTATCGACCTGGCTGTGTGTGACGTCTCGTTTACCAGCATCGCGAACATTATCGATGCGGTGCTGGCGTGCCTGGCGCCTATGGGTTCGTTTTGTACGCTGGTAAAGCCGCAGTTTGAGGCTCCGGCGGCGCTGGTGGGCGAGGGCGGTATCGTGACCGATCCCGCCGTGCGTGTCGACACGCTCGTTGCGGTCATCGAGCTGTTTGCCGCGAAGGGATTGTTCCCGGTCGATGTGTGCGTGTCGCCCATCCATGGCGCCAAGGGCAACGTTGAGTTTTTCCTGTACGGCACGAGGTTTGCCCCCGGCGAGCGCTCGAATGACGAGCTGCAAGCCCAGGTATCGGCTTTGAGCGAGAAAGCTGCAACGCTATGAAGGTCTTTCTGGTTCCCAATTACTACAAGCAAGAGGCGGTCGAGAGCGGCCTGATGCTCGAGCTTTGGCTTTCGCGCCAAGGCTACGAGGTCGCATGGGCTGCCGACCAGCGCTCCAAGATTCAGAGCACGCCCGATGTTGACGATGCCGACCTGGTCATTACGCTCGGCGGCGACGGCACGCTGCTGCGTGCCGCCCGCATTCTCAACTACCGTGAGATTCCCATTTTGGGTCTTTCCTATGGTCACCTGGGCTTTTTGACGGCGGCCAGTCCCGAGGAACGCGACGTTTTGCAGGTTGTGAGCGATGCCCTGTCCGGTGAGCTCCACGTGAGTCGTCGCGCCACCATCGCCGCAGACATCGTTTCCGTGCGTGAGGACGGCACCAAGGATGTCGTGCGTTCTTTTGCCCTCAACGACATGGCGCTCACGCGCGGGCCGCTTTCCGATATGGTCGAGTTCGACATCACCGTGTCGGGCCACCATATCGACCGCTTGCGCGGCGACGGTGTGGTCGTATCGACGGCGACCGGATCTACGGGCTATGCGCTTTCGGCCGGTGGCCCCATCGTGAGCCCCGATTACACGGGTATGGTTTGCGTGCCTATCGCGCCGCATACCATTCAAGCTCGCGCTTTCTTGACTTCGCCAAGTGATGTCGTCGAGATCTTTATGTCCGATGATCGCCCGAGCGTGCCGGCTATTGCCATTGACGGACAGTTTATTACCTGCGACGGCACGGTTGAGAGCGTGGCCGTGCGCCGAGGCCCCGGCGATGTACTGCTGCTCGACTACGGCCCCGAGAGCTTCTATAACTCGGTGAGCCGCGTGTTCTACGGAGTTCGTCATGATCGATGAGCTGCAGGTTTCAAACATTGCACTCATTCGCGAGGCGACGTTGGTGCCGAGTGCGGGCCTAACGGTTTTGACTGGCGAGACTGGCGCCGGTAAGACTGCGCTGCTCTCGGCGCTTAAGCTCATCTTGGGCGAACGAGCAGATTCGTCGACCGTGCGCGAGGGCGAGGCGCTTGCGAGCGTCGAGGCGCGCCTGTTCGATGGCCCGCACGACGCGGAGGGCTTCACCGTGCAGCGCGGCCTTTCTGCCGAGGGCCGCAGCCGCGTCAAGATTGATGGTCGCATTGCCAGCGTGCGCGAGCTTTCCGAGCGCGTCGGCGTGATGATGGATCTTTGCGGCCAGCACGAGCACCAGCGTTTGCTCGATCCGGCGCATCATGTTGCCATGGTCGATGCATGGGCTGGGCGCTCTGCGCTCGAGGTGCTGGAAAAGTACCGTGCCTGCCTTAAGGCGTCGCGTGCGGCTGCCAAGGAGGTCCGTCGCGTAGAGGAGGCGTCGCGTGCGCAGGGGAGTCGCGTCGAGGAAGCGCGCTTCGCTCTGGAGCGTATCGCCGAGGTCGACCCCAAGCCGGGTGAGTATGAGGAGCTCGAGGAGCTGCTGCCGCGCTCCGAGCATGCCGAGGTGCTGGTGGCGACGGCCAACGACGCCCATGCATCGCTTACTTCCGAAGGGGGAGCGCTCGATGCCGTGAACGGCGCTGTGGCAGAACTGTCGCGCATGGCGACCGTCGATCGCAAACTGGGTGACATCGCCGACGCACTTTCGGACGCCTGCATCTCACTCGAGGATTGCGCCAATGAGCTGCGTGCTTATCGCGATGGTGTTGCGTTCGATCCTCGCGAGCTCGCTCGCATGCGAGAGCGGTATTCCGACCTTAAGGGACTTCTGCGGCAGTGGGGTCCCACCATGGACGATGTATTTGCCATGCGTGACCGCTCGCGGGAGTTGTTATCGCTGGTGGACGATGGTGACGTGCAGATTAGGAAGGCACGCGAGGCACTCGGCGCGGCGGAGCACGAACTGTTCGCCGCTGCCAAGGCGCTTAAGCGCGCACGCAATACGGCAGCCCCGCGTTTTTGTCACGAGGTGGGTCGTCAGATGGCACGCCTCGAGATGGGCGGCGCTGAGCTGGTCTGGGAGTCCCGCGATCTCCCTCGCGCTGAGTGGACACCCGCGGGCCCTTCGAGCTACGAGCTTCTGTATCGCAGCGGTGCCGGCCTCACACCGCGCCCTCTGCGCCGCATCGCCTCGGGCGGTGAGCTGAGCCGCGTTATGCTGGCGAGCAAGGTGGTTTTGGGTAATGCCGATGGTGTCGATACGCTCGTGTTTGATGAGGTCGATGCCGGTGTCGGTGGTTCCACGGCTCGTGCTCTTGCTGGTGTGCTGGCCGATCTTGCCGCCACGCATCAGGTCATCGTCGTAACCCACCTGGCGCAGGTCGCCGTCATGGCCGACAAGCATTATGTCGTCAGCAAGGAACCGGGCGTGGTTCCCCAGACGCATTTGGACGAGGTAACCGGCGAAGCGCGTACCGCCGAGATCGCCCGCATGTTGAGCGGCGATCAATCGGAGGCGAGCTTAGCGCACGCCAAGCAGATGCTCGAAGAAGCTCGAGGTTAGGTCGTATCAGCGGTGTTGGTGGGACAAACTAGACTGAAATTTTTGTCCCACTACGCGTTTTACTCAACGACCTTATCCGGCTGGATGAGCTCCTCGTAGTAGCTGATATGTTCGCGAGCGTCTTCAATCTCGGGCAGCAGGAAGTTGTAGATGACTTCGATGATCATCGTGGCGCTGATCTTAGAGAACGCAAAGTCGCCCGTCGTCAGCAGCGCTTCGTGGTTGACGGTATTAAAAGTGTAGTCTGCCAGGCGCGCGAGCGGGGATTTGCTGTCGCTGCTGATGACGACTACGGTTGCGCCGCAGTCGCGAGCCGCTTTTGCCATGCGATTCAAACGGCGCGACTTGCCCGAGTTTGAAATCAGTACGATAACGTCACCCGGGCGTAACGTGAGCGCAAAACCAATCGAGGTCTCGCTAATGGTGCTCGCCATGCAGCGCAGGCCCAGCTGCGAAAACTTAAACGTCGCATCGAGCGCGACCGCGTTCGTATTGCCCACAGCTGCAAACTCAATAACCCCTGCATGCTTAAGGGCATGCACAACAGCCGCCAGCGTATCGTGGTCGATTCCGTCGATGGTCGCATTAAGCTCGCTCACCTTGGCGGCCAGGATGTTCTTGAGGCTCTGCTCCATATTGTCGAGCGAGACCTCGTCAGTCAGACCCTCGTTGCGCTGGCTTTCCAAATCCCTCGCCAGAGAAAACTGAAAGCTGCGGAAGCTACCAAAGCCCAGCTTGCGGCAGAAGCGCGAAACGGTCGCTTCGGACGTGGCAGCGGCGCGCGAGAGCTGAGCCGCCGTGAGGCGTGGCGCCTCGGACTGGTGCTCCAATATATAGTCGACAATGCGCTGCTCGGACTCGCTGTATCCCTGGTGGGTACTAATGAGGGAAAGTGCGCTCTTGCTACTATCGGTCATGGATGGCTCCTGGTTGGCATGAAAATCGGACTCGTTTGTATTCTCATAGTATAGGGGGATTTTCAATTACAAGATACACCTTGCCGTTTCAAGTGTTGATGGTAAACTTTCACCTACCGTTTACGGTTATGAAAGAACCTTTCACCGGAGAATTGCACCTTGTCTCTTCTCACGCGGACGGTAGGTTGGTATCTTTCAGTTGTGGAAAAGCGCGCAAGGACGCGCGTGTAGGGGAGCGCCTGCGGGCGCAAAACTTTAAAAGGAGGGACACATGGCTAAGTTTGACATCATAGCCGCCACCGGTTGCCCGACCGGCATTGCGCACACCTTCATGGCTAAGGAGGCGCTGGAGAAGGCAGCTGCCGAGCGCGGTCTGACCATTAAGGTCGAGACTCATGGCCAGGTCGGTGTCGAGAACGAGCTCACCAAGAGTGAGATCGCTGGTGCCAAGGCCGTCGTCGTCGCAGCCGACAAGGATGTCCAGGCTGAGCGTTTCGCCGGTAAGCCCATGGTTTCCGTTGGTGTTTCCAAGGCCCTGTCCGTTGAGGCCGCCGGTAAGCTGATTGACCGCGCACTCGCCGCTAAGGGCGACAGCACGGTTGCAGCCGCTGCCGATGTCGAGGACGAAGTCGAGGAGAAGGAGTCCATCGGCCACGTCATCTATAAGCACCTCATGAACGGCGTCAGCCACATGCTGGTCTTCGTCGTTGCTGGTGGTGTTCTGACCGCCGTTTCGTTCCTGTGGGGCATTACGTCCTTCGATTCGACGGCGTCTGACTACAACAGCTTTGCTGCGATGCTCAAGATCATCGGCGGTATCGCTATGAACCTCATGGTTCCGGTGCTTTCCGCCTACATCGCCGAATCCATCGGCAAGCGCCCGGCGCTCGTTCCCGGCTTTGTTGCCGGTATGATCGCCATCCAGGGCCTGCCTGTTAACGCCGAGACCGGCATGATCGACGCCGGTGGCGCCGGCGTGGGCTTCGGCTTCCTGGGCGGCATCGTCGGCGGCTTCCTCGCCGGTTATGTCATCCTGCTGCTCGAGAAGGTCTTTGCCGGTCTGCCCAAGAACCTGGATGGCCTCAAGGCTATCTTCCTTTACCCGCTGTTCTCGACGGCTATCGTCGGTCTGGTCATGCTCGGCATCTCCGGCCCCATGGCTGCCATCAACACTGCCATGATGGACTTCCTCAAGGGCCTGTCCGCCTCTGGCGCCGTTGTCCTGGGTCTTGCCATCGGCTGCATGTGTGCCTTTGACATGGGTGGCCCGGTCAACAAGGCTGCTTACGTCACCGGTACCGCTATGCTCACCGAGGCACTGGCTGCTGGCGTTGGCACCGATACCTACAACTTCGGCACCAACTTCATGGCTGCCGTCTCCGCCGCCTGCATCGTTCCGCCGCTGATCACCACCTTTGCCGTCGTTGTCGGCAAAAAGTACTTTAGCCAGGAGGATCACGACGCCGGTATCGTCAACCTCATTCTTGGTTGCACCCACATCACCGAGGGCGCCATTCCGTTCATGACCAAGAACATCTGGCCGGTCATGCCCATCATGATGCTCGGTTCCTCTATCGCTTCGATCCTGACCATTATGTTCAACGTTCACGATCCGGCGCCTCACGGTGGCTTCCTGGTCCTGCCCGTTGTCGAGAACGGTCCGCTTTGGGTCCTCGCGATCCTCATCGGTGCTGTTGTCGGTGGCATCCTGTTCGTGGCCTTCAAGAAGCACGACTTCGAGAAGAATCAGAAGGCCGCTCCTGTAGCCAAGCCGGTTGAGGCTTCCAAGGCCGCTGCCGTTGAGGCCCCTAAGGCCGAGGCTGCCGACTTCGTGAAGGTTGAGAATGTCTTTGTCGCCGAGGACTTCGCTTCTCGTGACGAGGCTCTGAGCTTCGTTTCCAACCAGGCTGTCAAGGCCGGTATCGCCGGCGACGCCGACGCCGTGATGAACGCCTTCCTGGCCCGCGAGGCCGAGGGCACCACGGGCATGATGGAGGGCTTCGCCATCCCGCATGCCAAGTCCGACGCCATTACCGAGGCTGCCGTCATCGTCGTCAAGGACGAGTCCGGCGTGACCGGTTGGGACACCATGGACGGCGCTCCCGTCAACGTGGCCATCGCCCTGCTCATCCCGGGCGCTCAGGCTGGCACCACGCACCTCAAGATCCTGTCCAAGGTCGCCGAGGCGCTCATGGACGAGGACTTCCGTGCCACCGTCAAGGGTTCCACCGACGCCGCCGAGATCGCTAAGACGATCAACGCCCGCCTGGTCTAATCCAGCAGTCAGCGATTAATATCGCCCCCTGTAAAAAGGCGGAGACCCTCACCAGGGCCTCCGCCTTTTTCATCCCTACTCGGCACTTAGGGACGTTCCTTTTCTGCCGGCAGTTTGGGACAGTCCTCAGTCCACAAGAGGGTATAGATAGGCTCCATCAACTAGATCAACCAGGCGAACAAAAAAATAGCTAGAATTCCGTTCGCACGATATTGCTCTGGACCGACCGAGTTTCCGCAGCTTGCTC
>UREC01000020.1:0-39886 GCA_900546755.1 uncultured Collinsella sp. | reverse complement strand
ACATCTCGGGCGACTCGGCTCCGTTGCAGCTTGGAAGCAAGGCAGAGGCGATCCAGGCCGATTTGAGCACGCTGCTCTCGGCGGCGCGGACGGCGAAGGTATTTAAGCCTCCTTGTCAGTCGCTTTGAGATAATCCTCATCGTTCACAGGTTCCAACCACTCGTTGGAGGCTTCCTCACCCGGAACCTCCAACGCGAGATGTGAGAACCAGCTGTCGGGTGCGGCTCCGTGCCAGTGCTTCACCCCTGGGGCAATGTTGACCACGTCGCCAGGGTGCAGTTTCTGCGCCGGCTTACCCCATTCCTGGTAAAACCCTCGACCAGCCACGCAGATGAGAATCTGTCCGCCGCCGTTTTTGGCGTGGTGCACGTGCCAGTTGTTGCGGCAGCCGGGCTCGAACGTCACGTTGTAGACGCCAACCTGCTCGGTTGATAGAGGCGCGAGGTAGCTTTGCCCGATAAAGTACTTCGCGAATGCGTCGTTGGGGGCACCGATGGGAAAGGCCATCTCGTTTTGGTGCTCGGCTTTTGCATCAGCGGCATCGTCATCCGCCCAGACCTCCTTTGCCATGCGGAAGGCCGCCCACGCCTTGGGCCATCCCGCATAAAACGCCGCGTGCGTAAGGATTTCCGCTATCTCCGCCCTGGTCACCCCGTTGTTCTTTGCGGACATCAGATGATATTTAAACGAAGAGTCCGTCAGTCCCTGCGCCATCAGGGCCACAACCGTCACCACGCTGCGGTCTCGAAGGGAAAGCCCGTCTTCTCGACTCCACACCTCGCCAAACAGCACATCGTCATTGAGCTGTGCGAACTTGGGGGCGAACTCCCCCGGGGCATCCCTGCCTGCCGTCTGTTTAATTGCCATGATCGATCTCCCCCTTTCGATGGTTTAGGTGCAAATCTGTTTCCGCATTACGGAACACCCTTTGCAATCCCTGTTCTAATGACGAGAATGAAGGTAATACCTAAACCTGACTTTAGGTCAAGGAATGAATTCGAGATTGATTCGGAGGAACCATGTACACAATCGGACAGGTGTCGGAGATGTTCGGCTTGCCCGCCTCAACGCTGCGCTATTACGACAAGCAGGGATTGTTCCCGGCATTGGAGCGGACGTCCGGCATTCGGCAATTCGGCGATACGGAACTCGAGGCGCTTCGGGTCATCGAATGCCTCAAGAAAGCGGGGATGGAGATCAAGGACATTCGGCTGTTCATGGAATGGTGCGCAGAGGGTCCATCGACATACCCCAAACGCAAGGCCATGTTCGAGGAGCGGAAGGCCCACATGGAGCTAGAGATCGCGAACATGAACCGCGCGCTGGACATGCTGAAGTACAAATGCTGGTACTACGAGCAGCTGAATCAGAGCAACAACGAGGCTGAGCTGAAGGCACTGATTCCCGACGGCTTGCCAGAAGACATCAAAGAGGCCTACGAAAACGCTCACGCTCGATAGTGCCAAAAACGTCCCTTCTGAAACTCAACCATTGTTTAAGATGTCACAACTTAGGCAACAAGACTGGTTGCCCCGGTACGCAACGGGAGGGTCGACGCGGCTGGCATCGACCCTCCCATTTCCCAAACGGCATAAAGCTACTTGCTCACAACCGAGATGCGCTGGGCGACGTGGTTACCGGACTCGACCTCATCGACCATGGCAATCGCATAGTCAGCGTACGAGAGCGTTGACTCGCCGCGGCTGTTGAGCGTGAACTCCTCGCCCGCCAAGATATACTCACCGGTGCGCTCGCCGTCGGCCTGGAAGTCAGCAGCAGGGGAAATGAAGGTCCACTTGAGGCCGTCCGTTTCGCGAAGGTGAGCAAGGACTTTGCCGGCCGCGGCGGACAGCGGCTTCCAGTCATCGGGAAAGTCCGGGCCCATATCGACGGTGACCGTATGCTCGGGGTTGACGAACAGCGAGCCCGCGCCACCCACGATGAGCAGGCGCACATCGGTGCCGACCAGCACATCAGCCAAGTGGATGCCCGCGTCGGTGATACCGGGGATGGTCTCGGGCGTCCAGCCGCCCACGGCGTCCACCACGGCGTCGAATCCTTCGAGGTCTTCCGTCGTGAGCTCGAGTGCGTCCTTGATGACGGAGTTCTGAGCAGTGGTCCTATTCTCGCCGCGCACGATGGCGGTCACGTCGAATCCGCGACGCACGGCTTCCTCAACGATGAGGCTGCCGGCCCTGCCGTTCGCTGCTACAACTGCGATTTTCTTGGTCATCATACTTTCCTTTCGACCTGCGGCACTCGCCGCCGCTTTCCTTGCGGCTCATACGATACGCGTCAAAGGTATATAATGGAAAGTAGGCACATAAAAGTGCTGTAAGCACCAAAAGGAAACTAATGTAAATGACGTGCATGATTGCAGACGGAGGTTTCACGAATATGACAACACCGACTTTGGAGAACCTGCCTGCCTGCCCAGTGGAGACAACGCTTTTGCTCATCGGCAACAAGTGGCAGGTGCTCATCCTGCGCGAACTCTCGCTCAAAGGCACGATGCGCTTTAAGGAGCTGCAACGCTCGATCGGCAAGATTTCGCAGAAAGTTCTGACCAGCAACCTACGAACCATGGAGGAAACGGGGCTCGTTCATCGTGAAGCGTTCGCAGAGGTGCCCCCACGGGTGGAGTACTCGCTCACCGACCTGGGACAGACACTCAGACCCGTTCTTGACGCAATGAGAGCTTGGGGCGAGAACTACAAGGAGCAGCTCCGCGGCGGCGGGCTTCGATAAGTAGCTCCTACTGGTTACACGCCTACAGAAACCCCTCCGTCCTATCGCCATCACGGGAAACCCTCCTCCTTGGTTCTCGCCGCAAACGGCTTCGAGGCCGCGCTGGAGATCCCGGCACGGCTGGAGCCGCCCCGCGCGAGCAGCGGAAAGGGATACACGCCCTTTACCAAGGTAGATTGCTGCTTTCGCTTCCCGTTCCTTCCGCAGTATTCTCAAGGCGGATGCGCGGCCCGCGCTCTTGGCGCCTAGAGGGCGTCGCCGTCACATCGTTTCATTCGCGCCTCTCTTTAGCGTTGGCAAGACGTCGGTTCGTGCCGTTCGGGTGCACGCAGGTTTTGATAATGCGCGCCATCTCATCGACAGGCGTTTCGCAGCCGCTCCGAATCCAGTCCTGTACCACGGCAGAGAGCCCATGCACATAAAAACTGATGACGAAGGCCCGCTGCTCGCTGGGATAGCCAAAGCGCTCCAACACTGGGTCGATGACGTGCTTCGCTAGGGCCTCGAATCGCTCCTGAGCTTGCAGCGTATGCCCGTTTGCGAGCATCGCGCGATAGATGGAACAGTTGTCTTGGACGAACTCGAGGTAGGGCCTCAGGTACTCGTCGGTTACGAAAACGAGCTCGTCGAGGGGAGCCGTACGGATAGTCCCGATCGTGTCTGCGGCGCTTTGTTCAAAGCGCTCGAAGAACTTGGTGTTCACATGCTCCGAACACTCCTTCACGAGGTCAGGGACACCCTGGTAGTGAAGGTAGAACGTAGAGCGCCCCACCCCTGCCTTCTTGCAGATCTCCTTAACGGTTATGAACTCCGCATCCTTGTCCTGCAGCAAGTCGAGCAAAGCCTCGTCCATAAGCTGCGCCGTCGTAAAGTATCTGCTCTGCTGCCTGTTCACCCAAGCCCGCCTCTCCCTGATGCCAAAAGCTATTCGCCGGCAATTCCCTTGGCAAGCTCCATTATCTCAAAGGCGTATTTCTTCTTAGAGGTTTCCAGAATCCGGCGATATAGGACAAGGTTCGCGCTTGCGCCTACGAGACCCAAGATGCCAAGGACGATTCCGAGCACGAACAACGTGCTCTGGCCAGGTCCCAGCACACCCATGGTCAGGCACATGCCTACACCCAACAGCAGCGCAGAAACGATGCCGAAGCTGTGGGCGAAGATGCTTGCAGGGCGCTTAGCTTTGGCATCGAGTTTCTTGAGCGCGGTGAGCTTGGAGGCGCTTTTGGGCGCGTATTGCTTGGCGATCGATTCCGCGTAGATCTTGTCGGTGACCATGTTTTCTTCCTTTTCTCTATGGCTTGTTCGACAACCCAAGAATAGGAAGAACGTGCAGGCGATTGAAGAACACAAACGGGACGTTGTGTCCATGTTCGGCTCGGGCCGGTAATGAACGGTCTCTCGCAGAGCGCGTCGGTTGTTCATTGCGAGTCGCCGATGGGACTTCCAGATGATGAATCGGCCCGATCTGAATTCTGGCTTGAAGTGGGGTGATTCGACGGATTCCCAAAGTGCGCCTTGGTATACCTCCGGGATTCTTTGGCCTCGATGACCTTTCCAACCGCACTTCCAAGTCATCGCGGCGTGCTCGTTAGATCCTTCGGCCGCTCCGACTGCATTTGGCGTGGCGACTGGGGAGGAGGTTGCGTCGACGAATATGCTCAGGTCTCGTCCCAATAAAATTCCGCTAGATAGAATCAGAACCACCCTTAAAAAGGGTGGTTTGCTCTTAGGGTATAACCCACGGGCCCCGGGCTCGCGTCTAAAGGCGCGGGCCCGGACTTCGTCCAGGCCTAGTGCATCTTGACCCGTGGCGCGCCGGTCGAACCGGCGGCATCACCCCCTCTTGAAGGGGTCCTCGTACTCCTTCACGCTCAGCTTGTCCAGCGCGATGTCGTGGGAGTCCTGCTCCCTGATGTACTTGGCGATCGTCGCCTCGTTCAGGCCGACGGTGGACACGTAGTAGCCCTCCGCCCAGAACTTCCTGTTGCCGAACTTGTGTTAGCGCCGGGCAATTTTAGCCACTGATAGTCAAACGATTTTGACCAATCCCGGTCACCGAATAATGGCCACCGCGCCTCCCCGCCGCCACTACGCTGGTGGTGCCAACACGCCGGCGTTAGGAGGACCATTGAGGTGAACGAGAGACACGATGACCTACAGGAGATTATAGACGCGGCGCTCCGGGAGATGGCCGCGGAGGAGGGCGACGGGTTCGACCCGCAGACATGCAACCTCGCGGAGTTCTGCAGGAGGACGGGGCTCACCCGCTCCCGGGCGAGGACGGTCAGGGCCCACGGGTTCAGGGCCCTGCCCCACGGGAACAGCGGGAGGAGGGCCGCACCGGGCGTGCTCGCCGGGCACACCGGCCTGGTGGACGACCTCCTGAGAAAGGGCGTCACCAACTCGCAGGTGGTATTCGAGCGGCTGCTCGGCCAGGGCTACGCTGTTAGCGCTACCGTAAAAACAACCATTTTGACCAACGCTCAATAACCAACCAGCGCATTAGATCAAACTCCAAAAGTCGACCTTATGAATGCAGACGACTTGTACAAGAAGAATTCCTATTGCTTCGAGATTCGTTCGGATAGATATCGATTCAGGGTATTCACCATTGAATTCGATCCGTCGTACCCTGCCGTCATTTCCATCGACCGAGGCGTGTGCAAGGATCTTGAAAAGATCCATGACCGTTATAAGTTCAAAGAGGCCGAGCCGTGCAACGTCACAATACAAAACGATGAAGATCTCGACCGTGTTTTTAATCAACTCCTAAAGAGCGAAAAACTCATCTATATCTGAAACCGACTGATGAACGAGGCTGACGAGACGATTTAGCGCCTTTACCTTTCTTTGAGTTGCATATTCGAAGGCATTATTTGACAAACATCCACAATATGAAGCGTTTGTCATGGCGCAGACCTTAAGCTTATATGAACTAAAATATTGCGCGACAAACAAGAGTGCCCGCGCAATAATTGTTATTTAAGGGATGCATATGGACGAAGTGAAAAAACTAAGTATTGCAAATTTCAACATTACATATGGGCCAGATAATGACCCCATGTTGACCCACTTCCAAGACATTTTGTATCCAGCGTTCTGCAACGAACAGAAAGTTCGTACCTCCAAAAATGTCAGCTATTTCTCAGATGTTGAGCTAAAGCTAATAAATTCAGAATATGTTCTCACGGGAAATTTGATTCGTGAAACTTATTACCGGGTGCGGACTATCGTTGTCGATAATGAGCTCGTTCCATCTCCAAGCTCCGTCCCAACCGCTCCATATTCTCGATTTATTATCTATCTCAAGAGCCATAGAATGATCCTTATCAAGAATGAGGGTCATAGCCCCAATCTCAAGAGTTTTCAAGCCGTTTTGAGGAAAGTTGTCGATCGTTACACTCGCGAGGCTAACCGAGAAAGGGATAAGACAGGCTTGCCTCAACTTCCTAATGCTCTAATTAATATTGTTAACATGCCCTTGCCTGATAGTATTGATGAGACTATCAACGAATTTGCGAAAATAAAGTCAATTAATCTTCGATTTTTCCCTTTAAACAATGATATTGATCCAGGACCGATACTAGCGTGTGTACGTTCCGCAATGAATTCGGTTGACTCAAAAACGGGAAATTTAACTTTCAATTCTCCTAAATCAGCTAAGGGGATTTCTGACCTTTTCCAGGATAGCATTGCCTCTGGCGTCGCCTCAGCAACGGTAACTGGTGAAAAATCTGATGGAACAAAAGTCAAAATTACTGACAATCAGCTTGGTTCTGAGCTTCAGATTCCAAGTACTGGAAATCTAAGCGGTGACGACGACAAGAGAATTGCAGACTACTGCATGAAACGCAATTATCTACCTGAAGCAAGTGAAGATAATGCAGCCTTCTATTACAAAGCGCTCAATATCCTTGAATTACTCGTTAATAAAATTTAGAAGGGTCTCTTAATGCCTGACGTTCTTTCCCAATTTGCTGAAGTAAGAAGTGTTGGCGAATTAATCAGTGGTGCACTGCACGAGTTAAAGCCCGTAAAAGGAAACCTGCCAATCTCCATTGGAGTTTCAGTTATCTCCTTGGTTCTTTCACTAAATATGCTTAATGCTCCGAATTCCGTTGAGTTAATTGTGAATTTGTCCATGACATTAAAGGATGTGTTTTTGGGGTTATTCGGAGTTGCGCTCTCAATCTTTGCAATCTTTTTCAGTCTGCTGGATGGTGCGTATATTCATGGGCTGGCTTCAAAAGAAGGTAACCCACTGTTGAATTTCCTTCGTTACTACGAGAACGCGCTTGTTTTATTTGCAACAGCATTTACGTTGAGCCTTTTGATCTCTCTAATCGATCAAACTACGTTTTTAAAATTGACTGCAGTGATTTGCTGCGATTATTATGTTGAAGTGCTCATCTGTTTTATGTATTTAGCTCTCTCGTTTCGAATAGTGTGCGAAACGAAATCCCTGCTTTATAACACTTTTGTTTTCACGAGAATATTTATTTGCCTAAAGGGTTGCGAGGAAATGCCCAAGACTCAAACCGACGCGGAATCGATACTATAATTTGACCGTGAGGTTATCGTCGGCGTATAAATCGAGTTGCTTTTTAAGCAGATCATGGTAAGCGTAGCATCAATTGATGTGGCGAGACTCCTTCCTTTCACCGATTGGCAAAACGATTTACACCTAATTTCGGGAATCGATCTCGGGGTTTCTTCCTCGCCCATAGTCTGATCTCGATACACTAATAGCTGCTGCTACCAGGGCATTTTCTGGTGCACATTCTATTGGCTCCTGCGAAGATCGGAGCGGGTATGTTTGCTGCCGAGTCCTACACCAGCCGTCATTACATTGCGTTTGTTGCCGTGGCCTGCCTATGCGTTTTGCTGGGCGGACCTTCTTATGCCGCGGGCGCGGAGAGCCTCATCATCGCGGGCGCGACGTACTGCGAGCCGGGCGTGTCGGGCCCCGGCTGGGCCTGGACCGATGCCGACCACCTGGAGCTTAACGGCTACGCGGGCGAGGCCATCGGCGCCGAGGGCGACCTGGTGCTGACGCTTGCCGGGCAAAACTCCGTGACGGAGTCGCATGCGCCCGATGCGGACATCACGCTGTGCGGCATGGAGGTGTGGGGCAACCTGACGTTTCGCGGCACCGGGTCCCTGACGGCGACGGGCTCGCAGTGCGGGATCCACGTCTCGCAGGCGCTCGTGGTGGACGGCTGCTCAGTCGATGCGCGGGCGGACGGGGCCGATATTACGGACGAGGCGGTCGCCGGCGTGATCGCTGGCGACATGGCCGTGCGCGGCGGCGGGCGCGTCGTTGCCGCGGGCGCCGGGTCCGGAGCGGGCGTGCGCGCCTACGGCGCGTATCTGCAGGACGCGGGCATTGGCGATGGCGCGGCCAGCTGTCGGCTCTCCGTCGACGCCTCGTGGCTTGATGCGACCGGTGCCGACGGCGGCGTTGCGTGCACGGGTGGGTCGCTAGTGTCCGCGCGGTTTGTGACGCCTGCTGGTGGGGCTTTTGGTGCTAGCGGCATGGTGGACGCCTCCGGTGCGGTGGCACCGCATGTGGTGGTTGAGCCCGATGTCGCCACGCCTCCGGCGGGGGAGACCGATGGACGCGACGTGCCGGGCAGCGGGACGGGCGAGCCTGATGGTGGCGCCGGTCCCGCTGCAGAGCAACCCGGTACGGAGCCAACGACGGTTCCCGCAATGAAGCCTGCGGCTACGTCGCCCAAGACAAACATAACGACCAAGACGAGGGTGACCAAGACCACGGTGCCTGCGCCGTCCAAGCCTAAAGCCACCAGCGCGACCGCAGCGACACTCCCCAAGACCGGCGACAGCAACTGGATCGCAGTCTCCTTTACGTTTTTCCTGCTTGCTACAGTGCTTCTAGCTGCCGCATGTCGTTGTTGAGATAGCTGCCATTTGGAAGAAAGAGACATTCACAAGGTATAACTATTTGCGTGTTTGTCTATAGGCACCCAATTATCGAAGGCAGAGGCCATACGGACGTGATCATGGGCTGAATCGTGACATGCGACCCAGGTCCACATGAATGAGAAAAGCATTCAATAATGTCGCAGGTTAGACTGAAGGCAACGAAAGGGCACCGGGATCTTTGTCGACCCTGGTGCCCAAGCGAAAGACCATCAGAGTTGCCTCGCAATATTCGACGGTGCTAAAGCGGGCAAATATTAAACCGGACTCATTGGTGAGCTGTATGAGCTGGTTTCTTAGTGACATCCCGGATTGTCTATAAGCAAAAGTCTGGTGTTTCGGAAATGTTGTACCGTACGCCAAAGCTGTCAATCTCTTGTTTTAATACAGCCCACTCAATTTCTAAAAGCAGCCGCATAACATCGTAAATTGTCACAATGCCTCGAATCCCCTTGCTCCTCATCCGCACGAGTTCGTAAATCAGTTGAACAGAAATCGTTGCTGTATACGTTTCGCCGCTTCTATCAAGATTTAATGCTCTTGCAGCATCATTTATCGCAGTGCAAAATAGGAGCTCAGGGGAAATCCCTTCAGCGGGTTTTTCAATTTTGATATTTACTTTATCTCCGCAAAGCTCAATTTCTGATTCTCCGACTCTACTTTGCTTGAGAAAGGGTTCCGTTTTACCTAGACCTAAATATTCCGTTCTTTTAAGACGCTGCCTGCGGCAGCTCTCCTTAAACATATTATTACGGCAATCTATGATGGCGGCATTTGCAATCTGGTCAGTCAAGCATGGGTAAAAACCCATTAGGATCCAATCGACCTCACAAGATGCCCTGAATAGAAGATCGTAAATTTCCGCATAAAGTGGGCATTGCCCACTGTCGAGGCGGGCCACTCTTGTTCCATCGTGCATGAATAATCCCTGAAAATCTGAATGAATTTCAATTAAATAGCCCAATTCAATGCGTCCATCATCACCACTAAGTTCAGTAAGGTGATTGCGGTATTTAGGCAATTTGCGAGCATGACCTGCTTTTTCACCAAACAACCGAGCATCTAGAGAGCGCGTCAAATCATCGCAACATGCACAGCTTTGATAATATTTGGCCACTGAGACATAGTTTGCGACTAAACTTGCCATTTCCTCCGACGATACGTCGTCGGCTTTAAGCCTTGGCACCAGCTTTTCATAGTCAGCTTTCATTACCGATGTGAGCTCAGCAGATTTTGATTGAGCGTTTCGACCATGTTTGATGTTATGGTCGATTCTAAAATGTTCCAAACCAACAATGGATCCATTTTCGCGGGTAATAACAATATCAGGGCACTCGCTGCCTGCGTTAATAGATCCACTTACCTTCAAGGCAGCTTTCTTCTTGTATCCACCCGAGGCCATCGATAGCTTAAGAACATCATTGAACACTTGCTCTTCGTGCGCGTTCTGGTCGCTTTTGTTCTTGCTCATGCTGGATCCTCCGCCCTTATAAGTGAAACATAATTCAACTCGCGCCTTTTAACGTTGTCGATAGACGCTCACTGAAAGGTAAGCAATTCAGCAATGTCATCAAGGGAGCCAAGTCTCAAACCCTGATAGGGAATGTAACCGTTGAACACGTTGTGCGTTACACCATCCCTGTCCTCCTATTTAAAGTCGATATCGCAGTCGTGGCCAGTGACGATTCGAAACTCATGTTGATATTCATATGCACGATTCTTGTGGAAAGTAACTTCACTGGCTGCCTGCTTAAAGTTGGATAACGCCACCTTGGGCTCAAATATGTCTCCGTCATAAGAAACCAGTCCAAAATTGATACCTTCAGGTTCCGCTTCCTGAAATCGAAGCAAAAACTCGACAGGATCCTTAATCAAAACTGCAGCGCCTCTATTTGAAAATTCGTCTCTAATGCGCCGCCCATCCTTACTCTGTAGGAAGAATTGATAATTCGAATCTTCAAGTGCCGTCATGCAGTAAATTGCACGACTTGAACCAACAGACATAAAACTTGTAAGGAGACCCTCGTAGGCATCAGACCTTCCATCTCCCGCCTCTTTTGATCTAAATTCATCAACCGCCTGCAGGTAGGGGATTCCCTGGATAAGTTGTTCCGCATAAACTCTCTGCGTAACAAATTTCATTAATGAACCGACATGCCACTGCTCAAGTGCGCCGCCAATTTCCGATTTAGAGATTCGCCGAACCATACAATCATCTCCTTGCTGCTATTCTTCGCATCTTATCAAGAACTAATCCAGTGAGCTTAAACGATGGTGTATATCTATCAACGTTCTCCTCATGCATTGTCAGATGACGCCGATTCGTCGACGAAAGATGGCTTGATTTAACCAGTCCTTATAGGCTCACCAATATTCCGTTAGACTCGCACAAGCTCATAATGAAATGGCTCCGATCAAAGCAAACGCCCTATGCGTAAAAATGCTCAATAATTGGATCGCGTGATTACTGGATTTTGTATAAGAATTCTATTGGAGAGAAGCACGATGCCTGAATTTATATGCTCGGTATTTTCTTTAGCTGCGACAATTGTTATCGCCTTTATACAAATATATCAGAGCAAGCGCATGGAAGTATTCGAACGTCGTCAGGACGAGAGGGATGAGCGTAGGCACGCCGAAGGGAATAAGGCACGAGCGATTGAGTTCATCTCGAACCATTACGCCGACAGAGGCCTAATACCGCTTTGCGCCGTTGCCGCCATGCACAATGATCTTTTCCATTATTCACGTAAGATGTATTGGGGATTCTGCTGCCTAGTGCCGGAGGTGCAGAATCTGATTCTTAAATACTGCAGTCTTGACTTGCGGGTCAGGGGAGAGGAAGACCTGTTCGTCCGTTGCATCGCCGCAGTCGAAGCCGTCCTCCGTGACCGCTTCCCAAAAGATGAATCTGTTCTTTATGATGATGGGAAATACGTGCTTCACAGCCTCGAAAGGTATGCGGGGGAGAGACTGCCAGAACCTCGGGTTAACCTTCTTCCCGAGTGCCTGGACTCTTCGTTCCTGCCCCCTGATAGCTGTACCCCGGGGTACGATTACCTTATCCGTAAGGTCCTTTCCGAGGCCTTCGAATCGAGGGACGCTTCCTTCGCCCCCATTTCCTATCTAAAAAATGACTATCAATTCGAATCGAGCCCCGAGATAGAGGCCTGCCGATTCGCGTCGACCGCTGCATTCTACGCGGCAACCTACGGCTCTGGTGACGAGGCCAACAATAGGTACTACGGGTGCCCCGGCGGTTTCGATGGCGAGAGAATCGAGACCATGGAAGACCTATTTCTTCTTACTGTCTTCCAGATATATACCAAGCTTCTGCTTCCGAACAAAGGGTAAGAAATAACACGAGACATTCGTTATTTGACTCTGCCTAATTCTGCCAAACTCATTTTCGAAATCTCACTCATTTCCTTCATTACCTGAACATACTTAAAATCAGAAAATGGTCGTAGGGCGCGACCAACGGAATCAAAAGAAAGCCCACTGATAAGATGTCTTCAATCTCTTTGGGTTGAGGGCATCTTCTTTTTCGGAGGGTCTGCATAAATTCTAAAAATGTCTTTATGACAAACTTGTTCTACAAGGACATCCAAACCATCTAGTCTGCTCATTATACTCGGATGTAAACATAAGGAGGCAAACATGCTTTGGAGCTATGTTCAGCTTGATGACGGCACTCAGTTTGCCTACTCAGAGACAAGAGAAGACGGAACCGTTCGCGTAGCCGTCGAACGCCCGGTTGACTTTGGCTTTGACCATGCGGATTGCTTCTTGCCTGCGGTCAAATGGTTCAACGTCGAAGGATTTACTGCTGATGACCTCAATTTCTTGACAGAATTTATTAGATCAAACGCTCCGTTTATCTTCGAGCTTGCAGAACGGCAAAAAGCCGGACCGGCGGTTTCGGCGCTGGCCCCCTGACGTTCTACTGTTGAACGGAAAATATCCCATGATTTCGCCTTCCGACATATCCACCGTCGCCTCCCGCGTGCTGGCTCAATACGACGTCAGCGAAGCCTATTTATTTGGCTCATTTACCCGAGGCGAACAAACGCCCGATAGCGATATTGACTTGCGCCTAGTATGCGGCAACACTATGACTTTCGGCACGCTTTACGAACTCTCCCATGAGCTCGAGAGGGAACTTGGGCGAAAGGTTGATATCGTCACCAACCCACCAGAGCACATGCGCCCGGCATTCCGCAAAAGCATCGAGCAAGATGAGGTGCGTGTCTATGAAGCTCTGTAAGCAGGACGAGGCGTTAGTGTGCTCCGGCGTGATCAGCAAGTCTGAGTTTTGTCGCATACTTCCGGACACGGCGAGCCTTAGAAGTCAGTATTGAACTCAAACTCGGTTCCAGACACCCTCTTGCTATTTGAATACAGGTATCGCTCTAGCGATAGTATGTTATACTATCGCTAGAGCGATACCTGTTAGGAGACTCGCGTGGAACTGTGGCATGGTTCTCAGATAATCATTGAGACTCCCCAGCTTGGCCTGGGGAAAATCCATAACGACTATGGACAGGGATTCTATTGCACAGAGAGCCTCGACCTTGCAAGGGAATGGGCATGCTCGCGCGATGCCGATGGCTTTGCGAATCGCTATGAACTCGATATAGCCGATCTCAAAGTTCTTGACTTGCTATCGCCGCAATATTGCGTCCTGCATTGGATAGCGTTGCTCGTTGAGCATCGTTCTTTTCGCAAAGATACCGCCATTGCCGCGGGGGCGTGCGAATATCTCCATGATCACTTTCTACCTCAGACGAGCACTTGCGACGTAATAAGGGGGTGGCGTGCGGACGACTCGTACTTTAGCTATGCCAGAGCTTTTGTAAACAATACGATCACCGTTAATCAGCTTGGACGATCTATGAGGCTCGGTAACCTGGGGGAGCAGATTGTGCTCAAAAGCGAGCGTGCGTTTAAGAGCATTCGTTTTGCTGGATTTGAACGTGCGCAGCAAGCTCTGTATGGTCCATTGGCCAAGGAACGAGATGAAGCGGCAAGGGCGCAGTATCGGGAGCTCCTTGCCGAAAACCCGTTTGAGGGAATACGTATCGTCGATATCATTCGAGAGGGGATGACGGGCGATGACCCACGCCTACAGTGAGATGTATCTCGAGGATGCAATGAGAACGCTGGGCGAGGCGGTCGATTTTGCTCTCTGTGACCAAGGGCTGACTCCAGCCGAGTTGACGGCGATCATGTCGAACGCTCTTGAGATGAAACAGTTTGAGCGCGGTATGCCTCGCGTCGTCTGCGGCATGGCGGGCGACGAGCTCGCGCGCGATATTATCGCCCATGCGGGACTGACCCCCGTCAGATGTAGGGAGACCTATCCGTTCGACCGTTCGCCTCAGTATTGGGCGGGGTGGGTTATGGCCTATTCGCAATGGATGAGCAGCTTGGGCTTTAATAAGCTACTCGAAGTCGCTCCGCTCGATTGGATCATCGGCTCGTACCATCCGCTCCACGAGGCCTCCGAAGATAAATTCGCCCAGATTGTCATCGAAAAATGGAACAACGCCCAGGCAGACAAAAAGGGCCTCAAGGCGGCACGAAAGGCTGCCGGACTAACGCAAAAACAGCTCGCCGCCCAATCGGGGGTTAAGCTTCGCGCCATACAACTCTACGAGCAGAACCAGCTCGACCTACGCCGCGCCTCGGTTTCCTCGGCATTGGCGCTTGCAGACACCCTAAACTGCACCATCGAAGACCTCGTCTGGCAACCGATTGCTCTGGAGTACGACTCGCAGGCTATTTCGTCTGTAAAGCTATAGAGGAGTCAGACATGCCTTGGAGCTATGTTCAACAAGATGACGGCGCTGATTGCGTTGCTCAAGAAGATCATTCAACTGCGCACGTGGCAAATTCAGCATCACCGATTTTGCTCGGCGGCACCACGTCAATCGACGAAGCTATTCGGCTGACCATTTCGAACATGCCCAACGCGCTCAGGCTCTTGGAGAACTCATGATGGCGGACACGAAGCGGGGAGCGCATCCGTTCGCGCCGCTC
The DNA here is from genome assembly GCA_900546755.1 of uncultured Collinsella sp. Classification (GTDB taxonomy): domain Bacteria; phylum Actinomycetota; class Coriobacteriia; order Coriobacteriales; family Coriobacteriaceae; genus Collinsella. The sequence continues at coordinate 25,150 of UREC01000020.1, read as the reverse complement.
GTGCTCGATGATGCCGGTTCGCTCGAAGATATGGCCGCGGCCGTGATGCGCCTGCACAGCACGTTGATGACGGTCGGGCGCTGCTATACAACCGACGCCACAGGCGACCGGGCCGCGCTTGAGCTTGGACGCGTCGAGTCCGTGCTTGCGGGTGCATTCTGTACGATATTCGGTCAATCGCCGGCCGATCGCTTCACAGACATCTTTGACCAGGTCACCTACGCGGCCGAGCACATGGTCAAGGACCACATCTTTGAAGACGGTAACAAACGAACCAGCCTTGTCTTTGCGTTGTCCGTCTTAAGGTTCGCAGGCACTCCGGTCGTGCTGTCTGACAGCCCCGAACCAAAGGACAACCAGTACTACGCCTGGATCCAGGACCTCGTTTCCAGTCGCCGCACGAACAGCGAGCTAGCCGAAGAGCTGCGCTGCGGATTCGTTGCGGGCACGGGCGATCTGTCGCTCGTATAGAATCTAAGCATCCGCACGCCGGTTAATGAATTGATTGGACGCCACATGGAACTCCCTAGCACCCTGTGCAGCAATGTCTACGAGTTTGCGTTTTGCCCCGAGACCTGCTACGACCGTCTGGCCGATCTCGCCGACCCCGAGGACTGGGGTCCCGGCAACCGCATCCTCAAAAACTACCTGTCGTTTTCGTTTAGCCGCGCGGTGTTCCTGACCGAGCGCGACGTGGACCAGACCGGGCCGTCCAACCTGCCGCTGGTGTTCGACGATGACCGCTGCCTGTTCAATACCGGCCTGTACACGCGTCGCTACGAGACCATCTACGGCCTGTTTGAGCCCAACACCAAGCCCGACGCGCGCCAGCGCTGGTTTTTGAAGGGCTTCTTTAAGGAGAGCGACCCCATGCTGGTCTCGTTTGAGTACCTGCCGTGCCGCGTGCGCTTTGCCGAGGACCCCTCCGAGCTGGTCTTTGACTACCGCCTGCCCATCCGCTCCAACATCGACCACATTCTGGGCGACGAGGAGAACCTTACGCGTATTCCCGCTAGCCTGATGGGGGAGGACAACTCGCTGCTGCTGCGCCGTGCCTTTGAGGGCGCCGTCGTCGAAGCCGCCCGCCGCGCCGCCGCCAACTACACGCTCGCCGTGCCGCAGTTCTACGGCGGCCGGATCCAACTGCTGCTGCCGCTGTGCCTAACCGGTGACAAACCCGAGCTAGCGCTGACCATCCAGCGCGAGGACGGTTTCTACGCCGCACGCACCTGCCTCACGCTCGACATGGCCTACAACAACGCGCGACTTATCTGCCGTCCCGAGACCTCGTGGATTAAGCGATAAATGGTGGTTTAGCTGCGGTTTTACCGATTGTTTTTGTTGTTTTGGCTTGGCTAGCACCCACGAATTTAAAATCGGGGGCAAAAAGTTCTTGGTAAACCACGCGCGGCTATGTTAGTATCTCTTTTGCCGAAAGGCGACGGGCGATTGGCTCAGGGGTAGAGCATATCCTTCACACGGATGGGGTCACAAGTTCGAATCTTGTATCGCCCACCATCAAAAGCGCAGGTCAGAGGTGTTAAGCCTCTGGCCTTTTTTCATATGATGCCAAATCGAACCGAATTTACCTAAAGCGTTATATGTTATGCAGTTCACTTTAGTTGTCGTCATCGCACGTTTTAAAAAGTGCATCTGCGTTCATTCATTGAATTCTCTGCGCAATCTATGCGCAATTGTGGAGACCGAGACCACTGGTGCACAGCTCGTACCAGCACATTCATGGATCGATCAGCCTTTCAACACATCCCATCCAATATTTGGTCAGCATTTGGTCAGCTTCCCGTACTTACCCGCATGATGCCCCGGTAGATAATCGGCCATGCCCGCAATCCGCACGGCCTACGGTCGAAACCAGGGGAGGCCACATGGACGAGATCGTCTGCGCAAACACCGCATTCCGCTACTGGCGCTGCCCACCGCAGGTGCGCGACCTCTACCCGCGCCTGCCCAACTCTGAAGACGGTTGGCGAGCTCTATCCCAAGCCCCTTTCGTAACTGACGTGCTCAAGACCCCAGTCATCACAGCAGCATCAACACTAAGCAACCTGCATTCCAAGACAAGACGGACTATCCGATGGAACAACGCCTATACGGAGAAGGTTTCCATCGACACGGGTATGGGCTTTAGCGTCACAGACCCTCTTAATACGCTATTCACCATGACTCGAAGCGTTTCTTCATGCGATCTGGTTCTGTCTATGTACGAATTTTGCGGATGGTTCTCGGTTTTTAAACCATCGCCCGCGGTTGACATGGCACTTGAGCGGGCAAAATCAGAAGAAGAAGAGCAGTACACCACAGAAAGTCTGTTTGAACTAGACGAAAACCAAGACGAGGCCCCATGGAAGCGAGTCTATGCTCGGGTGCACCAGAAGGACAGCGAGCATGATCAAAGGAGGCAGCGGGATGACGGATTCGGAAATAAAACTAACGGAAAGGGCACATCGCTTTGGATGAGAAAGCCTCTTATTGAAATAGAAGAATTACATAGATTTGCGGCGAAGGTTAAGGGCGAGATGTGGGGAAAGCAATTCTGCGAAGCCGCACAGCAGGTAATGGGTATTGCTGCATCCCCGCTAGAAGTTGCTGGAATCATGTTGCTGAGTCATCCGAGGCGTGCCGGCGGAGCGGAGTTTAAAAACATATTCGTCAACGACCTAACACCGCTGTCGAATTCAGCTCGGAAAATCGCAGGTCAGAAAATCTGTTACGGCGATATCGTCATCGTAAACCCAATAACAATGAAGGCCGTGATTATCGAACTTCAAGGTGAGGTTATTCATGGATCGGGCGCTGTGCTTGACCACGATGCCACCCGAATGACAGCATTGCAAAGCATGGGATACGACGTATTTCTTGTAACCCATGACATGCTCAATGATCACGATCAGCTTGATGCCATCATTCACAGTGTGTGTGAGCGATTGGAGTTGTGCTACAAACCAAAAACCGAGGCGATGAGATGCGCTGAGACCAGATTGCGGGCCAACGTTCTGTGCAATTGGCTTGGTATTGGTAAGTAATAATTTCAATGTGAGCAATTTTAATACTTTATATGCTGTTAGTAATTAAGTGCCATTTTAAAATCATGCCGGTTTACTACGTTGGATTGAGTGTGTCTGAGCACACCGAATTCGCCGCTCGTAAAACCGCAGGTAGATCGCCTGCCCGTTATGCGAAAGTAAGCGTGAGGTCGGAAATCCGGGAATCAGCGTAGTAAACCGGTCTGTTTATTAAGCGACCAGATGGATCGGGCATCGTGGGTCCTTTCGGCCCCACACCCGTTCCACGCGCCGCAAAATTGTTCAAAATTGTCCTTGCATCGTGGTCCGAGTTCCCGTATAGTACTTCTTCGCACGGGGGCGTAGCTCAGCTGGGAGAGCGCTTGACTGGCAGTCAAGAGGTCAGGGGTTCGATCCCCCTCGTCTCCACCCGAGCATTGAACTAGGCTCCAACGCAAGTTGGGGCCTATTTTCATATTAATCGATTTACACATCTGTTGGCTGGCAGCATCTTGGCTACATATCCATTGTTAATCATGAATATGAATGTTAATAACTTTACGTCTGTGGATGGCAAAGCTAGTCCGCAGCACCAATAACAAAGAGGCCAGGCGTAACGCCCGGCCTTAAAACTCTCTGGTGGGCCCTCCGGGATTCGAACCCAGAACCCAGGGATTATGAGTCCCCTGCGCTAACCGTTGCGCCAAGAGCCCTTATGAACAGTGAATGCAATTCTAACAAAGGCAACTCAGACCTAATTTCTTCGCTTCACGACGTGAAATACTACCATGCACGAGCAAGTCGCACAACGCAAGATCAAGCCCGATGCTAATCAACAGCAATTCTAGGCGCGTCGCAGAAAAGACGCGATCTAAAAAATTTAAGGCCTTTAATTCAGGGCTCCAACACACTTTTGCGTGAAATCAACCTGATGCCATTTCAAAACCATGCCGGTTTACTACGACGAATCGGCGACCCCCGAGCACCGTGTGTTCTCCGTTTGCAAAACCGCAGGTAGGTAGCCCGCCGGTTGCACGAAAAGGCGTGCGTGGTTGGACATTCCTGATTTATCGTAGTAAACCGGCATGGTTCTGAGGCGCTGGGGAGGGGCGCTTCGCAATCGGACCCGATAATGGGACTGGCGGCGCACGGAAAACCCTGTTGAACGGGGCGCGTCGTGTTCCACGCGCCAAGTCGGCCGGCGTACGGGCTGTGCGGGGGCCAGGCGCCCCGCGGGCTGGCGCGGTCCCGTGCGCGCCGACACTCGCGAAAATTTTTCCAAAAATGTCCTTGCATCGTGGTCCGAGTTCCCGTATAGTACTTCTTCGCACGGGGGCGTAGCTCAGCTGGGAGAGCGCTTGACTGGCAGTCAAGAGGTCAGGGGTTCGATCCCCCTCGTCTCCACCCGAGCATTGAATGAGGCTCCAACGCAAGTTGGGGCCTTTTTTCATATAGGCACACAAGGTCAAAGGCGGCACCATGATCCTCCTGGTCGACAAGATCGAAAAAAGCTTCGGCGCTCGCGTCCTCTTTAGCGGCGCTTCCTTCCAGATAAATCCCGGCGAACGCTTTGCGCTCGTGGGCCCCAATGGCGCCGGCAAAACTACCATGCTCAAGATCATCATGGGCATCGACAGCCCAGACGCTGGCCAGGTCCAGTACGCAAAGGACTGCCAGGTAGGCTATCTAGAGCAGGAAACCAACCTGGAGCAAAAGGACACCACCATCCTTGCCGAGGTCATGGCTGCCGCCAAGGAAATCCGCCGTATGGGTGAGCGCGCCAACGAGCTGCAGGCCCAGATCACCGAGCTCTCCGAGCAGGGCAAGGACGTCGACGCACTCCTCAACGAGTACGGCCAGGTCCAGGACCGCTTTGAGCACCTGGGCGGCTACGAGCTCGAGAGCAACGCCCGCAAAATCCTGTCCGGCCTGGGCTTTAAGGTCACCGACTTTGAGCGCCCGTGCTCCGAGTTCTCGGGCGGCTGGCAGATGCGCATCGCGCTCGCCAAGCTCTTCCTGCGCCATCCCGACCTGCTGCTTCTGGACGAGCCCACTAACCACCTGGACCTCGAAAGCGTCCAGTGGCTGCGCGGCTTTATAGCCAACTATGACGGCGCCGTCCTCATCGTCAGCCACGACCGCGCCTTCATGGACGCTTGCGTCGACCACGTCGCCGCACTCGAAAATCGTCGCGTGACCACTTACACCGGCAACTACAGCAGCTACCTCAAGCAGCGCGAGGACAACCTTGAGCAGATGCGCGCCAAGCGCGCCGCCCAGGAGCGCGACATCGCCCACATGCAGGTCTTCGTCGACAAGTTCCGCTACAAGCCCACCAAGGCAGCCCAGGCCCAGGAGCGCATCCGCAAGATCGAGCAGATCAAAAAGGAGCTTGTCATCCTACCCGAGGGCCACAAGCACATCGACTTTAAGTTCCCTGACCCACCGCGCTCAGGCGATATGGTCGTGGGCCTGGAGGGCGTCTCCAAGTCCTACGGCGACAAGCACATCTACAGCGATATCGACCTCAAGCTCTACCGCGGCGAGCACGTGGCGCTCGTCGGCCCCAACGGCGCCGGCAAGTCCACGCTCATGAAGATCATCGCCGGACTGGAGCCGCCCACCACCGGCACCCGCGACCTGGGCACCAACGTGGGCGTGGCCTATTACGCCCAGCACGCGCTCGAGGGCATGACCGAGTCCAACACCGTTCTGCAAGAGATCGACACCGTCACGCCCAAGTGGACCGTGCCGCAGCAGCGCAGTCTGCTGGGTGCCTTCCTGTTTAGCGACAACGATTCCATCGAGAAGCAGGTCCGCGTCCTCTCCGGCGGCGAAAAAGCGCGTCTGGCCCTGGCAAAGATGCTCGTGGCCCCCGAAGCGCTCCTGTGCCTGGACGAGCCCACCAACCACCTAGACATCGACTCGGTGGACATGCTCGAGAACGCCCTGCAAAACTTCCCCGGCACCATCGTGCTGATCAGCCACGACGAACACCTGGTGCGCGCCGTGGCCAACCGCGTGATCGACATCCGCGATGGCAAGGTCACGGTCTATGACGGCGACTACGACTACTACCTCTACAAGCGCGAGGACCTCGCAACCCGTGCCGCCGCCGAGACGGCAGGGGAGAGCACACCTGTCGCAGGGAAGTCCACCAAGGCCAACGCCGCCCAGGCCGACACCCCCGTCGCCGCCCCCAAGCCGGCCGAGGGCAAAAAGACCAAGGAGCAAAAGCGCGCCGAGGCCCAAGCCCGCGCCGCGCTCAATAAAAAGCTCAAGGGCGTGCGCAACCAGCTCAAGAAGATCGAGACGGAGCTCGACAAAAAGCGTGCCCGCTATGACGAGCTTATGGAATTGATGGCAAGCGAAGAGCTTTATGCCGATCAAGACAAGTTCAACGCCGCGCTGGGGGAATATAACGGCCTTAAGCAAGAGCTGCCCAAGCTCGAGGACGAATGGCTGGAGCTTTCCACCCAGATCGAAGAGGAGACCGCGCGTGAACTCTCGTAAGGCCGCTGCCGTGGCGATGAGCATCATCGCCATCGCCTGTCGCATCTGCGGCATCTTTATGAGCGCGATGACCGTGCTGCTGTGCTTTAGCGGCCTCACCGCCAAGCTGCAGATCGTAGGCTTTGTCGTTGAGCTTTCACGCGCGCTGCCGAGCGCCATCGCCGGCTACGGCGTCATCACGTCGCCCTTTGGCGGCGTCTTCCGCCTGGATTACGCCATCGTCGCTGTCATCCTGTTTGTGGCCGACTACCTGCTCACGCGCGCCTCGCGCCGCGTCCGCTAGGGGAGCGCCATGTCCAGCAGCCACCTCATGAACCTGCTCGCCAGCGCCGTCGCCGTCATCGTGGGCATCGTCATCCACGAGAGCGCGCACGCCGCCGCGGCCTGGGCACTCGGCGATAAAACGGCCCGTTCGCGCGGCCGCGTCTCGCTCAACCCGCTCAACCACATCGACCCGTTTGGCACCATCATCCTGCCGCTGCTCATGCTCGCGGCCGGCGGTCCCGTGTTCGCCTTCGCCAAGCCCGTGCCGGTCTACCTCAACAACCTCAAGCACCCCAAGCGTGACGAGGTCCTGGTGAGTGCGGCCGGCCCCGCATCGAACATCGCACTCGCGTGCCTCGCGGCCGCCCTCATGCACGCAACGTACGGCAACCTCTACACCAGCATGTCCTTTGCCGTAGCATCACAGATCATGAACTTCGGCGCCACCTTTATCGTGGTCAACCTGTCACTCGCGTTCTTCAACCTCATCCCGATCCCGCCACTCGACGGTTCGTCGATCATCGTGCCCTTCCTCAAAGGCAAGGTGCTCAACAACTACTACCGTCTGCAGCAATACGCTATGCCCATCCTTATCCTTGTGCTGTATCTGCTGCCCATGTGGACCGGTATCGACGTGATCGGCCGCTATTTCGACGTTACCGTGTATCCGCTCGCTGAGCAGCTGCTCAACTTCGCAATCGCCGGCATCTAAGGTAAACTTACAGGTCGACCGTGCAAAACGGTCGTAATATGCACCCAAACCGCGCCGCGAAGGCGCCGTCAAAGGAGGTCGAAGATGTCGTATCGCGTGTCGACGCAGGTCTACAGCGGACCGTTCGACCTGCTGCTGCAGCTGGTAACCCGCCAAAAAGTAGATATCGGCGCCATCTCGATCAGCGAGGTGGCCGAGCAGTACCTGGCCGAGGCCGAGCGCATCGAGGCGCTAGACCTGGACGTGGCGAGCGACTTTTTGCTGGTCGCGGCAACCCTTTTGGACATCAAGGCCGCCTCCCTGGTCCCGCAGGAGGCCCCGCGCAAAGCCGAAGACGATGACGAGATCGACGAAGACCTCGAGGAACTCAGCGCGCTCGACGGCGACGCCTTGCGCGAGGTCCTGATCCAGCGCCTGATTGCCTACAAACAGTTTAAAGGCGCGGCGGCGGCCCTCGGTGCCCGCATGCAGGCCGAAAGCCGTATGCATCCGCGTGTGGCCGGCCCCGACCCCGAGTTCCTAGGGCTCATGCCCGACTATCTGGCTGGCATCACCCTGCGCGGCCTGGCCGTTATCTGTGCCGACCTGGACGGCAAGCGCCAGACCTTCTTGCTGGAGGCCGAGCACGTGGCGCCGCATCGCGTGCCGCTCGACCTGACCGTGGCCTCAGTCGACCGCTTTACCATGGCGCACCAAACCTGCACCTTCCGCGAGCTGCTGGACGGCGACGCCACCACCGAGCAGCTCGTCGTCACCTTTTTGGCCATGCTGGAGCTCGCCAAGCGCGGCTCGCTCACGCTAAGCCAGGACGAGATCTTTGGAACCATCTGCATCAACCGAGTCGAGGGCGCCGAGGCATACGTGCCCGGCGAGGGCCCCGAGCTCACCGAATAGGAGCCGCAACCATGTCAACCCTTTCCACACTGGAGGCAAACAGCCTCAAAGGCGCCCTCGAGGCGCTGCTGCTGGTGTCGAGCGACCCGGTGAGCGCGCCCGCGCTGGCAGGTGCGCTGGATATCGCCCCCGGCGAGTGCGCATCGCTGCTCGCCGAGCTCAAGGTTGAGTACGAGGAGGCCAACCGTGGCTTTCAGCTGCGCGAGGTCGCCGGCGGCTGGCGCCTGTTTACGCATCCCGCCTACCACGACGTGGTCGAGGCCTATGTGCTGAGCTGGGACACGCAAAAGCTGTCGCAGGCGGCGCTCGAAACACTGGCCGTCATCGCATACCACCAGCCCGTGACGCGCGAGGTGGTCAAAGGCATCCGCGGCGTCAATTCTGACGGCGTCATCGCGTCGCTCGTGGACAAAGGTCTGGTGCGCGAGCTCGGACGCGACCCCCAGCGCAGTCAGGCCATCATCTACGGCACGACCAACGCCTTCTTGGAAAAGTTCGGCCTGCGCTCCACCCGCGACCTGCCCGACCTGGAGCAGTTTGCCCCCGACGAGCAGTCGCGTCAGTTTATCCGCGAACGCCTGAGCGGCCGCAGCATTCAGTCCACGCTCGAGGAGCAGGCCGAGGACCTGGACGAGGAGCGCGAACTGCTCGATACCGATGTTGACGATGTTGAGGCAATCGAGGACTTGGAGACCCTGGTCGTCGACGAGACCTCGGAGGATTTGCATGACGAGGATTAACGAAGTAGGGGAGACGCGCGCCGGCGCTGCGGTACCCAACGCGGATACGCACGAGTCCGACGCCCAGCCCGTCTATCCGCACACCATGCGCCTGCAGCGCTTTTTGGCGCGCGCGGGCGTGGCGAGCCGCCGCGGGTCGGAAGACCTGATGACTGCCGGCCGCGTGACCGTCAACGGCCAGGTCGCGACCGAACTGGGCACCAAGGTCGACGTCGACCGCGACCATATCGAGGTCGACGGCATGCCCGTCAAGCTCAACCAGGGCGCCGTGTACTTGATGCTCTACAAGCCGACCGGCTACCTCACCACCATGAGCGACCCGCAGGAGCGCCCTTGCGTGGCCGACCTGGTCCCCCGCGACCGCTTTCCGGGACTATTCCCGGTGGGCCGCCTGGACCGAGACACCACAGGCCTTTTGCTCTTTACCACCGATGGCGACCTGTCGCAGGATCTGCTGCACCCCAGCAAGCATGTCTATAAGACCTACCAGGCGCTCGTGGACGGCCACCTGACCGATCGCGACTTAGAACCACTCCGCCGCGGCATCGAACTCGACGACGGCCTGTGCCAGCCGGCGATCTGCCGCGTCATCAACGCGCGCGAGGCAGAGGCCGTGGCTCCGCAAGGCGTCAAGCCCGGCACCACCGCCGTGGAGGTCATCATCCGCGAGGGGCGCAAAAACCAGGTCAAGCGCATGCTGAGCAAGATTCACCATCCGGTAATCCGCCTGCATCGCTGCAACTTTGCCGGCCTGGAGCTCAAGGACGTGGCCAAGGGCTCGTGGCGCGAGCTCACCGACCGCGAGGTACAGGTCCTCAAGGCCGGCGGCATCCCGCCCAAGCAGGCGAGCGCCAAGCGCAACGGCGGCAAGCCCCAAGACACGCCCGCCAGCCGCACGCGTCACCACGGCAGCCACGGCTCCGCACCCAAGCGCAACACCTACCGCGAGCGCTACACAGGCTAGGCAACCCGCCGCGCCCCTGCCCCCGCGAACCATACCAGCACGTCAACCATCGAAAGGAAGCATTGCATGATCGTTGCCATCGACGGCCCCGCCGGTTCCGGCAAATCCACCATCGCCAAGGAGATCGCCCGCCAGCTGGGCTTTAACAAGCTCGACACGGGCGCCATGTATCGCGCCGTCACCTTCGCCGCGCTCGACCGCGGCATCGATCTGAACGACGAGACGGCCATCGACGCCCTCGCCGAGCAGATCGAGATTTGCTTTACCAACGGCACCGGCGAGGATACGCGCCTGACCATTGACGGCCAGGACGCTTCGGCCGCCATTCGTACCCCGCAGGTCGACGCCAACGTGTCCAAGGTCTCGGCCTACCCGGGCGTGCGCGCCGCCATGCTCATTCACCAGCGCCGCGCCGCCGAGGACCGCGATATCGTGGCCGAGGGTCGCGACATCGGAACCGTCGTGTTCCCCAACGCGCAGGTCAAGGTCTTCCTGACCGCCGACCCGCGCGAGCGCGCCCGCCGCCGCGTGCTGCAGCGTCACCAAAACGACGCCCAGCCGCTTACCGCCGAGCAGCTCGAGGCCGAGGTCGACGAGACTCTCGACGCCCTTAAGCAGCGCGACAAGCTTGACAGCAGCCGCGAGGTCGCCCCGCTCGTGCCCGCCGAGGACGCCGTGCACGTCGACTCCACCGCCCATACCATCGACGAGGTCGTCCGCATTATCGAGGACCTCATCAACCAAAGGAGGTAGCCCATGCGCCTGTTTAAGCAGACGCCCGAGGACTATTACAACGCCCCCTACGCAGAGTTCCCAGCGCTCATTCGCGGCACCGTCGTCGTAGTCATGGCCATCCTTTGGGCCTTCTCCAAGCTCATGTGGCGTTGGAAGGTCGAGGACGCTGACCTGCTGTTTGAGCGTCAGGAAGGCCGCGGCAGCGTGGTCATCTGCAACCACACCTCGATGGCCGAGCTCTTGGCCGTGGAGACGGCGTTGTTCTTTGGGGGCCGCCGCATTCGTCCCATCTTTAAGTCCGAATTTGCCAAGAGCAAGATTGTGCGCTGGGCCTTTAGCCGCGTTGGCGGCATTCCCGTGGAGCGCGGTACTGCCGATATGAAGTGCCTGCGCGCCGCCCAGCATGCGCTGCAGCGCGGCGAGGACGTCCTGATCTTCCCCGAGGGCACGCGCATCCGCTCGCGCGAGATCAAGCCCGAGGTCCACGGCGGTTTTGCGCTCATCGCTCAGATGGGCAAGGCGCCCGTCAACCCGCTCGCCATTTGCGGCTGGTCCGACATCACGCCCGCGGGCAAAAAGCTCATGCGTCCCAAGAAGTGCTGGATTCGTGCCGGCAAGGCCGTCGCGCTTTCGGACGCGCCGGCCGGGCTTAAGCGTACGGAGCGCCTGACCTGGTTTGAGTCCGAGGCCATGAGCCGCGTATACGCCATGCGTGACGAGCTGTGCGCCGAGCATCCGGGCAGGTTCTAGCCATGATCGAGAACGTGACGAACACCGCCGCGACTGCGTCCGACCACGCAACCGCGCCTACCATCGAGATCGCCGCCCACGCCGGCACTTGCTACGGCGTACAGCGTGCGCTCGATATGGCGCTGGCCGCTGCGCCGCAGGCAGGGGAGTGCAATCAGGTCCATACCTTGGGTCCGCTCATCCATAACCCTATCGTGGTGCGCGAGCTTGCCGAGGCGGGCGTCGGTCTGGCCGAGACCCTAGACGATGCCGCATCGGGCACCGTGATCATCCGCGCCCACGGCGTGGTGCCGCAAGTGATCGATGCTGCCCGCGAGCGCGGCCTTACCGTGGTCGACGCCACCTGTCCCTACGTGAAGAAGGTCCATGTGGCCGCCGAGCGCCTGGTACGCGAGGGCTACCGCGTGGTAGTCGTAGGCGAGCCGGGCCATCCCGAGGTTGAGGGCATCTTGGGCCACGCCGGCAATGATGCACAGGTCGTGAGCTGTGCCGCCGACGCCACCGCCTTGTCGCTCAAGGGCAAGGTAGGCCTCGTCGTGCAAACCACCCAGACTGCGCAGAACCTCGCCGAGGTCGTGGCTGCTATCACCCCGCGCGTGCAGGAGCTGCGCGTGATCAACACCATCTGCGCCGCCACGAGTGAGCGTCAACAGGCAGCAGCCACACTTGCCAACCGCTGCGACTGCATGGTCATCGTGGGCGGCAAGAACTCGGGCAACACCCGCCGCCTGGCGCAGATTTGCGCAGACGCCTGCGAGCGCACGCATCACATCGAGGAAGCTTCCGAGCTCCAGGCCGCGTGGTTTGCCGACGCTCACCACATCGGCATCACCGCCGGAGCCTCCACCCCGCAAGAACACATCGAACGCGCCGTCACGCGCATCAAGGAGCTTTGCCGCTAACCATGGACCAGACCGTACCCGCATACGCCGCCGAGGTGGCCGATTACGGGCGCAGCCGCGACCCCGAGCCGGGTGAGGGCGCGCTCGTCAAGAACGTGCGTCCCGAATCGCCCGCGTGGGATGTGGGTATCGAGCCGGGCATGCGCGTGCTCACGGTCAACGGTGAGCAGCTTACCGACATGATTGTGTGGCTCTGGGAGGCCGACGATGATACCGTCGAGCTCGAGGTTTTCGACCCGCGCGACGGCACCGTCACCCCCGTCGAGCTCGACCGCTTTCCCGGCGAGGATTGGGGTTTGGAGTTCGATGGCCCCATCTTCGACGGCATGCGTACCTGCGTCAACGCCTGCGTGTTCTGCTTTATGACCATGCTCCCCAAGGGCGGCCGCTCCACGCTCTATATTCGCGACGACGACTATCGCCTAAGCTTTTTGCAAGGCAACTTTGTCACGCTTACGAACCTCACCGACGAGGACGTGCAAAACGTCATCCAGCGCAACATGAGTCCCATGAACGTGTCGGTCCACGCTGTGAGCCCCGACGTCCGCCGTCGTATGATGGGCCGTAACGCTCAGCGAGGCATGGACGTACTCGAGACCATCATGGCCGCCGGCATCGAGATTCACGCGCAGATTGTGCTGTGCCCCGGCATGAACGACGGCGAGGAGCTGGAAAAGACCCTGCGCTTTTGCGAGGAGCACGAGCAAATCACAAGCCTGGGCATCGTGCCGCTCGGCTTTACCAAGCATCAGAACCGTTTTAGCTGGTCCTACAGCGACAAGCCCGAGCTGGCGCGCGAGACCATTGCCATGATCCGTCCCTACCAGGACCGTGCCTTCGAGCGCTTTGGCCGCCACACCTTCCAGATGAGCGACGAGTTCTATCTGGACGCCGGCATCGATCCTCCCGAGGCGGACTTTTACGACGGTTACCCGCAGTACTACGACGGCATCGGCATGATCCGCTCGTATCTAGACGAGACCGACGACGTGCTTGCCGCCGATACCGAGCGTCTGGCCCGCGTCCGCGAGGCCATCGCCGCCCGCAGCCAGCACCTGCTGTGCCTCTCGGGCGCCAGCGCACGCGACACGGTGGCCCGCTTTGTGGAGTCGCCCCAGGGACTCGCCGGCACTGTCACGGCCATCAAGAACCGCTACTTTGGCGGCAACGTGGACGTGACCGGCCTCATCGTCGCGTGTGACATCTTGGAGCAGCTGCCACAAGACCTGTCGGGGGTTATGCTCTTTGTGCCTAAGCTCATGTTCAACGCTGACGGCATGACGCTTGACGAGTATCATCGTGACGATTTACTCGCAAGCCTTACCAGTCGCGGCGCCGAGGTTCATGTGGTGTCGACCATGCCGCATGAGCTACTCGATACCCTGGAGCACATCCTTGGCATTGTGCCTGCCGACTCTACTAATTCCGCTGACCCTACCCATTAAAGGAGAGCAGATGAAACCTATCGTCGCCGTCGTCGGACGCCCCAACGTGGGCAAGTCCACGCTCGTTAACCGCCTGGCCCAGACCTCGGACGCCATCGTCCACGAGTCTCGCGGCGTCACGCGCGATCGCTCATATCACACGGCCGATTGGAACGGCCGCGAGTTCACCATCGTCGACACGGGCGGTATCGAGCCGCTCAAGAGCGACGACGTCTTTGCCACGTCCATCCGCGACCAGGCGCTCGCCGCCGCCGAGGAAGCCGCCGTCATCCTGTTTGTGGTCGATGGCCGCACCGGCGTCACCGAGGAGGACGAGTCGGTCGCTCGCATGCTCAAGCGCTGCGACAAGCCGGTCTTTCTGCTGGTGAACAAGCTCGACAACCCCGATCGCGAAAACGACAGCATCTGGGAGTTCTATTCGCTCGGCGTCGGTGAGCCCACGCCCCTCTCGGCCCTGCATGGCCACGGCACGGGCGACCTGCTCGACGATATCGTGGCCCTGCTTCCGGAGGAAGAGGACGAGGTCGCCGATGAGTTCCCCGACGCCCTGAACGTCGCCATCATCGGCCGCCCCAATGCCGGCAAGTCGTCGCTGTTCAACCGCATCCTGGGCGCCGATCGCTCTATCGTGTCCAACATTGCCGGCACCACGCGCGACGCCATCGACACCGTCGTGGAGCGCAACGGCAAGCACTACCGCATGGTTGACACCGCGGGTATTCGCAAGAAGAGCACCGTGTACGAGAACATCGAGTACTACTCGATGGTCCGCGGCCTGCGCGCCATCGATCGCGCCGACGTGGCACTGCTCGTCGTCGACGCCTCTGTGGGCGTCACCGAGCAGGACCAGAAGGTCATGGGCTTGGCCATCGAGCGCGGCTGCGCCATCGTGGTGCTGCTCAACAAGTGGGACCTGCTCGACGACGACCGCAAGCGCGAGGCCTGCATGGAGACCGTCGACCGCCGTCTGGGCGTTATGGCTCCCTGGGCCCAGTACCTGCGCATCTCTGCCCTGACCGGCCGCAGCGTCGAGAAGATCTGGGCGATGGTCGACGCCGCCGAGAAGACGCGCTCGCAAAAGATCACCACCTCGCGCCTCAACACCTTCCTCACCGACCTGCGCGAGTTCGGCCACACCGTGGTGGACGGCAAGCGCCGCCTGCGCATGCACTACGTGACTCAGACGGGCATCAACCCGCCGACGTTCACGTTCTTCGTCAACCACAGCGACCTGGTCAACGACACCTACCAGCGCTACGTGGAGAACCGCATGCGCTCGACTTTCGATTTTGCCGGCACGCCCATTCGACTCTTCTTTAGGAAGAAGGAACAAAAGGATGCATAATCCGATTCTGCTGACCGCCATCTGCGCCGTGGTCTCGTTCTTTATCGGGGCGATTCCGTTTGGCCTGATCCTGGGCCGCGTGTTCAACCACACGGACATTCGCAAGGCGGGCTCCGGCAACATCGGCACCACCAATGCGCTGCGCGTGGCCGGCCCCAAGGTCGCTGCACTCACGCTGCTGCTCGACTGCCTTAAGGGCGCCATCTGCGTCCTTATCGCCCGTCCGCTCATCGCGGGCGTGGGCTATGGCTTCCCCGTAAGCATCATGGCGCCCGGAGCCCCCGGCGACTGGATGCTCGGTGTCATTTGCCTGGCAGCCGTGTGGGGCCATATCTTCTCGCCCTATCTCAACTTCCACGGCGGCAAGGGTATCGCCGTTGGTCTGGGCGTGATCCTTGCCTGGTACTGGCCCATTGGCCTGTCGCTGCTGGGCATGTTTATCGTAGCCGTTGCCATCACCAAGTATGTGTCGGTGGGTTCGCTTGCCGCAGCCATCGGACTTCCTATCGCTGCTTGCGCGGTCTTTCCGTACAGCAGCCTGGGCCTCAAGTTCTGCATGGCGATGATCGGCATCACCGTGGTGTGGGCCCATCGCGCGAATATCCAAAAGCTCATGACGGGTAAGGAGTCCAAGCTCTCGTTTACCAAGCGCGTCACCGAGCCCGACGATAAGTAGGAGAGAGTCATGAATGTTGCGCTGATTGGCTCCGGCTCCTGGGGAACCGCCGTCGCCGGTCTTGCCGCCGCGCGAGCCGAGCTCGTGACCATGTGGGCCCACAGCGAGCAGACGGCCGCCGGCATCAATGCCGAGCACCGCAATCCCCGGTATCTGGTGGACTACGAGCTGCCCGGCAACGTTGTCGCCGCCACGGACCTGTCGCAGGCGCTCGACGGTGCCGAGGCCATCATCTTTGCCGTGCCCTCCACGCACCTGCGCAGCGTATGCCATCAGGCAGCACCCTTCATCGCCGCCGATACCCCGGTGCTCTGCCTCACCAAAGGTATTGAGCCCGAATCCGGCCTGCTTATGAGCGAGGTCATCGCCAGTGAGATCGGCAACGAGTCGCGTGTCGCGGCGCTCTCGGGCCCAAACCATGCCGAGGAGATCTGCCGCGGCGGGCTTTCTGCCGCCGTCATCGCCAGCAAAGATCCGCAGGTAGGGGAGACCTTTAAGGACCTGCTCCTATCCACGGCCTTCCGCATCTACCTGTCGCAGGACATGACCGGCGTCGAGGTTTGCGGCGCTATGAAAAACGTCATCGCCATCGTGTGCGGCATCTCCGCCGGTAGCGGTGCGGGCGACAACACGCTCGCCCTTATCATGACGCGCGGCCTGGCCGAGATCAGCCGACTGGTGCACGCCCGCGGCGGCCAGGCTATGACCTGCATGGGGCTTGCCGGCATGGGCGACCTCATTGCCACCTGCACCTCCGAGCATTCGCGCAACCGCACCTTTGGCTACGAGTTTGCCCACGGCGTCTCGCTCGACGAGTACCAGGCACGTACGCATATGGTGGTCGAGGGCGCCGTCGCGGCCCGCAGCGTCAGTGAGCTTGCCCGTTCACTGGGCGTAGACATTCCGCTCACCTTTGCCGTGGAGCAAACGCTCTACAACGGTGTTACTTTGGATAGGGCGCTCGAGATTCTTACCGAGCGCGTCCCCTCTCAAGAGTTCTACGGACTCACCGACTAGCGCAGAAAGGCTACCACCATGGGTTCCATTAAAATCGCTCCGTCCGTCCTCTCGGCCGACATGGCCAACCTCAAGGGCGAACTCGACAAGATCGCCGGCGCCGACTACGTGCACTTCGACGTCATGGACGGCCACTTTACCGGCAACCTCACCTTTGGCGTTGACATCCTCAAGGCCGTCAAGCGCTCCACCAATGTACCGGTCGACGCGCACCTCATGGTGTCGAACCCCGACGAGACGGTCGATTGGTACGCAGACGCCGGCGCCGATATGATCACCGTACACTACGAGGCCTCCACGCACCTGCACCGCACGCTCACCCATCTGCAGCAGCGCGGCGTTAAGGCCGGCGTGGTGCTCAACCCCGCCACCCCCGTGTGCGTGCTCGAGAGCATCATCGACGTCGTCGATATGGTGCTGCTCATGAGCGTGAACCCGGGCTTTGGCGGTCAGAGCTTTATCCCGGGCACCATCGCTAAGCTCCACGAGCTCAGGGCCATGTGCGAGCGTCACGGCGTTTCGCCTCTCATCGAGGTCGACGGTGGCATTTCTTCCAAGAACATTGTCGAGGTCGTCAAGGCCGGCGCCAACGTGCTCGTGGCCGGTTCTGCCGTATTTAAGTCCGAAGATCCCGCTGCCGAGGTTGCGCTGCTGCAGAAGCTGGGCAACGAGGCCGCACAGGAGGCATAAACCCTTATGACCGCAGGTCAAAACCGCATACCCGTGAATCTTGACTATGCCGCCTCGACGCCCATGCGCGCCGAGGCGCTCCTTGCGCAGCGCGAGTACGACGACAGCGAGCTTGCCGGCGTCAACCCCAACTCGCTGCATTCGCTCGGCCGCAAGGCTGCCGCGCGTCTGGAGGTTGCACGTCGCGAGATCGCCCGCAGCTTTGGCACGCGCGTCCGCCCGTCCGAGATTGTACTGACCAACGGCGGCACCGAAGCCAACCAGCTGGCGCTGCTCGGTCTTGCCGAGGGCGCTCGTCAGCGCGATCGCAAGCGCGATCGTGTAATCGTTTCGGCCATCGAGCACGATTCGATTCTGGACAACCTGCCGTTGCTGCGTGCCGCCGGCTTTACCGTCGACCTGGTGCAGCCCTGCCGCATGGGCTACATTGAGCCTGCCACGCTTGTCGAGCTGCTAGGCGACGACGTGGCGCTCGTGAGCATCATGGTTGCCAACAACGAGACCGGCGTGGTGCAGCCCATCCGCGAGCTTGCCGCGGCCACGCATACCGTTGGCGCCCTGTTCCACACCGATGCAATCCAGGGGTATCTGCATATTCCGCTCGATGTCACCGAGCTGGGAGTTGACGCCATGACCGTTGCCGCGCACAAGATCGGTGGCCCCGTGGCATCCGGCGCGCTCTACCTTAAGAACCGCACGCCGCTGCGCCCGCGCATCTTTGGCGGCGGACAGGAAGCCGGACGTCGTGCCGGCACGCAAGACCTGCGCACGCAGCTCGCCTTTGCCGCTGCCGCCTCGTCTCTGACGCCCCATGTGGCTCAGGAGCGCGCGAAGCTGCAAGCCCTTTCCGACAAGCTCTACGCCACGCTTACGGCCCACCAGCGCATTCACGCCACCATGGGTGACTACGCACAAGCCGACCGTCTGCCCGGCATGGTATCGATCTACATTGACGGCATGGACTCCGAGGAACTCATCATCAAGCTCGACGCCGCCGGCTTTGAGGTGTCGGCAGGCTCGGCATGCTCGAGTGGCAGCATGGACCCGAGCCATGTTTTAAGCGCGATGGGCATCGGTCGCGAGCAGGCATTGGGCGCACTACGCATTTCCTTTGACGACCGCGTGAATCCGGACGATCTGGACGAGTTTGCCCAGACGCTGCTCTCGATCGTAGGCGCCGCATGATCGTCGCCGAGCTTGAGCGCGCGCTGCTGGCACGCTATCCCAAGACCGATGCCGAGAGTTGGGACCATGTAGGATTCTCCGTCGGCGACCCTGCCGCGGAGATTACCGGTGTTGCATGCGCACTCGATGCGACCGAAGCCAATGTGCACCGCGCCCAGGAGGCCGGCGCCAACGTGCTGCTAACGCATCATCCCATCTATATCAAGGCGCCCGAGGCGTTTTGTCCGTCGGATTCCACACGCCCCCAATGCAGCGCCGCGCTGTACGAGGCAGCTCGTTGCGGCGTAAGCATCATCTCGCTTCACACCAACCTGGACCGCTCGCACGAAGCGCGCGTTCGCCTGAGCGATTTGCTAGGCGCAAAGCCCATAAGCTCGCTGGAGCATGCGGACGAGCCTGAACTCACCGGTCTGGGCGCCCTTGCGACCCTCAACGACCCCTGCAGCCTGCGCGACCTTGCCGCCCGCGCCGCCCAGGCGTTTGGCAGCGACCCGCGCGTGTGGGGCGAGGCAGATCACCCGTGCCGCACCATCGCCATTTTGGGCGGCTCCTTAGGCGACTTTGGAGAGCTCGCCATCGCCGCGGGCGCAGATGTTATCGTGACGGGCGAGGCAGGCTACCACGTGGCACAGGACCTTGCCTTGCGCGGGCTGCCGGTGATCTTGCTCGGCCACGACCGCTCCGAGGAGCCGTTCGTTGATATATTGATGAACTCTGCAGTTGACGCCGGGGTCGACCCCCGTCATGCGATTAAAATACTGAACCCTTGCCAATGGTGGACTGTGACAAAAGGAGAGAACTTATGAGCGCCGGCGCTACGCTACTCAAGCTGCAACAGATCGATTTGGAGCTCGCCCGCAACAAGAGCGAACTTGCCAATATGCCGGAGCTCAAGGAGCTCGCTTCCAAGCGCAAGACCTATGTGAAGCTCAAGTCCGAGATGACCAAGCTCTACGCCCAGCGCAAGGATCTGGACATTGAGCTCGACGATCTCAACACCACCGAGATTCAGACCAACAACGCCATCGAGGCCGCCAAGAAGCGCCACGTGGACGGCTCCGACTACCGCGAGGTTCAGGACCTGGAGAACGAGCTCGCCACCCTGGCCAAGCGCTTGGACAAGATCGAGCACACCCGCAAGGACGTCGTCGTCGCCCATAAGGAAGCGCTTGACCGAGAGGCTCGCGCGCAGGCCATCATCGCCAAGTTCGAGGAGGGCGTGAAGGCCGATACCAAGGCTGCCCGCGCCAAGGCTGCCAATCTGCAGGCTCAGATCGATGCCGCCACCAAGGAGCGCACCGCGCTTGCCGCCACGCTGCCGACCGACGTGCTCACCGATTACGAACGTCTGCTCAAGCAGTTCCGCGGCCTGGCCGTCGAGACCATCAAGGGCAACATCCCCACGGTCTGCCACACCGCGCTGCAGGCATCGTCCATGAGCGACCTCAACCACGACGGTAGCGAGATTACGCACTGCCCGTACTGCCACCGCCTGCTGGTGCTCCCGAGCAAGGAAGCTTAAACGATGGCGGCACCCAACAATTCAATGCAACTTGAGGGAAAAACGATCCTGCTGGGCATTACCGGCGGGATCGCCGCCTATAAGTCGTGCAATATCGTGCGCCTGCTCCAAAAGCGCGGCGCGCACGTCAAGGTCGTCATGAGCGAGCATGCCACTGAGTTTGTGGGGCCGCTCACCTTCCGCGCGCTCACCAATGAGCCGGTCGCGGTTGGGCTATTCGACGACCCGTCTGACCCCATCCACCATATCTCGCTGGCGCAGGAGCCCGACTTGGTGGTCGTGGCGCCCGCGACGGCCAATATCATCGCCAAGATGGCCAACGGCATCGCCGATGACCTCATCTCCACAACGTTGCTTGCGACACCGCGGCCCGTCGTTATCGCGCCGGCCATGAACAATGGCATGTGGAAGGCGTCGGCCACGCAGGCCAATATGGCCACGCTGTGCGAGCGCGGCGTCCACGTGGTGGGACCCGGCAGTGGCTACCTTGCCTGCGGCGACGTGGACACGGGGCGCATGAGCGAACCCGAGGACATCGTCGAGGCCGTCTGCGAGGTGCTCAATCCCGTGCAACAAGACCTGGCGGGCAAGCGCATCGTCATTACCGCCGGCCCCACGCATGAGCCGATTGACCCCGTGCGCTTCATTGGCAACCGTTCTTCGGGCAAGATGGGTATCGCCCTGGCGGGGGAGGCCGCACGTCGCGGTGCCGCCGTCACGCTCGTGCTGGGACCGACATCGCTCGATATTCCTCGCGGCGTAAAGTGCGTGCGCGTGCAGACCGCCGCAGAGATGCTGCAGGCGGCGTTAAACGCCTTCCAGACGGCCGACGCTGCCATTTGCGCTGCGGCCGTCGCCGACTACACCCCCGCGGCCCCTGCCGACCACAAGCTCAAAAAGGCCAACGAGCGCCTGGATCGCATCGAACTAGTCGAGACGGTCGATATCTTGGCCGAGCTCTCGCGCCAAAAGGGCGAGCGGTGCGTGATCGGCTTTGCGGCCGAGACCGATAACGTCCTGGAGTACGCACAGCGAAAGCTCGACCGCAAGGGTTGCGATACCATTATCGCCAACGATGTCTCACGTGCCGATTCGGGCTTTGGAACCGATACCAACAAGGCCTGGATCGTGAGTAAAGCGGTTACGCAAGAACTTCCCGTTCTAACAAAACCCCAGCTCGCAGATACAATTTTGGACTTGCTTCAAAATTTGTAAAAAAGTTCTTGCACAAGGACAAAGTTTCGGGTTAATATACTCCCTGTTGCGAGCGAGAGCAGAGCAACAAACAAAAGCTTCGGGACGTGGCGCAGCTTGGTAGCGCACTTGACTGGGGGTCAAGGGGTCGCTGGTTCGAATCCAGTCGTCCCGACCAGAAGTTTGCAGGTCAGGCACCTAGTGCCTGACCTTTTTTGTTTTAAGCAATTGCTTTATTTTGATTAATCAACAGGGTGCCAAAAATCTACCTACGTGATAATCGCCTTTTGCGGCTACTTGCGCGTTTTACACGCGCTTGAGCCGATTTATTAACGCGATATGAATCTACATACGCGTAGCTGGTATGCAGCCGAGTACAGACTGTATTTATCGCGGCGATTAACACAGATATAGCGACTATAACGGACAAGCGTGTCGCTGTATTTATTCCAGTAGTTCACTTGATCGGTGGACAAGTGGGCTGTTGCAACGAAACGCCAAGCAGGATGGGCTCTATACGAGGACGCCGCAGGGTAATGGCGGGGGAGTGCGGCGGGCGCTCTGAGAGCCGCTGTGTGACCCCATGTCTCCTTAACTCGATAATTTGTGTTTCAAGCCACGAATCGGTCGAGCAATTGCCAAAAGAACGGCCCATGCAGGATTGCACGGGCCTTACATCAGATCAAATTTGAGCTAGAAGCACCAAGCGGAGCAGACGCAACACCATCTCGTCGCGGCCTCGGCGAGCGACATATCGCAGTCGAGGTAGACAACGAGGAAGTCGTCAGATCCCGCACAGGGGGACCGCGATGGTGACCACCGCGCCGCCCGAGGGGCTGTTGGCGAGCGAGACGGAGCCCCCGTGGGCGCTCGCGGCCTCGGAGGCGACGTGGAGGCCGAGCCCGTAGTGGCGGCCTCCGTCGCGCGAGGAGCGGGACGAGTCGTCTGTGAAGAGGCGCTCGCAGCCGCGTTCGAGGGCGGCGGGAGAAAAGCCCGGTCCGTCATCGGCCACCTCGATGACGAGGTGTCCGCCCGCGACGTCGCAGGAGACCGCCACACGCGAGCGCGCGTGCTCGGCGGCGTTGGCCACGAGGTTCGCGGCGGCTCGCGCCAGGGCGGTTCGGTCGAGCGGGGCCTCGGGCGCGTCCGCGACAGCGGGGCCCGTGGCCGCGTCGAGCGTCACGCCTCGCGCCCGGGCGATCTGGGCGGCCTCGGCGAGGACCTGTTCGCAGAGCTCGGCCGGCCGCATGGGGGCCCTCTCCGCCCCGCCGGACCCGCGCGAGGCCTCGATGAGCAGGCGCACGTAGCCGTCGAGCCTTTCGACACCGCCGGCTATGTCGCGCGCGGCGGCCGAGAGGTCGCTGTCATTCTCGTCTTCCAGCTCCTCCGCCACGAAGTCGGCGTTGGCGCGCAGCACGGTAAGCGGCGTCTTGAGATCGTGGGCGAGCGACGCCATCTGCTCGCGCTGCCCCCGCTCCGCGGCCCAGCGGGCCTCGAGCGACTCGGCGAGGGAGGCCCGCATGGCGTCCATCGCGGCGAGGACGTCGTTCACCTCACGCACGTTGGTGCTGCCGACCGCGAAGTCGAGCTCCCCCGCGCCAACGCGCCCCGCCGCCTCCGCGAGCGGCGCCATCTTGCGCGAGATCACGCGGCTCGCACGGCGCGCCACGAGCGCGAGCGCGAGCGCGCTTCCCACAGCGGCGCCGACGAGCATGAGGTTCTGCGGGTTGGGAAGCAGGCTGGCGAGATCGCGCGAGACCCACTGCGGCAGGTACTCGCTGACGAGTGCGCAGGCCCCGCCGCCCTTGAGCGGGAACGCAGCGTAGGTGAGGCCCGAGCCCCCGCCCTCGATCTCCACTGTGCCCGGATCCGCGGCGAGTGCCGTACTGGCCATTTCCGTCGCATCCTCGAGCCGCGTGCCCTCGAGGTCTGTCATCAGCACGTATCCGTCCTTGTTCAGGATGAGGTAGCGGTAGGCCGTCGGCACGTCCTGCTGCCCGCAGACGCCGTCGCGTGCCAGGCCCTCCGCGACCTCGCGCGCATTGGCCGGCCCCCAGCTTGCCTCGTAGACGAAGCCCGCGTTGATCGCCACGGAGAGCACCATGAACGAGGCGAGCCACGCCGTGGCGACCGCCGCGAACGCGTAGGCGAAGTAGCGCGCGATGACGAAGGAGAGCGGCATGCCCCCGCGACCTCGCGCTCCGATCTTCAGAGCTGCCACTTGTACCCCATCCCCCAGACGGTCGCGATCGGATCGGCGCCGGCCTCGGAGAGTTTCCTCCGGGCGCGGCTGACCTGCATGGATATGGCCGCATCGTCGGCGTCGCTCTCCCAGCCGAGCACCGCCTCGCGTATCTGCGCGCGGCTCATGACCTGCCCGGGGTGACGAGCGAGGTACTCGCAGATGGCGTACTCGGTGGGCGTGAGCGGCACGGCCTCGCCACCCACAGCGAGGCCGCGCGCCCCGAGGTCGATCCGCACCTCCCCGAAGGAGAGGGCGTGCGAGCGCGGCCGGCGCTCACGGCGTAGATGGGCCGCGACCTTGGCGCGCAGCTCCGCGGCCCCGAAGGGCTTGCGGACGTAGTCGTCGGCGCCCAGGCCGTAGGCGGCCACGGCATCCTCCTCGGCCACGCGCGCGGTCAGGAAGACGATGGGCCCGTCGAAGTCCGGGCGGATCTGCCGCACGAGCTCGAAGCCGTCAAGCCCCGGCATCATGACGTCGCAGAGCACGAGGTCGAAGCGCGAGAGGTCCATCCCCAGGACCGCCGTCGGGTCCGCCGCCCTAACGACCTCATGGCCGTCGCGGCCGAGGACGCGCGCGAGCGCGTCGAGGATCGCCCGTTCATCATCCACTGCCAGTATCCTCGCCATGTTGACCTCCTGAAACTCTCGTCGGAATTGTACTAGCGCCGCGCTCAGCGGTCCAGAGCCCTGCGCGCAGCCGCGGGCGCCCACATGGCGATCTCAGGGTTGGGCAGCACGCGGTCTGCGATCGAGCGCAGCGCCGACCCCCAGCCGGCGTCGAGCAGGGCATTCCCGCCCAGAAGGAGCGCTGCGGAGAGGAGGACGAGCATGGAGGCGAGCGGCCTCCTACGCATCTGCCCTCCCGTCCTCGAAGCGACAGAACCAGGCGAGAAGGACGGCGTCGGCTGCCAGGGTGAGCACGAGGCCAGCGAGCGCAGTCGTGAGGAGTGGGCCCGCCGCGCGTGCGGCGTCGATGAAGGCCTCCACCCCGAGCGACCCCAGGCGCGCGGGCCAGGCGAGCGGCACCCAGCTCAGGGGCGTCGCCAGGGCACCGGTGAGCTCGCCGGTCATGAGACCGTGCGCAAGTCCGCCCACTGAGAAGAACGCGAGGAGCATCCCCGCCGCGCCGGCGCCGATGGTGGCGTTGCGGCCGAGGCGCAGGGCCACGCCGAGCCCCAGCGCGTAGAGGGGCAGGCTGCCCAGCACGATGCCCAGTGCCAGTGCCAGCGCAGTGACCAGCAGGGTAGTGCCCACGCCCTTGATGTACTGCGTCCAGCGGTCATTCAGGATGAAGGCCTGATAAAATTTGAAGAAGAACTCCTGCCCGAAGCTGAG
>UREC01000019.1:0-41570 GCA_900546755.1 uncultured Collinsella sp. | reverse complement strand
GCACTCCCCCTGCCGAGTTACCGCAGGGCCCGTGCTGGACTTAGTTTTCAGAACATTCCGCAGACCAGGAAACCCCCTTATCCGCAGCTCCGAAGGAGCAGGGTAAGGGGGTTTCCATGGTCGAGGACGTTCTGAAAACTAAGTCCAGCACGGGCCCGGACGAGAACAACCGACTACAGGTCGATGTGCGATTCCTTGATCGGGAACGGCTCGGCGAAGTGGCAGGCGCAGCAGTGGCCCGGGGCAACTTCCTTAAACTCAGGAAGCTTCTCGGAGCAGATGCCCTGCGCGATCGGGCAGCGCGTGTGGAAACGGCAGCCGGTCGGCGGATCCAGCGGCGACGGCGGATCGCCGGCGAGGATGATGCGCTTGCGGGTCTTCTGAATATCCGGATCGGGAACCGGCACGGCAGATAGCAGCGACTGCGTGTACGGATGGTGAGGCTCGCTATAGAGCGTCTTCCAGTCCGAAACCTCGACCATCTTACCCAGATACATAACGGCAACGCGATCGGAGATGTGCTGCACGACGGACAGGTCGTGGGCAATGAAGAGATAGGCCGTACCGAACTTGTCCTGAAGTTCCTTGAGCAGGTTCAGAACCTGGGCCTGAATGGAAACATCCAGAGCGGAAACGGGCTCGTCGCAGATGATCAGCTTGGGCTTCAGAGCGAACGCACGGGCGATGCCGACACGCTGACGCTGACCGCCCGAGAACTCGTGCGGATAGCGGTTGATGTGCTCGGGGTTGAGGCCGACGACGTCCAGCAGCTCACGGACACGCTCAATGCGCTCCTCCTTGGTGCCCACGCCATGAATAGTCATGGGCTCGGAGACGATCTCGCCGATGGTCATACGAGGATTGAGCGAAGCATAGGGGTCCTGGAAGATGAACTGCATCTCACGACGCATGTCCTTGATCTCATGCTTGCTCATCTCGGCAACGTCTTTGCCCTGGAAGAACACCTTACCTGCCGTCGGCTTGGTCAGGCGCATGATGGTGCGGCCCGTGGTGGACTTACCGCAACCAGACTCGCCGACCAGGCCAAAGGTCTCGCCCGGATAAATCTCGAACGAAATGTCATTCACAGCAGAGACGACGCGCTTGGAAAAACGCTTGGCGAACATGCCGGACTCTGCGGGGAACTCCTTAGAAAGATGCTCGACCTTCAGCAGCGGAGTGCGCTCGTTATTGTCTGTCATTTACGCCTCGCCTCCCTTCTTGGAATCCTTGCGCGTGCGGGACGTCTCAGGGGCGTTCTTGAGGAACTCGGGGTCACCGGAATAATGGCACGCAGAATAGTGGCCGGACTCGGTGACAACGCGCTCGGGGCGCTGCTTGCGGCACTTGTCCGTCGCATAGGGGCAGCGAGGAGAGAAGACGCAGCCCTCGGGCAGGTTCATGAGCGAAGGCGGGTTGCCGTGAATCGGCGTCAGCGGCTTCTTCTCATCGATGGCCTGCTCCGGGATGGAGCGAATAAGACCCCAGGTGTAGGGATGGCGGCTCTCGTAGAAGATTTCCTCAGCAGTACCGAACTCGACGGGACGGCCGGCGTACATAACCATAATCTTATCGGCCATATCGGCGACGACGCCCAGGTCATGGGTAATCATAATAATGGCGTTGCCGTTCTTCTCCTGCATCTCCTGCATGAGCTCGATAATCTGAGCCTGAATGGTAACATCCAGAGCCGTCGTGGGCTCGTCGGCAATCAGGATATCGGGATCGCAGGCAAGAGCCATAGCGATCATGACGCGCTGACGCATACCGCCGGAGAACTGGTGCGGATACTCATTGACGCGCTTCTCGGGCTCGGGGATACCCACGAGGTCCAAAAGCTCGGTGGCGCGCTTGAGCGCCTCCTGCTTGGAGTAGCCACGGTGCAGACGAAGGCCCTCGCCCACCTGCTTGCCGATCTTATAGACCGGGTTCAAGGAGGTCATAGGATCCTGGAAAATCATCGCGATATCGTTACCGCGAATGTGCTGCATCTCTTCCTCGGTCATCTCGAGGATAGAACGACCGCGATAGCGAACGTCGCCGCCCTCAATCTTTCCCGGAGGCATCGAGATAAGACCCATGATGGTCATGGCGGTCACGGACTTACCGGAGCCGGACTCACCGACGACACCGAGGGTCTCGCCACGATCGAGCGTGTAGGAGACACCGTCGACAGCGCGAACAACGCCATCTTCGGTGTGGAAATACATCTTAAGGTCATCGACCTCGAGCAGATGCTGGCCCTCGGGAACCGGCTGGTCCTTCAGGTCCACATAGTTCTTGTTCTTCTTCATCCTTATGCGTCCTTCATCTTGACGTCGAGGGCGTCGCGCAAACCGTCACCCAGCAGGGTGAAGGCGAGCACCGTCGAGAGAATTGCCAGACCGGGCATGATCATCATCCAGGGAGCAGTCAGAAGATACTGCTGACCGTCCTGAATCATGGAGCCCCACGAAGGCGTAGGCGGAATAACGCCCATGCCGAGGAAGGACAGAGCGGACTCGGTCAGAATAGCGCCGCCGATGTTCATGGTCGCGTAGACCACGATGGAAGCAACGGAGTTCGGGAAGATATGGCGCATAACGATACGGGCATCGGATGCACCCATGGCACGGGCGGCGTCAACATAGTCGTTCTCTTTGACCGTGAGGATCGCGGATCTAAAGACGCGCGCAATCGAAGGCCAGCCGAGAATACCGATGGCGATGAAAACATTTTGAAGACCACGGCCGATAACGGCGATCATGGCGACGACGAACAGCACGTACGGGAACGCCAGGAAGATGTCCGCGCAGCGCATGATAATCGTATCCCAGATGCCGCCATAGAAACCGGCAAGGGCGCCCATGACCAGACCGATCACCGTAGAGATGGCGGTGGCCATAATACCGACGGAAAGCGAAACGCGTGCACCGTAGATAACACGGACGAGAATGTCACGACCAAGAGAGTCGGTGCCAAACGGGTGCTCGGCACACGGAGCCAGCAGCGAAGTCTCGGCCATGGTGGTCGAGTCAGAAGCCGTAGGAGAGCCGAGCCAGGGCTTAGCCCACAGATCGGCGGTCAGGGCGACCACAACAACGATGATGATCCAGCAGACACCGATAACGGCGAGCTTGTTCTTACGAAGACGCTTAAAAGCGTCGCCCCACAGCGTGCGGGACTTGGCGGGAGCAGATGCGGCCTTGGTGGCGGTAGCCTGCTCCTGAGACTGAGAATCAGTTTCCTGCATGAGACGTACCTCCCTTAGGCCTTATCCGACGGACCGCCAAGGCGGATGCGCGGGTCGAGGAATGCATAGCTAATGTCGACGAGCAGGTTGATCACCATAACGACGACAACAATGAGCGTAACGCCGCCCATAACGATGGGCCAGTCGCGCATGCTAATGGCGCGGTAGACCTCGAAGCCGATGCCGGGCCAGTTAAAGACCGTCTCGGTCAGGATGGCGCCCGAAAGCATGCCGCCGAAGTCGACACCAATATAGGTAACGACGGGGATGAGTGCATTCTTAAGCGCATGCTTGATAATGATCGCGCGATTGGAGAGACCCTTGGCCTTTGCCGTACGGATGTAATCCTGGTTCATGACGTCAAGCAGCTGCGAGCGCATAATGCGGGCGGCATAAGCGGTCGAAACCGAAGCCAGCGTAATGGTCGGAAGCACATAGTGCATCCAATCCTGATACTGAGAGCTGGAACCGCCGGCACCCGAGATCGGCATGGAGAATGCACCGCCCGTGGCGTCCTTGAGAATGACGCCAAAGAACAGCTGCAGCAACATACCGAGCCAGAAGGCCGGGACGGCAACGAGAATCGACGTGGTGAGCGTTACCAAAATATCCCAGAAGGAATAACGCTTGACCGCCGAAATGATACCCGCACCGATACCCATGATTGCCTCGAGCACGATAGCGCACGCGGCAAGTTTGACCGTATACGGATACTTCTGGGCAAAGATTTCCGTAACCGGCAGCTTGCGCTGGTACGAATTGCCCAGATCGCCATGAAGCAGGCCGTTCATGTAATACAAGTAACGGTCCACGAGCGACGTTTGAACGGGGTCGCCGTTCTCGTCAAGGATCGCGTTGCCGTCCTCGTCCGTCTGGACCAGGTGATAGCGAACGCGAAGCTGAAGCTCTACCTCGGGGGACAGAGCCTTGTCTCCACCGATCAGCTTGATCGGATCTCCCGGCACGATATTCTGGAGGGCGAACAGAATCAGCGTAACGCCCAAAAACACCGGGATGAACTGAAGCACACGTTTAACGATGTACTTACCCATACCACTCCCCTATCTAGGGATTAACCTAAATGGGATGCCGATCGCCAGACCGGCATCCCAAAATTACCATCAGCCAGTTTACCCCAGGTTAGGGAGAACTGTATGTTTCCCATGAGGTCTACGTAAATACTTGACCCTCACGGAAGCTGCAAAACCCTTAGGCGAGCTCGGCGGTACCCAGATCGGCGTGCTTCTGCGGATCAACATAGAGATGCTTGACGCGGTCAGAGCCAGCGATGGTGTGCGTGTAGAACATCACCGGGATAACCGGGCAGTCAGCGGCGACCATGGCGTCGGCCTCCCGCATCTTGGCGATGCGCTCCTCGTCATCAACCGTGGTGCGGGCCTCGTCGACCTTGGCATCGAACTCGGGGTTGCTGTAACCGGAGCGGTTGTCGCCACCGAGGGAGTCGGAGTGGAACAGCGGGTACAGGAAGTTGTCCATGATCGGGTAATCGGCGATCCAGCCCAGACGGCCGAACTGATAGTTGAAGTTCTGATACTGCTCGAGCAGGGCAGACCACTCAGGGGTATCGGAGACAGCGGTAACGCCAACCTTGGCGAGGTCGCCGATGATGGACTCCATGATCTCCTTGTGACCACCGTCCTGGTTGTAGGAAAGGGTCACATTAATGCCACGATCGCCGTTAGCGCCAGCGGGAGCGACCTTGTCGAGGTACTCGTTAGCCTTGTCGACGTCATAGGCGCAGAACTCCCATGCGCCCTCCTTGTAGCCGGCGATTCCCGGAGGAACGATGCCGTCAGCGGGGGTACGGGTACCCTTGAAGATGGTCTTGCAGATGGCCTCACGGTTGATGGCCAGGGAGATGCCCCTGCGCAGGTCGGCGTTATTGAACGGCTCGGCCGTGGTGTTGCAGGTCAGATAGTACGTGGAAGGCTCGGCACCGAGCAGCATATGCTCGCCGTCACCCATGGTGTAGCCGTCCTTGGACTCGCCACGGTCCTTCTTTGCGGCGTCGATCTGAGCAACGGGAACGTCGCAGACATCGAGGTTACCGGCCTGGAACTCCTTGTAAGCGGTCTCCATGTCCTTGATGACCTGGAAGTGGATGGCGTCGATCTTGGCCTTGTCGCCATAGTAATCGTCAAACTTCTTGAGGTTGATCTCCTGACCATCCTCCCACTTGCCGTCCATCATGAACGGGCCGTTACCGACCGGGGCAAGGTAGAAGCTCTTGAC
This sequence comes from uncultured Collinsella sp., assembly GCA_900546755.1. Classification (GTDB taxonomy): domain Bacteria; phylum Actinomycetota; class Coriobacteriia; order Coriobacteriales; family Coriobacteriaceae; genus Collinsella. The sequence continues at coordinate 36,085 of UREC01000019.1, read as the reverse complement.
ATCGGACTCGGCGCACTCGGGAACCGGGGACAGAGCCGGGTGAGAGGCGACGAAGGGGAAGTCGGCGTAAGCGGAAGACAGCTTGACGACGAGGGTCTCATCGTCGGGGCAAGTAACACCGCTGAGCTCGGTAGCGTTGCCGGCAAGCAGATCGTCATAGCCCTCGACCATGGAAAGGTGGTAGGAGACCTCGGAAGGACCATACTCGGTAGCGATGGCCGACTTGGTGTTGACCAGGCGCTCCCAACCGAGCTTGAAGGACTTGGAAGTAACGTCGTCACCGTTGTGGAACTTGGCCTTCTTGATCTTGAAGGTGAACTCGGTGGCGTCGTCGTTAGCCTCAAAGGACTCGCAAGCCAGCGGAACGATCTCGCCCTTCTCGGGGTCGTACTCCGTCAGAGCGTCGAAGAGCTGGTACTCGACCTGAGTGCCCTGATCCTCCTGGACGTTGTAGGGGTCGATGCAGACCGGGTTGTTGATGTAGAAGTTCAGCGTCGAACCGGAGTCAGATCCGGAAGCGTCGCCGCCCTTCTTGCCGCACGCGGCAAGAAAAGCCATGGAGCTCGCAGCGAGGGTGCCGCCAACAAAGGCGCGACGACCCATAACGGGCTGGTGGAACATAGAATCAGCCATGCCATCCTCCTTATGAGATAGGACAAAGTGAATTCGGCCGGGCAACGTCGAGACAGCCCATTCGAACCATTCAAACGCGGTCCGCCGTTATGGCTGGTTATGCAGTGCGGACCAACGTTTCGCAATACAGTAGCGCATTTTATGCACAATATGGCGCTAATTCCGGTTAACGGTCGAGAATTTCTTTAGTTAGGCGAAGTATGTGGGGATATTTTGACTCTATTACAAGTCTGTAAACAAAAAGGGCCCCGCACATGCGGGACCCTTTACAAACGTATATACGCCGATGCTTAGTAGCCGACGATGCCCTGCGGGAAGAAGAACATGCACAGAACGACACACACGGCAAAAACAACGGCCATAATTACCGTCAGGCGATCGAGGTTCTGCTCCATGACGCCCGTGGCAGAGCTGGAGTTATACAGCGAGCTAGCGATCATATCCGAAACGCCGGTACCCTTACCGGAGTGCATCAGGACGAGAATCGTCAGCGCCACGGCAGAGATAGCCCAAACGACAAACAGAAGAATCTGGAACGGACCCATAGATAAGCTCCTTAATAGAACAATTTAAACTCCAGTACTGTACCACAACCCCCAACACTCCCCCACCTGCCATTTAGGGACGGGTTAGAAATGGCTGAAATACCAAAAAGGGGGTCGTCCGGTTGTGGACAACCCCCTTACTAGAAAACGGTATTTGTTTTCTATTAGGCCTCGGTGGCGAGCACGCGGCCCGTCATCTCGGCGGAAGGCTCAATACCAGCCATCGTGAGCATGGTCGGGGCGATATCGGAAAGACGGCCATCCTCGATACCGGTGAGCTTGGCCTTATCATCAACGATGATGAACGGCACGCGGTTGGTGGTGTGAGCCGTAAACGGATGCTTGGAACCGTCGGAAGCAACGTCAAACATGTGATCGGCGTTGCCATGGTCGGCGGTAATCAGCGCAAAGCCGCCCTTGGCGAGAATCGCCGGGACAACCTTGGACAGAGCATCGTCAACAGCCTCGACGGCCTTAACGGCGGCGTCGAAGACACCGGTGTGACCAACCATGTCGCAGTTCGCGAAGTTCACGATGTAGAAATCAGCGCGATCCTCGTTGATGGCGCTGACGAGCTTCTCAGTAACCTCGGGAGCGCTCATCTCGGGCTGCAGATCGTAGGTAGCGACCTTGGGGGAAGCGACGAGCACGCGCTCCTCGCCCTCCTTGGGCTCCTCGATGCCACCGTTGAGGAAGAACGTCACGTGAGCGTACTTCTCGGTCTCGGCGGTGTGCAGCTGCTTCAGGCCATTGGCTGCGATGACGTCGGCCAGAACGTTCTCGGGGAACGTCTTGGGGAAGGCGACCTCGACGTCAAACGTCGGATCGTACTCGGTCATCGTCACAAAGTGCGAGAGCTTGATCTGCTCGCGCTCAAAGCCGTCGAACTCCTTGTCCGTGAACACGCGGGTCATCTGACGGGCGCGGTCGGGACGGAAGTTGAAGAAGATGGCCGCGTCACCCTCGTGGATGCCCTCGTTGTGGGCAGCGAAGGGCTCGACGAACTCGTCGCCGCGCGGGTCCTTCTCGTAGTAGGCCTTGATACCGGCAACGGGATCGGTATCGACGTCGGACGCATTGACCATGACGTCGTAGGCACGCTGGATGCGCTCCCAACGGTTGTCGCGGTCCATGGCCCAATAGCGGCCCGAAACGGTGGCGACGCGAGCGTCGCAACCGGTCTCCTCGGAAATCTTAGCCAGGAAGGCGCAGAACTCGCTCATGTAGCCGGCACCGGACTGCGGGTCGACATCGCGACCATCCATAAAGGCGTGGACGCGAACGCTCTTGACGCCATGCTGGGCAGCCATCTTGACCAGGGCCTCGACATGGTTCATGTGAGAATGAACGCCGCCGGGGCTCATAAGGCCCATGAGGTGCAGGGTCTTGCCTTCGGCCTTGACATCGTCCATGGCCTTGACGAAGACCTCGTTCTTGGCGATAGAGCCATCCTTGATAGCGTTATTGATGCGCGAAAGCTCCTGGAACACGATGCGGCCGGCACCGATGTTGAGGTGACCTACCTCGGAGTTGCCCATCTGACCGTCGGGAAGGCCCACGTCCTCGCCCGAAGCACCGAGCGTGGTGTGGGGATACTGAGCGTACAGGCTATCAAGGAAGGGCGTCTTGGCAGCGGCGACGGCGTTCTCGCCATCAGCCGGAGCAAGGCCGCAGCCATCCATGATGATCAGGAGTGCAGGAAGATGACGCTGTGCCATATGTCCTACTCGCCTGCCTTGACGACCATAGAGGCGAAGTCGGCAGCCTTGAGCGAAGCGCCGCCCACGAGGGCGCCGTCAACGTCAGGCTTGGCGACGAGCTCGGCAATGTTGCCGGGCTTAGCGGAACCACCGTACAGGACGCGGATACCGTCGGCGAGCTCCTCGCCGAACATCTCCTTGAGGGTCTCACGGATAGCGCCGCAGACCTCCTGAGCGTCCTCGGCGGTAGCGGTCTTGCCGGTGCCGATAGCCCAGATGGGCTCGTAGGCGACGACGACCTGCTTGGGGCAGGTGATCTCAAGACCAGCAAGGCCAGCCTTGACCTGGTTCACGACGTGCTCGACATAGGTGCCAGCCTCGCGGACCTCGAGGGACTCGCCGCAGCAGAAGACGGGAACAAGACCGGCGGCAACGAGGGCCTTGGCCTTCTTGTTCTGATCCTCGTCGGTCTCGTGGAAGTAGTCGCGACGCTCGGAGTGACCGATGATGCAGTAGGTGCAGCCAGCGGACTTGAGCATGTCGCAAGAGGACTCACCGGTGAAGGCACCCTTGGCCTCCCAGTACACGTTCTGAGCACCGAGGGCGATGGGGGCAGCCTGAATACGGTCATGAACCGTGGTGATGTCAATGGTCGGAGGGCAGACGAGCACCTCGACGCCAGCCGGAACCTCGGGCAGAGCCTGAGCCAGCTCATCGGCGAGCTTGGCGGCCTCGGCGACGTCGTTGTTCATCTTCCAGTTACCAGCGATAAGAAGGGTGCGATTAGGCATCGAGAAGCGCCTCCACTCCGGGCAGGGCCTTACCCTCGACGAGCTCCATGGAAGCGCCACCACCGGTGGAGATCCAGCTCATCTTGTCGGCCAGGTTGAACTTGTTGACAGCTGCGACGGAGTCGCCACCGCCGATGATCGAGGTGCAGTCGGCCTCGGCGACGGCCTCGGCGATAGCCTGGGTGCCGTGAGCGAAGTTGTCGAACTCGAATACACCCATGGGGCCGTTCCAGAACACGGTCTTGGCGCCCTTGACGGCCTCGGCGTAGAGCTCCTCGGTCTTGGGGCCGATGTCCATGCCCTCACGATCGTCGGGGATAGCGTCGGAAGCGACAACCTCGGGGACAGCGTCCTCGCCAAAGTGATCGGCAACGCGGTTGTCGATGGGGAGCAGGATCTTGACGCCCTTCTCCTCGGCCTTCTTGAGCATCTCGCCGGCGCGCTCGACCCAGTCCTCTTCCTTGAGGGACTGACCGACGGTCAGGCCCTGAGCCAGGAAGAAGGTGTAGGCCATGCCGCCACCGATGATCAGGGTGTCAGCGGAGTCGATGAGGTGATCGAGAACGCCGATCTTGGAGGAAACCTTGGAACCGCCGACGATAGCGACGAAGGGGCGCTCGGGCTCGGCGAAGATGCCGGTCAGCGTGTCGACCTCCTTCTCGAGCAGGAAGCCGGCGACGGCAGGCAGGTAAGCGGCGGGGCCCACGACGGAACCCTGGGCGCGGTGAGCGGTGCCGAAGGCATCGAGAACGAAGACGTCACCATAGGAAGCGAGCTTCTTGGCGATCTCGGGATCGTTCTTCTTCTCACGCTTGTCAAAACGGACGTTCTCGAGAACGAGGACCTTGCCCGGCTCGACGGCGGCAACAGCCTCAGCAGCCTTCTCGCCGTAGGTGTCGGCGACAAAGGCAACATCGAGACCAGAGAGCTCAGCGAGCTTCTTGGCGACGGGCTCGAGGGACAGCTCGGGCTGGAAGCCGGTGCCATCGGGACGGCCGAGGTGGCTCATGAGGATGACGCGAGCGTTGTGCTCAACGAGGTAGTTGATGGTGGGCAGGGCAGCCTTGATGCGGGTGGTATCGCCAACGACGCCATCCTTGATAGGCACGTTGAAGTCAACGCGGACGAGAACGCGCTTGCCGTCGACATCGATGTCGCGGACGGTCTTCTTGGTAAAGGCCATGTTTGCTTCTACCTTTCGTACGTGTCTGCCTCCCATTACGGCAGACGATTTCCTATAAAAAGGGCGCGACCCTAGGGTGTAAGCCCTATGAGGCCGCGCCCTTCTTTAGACGCTCAACGAGCTATTCGCTAAAAGCTAAATTAAGCAACGAACTTCTCGAAGTACTTGATGGTGCGGACCATCTGAGAGGTGTAGGAGTTCTCGTTGTCGTACCAAGAGGTGACCTGAACGAGGGTCTGGCCGTTGCCGAGGTCAGAGCACATGGTCTGAGTGGCGTCGAAGATGGAGCCGTGGGTCTCGCCGATGATGTCGGTGGAGACGATGTCGTCCTCGTTGTAACCGAAGGTCTCGGAGATGGTGGAAGCGTAGGCCTTCATAGCGGCGTTGACCTCGTCGACGGTGACCTTCTTGTCAACAACAGCGTAGAGGTTGGTGATGGAGCCGGTCGGCGTCGGGACGCGCTGGGCGGCACCGATGAGCTTACCGTTGAGCTCGGGGAGAACCAGGCCGATAGCCTTGGCAGCACCGGTGGTGTTGGGGACGATGTTGACGGCGCAGGCGCGGCTACGACGCTTGTTGCCCTTGCGCTGCGGGCCGTCGAGCGGCATCTGGTCGCCGGTCCAGGCGTGAATGGTGGTCATGATGCCGGACACGATGGGAGCGAAGTCGTTCAGACCCTTGGCCATCGGGGCGAGGCAGTTGGTGGTGCAGGAAGCAGCGGAGATGATGTTGTCCTCAGCGGTCAGCGTCTCGTGGTTGACGTTGTACACGATGGTGGGCAGATCGCTGCCGGCCGGAGCGGAGATGACGACCTTCTTGGCGCCAGCGTTGATGTGGGCCTGAGCCTTAGCCTTGCTGGTGTAGAAGCCGGTGCACTCGAGAACGACGTCGACGTCGAGGTCGCCCCAAGGCAGGTTGTTGGCGTCGGCCTCCTTGTAGATCTTGATCTCCTTGCCGTCAACGGTGATGGAATCCTCGCCAGCAACGACCTCGTGATCGCGAGCGTAGTTGCCCTGCGTGGAGTCGTACTTCAGCAGGTAAGCGAGCATATCGGGAGAGGTGAGGTCGTTGATAGCGACGATCTCGGAGCCCTCATGACCGAACATCTGACGGAAAGCCAGACGACCGATGCGACCGAAGCCGTTAATAGCAACCTTTACTGCCATTGTGTCTCCTTTCGTAAGGCCCCCGCAAGCTACAGCGCCCGCCGTTGAGGCCCACAAACTAACCACTCGCCTAATATACCTTTTTTTTGACTTGAATTTCACGAGAATAGTCGAAATTGAAAATCAAATTTACGTTAAAACGTTTTAAAGAATAAAATAGCAGCTAAATCCGTATATAAGTCGATACTTTAAACTACCTGTTTGCTTCAATGAGCTTTTCAAGCCTCAAAACTCGATGGTAGAGGGCCGACTTCGACAAGGGAGGGTCAGCCATCTCCCCTAAATCACGCAGCGACAGATCGGGATAGCGCTCGCGCAGGTCGCAAAAGACCGCCAAGGCATCCGGAAGCGCATCGCGAAGGCCGCGCTGCTCGAGCTCATCGATAAGCGCAAGCTGATGCTGGGCAGCACCGGCGCTTCTGGTCTGGTTGGCGAGCTCGGCGTTCACGCGACGGTTCACATCGTTCTTAACCAACTTGACCGCGCGCGCCTCCTCAATCTCGGCAACGCTGCGCTTGGCGCCAATCAGCTTTAATAGATGCTCGATTTCCTCGGCGCTCTTAATGTACACGGCATATGACCCCCGCCGCGCATTAACACGAGCATTGACCCCAATCTGCCCCAACAGGTCGCAAAGCCCCTTGGCATATTGCTCGCCCTGCACCGCGATCTCCAAATGAAAATCGCCGCGTGGATCGGCCACGAAGCCGCCCGCGATGAGCGCGCCGCGGATGTAGGCAAGCCTGCAGCAGGGACGGGCAACGATGTGTCGGGGAACACCAGCAACGAGCCCTCCCCTGCGGTCTAGAATGCCCAGCAGCACCAGAGCCTTGTCCAGGTCGGGTTGATCGGGCAGGGTAATGAGATAGTTACGGACCTTATGCAAGACCGATTTACGAACGGTGAATTCCGTTTTGAGCTTAAGGATGCGATGCGTCAGCGTGATCATCGTGCGCGCGACGGCTCCCGTCTCGGTCGCGACCGTCAAACGATACCGCCCGGAGCCGGCCAACGAAAGCGTACCGCTCACACGCGTCAGGGCGGCAAGCGTCGACAAATCGCAGTATTCACATTCGGGTTCGCAGCGCGCAAGCTCGTCGCGCACCTCAGCGGTAAACGACATGCAGGCCTATGCCTTCGTGTTGGCGCGCGACAGGTCGCGGTGGGAGATGCTCACGTGATACTGGGCGCCTTCCAGGTAACGGGCCGTGGCCTCGGCAATGGCGACGCTACGGTGCTGTCCGCCCGTGCAGCCGATGGCGATAGAAAGCTGCGGCTTACCCTCCGCGATATAGCCCGGCATCACCGTATCGAGCAGCTGCGTCCAGGCCTTCCAGAACTCCTGGGTCTTGGGATGGTCCAGAACAAAGTCGGAGACTTTCTTATCGAGACCGGTCATGGTACGCATCTCGGGATCGTAAAACGGATTGGGCAGGAAGCGAACGTCGATCATAATGTCCGCCTCGACGGGCATACCGTGCTTAAAGCCAAACGAGAACACGTGAACGTCCATGAGCTGCTGGTCGGACAACTCGGAGAACGCCATGCGCAATTTGTTGCGCAGGGCAGAGGTGCGCAGGCGGCTCGTGTCGATAATCATATCGGCTCGATCGCGCACGCCCTGCAGCTGAAGGCGCTCGCGCTGAATGGCATCGGCCGTAGTCTCCCCCGGCTTGGCAATGGGATGACGGCGGCGATTTTCGCTGTAGCGACGAATCAGCACCTCGTCAGAAGCCTCCAGGAACACGATGTCGCAGCTCATCTCGCGCTCTTCGAGCGCGGCGACCGCATCGAGCAACTCGTCAAACAGTCCCTGGCTACGCAAATCGCAGGTGACGGCGAGATGCCTGCCCACGCCCGTATTGATGCCGACGAGCTCGGCAAGCTGGGCGATGAGACGCGGAGGTAGGTTATCAATGCAAAAATAGCCCATGTCCTCGAACACGTGCATGGCCTGTGTGCGGCCCGATCCGGACATTCCGGTGATGATGACGATATCGGGGATGCGCTCCGAGCGCTCCGCCGCATCCATGGCATCTCCCTTTTGCATGTGCTGCCTCCCAAAAACAAGCGCGGGACCCAGCAACCCGGATCCCGCGCGGTCAATTGCCTATATTGAGTATACCGCCCCGAGCGGATACGAGACCTGTCTTACGCCTCAAGCGCAGCCTTGAACCAACTCGTAATACTCGTGGGGTGCGTGATGGCGGTGCCGACGACAACGGCCCAGGCGCCAGCATCGATCGCAGCGCGAGCCTCCTCGGGCGTGTGCACGCGGCCCTCGCAGATGATGGGAAGACCGGGGAATTCCTCGGTCGCCTGACGCAGGAGTGGCAGGTCGGGGCCATCGGCCATGGTGCAGTCGATGGCGGCGACGCCGTGAGAAAGCGTGGTGGATACCAGGTCAAAGCCCATATCAACCGCACGGCGAATGTCCTCGATGGTGGCACAATCCGCCATCAGGAGCACACCCTCCTCGTGCAGCGGGCGGAAGGTATCCTCGACGGTCTTGCCATCGGGACGCGGACGATCAGTGGCGTCGATCGCCACGATATCGGCACCGGCAGCAACGCAGGCGCGAGCGTGACGCAGCGTCGGCGTGATGTAAACGCCCTCGTGTCCATCCTTCCACAGGCCGATGACGGGAACCTCACAGCGACCCTTAATAGCGGCAATGTCGGCAAGGCCCTGACAGCGAATGGCGGCGGCGCCGCCAAGCTCGCAAGCGCGAGACATTTGAGCCATGGTCTCGGGCGTACGAAGCGGCTCGCCCATATACGCCTGAACGCTCACGACGAGCTTGCCCTTCAGGGATTGAATCAAAGGATCGACGGTCATAAGGCTGCAACCTTTCTCAGAACAGCCTCCCGAGGCGTGCTGTCTCGGGAGGCTCCTACAGCAGATACGTTTACTTCAACGAGGCAAGAAGATGCTCGGCGGCACCGATGAGCGGAGCATCGCCCTCCAGAGACCCGATGAGAATCGGCGTGTCCTGGAGCGGATCAAGCGCCTGGCTGGCATAGCCCTCGTGCACCGAATCCTTCCACGTCTGCGAACGCCAATCGGGACCCTGATGAATTACGCCGCCCGAAAGCACGATGACCTCTGGATCCAGAATATTGGCAAGCGAGCCCAAGCTGGCGCCCAGCGCAAAGCCGGCGTCATGGATGACCTCGGTCGCCTTTGCGTCGCCAGCACGGCACAGGTCGTTCACGTCGCGACCGACCGAAGGACGGCTGGGGTCGACGCGGCCAAAGCGCTCATCGTACATACGGCCAATCGAGGTGCCCGAGGCTATCGACTCAAGATGACCAGAACGCCCGCAGGCGCAGGGAATGCCGGCGGCAGCCGAGCACTCGATGTGGCCCATATGGCCGGCAGCACCGTGGAAGCCTTGCATCACGCGGCCGTTCTCGACATATGCGCCGCCGATGCCCGTACCGATGCCCAGACACAAAACGGAGAACTTGCCCTTGCCGACGCCCCAGTGGGCCTCGCCCAGAGCATGAGCCTGCACGTCGCCTACAACGGCAACGGGAAGACCGAGATCCTCGCGCAGACGCGGCCCCAACTGAACGCCGGACCAGCCGGGCATGATCTCATTGGCATACGCGATGGCGCCCGTCTTGGGATCGACGACGCCCGCGGCACCGATACCGACGCCAAGGACCTCGACATCGGGATTCGCCTCGAGAGCAGCCTTGATGGATGCCTCGATACGCTGGAAGACGGCCTCGCCGCCCTCTTGGGCCTCTGTGGGAACCTCGGCCTCAAAAACGGGATGGGGCACACCACCGTCAGCCGGGTACTCCATGATGGCAGTCGCGATCTTAGTTCCGCCGATATCGACAGAGCAGACGTACTTGTTCTCCATGTCGCTCTCCTTCGGAGATAAAAACAACTACAGGAAATGCGCCGTCAGGCTAGCCGTCACAGCGCAGTAAAGGTTATCCAGGTGCCCGAGATCGCCGAGAAACCGTGTGGCCATTGACCTAACGGGTCATGGCCACACGGTTGAACGGCGAGGCCGGGTGCCTGGGAAAGCTTTACAGGAGACCGTTGTCCTGGAGGACCTTCTTAATAGCCTCGACGTTCTCGCCAGTCATGGCCTTCACCGGGCGCGGCATGGTCGGGCTGTCGAAGATGCCCATGAGGTTCATAGCGGTCTTGAAGGCGCCGACGCCACCGGCATAGCCCTGGACGCCCGAGGTGACATCCCAGATGTGGGAGATCTCGTTGAGGCGATCCTGCTCGGCCTTGACGGTAGCCCAGTCACCGGCCTGAGCGGCCTTCCACTGGCGCACGTAGCCCTCGGGCTCAACGTTGGCAAGGCCCGGGACAGAACCGTCGGCGCCACCGAGGTAAGCGCCGTCGACGACAACCTCGTGACCGGTGAGGATACTCATCGGATGACCGTTCTTCTCGTTCTCCTGAACGAGGTAGCGGAACGAGATGTCATCACCCGAGGAATCCTTGACGCCAGCAAGGACGCCCTCGGCGCCGAGCTTGGCAAGGAGCTTCCAGGGGAGCTTGGTGTGAACGCAAACGGGAATGTCATAGGCAAAGATGGGCAGGTCGAGCTCCTCGTGCAGGATGCGGAAGTGCTCCTCGACCTCGGTCATGCCCTGCAGGGCATAGAACGGGCAGGTGGCGACAAGCGCATCGGCGCCCAGCTCCTGAGCGACCTTACCGTGCTCGATCATGCGCTCGGTCTCGGTATCGATGATGCCGACCAGGACGGGCACGCGGTGGTCGACGATACGAACGGCCTCGGCAATGATCTGGCGACGACGCTCATCGGTGGAGAAAACGACCTCGCCCGAAGAGCCCAGGAAGAACAGGCCATCGACGCCGGCATCGATCATGCGGTTGATGCTGCGCTCAAAGGAGGCAACGTCGAGCTGGTGGTCTTCGGTATCGGGAACAACGACGGGAGGGATAACGCCGGTGAATTTCTGAGTTGCCACAAGAATCTCCTTAGTTGTCTGGCGGGCGGCCCTATGCCACCCACTCTTGTTGGCAGTGTCCAGGCCGTCTAGGCCAAAGAACACGGGTAGAACGTTTGGTTAAAAAAGTCGATGACTTCGTTTTCGAACGCATTGATGCGCTCATGAGCGTATTTGGCATAGATGACATGCCTCCGGTCACACTCAAGACCGTTGAATACGGCAAACTGGCCCTTGGGATCGCTCACGGCATCCATGAGCGATGTGCCCATGAGCACCGATCCACGCACCCGAGACGACAACGCCTCGAGGCCACCGGGAATTGGATTGGCAACCGCCGTGCAGGCGAGGCCCCGCTCGTCCAGAGCAGAAACCGCCAGCGCGACTCCGCCGCCAAGGCCCTCGCCCCATGCAAAGATGCGGTCGGGGTCCACGCCATCAAGATTGCGCGCCACCTTCGCCATCGCGCAACCCCAACGGACGCGCTTGACAAAAGCAGGAGAGGCAATCCCCTGCTGCAGCTCGCTGGATCCAATCGCCTCATCGTCCAGCGCAAGCACGGCATATCCCATGGCCGCAAACCTCGTCATGTGATGCCATCCCCGCACGGGTCGGTCGATGTCGTGAAACATCAGACATAGCGGCACAAGCTCGGATGCTCGGGCGCGACCGGCAGGCTCGATCAAACGTGCGTGGACCACATCGCCACCAAGCTCAAAGGAAACCTCGGAGTAGCGGGCATACGGATTGGCGAAATCGATCGCCGTAATACTCGGCCCGCAAACCTCAAGGTCCGAAGCGGCTATCTCTAATTCGGAAACATCCGCAGAAGCATCACCGCGCCAATCCCGGAAATCAGCGAGCCTTGACGAGACCGTTCCGGGAATCCCCACAAGGTCGGAGACAATCAGCTCATTGACATTGCTCTCGCACTTAGACATGAGCCTCCCCTCCCTTGCAGAAAAACGGAATGATCAGATCGTCAAAATCCTGAATCTCCTCGTGGCCAAAGCCTTCAAAGAACTCATGACGCTTTTCACAGGTCAGGTTGTTATAGACCGCAAACTGCGTCGCTGGCGGACAGACGGTATCGGCTGTGCCGGTGCCAAACAGCACGGGGCATTTGACCATAGGGGCAAAGTTCTTGGAATCGAAGCACGCCAGCTTGGCATAGGCTTCGTCGATACGAGTCGAGTCCTCGTCAAACCAGCGAGACCAATAGCGCAGGCCCTCGTAGGCAATGTCGTCGGCATCCAAATCCCAGACCAGGCGGAAATCCGACAGGAAGGGATAGAGGATGGCGGCGCGATTGATAAGCTCGCTGTTAAGTGCACAGGTCGCAATGCCCAAACCGCCGCCCTGCGACGCGCCGTTCACAAACACACGGGCAAGATCGATGCCCTCGAGCTCGCGAACGATGCGGCACAGGATGCGAATATCTTGGTGCAAGCGGACATAGTAGAGGTTAGCCGGGTCGCCGTCGATACCGGCAACGATATGCCCGGCAACCGTCGTGCCCTCAAATCCACCAATATCCTCGGAGGGACCACCCTGGCCGGGGCAATCGAGGGCGATGAGCGCCATGCCCATGCCCGCAAACGACGCCTGCTCAAACCAGCTGCGGCTTGCACCCGGATACCCATGGAACTGAAGCACCAGCGGCATGGGCTCGTCCGAGACAGGTTTAAGGTACTTGGCGTGCAGGCGGGCGCCGCACATGCCGGTATACCAGAGGTCGAAAAACCGACAGGTTGCGGAATCCGCAACCGAAGCCGCCTCAATCGCGTAGTCGAGCTCGACGGCGTCGGCCTCGGCCATGCGGTCCTTCCAAAAGAGATCGAAATCCGATGGACGGGGCATAGCGCCTCGATATTCACCAAATTGCTGTTGTAGCTCCTGAGCACTTGGCATGGCTCGTGAACCCAACCTTTCGAAATCGCAACGGAGGTGCGCCCGGCAAGGGAACCGGGCGCACGGGAGGGAAAGCGAGGCTACTCGCCGAGCTTGGGATGCAGCAGCGACGGCGCAGCGCCGAGCAGCATCTTGGTGTAGGGGTCCTGGGGGTGCTGGAAGACCTGCTTGGCCTCGCCCTGCTCGACGATCTTGCCGCCATTCATAACGATGATGTCGTCAGAGATATAGCGGACCGTCTGGATGTCATGGCTGATGAACACCATGGCCAGGCCGAGCTCCTTCTTAAGGTCGGTCAGCAGGTTCAGAATCTGCGCGCGGACCGAAACGTCCAGAGCCGAGGTGGGCTCGTCGGCGATGATGGCATCGGGGTTCAGCGACAGGGCACGGGCAATTGCGACGCGCTGGCGCTGGCCGCCCGAAAGCTGACCGGGAAGAACCTCGGCGGCGGAGCTGGGCAGACCGGTGAGCTCCAGGAGTTCCTTGACGCGCTTCTCCTGCTCGGCTTCGGTGCCCAAGTTGTGGACGCGCATGGGATCGAGCAGCTGCTCGCGAACGACCATGCGGGGGTTGAGCGCCGTGGCCGGGTTCTGGAACACGACCGAGATGACGCGACCCATGTGGCGACGGTCCTCGGCGGTACGTTTGGTAACGTCCTTGCCCTTAAAGTAGACCTTGCCGCTCGTGGGGGCCTGCAGGCCGCACATGACGTTGGCGGTGGTGGACTTACCGCAACCGGACTCGCCGACGATGCCGATGGTCTGTCCGGGCATGAGCTTAATCGTTACACCCTGGACGGCGTGAACCAGGTTGGGGTGCAGGATCGAGCCGGTACGGGTCCTAAAGGTGACGTGAACGTCATCAAGGAAGATGATCGGCTCGACGCCGTTGACTGCGGTCTCGCTCATCTACATCACCTCCGCGTGAGGGGTCAAACCATTTGCCTTGAGCACCTCGTCGGGGAGCTCGGAATAGAAGTGCTCGGTGCCAGGCACGCGCTTGAAGACCGGACGGGTGTCCAGGCCAATACGCGGATGGCTCGAGCGGGGCGCGAAGCGATCGCCCTTGGGGAAATCGCGCGGGCTCGGAACGGCGCCGGGCACCTGGTGCAGACGGCCCGAACCGCTCTCGATGGACAGAACGGAACCCAGAAGACCGCGGGTGTACTCGTGAATCGGGTTGGTGAGCAGCTCCTTGGTGGGTGCCTGCTCGATAACCTGACCGGCATACATAACCGTGATGTTATGGGCGACCTCGGCGACCAGCGCCAGGTCATGCGAGACGAAGATCATGGCAAAGCCGAGCTTGGCCTGAAGGTCGTTGAGCAGCTTGATGACCTGCTTCTGGACGGTAACGTCCAGAGCGGTCGTGGGCTCGTCGCAGATGACCAGCTTGGGGTCGCGGGTAAGGGCCATAGCAATCAGAACACGCTGACGCTGGCCACCGGAAAGCTCATGCGGGTAGCTCTCGAGCGTACGCTTGGGGTCGAGGCCCACGAGCTCCAGAAGTTCCTCGGCGCTGCGGGTGCCGCCGCGCTTGGTGAGCTGCTTCATCTGGGCAGAGATGAGCATGGAGGGGTTGAGCGAGGACAGGGCGTCCTGATAGACCATAGCGATATCGGTACCGCGCAGGCCGAACCACTCCTTCTTGCTCATCTTGAGCAGGTCGCGGCCCTCCCAGAGGACCTCGCCGGAAAGGTGCTCGTCATCGTCGGTCAGGCCCATGATGGCCAGCGTGGTGATGGACTTACCGCAACCGGACTCGCCCACCAGGCCCATGGTCTGACCAGGACGGACGTCAAAGTTGACATGGTCGACGACGTTGATATCGCCGTGGTGCTCGAACTGAATGCAGAAGTCACGGACCGAGAGAATCGGTTCGACAGACTCGTCAGGCACATGGCGATCGTCACGCTTGAGCTCGACATCGCGCAGGGCGCCAAGGCGAGCGGAGAGGGACTGGGCCTGCTCCTTGTAGGCGCGAACGGGGTCGGAGACCAGCAGGTCGGCCTCGCGACGCTTGGAGGAATCGGTCGGATCCAGGGCGGCGGAGGGAGCAGCGGCCATGGCGTCGGTAATGCCCTCGGAGAGGATGTTGAGCGCCAGGCAGGTGATCATGATGGCCAGACCCGGGAACAGTGCCTGCCACCAACGGCCAGCGAGCACGCCGCCGCGGGCGTCGGCGAGGATGTTGCCCCAGGTAGCGGTGGGCTCCTGGATACCAGCGCCGATAAAGGTCAGCGAGGCCTCGAAGATGATGGCGTCGGCGACCAGGGTAACGGTGAAGACCATGATCGGGGCGATGCAGTTACGCAGAACATGCTTGATCAAAATCCACGGAGCCTTGGCGCCGGAAACGATGACCGCGCGGACATAGTCCTCGCCGTACTCGGACACGATGTTGGCGCGCACGATACGGGCAATCTGCGGAGTGTACATAAAGCCGATGGCGAAGATGATCGACGGCACGGAGTTGCCCAGGATGGAGACGAAGACGGCTGCGAGGGCGATGCCCGGGATAGACATGATGATGTCCAGGATACGCATGATCGTCTCGGAAACGGCCTTGCGCGAAACCGCCGCAAGGGCGCCCACGACCGAGCCGCAGACCAGAGCCATGGCAGTGGCGCCAAAGCCGATAATCAGCGAGTAACGACCACCGTAGAGCATGCGCGACAGAATGTCGCGACCCTTATCGTCGGTACCGAAGATAAATCCGTTGCCGGGAGCCTGGCGAGCCGTAAAGATCTCGACCGGGCTATAGGGGGCAAGAAGGGGTGCCAGAATCGCAGTCAGGGCGACCAGCACCAACACGACGGCGGCAATCTTAGAAGACAGCGTCATCTTCTTCCAGCCACCGAGCTTGAGCCCCTTGGAGGCAGCCTTCTCGAGCTGCTCGGTTTGCTTCTCTCGAATCTTTACCATAATCTACACCGTCCTGATGCGCGGGTTGATGAGCAGGTAGAGCATGTCAACCACGATGTTGATGATGATGAAGGCAAGAGCAACGACGATGACGACGCCCTGAACCAGGTTCGCCTCGTTGCCCTGAACGCCCTGCAGGATCGCGGTGCCCATGCCGGGGAGGTTGAAGATAACCTCGATGACGACGGCGCCGCCCATGAGGTAACCGATCTTAAGACCGAGGGTGGTGACCGGGGTGATCAGCGCATTGCGAAGTACGTTGATGCCGACGACGACCTTCTCGGGAACGCCGGCGCCGCGAGCCATACGGACATAGTCCTTGTCGAGCTCCTCGACCATGGCGGTACGCACGATACGAGTCATCTGGCCCGTCAGCGGAAATGCCAAGGCGATGGCGGGCATAATCATGCGGCCCAGATAACCAGCCGGATTCGTGGTGAAGTGAGGCAGAGCACCCGATGCCGGGAGCACCTTAAGGTAGGAAGAGAACAGCAGGATCAACAGAACGGCAAGCCAGAACGACGGGGTTGCCAAGCCGGCGATGGAAAAGACGCGGATCACTTGGTCCGGCCATTTGTCGCGATACAGTGCCGCGATGACGCCGAGCAAAAACGAAACGACCGCACCGATGGCAAGGCCGATGAAGGTCAGCTGCATCGTGACGGGCAGGGCCGTGGAGATGCGCTTGGCAACGGAGTTGCGAGCAGCACCATAGGTGCCCATGTCGCCATGGATCAAATCGCCCATATAGCGCACGTAGCGCACGGGCCAGGGGTCGTCCAGACCATACTTCTCATGGTACTCGGCAACCGCCTCGGGCGAGGCACCGTCACCCAACGCCGTGTAGGCGGGGTCGGTCTTGGAGAACGACATAAGGAAGAACACCAGGACGGTGACGCCCAATGCCATGATCGGCAGCGCCACAAGACGCCTTCCAATCAAACGTAGCAAGTTGTTCACGTTCTCTCCCCTTTCTTTTGTCGGTAGGACCAACTGGTATATGAGTACGGATACTCATTACAAGACCCGAGCGACATCGAGGTCGCCCGGGTCTTTGTTTCAACTATGAGGATACGGTCCCAACGACCGACATCCTGCATACAGACTCAAGCGAGTCTTACGCCTTGACGGTCGCAACGCCCCTGAAGGACATGCTCGTCGTGCCGATGCCCTTGAAGCCATCGAGGGCCTCGCCGTTGGGCGCAGTGGACGGATCGTCCCAGGAAGCGGAGACGGTCTTGACGTGGACAACGGGGTACAGAACGGCGTTGTCGGCAATGATGTCGAAGCACTCGTTCCACTTCTTCTGCTGCTCGTCGCCCTCGGCGGCAAGAGCCTCGTCCATGAGACTGTGGAGCTTCTGCCACTCAGCGGACTCCTTCCACGGGCAACGGGTCTGCATCCAGACGTTGTCGCCGTACCACCAGTTGAGCAGCAGGTCGGGGTCGGCGCCGAAGCAGGAAGGATCGCCAGGGGCAAGGAGGATATCGTAGGCCTCGCCGCCGTCGATGGCAGCGTAGGTGGCCGGCGAGGTATCGGTCTGGATGGTCACATCGAAGCCGAGAGCGTCGAGGTCGTTCTTGACCTGGGCGGCCATGCCCTTAATCTGCTCGTTGTCGGTGGTGCGCAGGGTGATGGCACCCGGGGTGATGCCAGACTCCTCGATGAGCTTCTTAGCCTTCTTGGCGTCGGTCTTGTACACCGTGGAAGCCTCATGATAGTTGGTGAAGCTCTTGGGCAGGTAGCAGCTGGCAGCGGTGGCAAGGCCGGCGAAGGTGTTGCTGACCATCTTCTCGGTGTCGAGCGCATACATGACAGCCTGACGGACCTTGACGTTGTTCCAAGGCTCCTTGGCGACGTTGAACATGATGAAGCGGGTGCCGAAACCCTGAACGTTATCGATCTTGCAGCCGGCGCTCTCGAGCTGGTCGACGGCGTCAGCGGTAACGAGCTCCATAACGAGCGTGGAGCCCTCCTGCTGAGCGGTAACGCGAGCGGTGGGGTCGGTCAGGATGCTGTACTGGATCTTCTTATCCTCGGCAGCATACTCACCGTTGTACTCGGGGTTGGGAACCAGGGTGATCTCGGTATCGGAGATAGAGTCGTACATCCAGGGGCCGGAGCCGATCGGCTGCTTGGCGCGATCCTCCTCGGTCTGGGTGGCCGGGGTAACGCGGACGATGGCCAGACGATCCTTGAGCAGGGAGAAGTTGGGGACCTTGGTCTTGACCGTCACGGTGCTGGCGTCCTTGGCCTCGATGGACTCGAAGGGCTGGAAGAACGGAGCATAGGTAGCGGAAGCGGCGCAAGCGGTGTAGGAGGCAACGACATCGTCAGCGGTGACCTCGGTGCCATCGGAGAACTTGGCGCCCTTGCGGATGGTGACCTCGAAAGTGGTGTCGTCCACAGACTTGGGATCGTCGGTGGCGAGCTCGTTGAAGGTGCTGTAGTCGTGGTAATCGATGCCGTAGAGGCCCTCGACGACGTGCCAGTTAGCACCCAGGCCCACAGCGGAGCCGGTGCTGGCGGGATCGAAGCTGGACGGAGCGTAAGCGGAACCAGCGGTGATCACGCCGCCGCCACGGTTGGCGGAATCGGTGGAACCGGAAGCGGAACCCTCGTCGCTAGAGCTGCCACCGCAGCCGGTGAGACCAAGCCCTGCGACAGCAGCGACGCTGCCGGTGAGGCCGAGGAACGAACGCCTGGACATACCCTTGTTGATGATGGCCATGTCTTCTCCTATCAATAGAGAATCTTACCCGGGAGCACCTAGACGCGCCCCCGCGCAACTTGCGGACGATATATACCTTACCTACCGACGAACCCAACTGAGGTGCCGCGCTCGGCGACCGATACATACATACGCTTGAACGGTATTTACTACCGTTCACCGAATTCATTGACAAACGATTCGCCAGACAGTATGTATCGACGAGGTGAGATATCAGTCTTCGTCAACCCGCAGGATAGCAGGGTTGTTCACCATGGCTAGTCAAACGTTTTAGCGTTAATTAAACCCGAAATCGGCTGGTAATCGCCGTGAAATACATGATTGAAAATCACGCAATCATGTATATCAGTTGTTTAGAGGCGTGTTTAGTTTTCGGATTGCTTTGCCGCCATCTCGGAGCGCTCGGCATTCCACGCAACAAGTGCCTCGTGGACCGCTTTGGCGACATCGGCCGGAACGCCTCGAACTTCTGCAATCTCCTGCTCGCTCGCCGCGCGCAAACGCTTCATCGAGCCAAAATGGCGCATAAGGGCACGTTTTCTGGTGGGCCCCACGCCAGGAACGTCATCGAGTACCGAAACTGTCATGGCCTTGTCGCGCAATTCACGATGGAACGTGATAGCAAATCGGTGGGACTCATCGCGCACCTGTTTAATTAGATAGAGCGAGGCAGACCCGGTCGGCAGCACGACGGGAGTCTCGTCCCAAGGCACAAAAACTTCCTCATCGGCCTTCGCCAAGCCACAAACTGGTATATCGAGCCCAAGAGCCTCAAGTTGCTTGATCGCAGCGGTCAATTGCGGCTTACCGCCATCGACAACGAGCAGATCGGGGCACGAGCCAAAGCGCTCGTCGGCCAAGCGCTCGGGAGCATAGCGTCGTCCCAAAACCTCGGACATCGACACGAAGTCGTTTGCCTCATCCAATTCGGCCTGGATTTTAAAACGACGATACTGGCTCTTGTCGGCGCGCCCGTTGGTAAACACCACCATCGAGGCGACCGTAAAGGTGCCATGCAGCGTCGAGATATCGAAGCACTCGATACGCAACGGCGGCGATGGCAGCGCCAACGCACTTTCGAGCTCCAGGAGCGCTTGATTGGTGCGGTCGTCAGCGTACCCCGTTCGCATCATGTAGCGCATGAGGGCATGGCGCGCATTTTTGGATGCCATATCGAGCAGACGGTGCTTTTCGCCACGCTGCGGCCTATGGAGATGGCAGGAACGCTCACGCTTGCCCGCAAGCCACTCCCCCAGCGCCTCCGCATCCTCAAGCTCGACGGAAAGGTTGACCTCAGCTGGAATATCAGCCGTCTCGTCGTAATAGCGCTTAAGAAAGCCCGACTGGAGCTCTTCCTCGTCAACATCAAGACCCTTGTCGAGAACGAACTCGCAGGTGCGAACTGTTCGGCCCTCGCGAACGACGAAGACGCAAGCGGCGGAGATGGTCTCCTCGCGATAGAAACCGATGACATCGATATCGACACTGGAGGGAAAAACGACTTGCTGACGATCGTCCAGACCCCTGATGACCTCCAAACGACGTTTGACGCGTGCCGCGCGCTCAAAGTCGAGCGCCTCAGCGGCATCCGTCATCTCGGAGGTCAGCTCATCGACGACATCCTTGCGATGGCCCGACAAAAAGCGCTCGACACGCTTGACGTTCTTGGCATAGTCTGCCGGGGAAATCGCGCCGACACACGCACCCGGGCCGCGCCCGACATGGTAGTCAAAGCAGGGGCGCCCGTTTTGCGCGCAAATCATATTGACGATGTCTTCCTCGCCCTTGTGGGACTCGACGATACGGCGACAACGACGCCACTCCGCACAGGATGCGGAGCAGATGGGGATAACCTTGCGCAGCGTATCTATCGTCTCACGTGCCGCGCGGCTATCGGTATAAGGTCCAAAATAGCGCGTTCCCGGCTTATGACGCTCACGCGTGTATTTGATAGCGGGATACAGGTCGCCCTTTGTAATGGCGATAAAGGGGTAGCTCTTGTCATCCTTGAGGTCGACGTTAAAGTACGGATGGTACTGACCAATCAAATTGCGCTCGAGCACCAACGCCTCGTGCTCGGTCTCCACCACGATATAGTCAAAGCTCGCCACCAGCTGCATCATCAGCGGGATCTTCTGGCGCTCGTCCTGCAGCGTCACGTACTGACGCATACGGGCGCGCAGGTTTTTCGCCTTGCCCACGTAGATGACATCGCCCTTGGCGTCTTTCCAAAGGTAGCAGCCGGGCTGCGTGGGAACGCGCGAAACCTGCTCGGCAAGCGTTGGAATGTTGTCGTGACCGGCCACGCGCACCTACTTGCGACGAATCAGCGCCGAGACCTCGGGCATCTTAAGGACGACGGCAAGGCCAAAGGTAACAGCAAGCGAGACGACACCCGCAACGCAAACGTAGCCAAGAGTAATCAGAATCGAGCCGCCAAGTGCCCCGACAAAGTGCTCAAGCGCCCACATGACGCCGGCGCCTGCGGCAGCACCCAGGCCACCGAGCAAAAGGCCAAAGAAACCGCCATGCAGGATAGATTTAACCTGAAGACCACGCAGACGACGACGCAGCCACCACAGCGAGCAACCGACCAAGATCACGTAGTCGACGACATACGAAAGCGCGATTGCCGGCATACCGAAGCCCAGCACAACGCCAAACAGCAGAACCGAGCCGGCCTGGCCGATGGCGGAATACAGACAATAGCGGCTATAGGGCTTCATGTCGAGCAAGGCAGAGAAGCTCTTCTGCATCAGCACGACCACGCCGTAGAGCGGCAGGGAAAGTGCCAGGTAGATAAGGAACTCCGACACCAGCGCCACACCGGACTCATCGAACTTGCCAGCGCAGTAGATCATGTTGAGCGGACGCGCGAAGACAATCAGGTACAGCGCGAATGGAATCAGGAAGAACAGCATCTGGGCGACGCCACGCGAAATGCCCGTGCGGACGCTGTCGTAATCCTTCTCCTGTGCGTCGTGAGAGAGCTCGGTATAGAGCGCCGTCGAAAGCGAGGCGGCAATCAGCGCGTAGGGCAGCGTGTACCACAGGCGCGCATAGGCGATGACGGAAGGACCAGTCTCGGGCTGGACCACCAGCGCAGCAGCGTTGGTGATAGAAGTCGAGACAAACATGCACACCGTGGCGAGCAGCGTCGGGATACCGAGCGCAATCGTCTGGCGCAGTGCGGGGTCCTTAAAGTCGATATGGATATGGGGATGCACGCCGTGCTTGCCAAGCGCGGGGATCTGACATGCCATCTGAACAAAGACACCGAGGGTCGTACCGGCCGCAATCAAGATGATGCCGGCACGTTCGCCAAACTGTGCGGACACGGGCGCAAAGCCCATAAAGCTCGCAATGACGATCACATTGTTGAGGACCGGGGCAAACGTCGACCAGAAGTAGTCGCGGTGTGCGTTGAGGACGCCCGAAAACACCGAGCCCAAACCATAAAACAGAATCTGGATGGCAAAGAAACGGAACATGAACGCAGCGGTATCCATGCTGCCGCCGTCACCCGAAAGGAACGATTGCGTCCAGATAAAGCCCGGGGCGAACACGGTCCCCAGCAACGAAATGCCACCCAGCACCAATAGCAGAATACCGAGCAGGTTGCCCACGTACTCGTTAGAGGCCTCGCGACCCTGCTCACGCCTCACGCCCATGTACACGGGCAAAAACGCCGTCACGAGCATGCCGCCCATCACGAGTTCGTAGAGCATATTGGGCAGGTTGTTGGCGACCTGATAGGAAGACGAGAGCAGCGACATGCCGATAGCGGCCGCCATTGCCCACGTGC
This sequence comes from uncultured Collinsella sp., assembly GCA_900546755.1. Lineage (GTDB taxonomy): Bacteria > Actinomycetota > Coriobacteriia > Coriobacteriales > Coriobacteriaceae > Collinsella. Next base: position 13,750 of record UREC01000019.1, on the reverse strand, counting down.
GGATAAAACCGGTGACGCGAGACACGATGGTCAGGATGGTCATAAGCCCGGCGGAACGACCAACCGTGGAGTAGTCCGACGAGCCCATGTCGTCAGTGTCGTCTCGCGACGAAGAAGCTTCGGATGAGGGTGTCTGAGGCGCAGATTCTTTTGCAAAATGAGCTCCGCACTTCAATTCTTCCTGCGGCATCGCTCAGTCCTCTCTCGTAATCGGGGCGACCGTCGCCCCGCAAAATGCAATTAAATCATCGGGTGCAAGCTCAAGCTGATAACCACGCTTGCCTCCCGAAATAAAAATGGTATCCCAAAGGACACATGTCTCATCAATGAGCGTCCGGTAGCGTTTTTTCATACCGACCGGACTGCAGCCGCCGCGAACGTAGCCAGTCGCCGCAAGCAAATCCTTCACATGCATCATGGCCAAGGACTTCTCCCCCGCGGCACGCGCGGCGGACTTTAGATCGAGCTCGTCGGCAACAGGGATGCAGCACACAACATGGTCGTTGGACGGCGTCACGCAGACCAAGGTCTTAAATCCTTGACCGGGCTCCTCGCCAAGCTGCTCCGAAATCGCGACCCCCAGGCCCGCCGACTCATCACCATCGTCTTCGTACGTATGTAGAACATAGGAAATGTCGGCGCTTTCCAGCTCGCGCATCGCATTGGTTTTTGGCGTCTTTACAGCCTTTGCCATGACATATCCTTTCCCTCGCATTCGGACGCAAGGATTAAGTATATGTCCAATTCGGCTGCATACGTCACTTCGACACAGCAAGCGCCATCGAATCACAAGGAGTCGATGGCGCCCATAAAATGAATCGCCTATTTATTGAGCATCAAGTTGAGCCTGACGCTCCCGGTCACGCCTGAGCAACGGCGCCAAAAACTTGCCCGTATAACTCTGCGGACAGTCTGCAACCTGCTCCGGTGTGCCCGAAACCACGACGGTTCCGCCGCCGTTACCGCCCTCGGGGCCCATATCGATCAGGCGGTCGGCAACCTTGATGACATCAAGGTTGTGTTCAATCACCAGCACCGTGTTGCCCGCATCGACCAAGCGCTGCAGCACATCGAGCAGTTGGCGGACGTCCTCAAAATGAAGGCCGGTCGTCGGCTCGTCCAAAATATAGAACGTCTTGCCCGTCTGGCGTCGATGAAGCTCCTTGGCGAGCTTCACACGCTGCGCCTCGCCGCCCGAGAGCGTCGTGGCGGGCTGGCCCAGGCTCACGTAGCCCAAGCCTACATCGTACAGCGTCTGGAGCTTGCGCTTAATCTGCGGGATATTCCCAAAGAAGGCCAGCGCCTCGGTGACGCTCATGTCGAGCACGTCAGAGATGGTCTTACCACGGTAGGTGACCTCAAGCGTCTCGCGGTTATAGCGTTTGCCGCCGCAGACCTCACAGGGGACATAGATATCGGGAAGGAAGTGCATCTCGATCTTAATTTGTCCGTCGCCCTTGCATGCTTCGCAGCGACCGCCGCTCACGTTAAAGGAGAAACGTCCCGGCGAGTAGCCGCGCGCCTTCGACTCCGGCGTACTCGCAAACAACGCGCGAAGATCATCCCACAGGCCAATGTACGTAGCAGGGTTGGAACGCGGCGTGCGGCCAATCGGCGACTGGTCGATATCGATAACCTTATCGATACACTCGATGCCCTCGATTTTCTTATACGGACCCACAGGGCGCGTCGAACGGTGAATGGCATTCGTAAGGGCAGGCGCAATGGTGTCGGTAACCAGGGAGCTCTTGCCCGATCCCGACACGCCGGTAACAACCGTAAGCGTACCAAACTCGATCTTGGCGGTAACGTTTTTGAGGTTGTTGGCGCGGGCGCCCGTGATCTTAAGGCAGCCACGACCGGGCTTGCGGCGTTCATCGGGAACCCGAATCATTCGCTTGCCGGTCAGGTAGGCACCCGTCATCGAATCGGGGCACGCCATGATATCGGCAGGCGTTCCCGCGGCGACCACGTATCCGCCGTTCACGCCCGCGCCGGGGCCCATGTCGATCACATAATCGGCAGCACGAATCGTATCCTCATCATGCTCGACGACGATGACGGTATTGCCGATATCGCGTAGGCGCTCAAGCGTCTTGATCAGGCGCTCGTTATCGCGCTGATGGAGGCCGATCGACGGCTCGTCCAAAATGTACAGCACACCCATGAGGCCGGCGCCGATCTGCGTTGCCAGGCGAATGCGCTGGGCTTCGCCTCCGGAAAGCGTCGCCGAGGCACGGTCGAGGGTCAGATAGTCGAGTCCGACATCGACCAGAAAGCGCAGGCGCTCCAGGATTTCCTTAACGATGCGCCCGCCGATATATTGTTGGCGCTCGGTAAGCTCCAAGCCCTCAAAAAACTCGAGCGACTCGCGGCACGATAGACAGCAGACCTCGTAAATGGACTTACCGCCTACGGTAACGGCGAGCATCTCGGGGCGCAGACGAGCACCATGGCAACTCGAGCACGGCTCCTCGCGGATGTACTTCTCCAAGCGCGCCTTGGTGTTCTCATTCGTCGTCTCGGTATAGCGCTCGTACAGGATATTGCGCACGCCCGAGAACTTGGTGTCCCACTGGCTACGGCGCCCATCGAGCTTTTGATAGTCGACCGAAATCTTCTGGTCGCCCATGCCGTCTAAAAACGCGCGACGCACCCGCGGAGGCAGATCCTCCCACGGCGTATCGACGCTCACCTTGAAGTGCTTACAAACCGCAGCGAAAATCTGCGGATAGTAGTTAGAGTTGCCAAACAGGCTGCCAAAGACCCCGTCGGCGATCGACTTCGAGGGGTCTTCGATTAGGGCCTCGGCGTCGACCGTCTTCTTAAAGCCCAGGCCATCGCACTCGGGGCACGCGCCATAGGGCGCGTTGAACGAGAAGTCACGCGGCTGCAAGTCATCGATGGAGTGTCCATGCTCCGGGCACGCTAACGCCAGCGAATACTCCAGCAACTCGCCTTCGGTCCCCTCGGGAGCGTCGCGGTCGGGCAGCAAGTATACGTTCACATTGCCGTGCGCCAGCGCAGTCGCCTGCTCAACAGACTCGGCGATACGGCCCAGAGAGTTCTCACGGATCACGATGCGATCGACCACGACCTCGATATCGTGCTTGAACTTCTTGTCCAGATCGATCGGATCGTCGAGCGAGCGCACTTCACCGTCGACACGCACGCGGCTAAAGCCCTCGGCGCGAAGGTCCTCAAACAGTTTGGTGTACTCGCCTTTTCGCCCGCGCACCACCGGTGCCAGCACAAACGCGCGGCGGCCCTCCCCCGCCGCCAAGACCTTGTCGGCAACCTGATCGGTCGTCTGACGCTCAATGACGCGCCCGCATTCGGGACAGTGCGGGGTGCCCACACGGGCGAACAGCAGGCGCAGATAGTCATAAATCTCGGTTACGGTGCCAACCGTCGAGCGAGGGTTTTTAGACGTCGTCTTTTGGTCGATCGACACCGCCGGCGAAAGGCCGTCGATTGAATCCAAGTCGGGTTTGTCCATCTGGCCCAAGAACTGGCGCGCATAACTCGAAAGGCTCTCGACGTATCGACGCTGGCCCTCGGCATAGATAGTGTCGAATGCCAGCGAACTCTTGCCCGAGCCAGAAAGACCGGTAATGACCACGAGTTGGTCACGCGGAATGGAAACATCGATATCACGGAGGTTGTGCTCACGGGCGCCGCGAATAACGATAGAAGAATCAGACATGGAAGCTCCTTGCCTCCTATTGCATCGAATCATACTGCCGATGAGTTTAGCGCACTCGACGCGCACAGATGTTCGTAATACAAGATTCGCAGACCTTTAGCTTTGCGTATCGGGCGCTTTGTTTCTCGAAATGCCGTGGAAAGGTTACAGTAATCTAATACTGAACTTAATTTGCTGTAACAGAGGAACGTCCATGACCGAAGATATCCCCCTTGAAATCACTTCGAGCGACATGGCCAATCTGCCCATATTCATCGCCGTCCTTATCGTGGCCGCCGTCGTCGTGCGCGTGTATTTTTCAATCAAACGCAACGAAAAGCCACCCATTGCCCGCGTCTTTTGGTGCGCGACGCTCCTCATCCCGCTCGGCGTGGTAGCTGCATGGGTTACGAATCAATTGCTCGTAAATGAGGGCAGCTCCCTATGGGTCCTTTCTTATTCGGCGCTCGGTGCCGCCGCCGTCATGCTTCTTGTCGAGCCCTTGGTTTCGGGACTTATCGACCAAACCGACCTTGCGACGGGAACGGTTGCCTGTATTTGCCGTGACATCCTTGTCATCGCCGCTGTTTCAGCGCTCTCGTTCGTTTCACTCGAAATTGCCTGCAACGAAACGTTCTATCGCATTCCCGCCAACTCATTCGGGTTTTCCGTCGGGCTGCTCGCGACGGTTCTGCTCTCCCTTTATTTGCTGGGACAGCGTCATGGAGGCGTCATGGCCCTCGTGCCCGTCGTCTGTTGCATCCTTGGCATTGCCGAGCACTTCGTCATAACGTTTAAAGGCGAAGCCATCCTGCCGAGCGATATCTTGGCCCTTGGCACCGCAATGGAAGTGAGCGAGGGATACGAGTTTACCTTTACCGCCGGAATCGTAACCTCTCTCGCCCTGCTGGAGATTTCCCTGGGGCTTCTTTCGCTTATCCGACCGCGAAAGCTCCGTACGCCCACCCATGTCTTCCCCGCAATCGCCACTAACCTCTGCGCTTTTCTGCTAGTGACCGTTGTGGGGCTCTCGAGCTTTTCCAGCATCGACTTGGAGCAGGCGCTGGATTTTGGATTTGACCGTTGGCAGCCCATCACCACGTATGCGTCCCAGGGTTTTATCACTTCGTTCACCGAAATGGTCAACGAGTTGCCCATTGAGAAGCCCGAAGACTATACGCCCGATGAGGCGCAGGGCATCGAACAGGAGCTCGCCGCCGCCTACGACAGCACATATGGCTCGAGCGAGCAGCGCGCGGCGGCCGTTGCCCAGTTCAATGAAATCAAGCCGACGATTGTTGCCGTCATGAACGAGAGTTTTAGCGACCTTTCGTGCTTTGAGCAGCTCCAGGCGGCCGGGTACACCGGCCCCGCATTCTACAACTCGCTTCCCGACACACTTGTTCGCGGCACCATGCTCGCTTCGGTCGCCGGTGGCGGAACGGCGAACTCCGAATTCGAATTTTTGACCGGAGCGACAACGGCCTTTGTCGGATTAGGCAAAATCCCCTATCAGCTGTATCAGATGAATGGCGTCAACAGCCTGGCAAAGGACCTTAAAGAGCTTGGGTATACCACTACCGCCATGCACCCGCAAAACCCCGTCAACTACCATCGAGATAAAATCTATCAGCAGCTGGGCTTTGGAGACTTTCTTTCAATCGGCGATTTCGAAGGTGCGCCCTATTACCATGCCGGCGTATGCGACTACGCCACCTACGACAAAATACTCGACCTGCTTAGAACCGACGAAGCCCCGCAGTTCATCTTTGACGTCACGATGCAAAATCACGGCGGCTACGACTATGGCACCGTTCCCGCCGAAGAGCTGACAAACTATTGGGTCGAGGGAGCCAGCGAGGGTGCCAACAGCGCGCTCAACACCTATCTCACCTGCATCAACGCATCCGACCGGGACCTCGAGTACTTTATCAACGAGCTCCGCAATATCGGCAGACCGGTTGTTCTTGTCTTTTTTGGCGACCATCAGCCGAGTGCCGCAACGACTCTCAACGACGAGCTGTACCCTCAGGAAGATACGGCAAGCCACGCTTTCCGTATCTATCAGTCGACATATCTCGTCTGGGCTAACTATGAGATCGCCGGCAATACCGAGCTCAACGTCTACGATACCGTCGGGGCAAACGAGATTGCGGCCATTACCCTTAATAAGATCGGCGCCCCGCTCACCAACTATCAAAAGGCTCTGCTTGCAACAAGGTCAGATGTGCCCACCATCAATGTCGCCGGCTATCTCGGCGCCGACGGGCTGCGCTACGACTTGGAATCTGAAGACAGCCCATACGCCTCGACGATCGACAAGCTGCAGCGCATGCAGTACCTCGAGTTTGCTAGCAAAGTTCAGTAAGCCCGCCCATTCGCTTGGGCCCATCGTATTGTAAGCGCGCTCGGCCCAAACGCATCGCAAATGACTCCCGCTCGCAAACGAGGGTACAATGACGCTCGTGTCACATCACGGGGCCCCGGCCCCAACATTTACAAAGGAGTCACACATGGGTTGCGAGCACGCACAGGCCGCCGGCGGACAAACGTCGCCGTCGCAATTTGAGGAGAACACGCTGTCCGAGGTCAAACGCGTCATCGCCGTGCTTTCCGGCAAGGGCGGTGTCGGCAAGTCGTTTGTCACCGGTGCCATCGCCACCGAGCTTGCCCGTCACGGCCACAAGGTCGGCGTCCTCGATGCCGACATCACCGGTCCCTCTATCCCCAAGATGTTCGGTATGAGCGGACGCCACGTCCATGCCCTTGGCAACCTTATGCTGCCCGAAATCTCCGAGCACGGCGTCAAGGTCATGAGCTCCAACCTGCTGCTCCAAAACGAGACCGACCCCGTCCTTTGGCGCGGTCCGGTCATCGCAGGCGCCATTAGGCAGTTCTGGAGCGAGACCTCGTGGGGTCCCATCGACTACCTGCTGGTCGACATGCCTCCGGGAACAGGCGACGTCGCGCTCACCGTCTTCCAGTCGCTGCCCGTCGACGGCATCGTCATCGTCACGAGCCCGCAGGATCTGGTCTCGATGATCGTCGCCAAGGCGGTCAACATGGCCGAGAAGATGAACGTCCCCATTCTGGGAATCGTCGAAAATATGAGCTATATCGAGTGCCCCGATTGCGGCAAGAAGATCGAAGTCTTTGGCAAGAGCAAGCTCCCCGAGGTCGCCGAGCGTTACAACCTCGAGATCCTAGGGCAGCTTCCCATCAATCCGGCACTCGCCGAGGCCTGCGATAAGGGTGAAGTCGAGACCGCGCTGCCCGATGGCATGCTGCCCAAGGCCGTCTCTGCCGTCGAGGCCATTGCCCCGCACGAGACCGCCGAGGCCTAAGTGAACACAAACGCCTCCTATGACGTCTTGGTAATCGGCGGCGGGGCCTCGGGTCTCGCCGCCGCCATTACTGCCGCACGCGCAGGCAAAAGCGCCTGCATCGTTGAGCGCGATGTTGCCTGTGGCCTTAAACTCCTTGCGACCGGCAACGGCCGCTGCAACCTTTCCAACGAATCAATTGATTTCCAGCGGTACAACCACCCCGCATTCGTCGAATCCGTCATGGGTCCCCAGCCTGAGCAAGAGCTCGGCAGTTTCTTCTCCTCGCTGGGCATCATGACGACCTCCGAGGAGGGCCGGCTGTATCCGCGCTCCCTTCGTGCCGAATCGGTGCGCGACGCGCTTCTCAGCGTTTGCGACCGCCTAGGTATCACCTTAATCTGCGGAGCCAACGTTGCCTCGGCGCACAAAGCTTCCGAAGGCTGGGCACTCCAAATAGACCGTCCAGCGCGGGCGCTCAAGGCAAAAAAGCACGACGACCGAAAATCGGAGCTCCGCTCGCTTCGGAAGGCGCTCGCCGATGTCCCTCGCAAGAACGAGACCCTGCAGGCACATGCCGTAATTATCGCCACGGGCGGCAACCCCACCGACATCGCCGATACGTTTCGCCTTCCCCTCACTTCGCTGCGCCCCATCCTCTGCCCCGTATCGGCAACGGTCGTTGGCGATCGGGCGGCACTCAAGACGTTGGACGGCCTGCGCGTCCGCGCCCGCTTGACGCTCGCCCGCAATCATAATGAGCTCTGGCACGAAGACGGTGAAGTGCTGTTTCGAACCTTCGGCATCTCGGGCGTCGCTGTCTTCAACCTCTCCCGTCGTATCCAGCGCGGCGATACGATCCTGCTCGACGTTTTCCCCGACCTCTCTAAAGACGAATTGCTCGAGCAGCTCAACCGGCGCATTGAGCTGCTCGGCGGCTTTTCACCCCGCGATCCCCGTTGGCTCGACGGCATGCTCGCCCCGCAACTCTCCCACGTCGTCTGCACAGCGTTCGAGCAGTGCCATCCAGGCTCCAACGATGTCATCCACCTGGTCTCGATTCTCAAGCACTTTAAGCTGTTTGCCGAGGGAACGACCGATGAGCGCTCGGCGCAGGTCACGCGTGGTGGCATATCTGTCGAGAGCATCTCGACACCCAGTCTACGCGCGCGCAGCGTTGTCGACGCCCCGCTTTACGTCTGCGGTGAAGCGCTCGACATCGACGCCGATTGCGGAGGCTTTAACCTTGCGTGGGCCTGGATCTCGGGCATTCGCGCTGCAAGCAGCCTGTAGCCGCGCAGTCTATAATCAAAAACGCATTCGGGCCGTCTGGGATACCGGACGGCCTCTTTCTTGCCTCTAAGGAGACCTCGATGATCGAAATCACCCAAGTCAACGCGTCGCTCGATGAAGCCGGCGATGAAAATGCCTGTCTCATTGTTGGCAAGCGAGTCGCCAAGCGCGTCCTACGTTGCAAGGACTCCGAGATCAAGTCCATCGAGCTCCACCGCAAGTCAATCGACGCTCGCAAAAAACGAGACGTCCATTTTATCCTGAGCTTTCGTGTTGAGCTGACTAGTCCCCACCTCGAGCGAGAAGCGGTCGACAGCGTTGCCGAGCGTGACCGCTCGCGCGTACGCGCGATAGAAGACGATGAGCCTTCATTCCCCTCCCCCGCCTCCGACGCACCTCAAGAACGCCCTGTCGTTGTCGGCGCCGGATGCGCCGGCCTTTTCGCTGCGCTTACGCTCGCCGAAGCAGGTCTTAAGCCCTTGCTCATCGAGCGCGGCGACCCGGCATTTCGCCGCTCGCGGGCGATCGACCTCTTTCTAAAGGAGCGCATCCTCGACCCCGAGAGCAATATCCAGTTTGGCCTGGGCGGCGCGGGGACTTTCTCGGACGGCAAGCTCAATACGGGAACCAAAAATCCCGCCCATCGCCTTATCCTCGAAACCTTCGTCGAGGCGGGTGCGCCCCGCGATATTCTGTGGGATGCCAAGCCGCACATTGGCTCCGACATCCTTCCCACGGTTGTCACCGCTATATCCCAGCGCATCGAGCAGCTCGGAGGTGTCGTCCGTTATCGAACGAAGCTCGTCGACATTCGCATCGACGCGTCTGGCGCCATCACCGGTATTGATGTCCAATCGTCCCAAGACGCCGCTTACGAGCCAATCGAGACAAAGCACCTCATCCTCGCCTGCGGGCATTCTGCTCGCGATATTTTTAAGCTCCTTAAGGACCACAACGTGGCCCTCGCACAAAAGACCTTTGCCATGGGCGTTCGCATCGAGCATCCGCAGCGCGACATCGACCGAGCCCAATATGGAGCCTCGGCGGGACATCCTGCCCTCGGAGCAGCCCCCTACAAACTTGTTGCCCATCTTCCCAACGGCCGCAGCGTGTTCTCGTTTTGCATGTGCCCCGGCGGGCAGGTTGTCGCCGCCTCTTCCGAGCAGGGCCACCTGTGCGTCAACGGCGCCAGTCTCAATGCCCGCGACGGACGCAACGCAAATGCCGCCCTGCTCGTTAACGTCACGCCAGAGGACCTTCCCAACGATGACCCGCTCGCCGGCATCGAGCTCCAGCGCGCCTGCGAGGCGGCCGCCTACCGCCTGGGCGGTTCCAACTGGAGCGCACCGGCACAACTCGTCGGAGATTTCCTCGCAGGACGCGCCAGCAAGGCGCCCGGAAAGGTAAAGCCCACCTATCCGCTCGGTGTGACCTGGACGGCAATTGACGAAGCCCTGCCGCAGCATATCGTCGAGTCGCTCCGCCTGGGACTTCCCCTACTCGGAAAAAAGCTACGAGGCTACGACCGCTCCGATGCTGTTCTTACCGGCGTGGAGACTCGCTCGAGCTCACCGGTCACCGTCACCCGAGACCGAACATGCCATGCCGTGTCGACCCCGGGCCTCTACCCTTGCGGTGAGGGAGCTGGATATGCCGGCGGCATCATGAGCGCCGCCACCGACGGCATTCGTTGTGCCGAAGCCCTGATCGCAGACCTCTAACGCACGAATTCCAGCGCGCAAAAGACACAGGCCCCAAGCTCCACAGGGAACTCGGGGCCTGTTCACTATTTCTTAAACCGTGCACCCTGGCGTTTTCTGCCCGATGCGAACGTGGAACCCTTGCGGGCCTGCGAACGTAAACGCTCAATCGTCTCGTCCTCAGACGCACCCTCGAGCATCGCCCGAATCTGAACGACGGCATCGCGCAGGCGCGCCGCCTCCTCAAAGTCCATGGCGGCAGAAGCGTTACGCATATCCTCTTCCATGGTTTCGACGATCCGCACAAGCTCGTCATGCGGCAGTTCTTCCAACTGCTCCGCAAGTGTCTGCTCGGGCGCCACCGTTTCCGGCACGCCACCCTCGCCCGACTCATCGGGCGTATAGAATGCACCATGTCCAAGAGAGTCGCCCTTCGAGCGCCCCTTGGAACCCACGGTTTTTTCGGCCTCGGCAATAAAACTTGAGATGTCGTTGATGGCCTTGCGCACCGTCTTTGGCACAATGCCATGCTCTTCGTTATATGCCATCTGAATCTCGCGACGGCGCTGCGTCTCCTCGATGGCCTCTTTCATCGAATCGGTCACAACGTCCGCATACATGATGACTTCGCCATCGGCGTTACGGGCCGCGCGGCCAATCGTCTGAATCAGCGAACGGCGGTTGCGCAAGAAGCCTTCCTTATCGGCATCGAGAATTGCCACCAGTGAGACCTCGGGAAGGTCTAGGCCCTCGCGAAGCAGGTTGATGCCAACGAGAACATCGATCTTGCCCTCGCGCAGCGTTCGCAGGATCTCGACACGGTCCATCGTCGCTGTATCGGAGTGCATGTAATTGACCTTAATGCCGGCATCAAGCAGATGGTCGGTCAGGTCCTCGGCCATGCGCTTGGTGAGCGTGGTCACCAGCACGCGCTCCTTGCGGGCAACGCGCTCGCGAATCTCGTCCTCAAGATCGTCAATCTGCCCACGAACCGGACGCACATCGATCTTGGGGTCGAGCAGACCGGTCGGACGAATAATCTGCTCCACGTCGTTTTGGCTCACCCGCAGCTCGTAGTCGCCCGGTGTGGCCGAAACATAGATAAACTGGGGTATCCTTGCCTCAAACTCATCGAAACGAAGCGGGCGATTATCGAGTGCCGAGGGCAGGCGAAAACCGTGTTCCACCAGCGTCACCTTACGCGAGCGGTCACCTTCGTGCATGCCGCGAATCTGCGGCACCGTCACATGGCTCTCATCGATGATGCAGAGCATATCCTTGGGAAAGTAATCGATTAGGGTAAACGGCGGCTCACCCGGCTTGCGACCGTCCAGATGACGCGAGTAGTTCTCGATACCGTTACAAAAACCCATGGTCTCGAGCATCTCGAGATCATAGTCGGTGCGCTGCTGCAGACGCTGTGCCTCGAGCAACTTATCAGTCGCCTTGAGCTCGGCCACACGCTTCTCGCACTCTTCACTGATTGATTTCAGAGCGGCCTTGACCTTGGGTTTCTCAGTCACGTAGTGGGATGCCGGCCAGACGGGAATGGCCTCGTACTCACGAATCATCTCGCCGGTGACCTCATCGATCTCAGCAATAAGCTCGACCTCGTCACCAAAGAACTCAAACCGCAACGGATGCTCGGCATAAGGCGGATACACGTCGACAACATCGCCGCGCACGCGGAACGTGCCGCGCGCCAGGTCATAGTCATTGCGATCATATTGAATGTCGATCAGTGCATGAATAAAGTCATCGCGCTCGAGCGGCACCTTCTTGTCGACGTTTGGAGCCAGACCCGCATAGTCCTCAGGAGAGCCAATACCATAGATACACGAGACTGATGCGACGACGATCACATCGCGTCGAGATAGCAGCGATGCGGTCGCCTGATGCCGCAGCATCTCGACCTCTTCGTTGATCGAGGAGTCTTTCTCGATATACGTATCGCTTTGCGGCACATACGCCTCGGGCTGATAGTAGTCGTAGTACGAGACAAAGTAGACCACAGCGTTGTTGGGAAAGAACTCTTTGAGCTCGCTCGCAAGCTGAGCGGCGAGCGTTTTATTGGGAGCCATGACCAGCGTCGGCTTCCCCAGGGCCTCAATAGTCTTAGCCATCGTGAAGGTCTTGCCCGAACCAGTCACGCCCAGCAAAACCTGATAGCGATCTCCGTCCCTCACACCCTGCACAAGCGACTCAATGGCCTTAGGCTGAGAACCTGCAGGCTCGTATGGAGACACGACCTCAAACGGCACCTCAGAGCCCTCAACGCCAAAACGTTTGAGCTCTCCTCCAACACGCTCAACTTCAAATTCCGCCATGGATACTCCTAACTCATATATCTGCAGTATACGCAGGCGGCAGGCATAGTCCTATACGAACCGATCGGGATAGAGGGTCTTGTAGCGAACCCAGGCATTATTGACACGAATCAGATACGCCTGCGTCTCGGGAAAGGTGATTGCATTATGAAGCGACGTGCTCTGCTGCGCCCATCCGTCGACATTGCCCATGCCGGCGTTATAGGCGGCAATGGCGCTGTCAGTCGACCCGTTAAAATACGTTAGAAGATACGAAAGATACGCACAGCCAAACTCGATGTTCGTAGCGGGATCGTTAAGGTTGTCGGCGGAATACTCGCTACCATCGACAAGGCCCTTGGCGATCATGTCCTCAGCGGTTTCGGGCATTAGCTGCATGAGACCTTGGGCGCCCTGGTTTGATTCCGCCTCGGGATCCCAGTTTGATTCCGACTTGATGACGGCACACACCAGATACGGATCGAGATTATGCGAAATACTGGACTGCTTTACATACGCCTCATAGTCAATCGGATAGAGCGGTTTAAAGAAAGCGGCGGGAGCACACGAGTAAACGAGCGAGATAAGGCCAAAGACGAATACGACAGCCAGCGGTACAAGGCGATACCACGTAAAGAAACGCGTCTTAGGCATCTGTCGCCCCCTTATTCGTAGCGTCCATAAGGCCATGGCGAGCAAGCCATGCATCCAGTTGTTCAAAGAGCGTGTTGTCACCCGCTGCGTTATCAATCACGGTTGTGGCGAGACGGCAAAGCGAAGACTCATCGAGTTGGCAAGCGCAGCGAGCATCAAAATCGGATGGCTCCATACCACGGTGAATGGCACGTTCGCGACGGACCGCCAAAGGAGCACTAACAACCATAATTTCATCAGCAAGGCCAAAGGCGTCCTCAAAGCCAGTCGGAGCAGATACTTCGACTGCAGCAAAGGGATAGCGGGGAGACGAAACCGTGCAGCAGACAGGATCGAGAATCCTCAGCGAAAGCTGCTCAATGAGAACGGGGTGCACAATGCTATTGAGCCTTGCAACCGCATCAGGAGAGACAAAAGCTCGAGAAGCGAGGATGTTACGTCGAACGCCGCCCTCCTCGTCCAAAATATCCCAGCCAAACTCTTCAGCAAGAGCATTGACGATATCCGACCCCGGCACGTACAGCGATTTGGCAAGAACGTCTAAATCGATAAGCAGGGCTCCGCGAGATTCCAGATAGCGGCAGGCAGTCGATTTACCCGAAGCAATATTGCCCAAAACAAAAACGGTAAACATCAAGCCCTCCCTAACGTCAATGCGAGTTATTATCGCGCAAATACAAAGCGACAGTTCAAAAAACAGCCAAACAGTAAGAGAGTCAGGAGAAGAGCCCGTTCACAAGACACAGCTTGTATATAACGCAAAAAGGGGGAGGCCGCGAGGCCTCCCCC
>UREC01000018.1:0-46670 GCA_900546755.1 uncultured Collinsella sp. | reverse complement strand
GTCTAAGAGGAACTAGCATGTTAGACCGTTTTACCGATCGCGCGCGCAAGGTCATGTCCATGGCCAAGCAAGAAGCGCTCGATCTTCACTCAAATAAGGTGGGTACCGAGCACCTGCTGCTCGCACTCGCTAAGGAGGACGAGGGCATTGCCGCCGAGGCACTGCGTTCGCTCGACATCTCCTACGATGACATCATGGATACTCTCAAAGAGGTCCAGACCACGGTTCCCGAGCCCAGTGAGGAGACCGAGGCGGCCAAGCTCGCCTTTACGCCGCTCGTCATTAGCGTGATGGAGCGTTCATTCCGCGTGGCGCGTGAAAACAACCAGACCTACGTGTCGACCGAGCACTTGCTGATCGGCATCGTCGAAGAGGGCAACGGCATGGCCATGGACATCCTCATGCGCCTGGGTGTGTCGTCCGCCTCCATCAAAAAGGCTATCGAGAAACTCACCGCCAAGGACCAGGATAAGAAGCGCCCGCTCGCTGGCGCCGGTGCTGGTCGTCCCGGTACGGGCCTGCCGTTCTTTAGCGGCTCGGATGCCTCCCAGCAAAAGGGGAGCGGCACCGATACGCTTAAGCAGTTCGCGACCAACCTTACGCAGAAGGCGCGCGACGGCGAACTCGATCCGGTGATTGGTCGCGAAAAGGAAGTCCAGCGTATGATGGAAATTCTTTCGCGCCGCACCAAGAACAACCCACTCATTCTGGGCGACCCCGGCGTGGGCAAGACGGCCATCGTCGAGGGTCTGGCTCAGCAGATTGCAGCCGGCAACGTGCCCGAGAACCTTATGAACCAGAACATCTGGACGCTCGACTTGCCGGGCCTCGTGGCGGGCGCCAAGTACCGCGGTGAGTTTGAGGAGCGCCTCAAGAACGTAATCCAGGAGGCAACCGAAGCCGACGACGTCATCCTGTTTATCGACGAGATGCACACCATCATCGGTGCCGGTTCTGCCGAGGGCTCCATCGACGCGAGCTCCATGCTCAAGCCTGTGCTCGCGCGCGGTGCCTTCCAGATTATCGGCGCCACCACGGCCGAGGAATTCCGCAAGTACCTCACCAAGGACCCGGCCTTCGAGCGTCGCTTCCAGACCATCGATGTCGAGGAGCCGAGTGTCGAGGACACCGTCAAGATTCTGACTGCGCTCAAGCCACGCTACGAGGAGCACCACCACGTGCGTTACACGCAGGGTGCCATCGAGGCCGCCGCGAACCTCTCCAACCGCTACATCCAGGATCGCTTCCTGCCCGATAAGGCCATCGACCTCATTGACGAGGCCGGTGCCCGCGCTCGCATCGCCGCCAACCGCGCGCCCGAGCCGGTGCGCGAGGCCGAGCATCGCATAGAGGAGCTCAAGGCCGCCGCGCAGGAGGCCACCGAGAGCGACGACATGAACAAGGCCGCCGAGATCACCGAGCAGCAGAAGGCTGCCGAGATTGAACTCGCCGAGGCCAAGGCTGCCTGGACCGCCGAGCTCGACGCCAGCCCGCTCACCATCGATGTGAGTCAGATCGCCGATATCGTGTCCGTGACTTCGGGCGTGCCGGTATCCTCGCTTACCGAGAGCGAGAGCCGGCGCCTGCTGCAGACCGAAAGCGTGCTCAAGACGCGCATCATCGGTCAGGATGAGGCTGTCGAGGCCGTTGCCAAGGCCGTGCGCCGCAGCCGCTCGCCGCTCAAGGACCCGCGTCGCCCCGGCGGCAGCTTTATCTTCCTTGGTCCCACCGGCACGGGCAAGACCGAGCTTGCCAAGACGCTCGCCGAGTACCTCTTTGGCAGCAAGGACGCACTCATCAGCTTCGACATGTCCGAGTTCGGTAGCGAGTTCGAGGTCTCCAAGCTCATCGGCAGCCCTCCGGGTTACGTCGGTCACGATGAGGGCGGCCAGCTCACCAAGACCGTTCGTCGCCACCCGTACTCGGTCGTGCTGTTCGACGAGATCGAGAAGGCGCACCCCGATATCTTCAACATCCTGCTGCAGGTGCTGGAAGAGGGTCGTCTGACCGATAGCCAGGGCAAGACGGTCGACTTCCGCAACACCGTGATCATCATGACGTCCAACGTGGGCGCCCGCGAGATTGCGCAGGATGCAAGCGTTGGCTTTGGCACCACCGGCGAGCAGGGCCTCACCTCGAGTGAGATCCGCGGCCGCGCCATGGGCGAGCTCAAGCGCCTGTTCCGCCCCGAGCTGCTCAACCGCATCGACGACATCGTGGTGTTCCAGAAGCTCTCGGGCGAGAACCTGACCAAGATCGCTCACCTGCTGGTGGACGATCTGCGCCAGCGCCTGATTGCCAACGGCATGAACATCAAGCTCACCGATGCGGCCTATGACAAGATCGTGGCCGAGGGCACCGACCTCACCAACGGTGCGCGTCCGCTGCGCCGTGCTATTCAAAAGCTCATCGAGGACCCGCTGTCCGAGGAGCTTCTGGCCGGCGAGTGGGGTGAGGGCGATACCGTCCTGTGCGACGTGGCCGATGGCAAGTTTGTCTTTAGCCATGGCACGGGCGAGATCCCGGCACCGCGTCCGGCGGGCACGCTCGGTGGCGATACCGCCCCGGCGGCACCGCACACCGGCAACGCCGCGCCCGTGAGCGGCGGCGTGACCTCGGGCCCCGGCGGTATGATGCAAGCCGGCTCTGGTGCGCTGTAGGGATTAAACATACCTTGTATAACGGGGGCGTTTCCGATAAGGAAGCGCCCTCATTTCTATTGAAATGCGCTTCAATCTGCCGTGCTATACTAAAATCGAGATTTAGTATAGCAAAGGAGCTGATATGCCTACGTCAATACTCGACACGCGGCCAGTTCAGATGAACGTGCGTATAGATCGCCAGCTCAAAGAGGCGGGAGACGCCGTCCTGACTCATATTGGCATGACGCCGTCACAAGCCGTTCGGACACTTTGGGAGTATCTGGTCGTTAACGGACGCATGCCCTCGAAGGGAGACGCGGCGGCTCCGGTTTCTGACGGAGTGGAGCCCCAGCGCATGGAGTCAAGGGCCGCGCAAGGCAGCCATATCGTTCGCGATTCGTGCCTCAAATACGGCATCCCCATCCCTGAGTTCTCGGGAGACTATGACGACCTCTATGAGGAGGCCATGGCGGAGCGCTATCCCGAATGGGTGGAACTATGAGCACAGAAGGCGTCCTCAAGCTGTTAATCGATACCAACGTATGGATGGATTATTTTTCTGGCAGGTCCGACCGTACGGCAAATGTCGTCCATCTGATCGAGATTGCCGACGCCTCGGAGCGGATTGCCCTGTTTGCCTCGTCGCTTTCGGTCAAAGACGTTTCATATCTTGTCTCGGCGGCAATCAAGCAGGAGTGCCGAAGAAAGACTGGCTCACTGAGCGATAACGCCATTGCGGCGGCAGACGAAACGGCTTGGGCATGCGTTCGACAGATGCGCGAGCTAGCCCTCATCGCCCCGGTCGGTGCAGACGAGGTCTTCGACTCCTTTGTGTTCAAGTACCACCACAATGACTTTGAGGACGACCTGATGCTGGGCGTCGCCAATCGCATTGATGCCGATTACGTTGTGACGGAGGACAAGAATCTTATTAAACATACCAATGGTGTATGCATTAATGTTCAACAGGCGTTGAGGTTGGTTGAAGGGTCCAACGCCCCTTCGGCACGGCCCGTCTAGCCTGCTTTATCTTAATAAAGTGGCGTTTCCCCGCCGTTAGCCGATGATGCAAGGGCGCTCGGCGTTTTCGACTGGTTTATGCACGCAAAGTCTGGGAATATACAAGTCGCATGTCTTACTGTCTAACCAGTTGCGCCAAGGAGGCACCATGGATTACAAGATCACCGGCTACGAGCCCGCCCAGCTGTTCCATTTCTTTGAGGAGGTCAGCGCGATCCCCCGTGGGTCTGGCAACGAGAAGGGCATCAGCGATTTCCTGGTTGCGTTTGCTAAGGAGCGCGGCCTCGATGTGTACCAGGACGAGGTCTACAACGTCATCATTCGCAAGCCCGCTTCTGCCGGCGCCGAGAATGCTCCGACCGTGATGCTGCAGGGCCACATCGATATGGTGTGCGACAAGTTGGGCTCCGTTGAGCACGACTTTACGACCGATGGTATCGACCTGGTCGTCAAGGACGGCGTCCTCACCGCTAACGGCACCACTCTGGGCGCCGACAACGGTATCGCCGTCGCGCTTATGCTTACCGTGCTCAACGACGATTCGATTGCCCATCCGGCCCTCGAGTGCGTGTTCACCACCGACGAGGAGACTGGCCTGGTCGGCGCCGAGACGCTCGACAAGTCCCAGATTAGCGCCCGCACCATGATTAACCTTGACTCCGAGGAAGAGGGCGTTGCCACCGTCAGCTGCGCCGGCGGCGTCGTCGTTACCTACACCTGCCCCATCGCGCGCGAGCACAAGACCGGTAGCACCCTCACGCTCGACATCTCCGGCCTGCTGGGCGGCCACTCCGGCAGCGATATCCACCTGGAGCGCGGCAACGGCAACCTCATCATGGCCCGCATCATCGACCGCCTGATGGTTGCCGGCGAGCCCGCCATCGTGAGCTTTAACGGCGGCACCAAGGACAACGCCATCAACCGTGAGTGCAAGGCTGTTCTGGTCTATGCCGACCACGCTGCCGCCGAGGCCGCGGCCCAGATCGCAAAGGACATCATCGCCGACGTCACTGCCGAGCTCGAGGTCTTCGACCCCGGCTTTACCTGCACCGTCGAGATTGCCGACGACGCCGAGGTCGAGGCCATGGACCAGAAGTCCGCGCTTGCCCTCATCCGCGCCCTGCGTCTTGCCCCTAACGGCGTGATTCGCCGCAACGTCGCCACTGACGGCTCCGTCGAGGTTTCCTCCAACATCGGCGTGGTCGCCACTTCCGACGACCAGGTCAAGATCATGCTGTCCCCGCGCTCCTCGATCACCTCGCTGCAGAACGAGTTCAAGGACCGCCTGCAGACGCTGGCCGATGTCTTGGGCTTCGACGCCAAGTTCGAGTTCGAGTATCCCGGCTGGAGCTATGCCGAGCATTCGCCGGTCCGCGACGTTTTTGTCGAGAGCTATCGCGAGCTCTTTGGCTCCGAGCTGCGCATCGAGTCCATTCACGCTGGCCTTGAGTGCGGCCTGTTTGCTGAGGCCCTGCACGGCCTGGACGCCATCGCCGTGGGCCCGACGCTCTCCGATGTCCACACCCCGGACGAGAGCATGGAGCTCGCTTCTGCCGAGCGCTTCTACGAGCTGCTCATCGACGTCCTCAAGCGCCTTGCCGCGTAAGGGTCGCGCTAGCAGCAGTTCGAGCCACGTGCTAGCGGATTGCAAATGACATTACGAGAGGGGGCATCCGAACTTTTGCGACGGGTGCCCCCCTCTTCTTTTAAGAAATGTGGATTGATTGGCGCCTAGCCCATATCCGCCTTGATGAGGTCGAGGGTGCGCTGGCAGTTTTCGCGGACGGGGCCGAGCATGTGCTCGCGCAGGTCCGCCATGCCGGGCAGGTCGGCGTATTCGTCCATGATCTCTTCCATGCAAATGGGCACCTCGTAGGCGAGGTCCATCATGGTCGCAAAGCAAAACTTCTCGGATAGCCCGGCATCGGTGAGCGCCGCCTCCAGCGCGGGGTCGCCCATACCGTGGTATCGGCGGATAGCGCCTGGACCGATGCGCCCCACTCGATTTTCGCCGCCAACGCTCATGGCAAGGCGCGCCCGGCGGCGCATACGCTCGTACGCCAAGCCCGATGCGACATCGTACATGGGTGCGAGCGCTGCGTTTGTGCCTTTACCTAGGATGAGCGAGTAGTTTTTAGCGTGTGCGTCAGGCGCTCCGATAATGGCGTTATAGAACAACATATAGGTAAAAAGCACAAGATTCATGTGGTGGGGGACTGTGTTAATCAGTCGTTCTTGGATGTCTCGTGTGGTTGGTCCTCCGTCGGCGGTGTATTTCTGGCTTGGCAATACACCGAGCGCCTGGCAAAAGTCCTCCTGATGCAGCCTTTCGATATTTCCGCTGCTATTGACAATTCTGTCGTACCGTTCAACGACGAGCGCGGCTTCGTCTTCAAATGTGCAATAGGAGACGTTGGCAGTTGGAATGCCAACACGCCGAGCCGTTTTCATGCAGACGAATTCGTTTAAGGCCTGATGTTTGAACCCAACGACACCATTTTTGAAGATATGGGTAGTGGGGGATGACCCTAGACATTCGCACCATTGGCCATCATGCCAAGCTAGTGCAAATTTGCCTTGGTTGCCGCCCAGGGACCAGCTTTCGTTGGAGCCCATCCATGTCTCTCTTTCGTCATCGCGAATTGCTTTGAGCTTGTGAGCGATTTGAGAATTGGTAAGCGGGCGGTATGCCGAGACCCTGCCGCGGGCGGCGCCTAATTGATCGGTTCGACAAAACTGAACGGCCCCTGCGCAGTCAAGACCGATATGGCACAAGAGGGCGACGGGGTTGTTGGATGCAACGTCATGCTCGGCGGCAATAGCGCGACGCTGCTCTTGGCTGTCGGGCAAAAGGCCAAATAGGAACGGGCGGACGATGTTATGGCCATACGTGCGATTGGAAAGCGGCATTGTAAGCGATAGTGGTGCTCCGCGATAGGTTGGGGCGTATACAAAGCTGCAGAGTCCATGCTCGTCTTGCCGGAGAGTGCCTGCGATTTCGCCACAAATGAGGGTCGCAAGCTCCATCTCTGCCATTTATTTCACAACCTTACAGTCAAAGGAGAGGTCTGAAGTGTCGGAAAGGCCTTGCTCGGCTGCGATTTGGGCCAGCAAGGCACCATAGGAAGATGGCGTTCCTTGTCGAGCGGGTCGTCTGCCTACGCTTGGCTTTGGCAGGGCATTCGAGTTCGCGATAGGGAGGTCCGCTTTCGTCGTCGGATGTTCGGAGGGCGATGCGATGGAGTCGTTATCGCTTTGCGCAAAGAGACCTATGCCGAGTGCGTTAAAGACGGACAGCAACTTGTCGAGTCGAATGCCGGTGGCGTCTCCTAGCTCGAGCGATGCGAGCAGGCGCTCTGAAACACTGGCCGTTTTGGCGAGGGCGGCACGGGTGAGACCCTGAGCCTCGCGTGCCTGGCGCACGTAGATGCCAGCTTGGCGCGGTGTGGTGATGGGAAGGGTATTCACGGCGATCTCCTAACGTGCAGACTTTTGCATATCAGTATGACATGCAAAAGTCTGCACGAAAAGGCCTCATGCAAAACTTTGCATGAGGCCTTGTACTGGCGTTGAGTTTTGAGCGATTGTGTTTGGCGTTACAGCGCCAAAATCCCCAGATGCTCAAGCAAGATCTTAAGTCCGATGAGGATGAGCACGATGCCGCCCACGATGGTGGCAGGTTTTTCGTAGCGCGCGCCAAAGGTGTGGCCGATCGCTACGCCGGCGACGGAGAAGATAAACGTTGTGACGCCGATAAGCGATACAGCGGGAACGATGTCGACCGAAAGCGCGGCGAACGAGATGCCCACGGCCAGGGCGTCGATTGAAGTGGCGATGGCGAGGATCAGGTACTCGCTCAGTTCAATCTTTTCGGCATTCTTGCCGTCGCCTTCATCCTCGTCCTCGGTAAAAGCCTCCCACAGCATTTTGCCGCCGATGAAGGCCAAAAGGATAAAGGCAATCCAATGGTCGATGGGGCCGATGATGCCCATAAACTGGCTGCCAAGCGCCCATCCGATCACGGGCATGCCGGCCTGGAAGCCGCCAAAGAACAGGCCGAGCACTACGGCGACCTTAAGGTTGATCTTCTTCATGCCAAGGCCCTTGCAGATGGATACGGCAAAGGCGTCCATCGAAAGGCCAATGGCGAGCAGCACGAGCTCTACGAGTCCCATGGTTTGGCTCCCTCCTTGCGGGCGAACCCGCGTGTACTTCTGACAGGGGAGCAACAAAAAAGACCCGTGGCGTACGCGCCGCGCGTACAACCACGAGTCTCGTTCATTAAGGCAAGCCAGACCGTGTCGGCCAGTATGTTGACTTGCCGCGCCACCGGAGGCGAACCCGGTCACGCGACTACTCCCTCATTCATGTGAATCCCGATGCTACCACATGAACAGCTCATTTGGGTTGAGGCTCTCAGCGGTGTTCGCTCATTCTGTAAGCATCGGATTTCGCGAGCGCCGCGGGGACAAACCGTGAGAAACTATTTAGCGTTTATGGAGCGTATGCGATGGGAGCGATGCCTTGGATAAGAACGAGCTGCAAAAGCGTATGGAACAGGCCATCCGCCTGACGGCACCTGGCCAGCCGATCCGCACCGCCCTCGACATGATCATTGCTGGTCACCTGGGCGCTCTTATTTGCGTCGGCGACACCGAAAACGTGCTCGCTGCTGGTAACGACGGCTTCCCGCTCAACATTTCGTTTACCTCGAACCGCCTGTTCGAGCTTTCCAAGATGGACGGCGCCATCGTCATCGACGGCGACCTCACCCAGATCCTGCGCGCCAACTTCCACCTCAATCCCGATCCCTCGCTTGCCACGAGTGAGACGGGCATGCGTCACCGCACCGCCGCCCGCATGTCGGTGCTCACGGATGCCATCGTGATCTCGGTCTCGGCCCGTCGTGCCGTCGTCAACGTGTACGTTCACGGCAAGAGCTACGAGATCCAGCCCGTCACCACCATCATGAGCTCGGTCAACCAGCTCGTCGCCACGCTCCAGACTACCCGTCAGTCGCTCGACCGCTCCCTGCTGCGCCTGACGGCCCTCGAGCTCGACGACTACGTTACGCTCGCCGACATTACCGGGATTTTCTCGAGCTTCGAGATCATGCAGCAGGCAAAGACCGAACTTAAGGATTGCATTGTCAAGCTGGGCAACCAGGGCAAGCTCGTGCAGATGCAGCTCGAGCAGCTCGCCGGCTCCAGCATGGATACCGAGTACGACCTGATGATTCGCGACTATGCGAGCGATTCCTCCGAGGCCAATGCCGAAAAGATCCGCGCCAACCTGAGCCGTATGACGCCTAAGGACCTGTCCGACCCACAGCATGTGGCGGCGGTTCTGGGTTACGACGACCTGGACGAGGACTCCGTCATGACGCCGCTGGGCCTGCGCACGCTTTCGCGCGTGTCTGTTGTGCGCGACGGCGTGGCCGAGAAGATCGTCGACGAGTACGGCTCGCTGCAGGAGCTCATGGATGACATCAGCGAGGATCCGGAGCGCCTGGGCGACTTTGGCGTCAACAACCCTGCCATTCTTGCGGACTCCCTGTACCGCATGAAGGGCACCAAACAGGGGAACGCATAATGGCGCCCGTATGCGCCGTGGTCGTTGCCGGCGGCAGCGGCCAGCGCTTTGGAAATCCCGGCGGCAAGCAGCTCGTTAACGTGGCGGGCCGTCCGCTCATGAGCTGGTCCATCCGCGCGTTCGATCGTAGCAACAAGGTCGGCCACATCGTGGTGGTGTGCCCTGCCGAGCGCCGTGCCGAGATGCGCCGCCTGGCCATCGACCCGTTTGACTATGACACGCCCATCAGTTTTGCCGATGCCGGCGATACTCGTCAGGATTCCACCCGCGCCGGCGTGCACGCGGTGCCGGCGGGCTTTGAGTACGTCGCCATCCACGACGGCGCCCGTCCGCTCATCACGACCGAGGCCATCGATCATGCGATCGACGTGCTTGTGGGCGACCGCGCCCTCGACGGTGTCGTGTGCGGTCAGCCCGCGATCGACACGCTCAAGATCGTCGACGGCGATAATATCGTCGAGACGCCGCCGCGTGAGCTCTATTGGGCCGCGCAGACGCCGCAGATCTTTAGCGTCGACGCCATGAAGCGCGCTCACGCCGCAGCCATCGCCGAGGGCTTTATCGGTACCGACGATTCATCGCTGGTTGAGCGCATGGGTGGACGCGTCCGCTGCGTCCAGAGTCCGCGCGACAACCTTAAGGTTACGGTGCCCGAGGACCTGCGTCCCGTAACCGCGATTCTGCTTGGCCGTATGGCCGAGGGAGAGGACCTTCCCCATGTTCAGTAACCTGCGCATTGGCCACGGCTACGACGTCCACCGTTTGGTGGAGGGGCGTCGATGTATCATCGGCGGGGTCGACATCCCCTACGAGCGCGGCCTGCTGGGCCACTCGGATGCCGATGTGCTCGCGCACGCCTTGGCCGACGCCATTCTGGGCGCCTGCCGCGGGGGAGATATCGGCAAGCTATTCCCCGACACCGATCCCGCCTACGAGGGTGCCGATTCGATGGTGCTGCTCGCTCGCGTGATGGACTATGCGCGCGAGCTGGGCTTTGAGTTTGTCGATGCCGACTGCACCATTGCCTGCCAGCAGCCTAAGATCACCCCGCACCGCGATGCCATGCGCGCCAACCTTGCCCATGCCCTGGGCGTTGACGTCGAAAACGTGGGCGTTGCCGCCACTACGACCGAAAAGCTCGGCTGGGAAGGCCAAGGCGAGGGAATTGGCGCCTGGGCCGTCTGCCTGCTACAGAAAACCGTTAAGGAGTAACGAATGCGTATCTACAACAGCGCTACCCATAAAAAGGAAGAGTTCCAGCCCATCGAGTCCGGCAAGGTCCGCATGTACGTGTGCGGCCCCACGGTCTACGACAACATCCACATCGGCAACGCCCGCACGTTCATCAGCTTCGATGTGATTCGCCGCTGGCTCATCGCGAGCGGCTACGAGGTCACGTTCGCCCAGAACCTCACCGATGTCGATGACAAGATCATCAAGCGCGCCAACGAGCAGGGCCGAACGGCCGCCGAGGTCGCGACGGAGTTCTCCGACAAGTTCATCGGCGTCATGCGCGCCGCCAACGTGCTCGATCCCGATGTGCGCCCCCGCGCCACCAAGGAGATCGGCCCCATGATCGCTATGATCAAGACGCTTATCGAGCAGGGTCACGCTTACGCCGCCGATAACGGCGACGTGTACTTTGCCGTGCGCAGCGATCCCAACTATGGTCAGGTCTCGGGCCGCAACATCGACGACCTTATGGTTGGCGCGCGCATCGAGGAGAACGAGGACAAGAACGACCCGCTCGACTTTGCCCTGTGGAAGGCCGCCAAGCCCGGCGAGCCCAGCTGGCCGAGCCCCTGGGGCGAGGGCCGTCCCGGTTGGCACACCGAGTGCGCCGCCATGGTGCATCGCTACCTGGGCACCCCGATCGACATCCACGGCGGCGGCTCCGACCTTGCCTTCCCGCATCACGAGAACGAGTGCGCCCAGGCCACCTGCGCCTGGCACCAGGGTTTCTCCAACACCTGGATGCACACGGGCATGCTGCTGGTCGACGGCGAGAAGATGTCCAAGTCGCTCGGAAACTTCTTTACGCTGGCTGAGGTGCTCGAACAGCACTCTGCCGCGGCCCTGCGCCTGCTGATGCTGCAGACGAGCTATCGCTCGCCGCTTGACTTTTCTTGGGAGCGCCTGGAGGGTGCCGAGAACTCGCTCATGCGTATCGCCGGTACGGTCGAGAACCTGCGCTGGGCCGCGAACCATGCGACGGCCGATGCCGATGAGGCAGCATCCGAGGCGTTTGCCGCCAAGGCCGCTGAGACCCGTGCCACCTTTAAGGAGTGCATGGACGACGACTTTAACACCGCTGGTGCCATGGGTGCCGTCTTTGGCTTTGTGACCGAGTGCAACCAGTACCTGGAGCAGGCGGGCGACGCTGCCGACAAGGCCGCCGCGCTTGCCGCCGCCGATACGCTGGTCGAGCTGCTCGATACGTTTGGCGTTGAGCTCCCCGAGCCCAAGGTCGAGCTGCCGCTGGGTCTGCTAGGCGTTGCCGCCGGCCTGGTCGCCTACACGGGCGACGATGTGGACGAGGCCGCTGCCAAGATTCTCGAGGCCCGCGCCGAGGCCCGCGCCGCCAAGAACTGGGATCTGGCAGATGCCATCCGCGATCAGCTCAAGGACCTGGGTCTGACGATCGAAGATACTGCAGCTGGCACCCGTATCAAGACTCTCTAATCCCTGCTGGTTTCCCAAGCACCCGACCTTGCCGTTCAAACCGTCGCTCGCGTACTCAAGTACGCGTCGCTCCTCTTTCACGGCCATCTCGGACACTTGGAAAACCCGTGCCGACCGCCCGAGCCACGGCACCTTGCCTTTCAATCGTCGGGCATGACCTCAAGGTCTATGCCCTCCTCTTTCAAGGCAATCTGCCGCACCTCGGGCGGTCGGTCTATTTGTTTCGTTTGATAGTCGTATTTAGGAGGTCGCTTTATGGCCGACAATCGCAAGCGTGCGCCTCGTGGTGGCAAACAGGCTGCTTCTGGCTCGCGCCCGATTCGCCGCAATGACCGCGCTGCCGCTTCCAAGGGCCAGCGCGAGCGCTCCCAAGCCCAGGCTGCGCGTCCGCAGCGAAATCGCAACCGCGACAACATTCAGGTCCCCAAGGGCGAGTTTATCGAAGGTCGCCGTGCTGCCGCCGAGGCCCTGCGCACCGGCTTTCCCGTCAAGTGCGCGCTCATCGCCGAGGGCGGGGAGCGCGATGCTGCCTTGTCGCGCCTGGTCGACGATCTCAACGCCGCGGGTGTCCGCATTAAGTATGTGCCGCGCGCGCAGCTCGATGCGCTGTCGAGCCATGGCGCTCACCAGGGCATTGCGCTCGAGGTGGGCAACTTCCCCTATGCCGATGTTGCCGATATCCTCGACCGCGCGGGCGAGGGTCCGGCTCTTGTCGTCGTGCTCGACCACGTGACCGACGACGGTAACTTTGGCGCCATCGTGCGCTCTGCCGAGGTCGTGGGCGCGGCGGGCGTCATCATTGCCAACAAGCGCGCCGCCGGTGTGACCGTCGGCAGCTACAAGACCTCTGCCGGCGCCGTTATGCATCTGCCCATCGCACAGGTTCCCAACATCGCTCGAGCGCTCGACGACCTCAAGGCCGCCGGCTTTTGGGTGGGCGGTGCTTCCGAGCACGCCGAGGGCAGCTGCTGGGATGCTCCCTTCGAGGGCCGCGTTGCGCTCGTCATGGGCTCCGAGGGCGACGGCATCTCGCGCCTGGTGCTTGAGAAATGCGACTTTTTGACCAAGCTTCCCCAGCGCGGCATGACCGAGAGTCTCAATGTTGCCCAGGCGACCACTGCGCTGTGCTTTGAGTGGTTGCGCCGCAATGCCGGCGAGCTCATGGGGGAGGAGTAGCGCATGTCCAAGAAGAACCGCGCCAAGTCCAAGGCCAAGCGCTTTGGCGAGGGCTCGGCCAAGCCGATCGTTTCGGCCGCGACCTATGGTGTGGGCGGCAATGCGTTTGCGCAGGCCATCGCCGATCCGGTCTCGACGGTGCACTCCAATAAGCCCGAGCTGCTGGTGGTCGACGGCTACAACGTGATTCACTGCACGCCGCGCTACGAAAAGCTCGTCTACGACCATTCCGACGATCCATATTCCAGCGACGTCCACGATATGGCTCGTACTGCGCTTATCAACGATGTCGCGGCGTTTGCCCAGGGCCGTTACGAGGCCGTGATCGTGTTCGACGGCGCGGGCAACATCTCCAACGAGCGCCCCAACCTACCGGCCCGCGGCGTGCGCATCGAGTTCTCGCCGACGGGCGTCTCTGCCGATACCGTGGTGCAGAAGCTCTGCATCGAGGCACGCGAGGAAGGCCGCGCGTGCTCCGTGGTATCGAGTGACGGCACGATCCAGGCTGTCGTCATGGGGAAGGGCGTCACGCGCATCTCGAGCCGTATGCTGGTGGACGAGATCAAACAGATTGATAACGACGTTCACGAGGCCGAGGAGGCCCCGCAGATCAAGATGACTCTGGGCAGCCGCCTGAGTCCCGATGCCCTGGCCAAGCTTAAGGCCCTGCGCGGACGGTAGGGGATTATCCATAGAGACCCGTTTCCCAATTGGCCGGCCCGTTGATTTGTAATCAATGGACTGTGGGTTGCCGTCGCCAAAACGAATAGTTTTTGGTTTTGGCGAACGGATAAAACTATTCGTTCTGGCGAATAGTTTTGAGATGTGGTCGGTCGAAGGGCCTGTTGCGCCCCGTCTTCAATTCCTTTATCCTTAACAGGCTTCGCGCGAAAGCGCCAAGTGTGCCAGTGTGGCGCAACGGTAGCGCAACTGATTTGTAATCAGTGGGT
Source organism: uncultured Collinsella sp. (assembly GCA_900546755.1). Taxonomy (GTDB): domain Bacteria; phylum Actinomycetota; class Coriobacteriia; order Coriobacteriales; family Coriobacteriaceae; genus Collinsella. The sequence goes on along the minus strand of UREC01000018.1, from coordinate 32,608 downwards.
TGCAGGTTCGATTCCTGTCACTGGCTCCATGAAAGTTTCGGGCTCTGTTCCCCTGTGGGACAGGGCCCGTTTCTTTGTAGGTGGTGTGCCATCGGGTTGGCGCCCATCCCGTTTTTGGTTTGTCTCGTCCTCTAGTTTGTCTAAATCTGTAACAACAAGACCGATATTTGGCATCTAACTGTTACAGATTGAGATGAAACTTAGGGTGTTTTAGGAATATCTTGATCTGTAACATGTAGAAGCGGAATAGGCCTCTTGCTGTTACAGATCGAGACAAGGGCGGGTGCGGACATGGGGTCCTGTTCGAGCGTGGATTTCTGGACACGCGAACGAAGAAAATCTCCCGACCGGAGAACGAGCGTGGATAATTAATTTGGATAGGGAGCTAAGGTAAACGCCGATTGTCTATCGACGGCTTTAGAAACAACGGCCCCGATTTCATTGTGGAATCGGGGTCGTTTGTGCCTCAGGAATCCGAATGGATTAATCGAGCTCCTAAGGAACTTCTTGGGTTCTTGCTAATGGTCTGCCGAGGATGTCCCCAATGCAAACAGCGGGCATCTACTCAATATAGCTGGGGTTCTTCTTGATGATCACGCGTGCAGCGATGAAGGAGACGACGATGGCGATGATGGCGACAACGCATGCCAGCACGAAGTTGCCCATGGACCCATCGGGAGCGATAAAGATGAGTGCCGAAAGAAGGCCGGGGCATGCTCCCGCAACATACTCTTTCAGAACAAAGATGCCTGCAGGGAGTCCAGCGCAGAGCGCGCCGATTGCCGTGCCGACAAGCAGGCGGGGACGCTCGATGAGGCAACCGTAGAACGCGGGCTCGGTTACGCCACAGAGTGCGGTGACGGCAACCGTGGTGACCATACCCCTCTTCTCTTTGTTTCCCTTCATGGCAGTTGCCAGGGCGAGGCTCGTGCCGCCAATGCAGAGGTTCGAGATGAATCCAAAGATAATGGGTGCCCAACCGAGCTGCGCCAGGCTCGTAACTTCGATTGCGATGTAAGCCTTATCGAGACCGAGCATGACGAAATAGGGGTTAAGGGCTGCCAGGATCGGAGTAGCGATAAATGCCACGTTGTCCATAAGCCACGTGACGGCATCGCTCAGCGCGTAGCCCATCATGCTGCCGGCGGGGCCAAGGATAATCAGCTCGACAGGCACGACGATGATCATGGTGAGCAGCGGCTTCAAGAACAGTTTGGTAACGTCGGGGATTATTTTCTGAAGACCGCGATCGACGAAGTACATGAACACGACGCCCAGTACGATTGGCACCACCGTGCTCGAGTAGTCATTCGTCGGGATGGGGATGCCAAGAAAGTCGAGACCCTCAGCACCGCTAATGGACGAGCTGATCATGATCGCGCCCAGCAATGCGCCCATGATGGGCTGCATCTTCATGACGGCTGCGAGCTGATAACCAAGATAAACGGGCAAGAAGCTAAACGAAGCGCTAAAGATCGCCAACAGGACCTGGGCGGTTCCGCTATCGGTGCTCAATCCGCAATAATTGACCAGGAGATTCTTGATCGAAAGAATGAGTCCGCCAACGATGAGCGCCGGGACGATGGGCATGAATACCTGTGCAGAGACGTTCCCGAATTTCTCAATCAAGCCCATGGCGGTGTTACCGCTTTTAATGCCTTCTGCAAGGTCTTTGGCGGTTTGGGCATCGTCGGCAACCGTGCCACCGCCGACTTCGATTCCCGCGAAGTCGAGGAAGTCGTTGTAAGCCTCGGTGACGTTGGGGCCGATGATCACCTGAAGCTGGCCACCGCTGACTACTGCCCCGAGCGCCTGATCGGCCGATTTGGCGAGCTGGAGATCGATGATCGAGGTGTCTCGTGCGTCGATGCGAAGGCGCGTCGCACAATGAGTTACCGATGTAATGTTCTCTTTGCCGCCAACAGCCTTTAGGACTGTTTCGGACATTGCCTGATATTTCATCTCTTTCTCCTAACCTTCCTGCTCCTGATACTTCGAGATAAGGTCTCGGTACCAATACCAGCTCTTTTTGGGGGTGCGTTCCAGATTGTTCTCGAAGTCGATATGGACAAGTCCGTATCGTTTTTCGTAGCCGTTGATCCAGCTATACAGATCCATCGTCGACCAGAGGTAGTAGCCCTCAACGCGCGCGCCGTCGCGCTTGGCCCTCATCATGTGCTCGATGAACTGGCCCAGAAGCTCGATGCGGTCATCATCGTGGATCATTCCGTCTGCGTCTGGTTGCTCATAGGCGCCATGTCCGTTTTCCGTAATAAAGATGCGGGGCGCGTCATAGCGCTCGTGGACATCCATGATGGTTGAATACATGCAACCTGGGAGTATTTCGCGGCCCCATTTATTGCGGGGAACATTGCTGTCGCGGGCGCTTTCAAACAAGGGCGCAATGCATTTTCCTTCGACCTTTTTGCTCGAACCGCCCTTATTGTTCGCCGAAACGGCAAGCTCTCCACCGTGCCAGTCGGTTACATACTCTCGGCAATACACGTTGAGTCCAATAAAATCGACTTTACCGTCTCTGAATTCTTCTACGTCATTTGGGGATCGATAGAGCGAGACGCCAAGTTTTTCAAGGATTTCGTCCATTTCTGGCGGCAGTTGACCCTGAAGCGCTGGTGCCAGAATCATGCGATTGGCGAAAAAGTCTGCGTATCGAAATACGTCATCAGGGTGCTCGGTTGCCGGGTCGAGTTCGACAACGCCGCCATCGTGGACGGCGCCGATGATGCCGTCGTAGCCCATTTGACGATATGTTCGGACTGCGAGTGCGCTTGCGCGCATCAGGTTGTACTGAAACTGCATGTACGACTGAACGTCGAGCGATCGATTGGGGGGATAGTTGCCCAACATGTTTACGCAGTAGCTGTAGAAATGCGGCTCGTTAACGGTAGCCCAGATTTTGACGCGGTCTCCAAAGCGCTCAAAGCAAATCTTGGCGTATTTGCAGAACCACTCTGCCATGTCGTTGTTCAGCCATCCGCCTTTGCAAGCAAGCGTGAATGGCAGATCGTAATGGAACAGCGTAACGTTGGGCTCTATGCCATTTTCGAGGCAGCAATCAATGACCCGATTATAAAAATCGATACCCTCTTCATTCACTTCGCCGATACCCGTGGGGATGATTCGACTCCATGAAAGAGAGAAGCGATAGGTGTTTTGTCCGCCTTCTTTCATCATGCGGATATCTTCTTCATAGCGATGGTAGAAGTCGCAAGATACATCACCGTCAACATGGTTGATGTTCTTATTGCTTGTGTGGCTAAAGAAATCCCACTCGCCAAGGCCTTTGCCGTCTTCGTTCCAGGCACCCTCGCACTGATAAGACGCCGTGGCGGAACCCCAGAGAAACGGCATGTTGTTCACGTTGCCCATGAATCCCCTTTCCATCATTCAACACGGTGGATACGTGTGGCGGAATTACGATTAAGATGACGTCAACTGTTTTGAATCATAGGAGAACGACCGAAGCTGATTGATTCAATAAATGAATCATGATTTTGAGGAGAATGGAAAGAGGGATCAGGTGAATATCAATGGCTTTGATGTGCTCAATCGCATTAGCTCCATCATCAACAGCGAGTGTGGATCTAACGACGCTGCCATTGCCCAATATCTCATTGCTCACCTTAGGCGCTCGAGCGAAATCAATGTTGTCGCGATAACTCGCGACGCTTTCGTTACGCGCTCTGCCGTTCGACGTTTCTGCAATCGGTTGGGTTATCAGTCTCTCAGAGATTTGAAAGAGTCATTTACTCAATCAGTCTTTCCTAGCGACTTAAGCCACCGAGAGGAGGAATTCGGCTATGAGGAGTACAGAGCAGAGCTCGATGTGCGCATGATCGAAATGTTTGCAGAGGTTGAAAGCGGCGTTTCAGATGTCGTTATTAAGCAACTTGCCGATGAAATAGGGAGGCACAAAAACGTTGAAATCTGGTGTACTAATAATGTGAGTGCCAACCTCGTACGGTTTCAACAGGAACTATTCTATACAGGCAAAATAGTTCGCATAGTTGCCGGGGCAAATGTCGCGGAATTGAAGAATGTCGAGGATGCTTCTCAGTCTTTGATAATACTCGTATCGGTTTCCGGGCTATTTGCATCGCAGGCGCGTGAGTATCTTGATTGCCGTTCGGGCAGGAAGATTCTCATCACTGCGTTTAGCAGTGATGAGAATGTGAGATCTTTCGATCGCGTCTATCGACTCGGCAACGCGGGGAACGGAATTGATCGACTCGGCGTTTACTCGAAATACGCTATAACGTATTTCTTCGACCTTCTTTCATCGTGCTACTTGAGCCGCTACCCCCGCACAAAGGGGGAGCCGCTCTATGGCTCAACATTGTCCTGGCCCGAGTGATTGCGGCTTTATAGCACTCTGGCTTAGTGAATGAGCGTGGATAATCTCCCACTTTGGGCTCGAAGTCAGGCCAAAAGTGGGAGATTATCCACGCTCGATTTCAAACGGGAGAAAATCCACGCTCGGTCGAGCCAGGGAAACCCGATCCCGACCTATATATAGGTGCAAATGAGTCGTTATCGAAGCAATATTCTGCAGGCTCACTCCACTACGCCAAAGTGTTCCCTCGGGAAATGTCACCGCTACATGCAAATTCAGCGTCCTTCATATCCAAACCCGGCAAAACAGCAGGTCAAAGGTATATAGATACGCCCGGCACCGTGTATCTAGAGGTTTTCGTTGACAGCCCCCAAGGTTGCATCGTATTATCTTTTTCGTTCGCGGGGGCGGCGGTCCAAAAGACCAAAGGACCTGCGGATACTTGAACGATTGGGAGTTTGCCCGAGTGGTTAATGGGGACGGGCTGTAAACCCGTTGGCTCTGCCTACATAGGTTCGAATCCTATAGCTCCCACCCGTCAAGTGCCTGTATAGCTCAGTCGGTAGAGCACTTCGTTGGTAACGAAGAGGTCACCAGTTCAAGTCTGGTTGCAGGCTCCATCCGGCGGTGTAGCTCAGTTGGTTAGAGCACACGGTTCATACCCGTGGCGTCACTGGTTCGAATCCAGTCACCGCTACCATAGGTAACACGGTGGCTTCTCAATAGTATGTTGAGAGGCCACTATGGTATAAAGGCAAAGTCCCGTCCGGGGACGACCTGTTTAGAGGAGGGCTTTATGGCCAAAGAGAAGTTTGAGCGCACTAAGCCGCATGTTAACATCGGCACCATTGGTCACGTCGACCACGGCAAGACCACGCTGACCGCCGCCATCACCAAGGTTCTCTCCGAGACCGAGGGCTGCAAGGCTGACTTCACTGCGTTCGAGAACATCGACAAGGCTCCCGAGGAGCGCGAGCGCGGCATTACGATCTCCGTCTCCCACGTCGAGTACGAGACTGCTGCCCGTCACTACGCTCACGTTGACTGCCCGGGCCACGCTGACTACGTCAAGAACATGATCTCCGGTGCTGCTCAGATGGACGGCGCTATCCTGGTCATCGCCGCCACCGACGGCCCCATGGCTCAGACCCGCGAGCACATCCTGCTCGCCCGTCAGGTCGGCGTTCCCTACATCGTCGTCTTCCTGAACAAGTGCGACATGGTCGACGATGACGAGCTCATCGATCTCGTCGAGATGGAGACCCGTGAGCTCCTCTCCGAGTACGATTTCCCCGGCGACGACATCCCCGTCATCCGTGGTTCCGCTCTGGGCGCTCTCGAGGGCGACGCCAAGTGGATGGACGCTATCCGCGAGCTCATGAACGCCGTCGACGAGTACATCCCGACGCCTGCTCGTAACAACGACCTCCCGTTCCTGATGGCCGTTGAGGACGTTATGACCATCTCCGGCCGTGGTACCGTTGCTACCGGCCGTGTCGAGCGCGGTGAGCTCAAGCTCAACGAGCCCGTCGAGATCGTCGGCATCAAGGATACCCAGAACACCGTCGTTACCGGTATCGAGATGTTCCGTAAGTCCATGGACTTCTGCGAGGCTGGCGACAACGTCGGTCTGCTGCTCCGCGGCATCAAGCGCGAGGACATCGAGCGCGGCCAGGTTCTCTGCAAGCCCGGTTCGGTTACCCCGCACACCAAGTTCACCGGCGAGATCTACGTTCTGACCAAGGAGGAGGGCGGCCGTCACACCCCGTTCTTCGATGGTTATCGTCCTCAGTTCTACTTCCGTACCACCGACGTTACCGGTACGGTCAAGCTCCCCGAGGGCACCGAGATGGCTATGCCTGGTGACCACATCACCATCGAGGGCGACCTCATCCACCCGATCGCCATGGAGGAGGGCCTGCGCTTCGCTATCCGCGAGGGTGGCCACACCGTCGGTTCGGGCATCGTCTCCACGATCATTGAGTAAATTAGCTCTTTGATATAGCTGACTTAGAGAACCCGGCACTTATATGGGTGCCGGGTTCTTTTCTGCAATGGATATTGAGCCGTTGCTGGTGTCGAGAGGATCGATAATGGTCCTGGATGCACCGTCGATTAGCTCTCGATGGCTTCATTGATGTGTTCCAAATATGAATGGATCCACCGAGAACCAATTGACTCGAGGTTTTCATTGACAGCACTTACGTGGAGCTGATAAAGTAACAACTCGTGCCCGTACGGGGCGGAAATGAAAGGTTCAGGATACATGCGTACTCTAGTTACTCTTGCGTGCACTGAGTGCAAGCGCCGCAACTATACGACCACCAAGAACAAGTCGACCATGCCTGATCGTATGGAGATCAAGAAGTATTGCCCCTGGTGCCGTCACCACACGCTGCACAAAGAGACTCGCTAGTCTCTAGTCACATACGCCAGTAGTTCAATTGGTAGAGCATCGGTCTCCAAAACCGAGTGTTGAGGGTTCGAGTCCTTCCTGGCGTGCCAGTCATTATTCCGTAAGCTCCCACTTGGGGGCTTACGGTTTACTCATGTATAAGCGCATTGCGCGGAGGTAACCCAAATGGCCAACAAGAAGAACAAGAAGAAGGCTCAGCAGCCGGCACCTGCCAACAACGCTGCTGCCAACTCCAAGGTTGAGGCCAAGAAGGCCGTTGCCAAGAAGAACGAGAAGGCTGCGAAGTCCAAGAAGAACGAGAAGCCTGGTTTCTTCGCCCGCACCAAGAAGTATTTCGCTTCGGTCAAGTCCGAGATGAAGCGTGTCACGTGGCCTGATAAGAAGGAGCTCGTGAACTACTCGGTCGTCGTTTGCGCTTCTCTGGTCGTCGTCGGCGTCGTCATCGCTCTGCTCGATGCTGGCTTTGGCGAGGCTCTTGCTCTGTTCTCTGGATTGAGGGGCTAAACCATGTCTAAGCGTTGGTACGTCGTTCACACTTACTCCGGATACGAGAACCGCGTAAAGTCCGATCTCGAGCATCGTATCGAGACCATGGGCATGCAGGACCGTATCTTTGATATCGAGATTCCTATGGAGCGCGTCACCGAGATCAAAGAGGGTGGCAAGCGCGAGACCAAGGATTCTAAGATCTTTCCGGGTTATGTCCTGGTTCGCATGGAGATGGATGACGATGCGTGGACGTGTGTTCGCAACACGCCCGGCGTCACCGGTTTCCTAGGCGGCAACGGCAAGCCCGCTCCGCTTTCCCGCGACGAGTACAACAAGATGACTCGTCGTCCCGGTAAGGGCGATTCGCCCAAGCGCACCTCGGTTGATATTCAGGTCGGCACGTCCGTCCGCGTCACCGATGGCCCGCTTACCGACTTTGATGGCAAGGTCTCCGAGGTTAACACCGAGGCTGGCAAGCTCAAGGTCACGCTGATGATCTTTGGCCGCGAGACGCCGGTCGAGCTCGACTTTAACCAGGTCGCTGTCATCGCTTAAGTTTTCGTCCGTTCGCGCGAGCGTGCTTCTTCTGTGACTGCTCATCTCAGGAGTGCTTCTAACACGTGCGTGCTTACGATATAGCAAGTACTTCACACTCGTGATTCGAAAGGAATGACCATGGCTGAGAAGAAGGTTGCCAACGTCATTAAGCTCCAGATTCCTGCTGGTGCAGCTAACCCCGCTCCTCCCGTCGGCCCCGCCCTGGGCGCCGCTGGCGTGAACATCATGCAGTTCTGCCAGGCCTTTAACGCCGAGACGCAGGACAAGAAGGGTGACATCATCCCCGTTGAGATCTCTGTCTACGAGGACAAGTCCTTCTCCTTCATCACCAAGACCCCGCCGGCGGCTCACCTCATCAAGAAGGAGCTGAACCTCAAGTCTGGTTCCGCTAAGCCCCAGGCCGACAAGGTTGGTCAGCTCTCCCAGGAGCAGCTCACCAAGATCGCCGAGATCAAGATGCCGGACCTCAATGCCAACGACATTGACGCCGCCAAGAAGATCATCGCCGGTACCGCCCGCTCCATGGGCGTCACCATCGCTGAGTAGCGATTTCTTTAGGTAATGACGGGTGCTCCGACCGGGGCGCCCGTTAAATGTGTGCAATAGGGCACACGATACGATGTGGGAGGGCTCACGCCCGTTTAACCACAGGAGGTAATGCACATGGCTAAGCATGGTAAGAGCTATAACGCCGCTGCCGAGAAGATCGACCGCGCCACGCTCTACACCCCCCTTCAGGCTGCCAAGCTCATCAAGGAGCTCGACACCGCCAAGTTCGACGAGACCGTCGAGGCCCACTTCCGTCTGGGCATCGATACTCGTAAGGCTGACCAGAACATCCGTGGTTCCATCTCCCTGCCCCACGGCACCGGCAAGACCGTTCGTGTTGCCGTCTTCGCCGAGGGCGAGAAGGCCCGCGAGGCTGAGGCTGCCGGCGCCGACATCATCGGTTCCGACGAGCTTGTCGCCCAGATTCAGAAGGGCGAGATCAACTTCGACGCCGCTATCGCTACGCCGAACATGATGGCCAAGGTTGGCCGCATCGGTAAGATCCTTGGTCCCCGTGGCCTCATGCCGAACCCCAAGCTCGGCACCGTGACCATGGACGTCGCCAAGATGGTCTCCGAGCTCAAGGCTGGCCGCGTTGAGTACCGCGCCGACCGCTACGGCATCTGCCACGTGCCCCTGGGCAAGAAGTCCTTCTCTGAGCAGCAGCTCGTCGAGAACTACGCTGCCCTGTACACCGAGATCCTGCGCGTCAAGCCCTCTTCTGCTAAGGGCAAGTACGTCAAGTCCATCTCCGTGTCTTCCACCATGGGCCCTGGCGTCAAGGTCGATCCCGCTATCCAGCGCGACTTCCTGGCTGAGTAACTAACAGTTACTGCCTGAGCAAAGCAAGCATTGCTAAAGAGACCCGGTTCTGCCTCGTGCAGGACCGGGTCTCTTGCTATCTCGGGGCAAAACCAACATGAAGGGGACAGGCGCCTTTGTGGTGGTTTTACTTGTGTTGTACTTTAGCGCGATGTAGTACTACCCGAGGCCGAAGGGAGCCCAACATGTTTAAGAACACGCAACAGCTCCTAGGCCTAGCGCTACTAGATTGGATAGCGCGCTAGGGTTGTAATCTCGCTATAACGATTTGTTGTACCCGGGTGCGCTATCGTCTGCCGCTTTCAGGCGTGATGAGCGACACGGGTATTTTTCTATCTCTAGGCCTTCTCTCTCTCCTGAAAGCCATCTGTCATAAAACGGTCAATCAGGAGGAACATATAAGCCGCAAAATCACAATCTTTGACGCCACCCTGTGCGACGGTGAGCAGTCGCCGGGCGCCAGCATGAATACCGAGGAAAAGCTCTTCATCGCCCGCCAGCTGGTGCGCATGAACGTGGACGTTATCGAGGCGGGCTTTCCCATCTCGAGTCCTGGTGACTTTCGCTCCGTACAGGAGATTGGCAAGATTGCGGGCGACCGATGCACGGTATGCGGCCTGACGCGCGCTGTCGACAGGGATATCGAAGTGGCTGCAGAGGCGCTCAAAACGGCCCAGAGGCCCCGTATCCATACAGGGCTGGGTGTGAGCACCAGTCACCTGCGCGACAAGCTCCATATGACTGAGGAAAGGGCAATTGAGTGAGCGATCCATGCCGTCAAACATGCTCGCAAGTTCGTTGACGATGTTGAGTTTTATGCCGAGGATGCCGGCCGCTCCGATCAGGAGTTTCTGGTGCGCATTATCGAGGCGGCCGTAAAGGCCGGTGCCACGGTCGTGAACATCCCCGATACGATGGGCTACAACATGCCGTGGGACTTTGGCGCCCGCATCCGTGACCTGCGCGGGCGCTGCGGGTGCGGCCGGTCAGCGTGCGGTCGACGTGATGGAGTATCGCGAGTACGATATTGAGCGCATTGCGCGCCAGGCATTTGAGGCGGCGCGCAAACGTCGCGGCAAGGTGACGAGCGTTGATAAGCGCAACGTGCTGGAGACGAGCCGCATGTGGCGCGAGATCGTGCATCGCGTGCAAGACGAGGAGTACTCCGACGTGGAGCTTGAGGACCTGCTCGTCGACAACGCCGCCATGCAGCTCATCAGTCGACCGGCAGACTTTGACGTCGTGGTGACGGAGAACATGTTCGGCGACATCCTGTCCGATGAGGCGGCTCAGATTACCGGATCGCTCGGTATGCTTGCCTCTGCCTCGCTGGATGATGGCGTATCGCTGTTTGGGCCGAGCGCTGGCAGCGCTCCTGACATCGCGGGGCTCGGCGTGGCCAATCCGCTGGCTCAAATCTTGTCGGTGGCGATGCTGCTGACCTACGCGCTCGACATGGGCGAGCAAGCCGCGTGGATCGAGAGCGCCGTGGCGCGCGTGCTCGACGAGGGCTGGCGCACCCGTGACATCGCCGATGTCAACACTCCGGCAGATAAGACCCTCGGCACCACGACGATGGGCGACAAGGTCGTCGCCGCGCTGTAGGCGATGCCGATTCAAGCTGTCAAATATCTCAATCTGTAACATCTAAGGGGCAAAATCGTTCCTACCTGTTACAGATTGAGATTTTCGGCTGAGCATCCGTGGTCTGTCTCGATCTGTAACAGCTAACCGATTATTTGGGCCCTACCTGTTACAGATTGAGACAAACCGTTGGGACAGGTCGGACGAGTCAGCAAAACCACCACAAAGGTGCCGGTCCCCTTCGTGGTGGTTTTTAGCGCAACGAGGTGTTCCCAGCCGACCATACGGGCGGCCTTGCGCTCACGCTGCTCGATGACAGCGCATCTTTAGACGCGAAGTGCGGAACCGGGTGCATATACGAGCCGCGTAGCGTTACGAATTCATGGGAATGACCGTATCGCCAATTTGTACGCTTGCAATCTTGTCTGTGTCACAAACTTGCGAGAACGGCCAGGTCTTGTGGACATCAGTGGTGCCGTTATCCAGTTTATTTGCGAAATAGCCGCTGTGGCTGGTTGCGTCCTCAACATGACCGTCTTTGAACGTCACGATGAGGGGTATGTTGCCAACGGCATCCATAGACTCCTCCATGTTTTGAGACATCTTGCCGCTGTTGTTGTCGTGTTCGATGGAACGATCTATGTTGTAGCGGACTGAAACGCCAACGCAGGATACGGTGGCCTCTTGAATCGTCGCCTTGGTGCCGTTAAAGTTGACCGATTTGGGCGCGGGAATCGTAACGGATGTATCTTCGTAATTCAGCTGGAACTTAAGATCCCATGGGCCCGTAAGTATTTTCTTATACTCGGGAAGCTCTTTGCCAGCACGTGGCACAACGAGAGAGTTGATATGCGTGCGGACGGTCCTGCCCATAAGGCCGGGTGATTCAACGCTGAACTGTGCAAAGTATTGAATGCTGGAGTCATTGGGGTTCTTGTCAATGAGCCATGATTGGCCTTGGCCGCCATGCTCGCCATCAACGTATACGTTTCCATCGACACTTCCGGCGATAGTTCCGTTCTCGCCCGGCTCGGAAAGCTTTTTCAGGGCAGCGGGATCGTCGAACGTAAGCGTATAGGCGATGGTAACCATATCCTTGTCGCCCATGATGGCGTCGGCGGTCACGGTGACTCCGTTGTTGGAGCAGCTAGCACCGACGGGCCGGCCAATACGGTCGATGATCTCGGTTTGAGAAGCAGGTCCGTCAAAGATGTCGGAAAGCATGTCAGAAGGAAGCGGCAGGACGCCTGTTGCCATAGCCGTGCCAGCGCCTCCAATGACGATAGCGAGGACTGCCGTTACAGCGGCAATGCGAGCGACTGTTCTTACGGGATGGCGGGCGATGCGCGGCTTGCGTCGCGTGCCATTAAAGTTGCTTTGAGCGGTCGCCGCATCGCTCGAGGCGACGGACTGAGCAATCGAGTTTGCCATGTGCTGCTTCGCATTATCGGTAAACGAAATGTGCTCCAGGGCGTGGCGATAGTCATTCGAATTCGTAGTCATTGTGGTCTCCTTTCAAGGAAAGCCGAAGTGACGCACGTCCGCGGCTAAGGTGCTGGGCGGTTGCAGCTGGCGTCGCGTGAACGGCGTCTGCGATTTCCCTGATGCTCATGCCTGCGTAGTAGTGCAAAAAGATGGCGATGCGCTGTGCTTGAGGCAGGGCCGTGACAGCGGAAAGAATGGCGCAGTCGCGTTGCGCGAATTCTTGCTCGGTATGTGTTACGGGTGCGCAGAAATCGGGGAGCGAATCGAGGTCGACAACCGGGTGATTCGCGTGCGTACGGCCGATATCGCGACATGCGTTCAGTGCGACTCGGATCACCCAAGCACGTTCGTGTTCGAGCGAGTCGAACGGTTGAGTGCGTTGGAGAATCTTGATCAGCGTGTCCTGGCAGATGTCTTGAGCGTCGTCAGCGGATCCAAGGGCCGAATAGCACAATCGAAGGATGAGGTCGGAATACGTGTCGACCAAGCGCTTTGCTTCCCGCTCGATCTGATCGGCATCGCATCGGAGCGTGCTATTGCGGTTACGGCGTGCAGGCATAGTGTCACCTCCAATTGGTCGTGGTGGATATAGGGAAGGCGTCTCGCGAGGTCCCTCTACATACAACACGGTCGAGACTGCATAAGTTGACAAAAAAAGACGGCACGTGAGCGCCGTCCTTACAAAACAATGAGTGTTCTCGTTAATTACACAAGCACCGTGATGGACAGGTCGGACGAGTCAGCAAAACCACCATAAAGGTGCCTATCCCCTTCGTGGTGGTTGTTGGCAGTTACCAGGGGGTTCTGGCGGTTGAAGACTCGATTGCTTCGTGGCGTTTGAGCTCGCGGCGCATGGTTTGCGAGTTGAGCCAAGCGGCCTTCCAACCGCGCGTGGGGTAGCGCGCCTCGTCAATTTCGATCTTGGTATAGCCGCAGGCGTTGACAATCTTCGTTCCGCATGGGTGTTGGCGCTCGCGTTGAAAGTTGGGGCCGTAGCTTTGGTGCACATGCCCGTGAATCATATAGTCGGGACCCCAAGACTCAAGAGCCGCATTAAAGCACTCGAATCCTCGATGCGGCAGGTCGTCCAGGTCGCCCATGCCTGCGACGGGTGCATGGGTAAGTAGAATATCGCATCCGTCTACCAGTGCGATTTTTCGCGATAGCTTGCGCATGCGTTTTGCCATCTCGCGCTCGGTATACATGTTCGCGCCGTCGCGGTAGCGCATGGAACCGCCCAGACCCGCAATGCGAATACCTCGGTACACATATACGCTGTCCTCAACACAAATGCACCCGCCCGGTGCATGGCGCGCGTAGCGGTCGTCGTGGTTGCCACGAACGTACACAAGCGGTTTGTTGATGACAGTGACCAAAAACTCAAGATAGTCCGGATCCAGGTCGCCTGCGGATAGAATCAGGTCAACGTCCTCAAAGCGCTCCTTGCGAAAGCACTCCCACAGGCATCGCTCTTCGGTATCGGCTATGGCAAGGATTTTCATAGGGCGCGGACCTTCGGCTCATCGTCGAGTTGCGGAATGGTGCCCACCACGTTGTCGGCCAGCCAGTCCATCTCGACGATTTGCGTGCTCGGCAGTGGGGGAAAGCCCTCGATCTGCACCACGCCGTCTTGGCTATGGAGCTCGCCGCCAAATGGATTGATGGAGCCCTCGACGATGCCATTGCGCAGTAGCTGAACAAGCTTGCGCGTCTGATAGGGCAGGCCCGGAGCGTAGCGAATGTCGATAACGCCCGAGCTCATACCATACCAGTAGTTGACGGCGCGAACCTGGCTGTTGTCACTGGTCTCATCCCAGGTGCCATGCAGCAGGCTTCGCACGATAAGCTCGTAGTAACGGCCCCAGTTCCATACCGGCATGGCGATGCCGACGACCTTGCCATCGACCAGGCGGTGGAGTCCGTAGGCCGTGGGGTCCTCCAGCGACTTGGACATGTCGACACCGGTCATAACACTCACGCCTTCGCGGCACATGGCCTCGGCAAGACCGCCGGCGGGTACATCGCCCCAGGTGAGGATTACCTGCGCGCGAGGGTCGAGCAGCGAGGCGCCGATGGCAAAGGCGTTGATCTCGCTAAGCGCGCCCGACGCAAAGACCGACGCGTGGTAGCCAATGCGATGGTTGTCCGCCATGCTAGCCGCAAGGGCGCCCAGGAGGAACTTGGCCTCGTACATCTTGCCAAAGTACGAACGGACGCTTTGGTGGGGAAGGCCGATAGAACAGTTAAGGAACCGAACCTGGGGATACTCAACGGCTGCCCTGAGCGTGTATTCCATCAGGCGGTGCGAGGTCGAGAAGATGACGTTGTCTCCATGTTTGACAGCCGTTTCCACGGCGGCGTAGAACACGTCCGGATCGTGGCAGTCCTCGAACGCCTCGGTGCGCACGATACCGCCAAAGTGCTCGTCGAGATACTGACGCCCTTGGTCGTGTAGGCTGTCCCAGCTCGACGTTGCACAAGGGAATTCATGGATAAAGGCGATGCGCAGGGGATTGGCCGCCGAATAGACGGTCTTGCCCATAAAGAAGTTGAGCACACCGGAGGTGGACTTGGCGGGCGACTCTTCCTCATCGACACTCGGCGCTTCGACAAGATCGACCTTGTCCTCGTCATTTTTGCCGGCAATGACCAGCTCGCGCCAAATTTTGCACAGGCGGTTTACGACGATATCCGTCGGCGTATCCAGCAGGCGGTCCTGGTTGTACACATTGAGGTAGACGAGCATGGCGTCGGCGGGCGTAATGTCCAGGTGGTCGCCGCCCGCGCGAAGGTAGGCGCGCTTAAAGAGCAAGAAGGTGTGGCGCAGGTAGTCGACCTTTTTCTGCGGCCATTTTTCGATAAGGTTCTGACCGAGCATCTTGGCGAGTGTCTCGTAGCTTCCCTCACGCGAGAACTCGATCTCGTATAGGGGGCAGACGCGCCAAAACGCGCAGAACTCACCGTATAGGCGGCTTTCGACGGAATCCCATGTGCCGGGGTAGAGACGGGTAATCTTGGCCGAAACCGTCGGGGCGTCCAGGAATTTGAGGACGCTGACGCGCTTGTTGCCCTCTTGGACGTAAAACCGATGCATGAACTCGGTGACGATGATGGGGTCGCGATAGCCCTCGGTCACCTGGATGTCGTAGAGGTTGGACCACTTGCGGGCGAACTCGGTGCTAAATGGCAACAGGGGCATAAAGTTGCACGAAAAGGCAGACTGACGGCCCTTGGTAACCGTGCCGACGACCATTTCGAGCGGAATATCCCGCAGGCCGACGCTCTCTCGCTGACCTAAGGGGAGCTGGGCAACCAAGCTGTCGAGGTCCGTAAGGTACGGGTGCTCGCTTTGGCTGATGGCGCGACGGCGTCCCTGCTCGCCGCGCTTGCGTGCTTGACGATAGGCCTCTTCCATGGTGTCTACTCCCTTAGTCGTTTAAACAACGATATGAACCATGGTACCACGATGCGAAACTACCACAAAGGTGCCTGTCCCCTTTGTGGTAGTTTAGGCGATGATGGGGGCGATGGCGCGGATGCAGGCGTCGGCTGCCGTAAAGGTGGTGCTGTCGTCACTGACGATAAAGATGATCTTACCCTTAATGCCAAAGTCGCCGATCTCGCTAAAGAGCACGTAGGGTTCCTTGTCAAAGCCCGAGATGGGTGAAACGGCGACCTTGGTGGCACAGGCGAGCTCGTCTGCCAGCGCATCGAGCGAGTCCCACTTTGACGTGTCCTTCACCGCGACGGGAACGACAACGCGTCCAAAGGGCATGAGGTGCACGAGTGTGTTCTTGGAGATGTTGGAGTTGGGGACGATGATGGTCTGTCCGCAGGCGTCCTCGATGGTCGTGTGGCGCCAAGTGATGTCCTGGACCACGCCCGACACGCCGCCGACCTCGATATTGTCGCCGGGCTTGATGATGCCCATAAAGGTCACTTGCATGCCGCCGATAAGGTTTGATAGCGTGTCCTGAAAGCCGAGCGAGATGGCGATGCCGCCGACGCCAAGAGCGGCGACGAGCGCGTTTGCGTTAATGCCAAAGCAGTTGTCGAGGATAAAGCTGCCGCCGATCATCCAAATGACGGCACGCGCGATGTTGATGAAGATGCTCGATGCGGGAAGCGGGTTGTCGTCTCGGTTGAGTAGGTGGCGCAGGGTCTTGGATGCCACCTTGGCGGCGATGGCGGTGACTATTACCAAGATGACGGCCCAGATGATGTTGTGGACCCAGCGCTGCTCAAAGAAATGAAGAATCGGTTCAAACAATTCCATGTAGGGAAAACCTCCTAATGATCATTCAACCATGATACCCACCAAAAAGCCCATCACATCGGACGGGCCGATAACTTGAGATGGGGTGGCCGCGGTGGCGTAAGCTGGGCCGCCGGCGAGCACGCCGGCAAGGAGTGCGGCGGTCAAGCAAGACGGGGAAGGAGTCTTCTCATGGCAGTTTCCTTAGTTCTTAACCAGTGGTTCCTGCTGACGCTGGATTATCGACATGATATGCGAAAACCGTCGCAAAGGTATCTGTTCCTTTGCGGCGGTTTTGACGTTTGCGCAGATAAAACCTGCCAAAATAAACCTGTCCCTTATTGGCAGGTTTTAGCTCAGCAGCATGCGGTCGTTGGCGAGCTCGCCGCCCGAGACCTCCTCGAACTTCTGCAGCAGGTCGGCGACGGTGAGCGACTTCTTCTCGTCGCCCGCCACGTCGTAGATAACGTGGCCCTCGTGCATCATGATCAGGCGATTGCCCAGACGGATGGCGTCATTCATGTTGTGCGTGACCATGAGCGTGGTCAGGTGGTTCTCGTCGACAATCTCCTCGGTCAGATTGAGCACCTTAGAGGCGGTCTTGGGGTCGAGTGCCGCGGTGTGCTCGTCGAGCAGCAGCAAGCGCGGCTTGGTGAGCGTGGCCATGAGCAGCGTGAGTGCCTGGCGCTGGCCACCCGAAAGCAGGCCGACCTTGGCGTTGAGGCGCGTGTCCAGGCCAAGGTCCAGGCGCTTGAGCAACTCAACGTACTCGTCCTTCTCGGCCTTGGTGACGCCCCACGAAAGGCCGCGACGCTGGCCGCGACGCTTGGCGAGGGCCAAGTTCTCGGCAATCTGCATGTCGGCTGCGGTGCCGCGCATGGGATCCTGGAACACGCGGCCCAGGTACTTGGCGCGCTGCGACTCGCTCAGGCGCGAGATGTCGGTGCCGTCGAGCTCGATAACGCCCGAATCGAGCGGATATACGCCGGCAATCATGTTGAGCAGCGTGGATTTGCCGGCGCCGTTGCCGCCGATCACAGTTACAAAGTCGCCGTCGTTGAGGGTAAGGTCGACGCCGGTGAGCGCGCGCTTCTCGGTGACGGTGCCCTTGTTAAAGGTCTTCTTGACGTGCGAGAGCTTAAGCATCTGCCTCATCTCCCTTCGTGTAGGAGCTGCGGAGCTTATAGCGCTCCCAAACCACGGGCACGCACAGGGCCACGGCGACAATCACAGCAGAGAGCAGTTTCATGTCGTTGGCGTCCATGCCCAGCTGCAGCACGATGGCGCGGATGAGGAAGTACACCACGGAGCCAAAGACGGCGGAGGCCAGACGGACGGAGAACTGCGTGAGACCGCCGGGCAGCAGGCGGCCGAGCACCTCGCCGATGACGATGGCGGCAAGACCGATAACGATGGCGCCGGTGCCCATGCCAATGTCGGCATACTTTTGGCTCTGGCAGATGAGCGCGCCCGAAAGGCCGATGAGGGCGTTGGAGAGCACGAGGGCGATCATCTTGGTGGAGTTGGTGTTGACGCCTAGAGCGCGGATCATGTACTCGTTGTTGCCGGTAGCGCGCAGTGCCGAGCCGATCTCGGTGCCAAAGAACCAATACAGGATGGCAACGATAGCCACGGCGAGCAGGATGCCCAAGATGATGGCAACGGTGGACTGCGGCAGACCGGTCATATTGCTGACGGCCGAGAACACGGTGCCCTTGGCAAGAATGGGCGTATTGGACTTGCCCATGATGCGCAGGTTGATGGACCACAGGCTGATCTGGGTGAGGATTCCGGCGAGGATCGCGGGAATCTCAAAGACGGTGGTCAAAATGCCCGTGACGGCACCCGCGATGGCGCCGGCGCACATACCGGCCAGCACAGCGAGCAGCGGGTCGACGTTGTTATTGACGATGAGCACAGCGCAGACGCAGCCGCCGAGGGCAAAGCTGCCGTCGCAGGTCATATCGGGAATGTCGAGCAGGCGGAACGTGATAAACACGCCAAGCACCATAATGCCCCAGAGGACGCCTTGCGAAACAGCGCCCTGCAATGCAATGAGCATGCTTCATACCTCCTAGGATAGGATGGACACGTGAGTCACCATAATAGCGGTAACAATGCATAAAAGAGCTGCGGACGAATGTTTTGTCTCATCCGTAACAAGCAGGGCGAACGCCGGTCTTTGGCGTTCGCCCCTGTGGCTCAGATATTGAATAACACGGCAACGGCGCGAGTATGGGCCCTAGGCACATTGCCGCGCATGCCGCTACTCGTCCAGAGCGGAAAGATCGATGCCCAGCGCCTCGGCCATTTCGTCGTTCTTGACGACGACCAGGTCCTTGCTCGAGAGATGCTTGATCGGCATATCCTCGGGCTTGGCCTCGCCCTTAAGAATCTTGACGGCCATTTCGCCCGCGGCGTAGCCCAGATCCTCGTAGTTGATGGAGAGGGTGAACAGGCCGCCGGCCATGCACATGCCCTCCTCGCCGGTCACGAAGGGAAGCTTGTTCTCCTTGCAGATCTGGCCCACCTGCGAGGCGCCCGCGGCGATGGTGTTGTCAGTGGGGGAGTAGAGCGCGTCGACCTTGCCCACGGCAGATTCGACGACGGACTGGATCTCGTTGGAACTCGAGACGGTGAAGTCGGTGTACTCCAGGCCCAGTTTGTCGAGTTCCTTCTTGGCGGCCTTGATCTGGACGTCGGAGTTGGACTCGGCGGTGCAGTAGAGCAGACCGATCTTCTTTACGTCGGGCAGGACCTTCTGCATCATCTCGAGCTGCTCGGCGACCGGGGTGAGGTCGGAGGCGCCCGTGACGTTGGTGCCGGGCTTATCGTTGTCCTGGACCAGGCCCGAGGCGGCATAGTCGGTGATGGCGCAGCCCACGATGGGGATATCGGCCGTGGCGCCGGCGGCAGCCTGCGCGGCGGGCGTGGCGATGGCATAAATCAGGTTGACGTTGTCGCCCACAAACTTGTCGGCAATGGACTTACACGTGGACTGGTCGTTCTGGGCGTTCTTCTGGTCGATCTTGACCTTAAGGCCGCTCTCCTTGATGGCCTTGACAAAGCCGTCGTTGGCGGCATCGAGTGCGGAGTGCTCGGTGAGCTGCAGAACGCCGATGGTGTAGTCGGAACCGGCGGCAGCAGAGCCGGAACCAGAGTTGCCGCCGCATCCGGCGAGCGGGGCGAGTGCGAGCAGGCCGGCGGAGACCAGGAGGCTCCTGCGGCTGATGGTGATGTCCTTCATATCATTACCCCCAGTATAAAAATGGCTGGAAACACTGCACTGGGACAAAGTGCAAGTGGAACTATAGTAGCGCTGATGTCCATTTTTACAACAGCCTGGCGGGTTTTTTAATACAGAATCGGATGGGCGGTACGGGTAGTCGAATGGGCGGCGGAGGGTCTTATGCGGCGGAGGAGGTGTCGTCCTCGTCCAGGGCGGCGAAGAGCTTCTTGCCGTCGAGGAGACGTGTGGTGACGTTTCTCATTCGGCCAATCTCTACGGTACGCAACGTGTCATCGGCGCCTCGGGCGTCATAGACCGTTCCCAGCAAATACGAGATGCCGTCTCGTTGCTTGATGGCAAAGGGCCGGAGTGTCATCCGTGCCACTTCGACCTCTCCGCGCGTCGTGACGCTCGAAATATCAAAACTCACCGTGGTTCCGTGGTCGATGGCCTGCTCGACGAGCTCGCACGTGTCGATGCGCTTGATGGGCGTGTGTGTTGCCTTGGTAGCCTTGCTGCCTGCGTTTGGAGCGGGTTCGGGTGTATCGAGGTAGCCGCGAACGTCGGCGCTCGCCATGGCAACTAAGTGCTGCGCCATGCTTTTTCGAATGGCGATGGGCGTAGAGCGGTTGCGCATGACCATGCCGTGGAGCCGGATGATCTCTTCATCGGTGAGCGGGCGGGTAAGAAGTTTGTAGCCCACGCCGCGTTTGTACTCAATTTCGTATCCGGCATGGCGAAGCGCAGAGATGGCGGTGTAGATACTGCGCCGCGCCGCCGAGATGGGCATGCGGGCGGGGTCGTCGGGATGGGCGAGGCGCCGGATCAACTCATCGGAAAGCATGGCCTTGTCCTCGCCGGTGTTTTCGCTTAATAGTTGCAGGATGCGAACGGCGCGATAGGCTGCCATCGAGGCGGCGCCTCTAGTCGTGGTGTCGTAGGTTTCAACAGCGGCTTCGGTCATGGTGCCCACGTCCTTTCCGTTTTGGGTGGCGACGGTATGGAGCCTAGGACGTGGGGCTTTCCCAGGGGCGCAGGGCGCTCTGGGCGGTCGGTAGTCGTCGGCAAACGGCGGGTCGAGTTTTCAACAGCCCTGCTCAACTGACCAAAAACTTGCCAAAAGCTTGACGGGTGCTGTTGAAAAAAGCGCCTCTCGACCGATGTCGAGAGGCGCTTGTGCGATGAGCGTTGGCGTGTGGCGACGCGAGCTAGCGTCCGACGATTAGAAGTCGGCGTTGCCCACGGTGCGCGGGTGCGGCAGGACGTCGCGGATGTTGCCCACGCCGGTCAGATACATGACCAAGCGCTCGAAGCCCAGACCGTAGCCGGCGTGCTTGCAGGAACCGTAGCGGCGCAGGTCAAGGTAGTACTTGTACTGCTCGGGATTCATGCCCAGGTCCTTGATGCGGGCCTCGAGCAGATCCAGGCGCTCCTCGCGCTGGGAGCCGCCGATAATCTCGCCGATACCGGGAACCAGGCAGTCGGCGGCGGCGACGGTCTTGCCGTCCTCGTTCATGCGCATGTAGAACGCCTTGATCTCGGCCGGGTAGTCGGTCACAAAAGTCGGTCGCTTAAAGTGTTCCTCGGTCAGGAAACGCTCGTGCTCGGTTTGCAGGTCGATGCCCCAGCTCACGGGATAGTCAAACTTGTGACCGGCGGCGACGGCCTGCTCCAGGATCTCGACGGCCTCGGTGTAGGTAACGCGGGCAAAGTCGGAGTTGGCGACATGGTCCAGGCGCTCGAGCAGACCCTTGTCCACAAACTTGTTGAGCATATTGAGCTCGTCGGGGCAGGTTGCCATGACGTCCTTGAGGACATACTTGAGCATGGCCTCGGCGTTATCCATATAGTCGTTAAGGTCGGCAAAGGCCATCTCGGGCTCGATCATCCAAAACTCGGCGGCGTGGCGCGTGGTGTTGGAGTTCTCGGCACGGAAGGTGGGGCCAAAGGTGTACACGTCGCCAAAGGCCATGGCAAAGTTCTCGGCATTGAGCTGGCCGGACACGGTGAGGCTCGCATGCTTGCCAAAGAAGTCCTGGCTCCAGTCGACCTCGCCGGACTCGGTGAGGGGCGGATTTTTGGGGTCGAGCGTGGTCACGCGGAACATCTCGCCGGCGCCCTCGCAGTCACTCGTGGTGATGATGGGGGTGTTGACGTAGACAAAGCCCTGCTCTTGGAAGAAGCGGTGGATGGCAGCAGCCGCGACAGAGCGGATGCGGAACACGGCGCGGAACAGGTTGGTGCGCGGGCGCAGGTGCTGCTGGGTGCGCAGGAACTCGACGGTTGCGCGCTTCTTCTGCAGCGGGTAATCCGGGGCGCTGACGCCCTCGACCTCGATGGAGGTGGCAGAAAGCTCGAAAGGCTGGGGCGCATCGGGGGTCAGCTTGACGGTGCCGGTGCAAATGAGTGCGGCCGAGACGTTTTGATGGGCGATCTCGTCGTAGTTGTCGAGTGCCTCGCGGTTCATGACGACCTGCAGGTCGCGGAAGCAGCTGCCGTCGTTGAGCGTAACAAAGCCAAAGTTCTTCATGTCGCGGACGGACTTGACCCAGCCGGCGACGGTGACGGTCTGGCCGCCGAGCGACTCGGCATCGGCATAGAGCTGCGCGATTTTGGTGCGGTTCACGTATCCTCCCATAACGGTTGAATGATAGCTATCCATACAGTTCGATATTCTAGCAGCTCGGCTCATTTGGGCTATACAGATAAGGCATTGGCGGGATGGTTTTTCAAACGAAAAGCGCCCGCGGCCAGATGGTCGCGGGCGCTTGACGAGGTGCCTTTTGGCTGTGTGGCGCGGGGCCTGGCTACTTGGTCTTGGCTACCAGCAGCGGGTCGCCAAGCTTGACGAGCGGGTTGCCGCCGATAAGCGTTCCAGACTCGCCGACATGGTCGATGCTCTTAAGACGATCGAGCTCGGAGACGATGACGGTCACGATGTCCTCGTGACCAGCGGCCTTAATGGCCTCGCGGTCGAAGCTGATGAGCGGCTGGCCTGCCTTGACCACATCGCCCATCTCGACAAAGCGGGCAAAACCCTTGCCGTTCATTTCCACGGTGCCCAGGCCAACATGGATGAACACGCGAAGACCGTCCTCGGTGATCATGCCAATGGAGTGGTTGGTGACAGTGGTGGCGCCGATGCGGCCGTTGGCGGGCGCATAGATGGTGCCGGTAATGGGCTCGATGCCATAGCCCTGGCCAAGCATGCCCGAGGCGATCGTCTCGTCGGGAACTTCGTCCAGGTTGACGAGCACGCCGTTGACGGGGGCATAGATGACGCCTTCGCGGGTGGCGAAGCTTGCTGCGGGCGGAACGGACGCCTCGCCGGTCGAGGTGAAGGTGGACTTAAGCGAATCGAGCAGACCCATAGTTGCCTCCAACTTAAATAGGCGCATATCGCGCGTTTGGTTTGCCGGAAACGTTTCATATGTGTTTCGCGGCTTGGTCAACGCCCCCTATTTTACGCTGCTCAGCGATACCTCTGAGCTGGGATTATGTGATATATCAGTTGAAGGGAAACTTATTGCTGGTGTGTTTCTGCGCCACGGGTTCAAGTGGGGTACGCTTGAAGGCAAAAACAAGGGCGCATAATTTGCGCGAAGGGAGCACATATGATTGTCGAGAACTATGCGCTGTGGGGCGAGGAGCCGACCGAGGATTATCCGGCGACCTTTACGTATCTGGGTGCCGAGCCGCTGCCCGACAAGCCCAATGGCCGCCGCCCCGCGGTGATCATCTGCGGCGGAGGCGGGTTTACGCATATCGCTCCGCACGAGCAGGACCCGGTGGCGTTTGCATTTTTGGGCCGCGGCTACCAGGCCTTTGTGCTCAACTATGTCACGAGTTCTACGGGTGACGTGAGCTTTCCGCGCCCCCAGGCAGATCTTGCCAAGATGGTCGCCACGGTGCGCGCCAACGCCGACGAGTGGCATGTCGATCCTAAGCGCGTGTGCGTCGTGGGATTCTCGGCGGGCGGCATGATCTGTGCCTCGCTGGCAACGCAGTGGAAGACCGGCCCCTTCGCGGCACTTGCCGGGGCGCGTCCGGACGACATTCGCCCCGATGCCGTGGTGCTGGGCTATCCGCTGCTCGACTTTGCCTATGTGCGTGATATGCAGACGCGCGACCCGCGCATCGACCTGCGCGTGCCCAAGACGGGTGGCAAGACGGGGCGCGATTTACTCAACGACTATCTGTCGATGGTGACGGGCGGCGAGGCCACCGACGAGCACCTGGCCGATATCTGCCCCACCACGCATGTTTCGCGTCAGATGCCGCCGACCTTTGTGTGGGGCGTGTCCGACGACAAGACGGCGCCGATCGCGCAGGTCTACCCGTTTGCGCAGCGCATGGCCGAGGAGGGCGTCGCATGCGAGATGCACGTCTTTGACCAGGGCGGCCACGGCCTTTCGCTCGGTAACGCCAACACCGCGGTCGACAACGAGGACAAGCAGGTTTCCGTCCGTCCCTGGATCCGCCTAGCCTTCCGCTTCCTGGAGCGCCATATGTAAAAGTAGACTACTTGCCCGTTTCAAAAAGTCTGCTTAGAGGAGGAGCCATGCTTGAGGGTACGTATGTGGTTTTGGCCCAGACGCCGGTGGGGAGCAAGCGCGGCGAGGTGACGTTTTCACATGGGGTGAACGGCGCGCTCAGGGCAGTACTAAACGTCAGGGGTCTCAATATCGCTCTCTCGAGTGCCCGTGCTGAGGGCGATTTCTTTGAGCTCTTGGGTACTATCTCCCACGTCTTGATGGGCAAGGCGCCCTTTACATGCACGGGGTCGGTCGAGGGTGATCGACTCACTGCTACCGCGCGGTCGGGTTCCGTTTCGATCTCGCTGAGCGGTATGCGTAAAGAGCCTTCGGGGCGCACCGCATAAAGTTTGCGCAGGTAAACATCGGTATTTGACTTTATAAAATAGTTCAGAGCGCTATCATTTGTCGTTACGAGTTGGTTAACCCCGGTAAACGGTTAACCGCGTCTAACGAAAGGATGAGCGCGTGAAGCTCGATACACTCGAGATTGGAAAGGACGCCGTTGTCGCATCGGTGACATCCGACGACCAGGCGCTCCGTCAGCATATTTTGGACATGGGCCTGACGCCGGGCACCGAAGTCACCATGATGAAGTACGCCCCCATGGGCGACCCGCTCGAGATTCGCCTGCGTGGCTACGAGTTGACGCTGCGCAAGGACGATGCCGCTCGCATCGAGCTCGTGGGTATTCACGACACCGATACGGGTCCGCGCGCTAACGCCGCAATCGGCGCGACGGAGCATCCGGCCCTGGGCGAGGGGACGTATTCGCCCCGTGCGGCAAAGACGGCCGTGCCCGAGGGCGCGCCGCTGCACTTTGCCCTCGCTGGCAACCAAAACTGCGGCAAGACCACATTATTCAACCAGCTGACGGGCTCCAACCAGCACGTCGGTAACTTTCCCGGCGTGACTGTCGACCGCAAAGATGGCACCATCCGTAACCATCCCGAGGCGAGCGTTACCGACCTGCCTGGCATTTACTCCCTGTCGCCGTACACAGGCGAAGAGGTCGTGAGCCGTCAGTTCATCCTCGACGAGCGCCCGGACGCCATCATCGACATCATTGACGCCACCAACATTGAGCGTAACCTGTACCTGACACTGCAGCTCATGGAGCTTGACCGTCCTATGGTCATCGCGCTCAACATGATGGACGAGGTGACCGCCAACGGCGGCGCCGTAGACGTCAACTTGCTCGAGAGCCTGATGGGCGTGCCTGTTGTCCCCATTAGCGCTGCCCGCAACGAGGGCATCGGCGAGCTGGTGGACCACGCCCTGCACGTGGCACGGTTCCGCGAGCGTCCTGGTCGCCTGGACTTTTGCGCGCCCGACGGTCCGGACGGCGGTGCGCTGCATCGCTGCATCCACGGTATTGCTAACCTGATCGAGGACCATGCCGTGACGGCGCACATCCCGGTGCGCTTTGCGGCGACTAAGCTGGTCGAGGGCGATGAGCTGGTAACCGAGGCGCTTCACCTGGATCGCAATGAGCTCGACGCTATCGAGCACATCATTACCCAGATGGAGGGCGAGGCCGGCACCGACCGCCTATCTGCGTTGGCCGATATGCGTTTTAGCTTTATCGGCGACGTGTGCGGGCGTTGCGTCGTCAAGCCGCACGAAAGCCGCGAGCACGTGCGCTCCGTCAAGATTGACCGCATCCTGACAGGTCGTTACACAGCCATTCCGGCGTTTCTGGTGATCATGGGCCTCGTCTTTTGGCTGACGTTTGGCGTGATCGGCGCGGCGTTGCAGGGACTCATGGAGGACGGTATCGCTGCCATCATCGCCTCGGCCGATGCGGGCCTCAAGGCGTTCGGAACCAACGACGTGGTGCGCTCGCTGGCTGTCGACGGCGTGCTTACGGGCGTGGGTAGCGTGCTGACCTTCCTGCCGATTATCGTCGTGCTCTTCTTGTTCCTCTCCATTCTGGAAGACTCCGGATACATGGCACGCGTGGCCTTTGTCATGGATAAGGTGCTGCGTCGCTTTGGCCTGTCGGGCCGCAGCTTTGTGCCCATGCTCGTCGGTTTTGGCTGTACCGTGCCGGCTATCATGTCGACCCGTACGCTCCCATCCGAGCACGACCGCAAGATGACGGTCATGCTCACACCGTTCATGAGCTGCTCGGCCAAGCTGTCGGTTTACGGCTTGCTGTGCGGGGCGTTTTTCCCACAGGCGACGGTTCCCGCCATGGTCTCGCTCTATCTGATTGGTATTGCGGTTGGTTGCATTGCGGCTTTGGTGCTCAACCGTACGGCATTTAAGGGCGACCCGGTGCCGTTTATCATGGAGCTCCCCAATTACCGCCTGCCGAGCGTCAAGACGACGGTGATGCTGGCATGGGATAAGGCCAAGGACTTTATTACCAAGGCCTTTACCATTATCTTTGCCGCTACGGTGGTCATCTGGTTCCTGCAGACGTTCGATATCCGCTTTAACGTGGTCGCCGACCAGTCGCAAAGCCTGCTTGCCGGTCTGGGTAGCATCATCGCGCCGGTGTTGGCCCCGCTCGGTTTTGGCGACTGGCGCGCCTCGACGGCACTCGTCACGGGACTTATTGCCAAGGAGAGCGTCATCTCGACGCTCACGGTGCTTTTGGGCGCAACCTCTCCCGCGGCACTGTCAGCCATGTTTTCGCCGTTTACCGCCTACGTGTTCTTGGTCTTTACGCTGCTGTACCCGCCTTGCGTGGCGTCCATCGGCGCCGTCAAGAGCGAGTTGGGCGCGCGCTATGCCGTGGCCGTATTCGCGTTTCAGGTGACGGTCGCCTGGATCGTGGCGTTTGTCGTGCATTCGGCGGGCATATTGCTGGGGCTGGCTTAGTTATTTATTGACGGCGCAACCTCTGTGTGCCGAATTGTTTTCGGCCCCGCATCTGTTGCTGACGGATGCGGGGCCGTTGCTATATAATCGCCTCCGCTCAAAATGATTGGAGATGTTATATATGACTCAGGCAAGACAAGATGGCATCTCACTCAAGCAGTGGCTCCCGCTTATCGGGCTCGCCTGCTGCGCGTTCGTGTTCAACACGTCGGAGTTTATGCCCATCGGCCTTCTGACTGATATCGCCGCGTCGTTCTCGCTCACCGAGGCCCAAGCCGGCATCATGATCTCGGTCTACGCCTGGGGTGTCATGCTGCTGTCGCTGCCGCTTATGGTGTTTGCCTCGCGCTTTGAGTTCAAGCGTATGCTGCTCGGTGTGCTCGCCGTGTTTTCTCTGGGTCAGTTCCTGTCCGCTGTGGCACCGACATATCCCATCCTGGTCTGTGCGCGCCTGGTGGTCGCCTGCGCGCATGCCGTGTTCTGGTCGGTCGCCTCGATCATGGCTTCGCGCCTGGTCGACGCCCGCCACGGGGCGCTCGCCATCAGCATGATCGCTACGGGCTCGTCCATCGCGCAGATCTTTGGCCTGCCGATCGGCCGCGCCATCGGGCTGGCCGTGGGCTGGCGCATGACGTTTGCCGTGGTCGGGGCCTTCTCTGCCGCCGCGGTTGTGTATCAAGCCGCGGTGTTCCCGGCCATGCCGGTGGGCGAGCGCTTTACCGTTAAGCAGCTGCCCGAGCTGCTCAAGAATCCGTTCCTCATCGCGCTCTACGCGGTCACGGTCTTTATGGCGACCGGCTATTACGCAAGCTACAGCTATATCGAGCCTTTCCTGGCTCAGGTCGCGCATGTCGACGCAAGCGCTATCACCATGACGTTGACGGCGTTCGGCTGCTCCGGCTTGGTGGGCAGCTGGCTGTTCGGCCGCCTGTTCGACGGGCACCGCTTTCCGTTCCTTGCGATCACGCTCTCCGGAGTGCCGGTCGCCTTGCTGCTTATGGGTCCTGTCGCGTCGTCGCTCGTCGCGGTTCTTGGCGTTTGCGCGCTGTGGGGCTGCTGCGCCACGGCCTTTAACGTGGCGTTTCAGGCCGAGCTCATCAAGTACACGCCGGCGGATTCGTCGGCCGTCGCCATGTCGATCTTTTCGGGCCTGTTTAACCTCGGTATCGGCACGGGCACCGCGATCGGCGGCGCCGTGGTTTCGGGTCCCGGTATCTCCTGGATTGGCTTCGCGGGCGGGGCGATTGCCGTCGTGGGCGTCATCCTCGCCATCACCGTGCTGTTCCCCGCCATCCGTCGCGCCAAGCCCGTCGCCTAACCACGTCCCCTCATCAGTTGCGGTGGAATAGTTCCTGTTTAAGGTCTCTGAAGGCCCAAGCGGGAACTATTTCACCGCAACTTATTTTGGGGGAGAGGATACAAGCCGGGCATACAATGGATGTCGTTGTGTTGAGCTTACCGGGAGGTTGCTATGTGGGCATACGAGACGACGTTCTATCAGATCTATCCGCTGGGCTTTTGCGGAGCTCCGCGCGAAAACGCCGCCCCCGTTGCCGAGGATGAACTCGCCCAGGCTGCCAACGCTGCGCCCAACCCCGATGCGCCCATCATGAAGATCGCCCAATGGGCCGACTACCTGCAGGAACTCGGCGTTGGCGCCGTGCTCATCAATCCGCCGCTCGAGTCCGATAGCCATGGCTACGACACGCGCAGCCTGCGCCATATCGACCGTCGCTTGGGTGGGGATGCCGACTTTGCCGCCGTATGCGACACGCTGCATGCCCACGGCATCCGCGTGGTGCTCGACGCCGTCTTCAACCACGTCGGTCGTGGCTTTTGGGCCTTCCGCGATGTGCAAGAGCGCAAGTGGGACTCGCCGTACAAGGACTGGTTCCACATTAGCTTTGACGGTGATTCCTGCTATGGCGACGGCTTTTGGTACGAGGGCTGGGAGGGCCATTTTGAGCTTGTGAAGCTCAACTTGCAAAATCCCGCCGTGGTCGATTACCTGCTCGAGTCCGTGCGCCGTTGGGCCGACGTCTTTGGCGTCGACGGCCTGCGTCTGGACGTTGCCTATATGCTCGACCGCGATTTCATGCGTCGTCTGCATAGCTTTGCCCGTGAGCTCAAGCCCGACTTCGTGATGATCGGCGAGACGCTCCACGGCGACTACAACCAGATCGTCAACGACGAGATGCTCGACTCCTGCACCAACTACGAGTGCTACAAGGGCCTGTACTCCAGCTTTAACTCGGTCAACATGTTCGAGATCGCCCATTCGCTGCACCGTCAGTTTGGCGGCGATCCGTGGTGCATCTACCGCGGCAAGCACCTGCTGTCGTTTGTCGACAACCACGACGTGCCGCGCCTGGCAAGCATCCTCACCGACAAGTCGTGCCTGCGTCCCGCCTATGGCATGCTCTTTGGCATGCCGGGCATTCCGTGCGTCTACTATGGCAGCGAGTGGGGAATTGCTGGCGAAAAGGGCGGCCCCGATGGCGACTGGGCGCTGCGCCCTGCGCTCGATGAGCCTGCGCCTAACGAGCTGACGGCGTTCGTCACGCAGCTCGCGCACCTTCGCTCGGCAAACGACGCGGCGGCCCGCGCTCTCAACTATGGCGCGTACCGCAACGTGGTGATCCAGAACAAGCAGCTGCTGTTCGAGCGCGCCTGCGACGACGCGACGGTGCTCGTGGCGGTCAATGCCGTGAACGAGCCCTATACCTTTGGAGCCGGCGAGCTCAACGGCTCCTTTGTCGATTTGCTTGCCGACGGCGTGCCCACGGTCGAGCTGACGGGCTCCCTTGAGCTTGCGCCCTACGAGGTGCGCTATCTGTTGAGGGCCTAGGCCATGGCAGCGTCTGACGAGGGCTATCAACATATTGAGCATGGGTTTGAGCCCGTGTTTGACGAGCGCTCGCGCGTTTTGGTGCTCGGGTCGTTTCCCTCGGTGCTTTCGCGCGCCAATGCCTTTTATTATGGCAATCCTCAGAACCGCTTTTGGCGCGTGCTGGCCGCGTGCCTCGGTTCGCCTGTGCCGCCCAACGAGGGCGACGCTTTGGCAGGTAACGAGCCAGCGACGCTCGACGCCTCGATTGCCGCCAAGCGATCCATGCTGCTGAACGGCGGCGTGGCCCTGTGGGACGTGATCGAGAGCTGCGACATTAAGGGCTCGAGTGACGCGAGCATTCGTAACGTTGTACCGGCAGATATCGAGCGCATTACCGGCGCAGCTCCCATTGAGCAGGTGATATGCAACGGTGGTACAGCTGGCCGGCTCTACAAGCGCTATCTACAAGAACGCACCGGGCTGCCCGCCATCGTACTGCCCTCGACAAGCCCCGCCAATGCCGCCTGGCGCCTAGAACGTCTTGTTGAGCGTTGGCGCGAAGCCGTTGGCTGGGCGGCGCTGTAATTTAGATATCTGATTGGGCGCGGGTGCCGAGGCGTTTCATGATGGCATGCCAGATCGGTGCGGGCAGTGCAGGCTTGACGCGCACCATGCCGTCGGCATCGACGCCACCGGCATTGCCACCGCCAAGCAACTGCGCATGTTCAATGGAGCAGCCCATGCGCACAGCGCCCACAAGCTTATCCATCGCTTCCGAAAAAGGCCGGCGCAAGAGGCCCATGCGCGGGGAGCGACGAAGCGCCGCAATGCCGCTGCCGGCGCAGATGACAACGCCGCCACACCACAATTGGCCCTGGCGCTCGCATGCCTTGTGCAGACGAACGGCGGCCCCGCGCGCCTGCTCAGTGCCCTCTTGTGCGGCTTGAATCATGGCATAGACACGCGTTCCCGTACCGCCAAGGCGATCGAGTATCTGCTCGACGGCGGTCATTGCCTCATCGTCAAATGCATCATCAACGGCGAGCACTATGCCATCGACTGCACCGACGTCATTTGTCTTCAAGTCAACCGGGTGGGGGAGTGCGGTGCCGGAAAGCCGGGCATAGGCCGCGATGGCATCCTGCAGGTCCCAAAGCAAAAACTCAAGATCGGTGCTCTCGGGAATACTGATATACGCAATGGTTTGCAACGTTTTTGGTACATCGCCGCGTGCGGTCGTCTCCATGCCGCCTCCTTTCCGGTTCGTTTCCGTTTAGGTTACACCGTCTGGCGGCGCCTCGCCGCGCTATCCTAGTGCAACCCTTACGAAAGGAACGCCATGCGTCTGCCTATGAACACCTCGCTTGCCACGCTCAAGCCCTCCGGCATCCGCCGGATCAACGCGCTCGCCGCCCAGCACCCAGGGTGCATCGCGCTTGCGCTTGGCGAGCCCGATTTTCCCACGCCCGATGTGATTAGCGCCGAGGTGACGGCCTCGCTCGACCGCGGCGACACGCACTATCCGCCCAACAACGGTCGCCCCGCCCTGCGCGAGGCACTGTCTGCCTACATGGGGGATGCGCGCCTGGCGTTTTCCGCCGACGAGGTCATCCTGACCGACGGCGCGACCGAGGCCCTGTCGGCAACATTCATGGCTATGCTCAACCCCGGCGACGAGGTTATTATCCCCACGCCGGCTTTTGGTCTGTACGAGAGCATCGTCGTGGCCAATCACGCCAAAGCGGTCTTTTTGGATACGGAACCTGCGCAATTTCAGGTTGACGAGGAAGCGCTTCGCGCCTGTGTGACCCCAGCGACCAAGGCCATCGTCATCTGCTCGCCCAACAATCCCACGGGCTGCATCTTCAACGCGGCATCGCTCGATGCCGTGGCGCGCGTGGCGGAACAGACGGGCATCTACGTGGTCTGCGACGACGTGTACAACCGCCTCGTCTATGTGGATGGCTACGAGCGCTTTGCCCAGCGCCACCCGGAGCTGCGCGAGCAGACGGTAGTCATCGAGAGCTTCTCCAAGCCCTGGGCCATGACCGGCTGGCGCTTGGGCTGGCTCGCCGCTACAACCCCCGTCATCGCCGAGATCGCAAAGGCCCACCAATACCTAGTATCGAGCGCCGTCTCCTTCGAGATGGACGCCGCAGCCCGAGCCCTGACTGTCGACCCAACCCCCATGCTCAAAGTCTACCGAGCCCGCCGCGAACGCGTACTCGCAGCCTTAGACGCCATGGGCCTCGACGTAGTGGAACCGGCAGGCGCCTTCTACGCCTTCCCCAGCATCAAACAATTCGGCCTGACAAGCGAAGACTTCTGCATCAAAGCCATCAAAGAGGCCAACGTAGCCCTAGTCCCGGGCGACTGCTTCGGCACCGAAGGTCATATCCGCCTAAGCTACTGCGTCTCCGACAAAGACCTAGACGAAGGCCTCCACCGCCTGTCCACCTTCGTTTCAACCCTGTAGCCATCAGGGACGCAACGCATCAGCCTACCGACATAAGGGTTATGCGTGGGGCGCGTCGCTCAACGGGCGCGAGGATTCGCAGCAAAGTTACCGCAGCTCCGGTCCGAGGGGCCGGGTTGAGATTTTCGTAGATTCCGCACGAGCCGAAGGCCACTTAATGTGGCCTTCGTGCGAGCCAGGACTTGACCGAGCGAAAA
>UREC01000017.1:0-50890 GCA_900546755.1 uncultured Collinsella sp. | reverse complement strand
TGCCGGGGCCCCGGGTTTCGTGGCGACTCGGCCTTTCGGGTCAGGTGGGCTGGATTGAATTTGGTGAATGAGGGCGCCGATGGCGCCCTCATTCTTTATATATGTTGGGAACGCCAGGCGGTGGGGGTGGTGCCGGTGTGTTGCTTGAAGGCTTGGGCGAAGGCGGCCTGCTGAGGGTAGCCTAGACGCTCTGCCACCTGCGCTATCGTGAGCGCGCTATCGGCCAAAAGGTCCTGTGCTCGTTCCATACGGCGTCTGCGAATGTAGGCGCCCAGGGACTCGCCAGTTTGGGCCTTAAAGGTGGCGCATAGCTTGGAGCGGCTTGTGTAGAGCCTCTCGGCCACTTCGTTGACACCCACACGCCTGCCTTTGTCGAGTGCGCACTCAATCATCGCCGTCGCTTCCTCGGCAATGGTCACGCTGGCGCGTGTGTCTGCCGCCTGCCGCGCCTGCTTGTGGGCCGCGCGCGAACAGGCGAGCTCTGCGACCATGGTCTCCACGATGCCTTGCATATAGACGTGTCCGCCTACGGTGCGGGCGCGTTCCTCGTTAATCCGGCGCAGCGTGTGGCAGATGGCAGACGTCGCCTCCTCGTGCCATGGCTCGGCAAACGCCTCGAAGATTCCCGCGAACTCGGTGGGATAGCGGTGCTCCAGTTCGTCAAAAAATCCAGGCAAAAAGAGCACCGAGCGCGAGTGATAAAGCTGCCCTGCAAACAGCGGACTTAGCTCCTCACCGCAGCTATCTTGGATAAAGCTGCACACCGCGCTGTTCGGCCGCGGCCCGCGCAGTGGCTTAAGGTTCGCAGGCGTTATGCCAGCCTTGGGCATGCATATGAGCGTGGGCGCGCTGACCTCGCTCACGCACGCGTACGGTTCGGGCGTGTATTCGGCTAGGTGCATGTTGTGCATCGGGGTAATGAAATGCTCCATGACGATGCAGGTGGGGGAAAGGGGCATGATCCATGCGCGTCCGTGCGCCCGATCGTTTGCCACCTCACCGGTAAAGACGGCGCCCTTGCCGGAAAGCTGCAGGCCAAACTGCTCAAATTGCGGTGCGTAGAGCTCGGTTATATCGGTTGCTGCCCGCCGCATTTTCAAAAGCGTCCCCTTCCTTTGCGGAAACGTCCACGCCTGGCTCGATTGTGTGCCTCGGCTAACACGCCAATGATAAGTTTCTAACGGTTAACTCTCAAGCCGTTAGAAAGGAATCTCATGGCAAAGGGATCAAAAAGGGAAGGCGGCGGTATCGGCGAGCTACTTGCATATGCCGGCGACCGCAAATTCCTAACATATTTGGGCATGGCCCTCTCGGCGCTCTCGCAGCTGCTGAGCTTTGGCCCGTACGTGTGCATTTGGCTTGTCGCGCGCGATCTGATCGCCGTGGCGCCTAACTGGAGCGAAGCCTGCGGCATCGCGACGTATGGCTGGTGGGCCGTGGGGTTTGCGCTGGCAAGCATCGTGGTCTATTTCGTGGGACTCATGTGCACGCACCTGTCTGCGTTTCGCTGCGCGTCCAATATTCGCAAGACTACGAGCGAGCACCTGCTTAAGCTGCCGCTTGGCTACTTTGACACACACGCCACCGGTGAGCTGCGCCGTATCGTAGACGGATGCGCCGCCTCCACCGAGACCCTGCTCGCGCACATGCTACCCGATATCGCCGGCGCCACCGCCATGGTCGCAGGTCTGCTCGTGCTGCTTTTCGCCCTCGATTGACGCTTGGGCGCGGCATGCCTTATCTCGGTCGCCGTTTCGCTTGGCGCCATGGCCACCATGATGAGCGGCAAGGGCGCCGAGTTCATGAAGGCCTACATGGGCGCGCTGGTCAAGATGAACAAGACCGGTACCGAATACGTACGCGGCATTCCCGTGGTCAAGGTGTTTCAGCAGACGGTCTATTCCTTTAAGGCGTTCCACGACGCGATCGCCGAATACGCCGACATGGCACAAAGCTATGCGGGCACGTTTTGCCGAGGTCCGCAGGTACTCAACCTTGCCGCGCTCAATGGTCTTGTGACATTCCTGTTGCCCGTGGCGTTGCTGTTGGCGCCGGGCGAGACGGACTTCGCGCATTTTATGGCCAACTTCACGTTTTACGCGATGTTTTCGGCCGTGGTGCCGACGGCCATGACCAAGCTCATGTTTGTGGGCGAGGCCTCTCAGATGAGTGCCGATTCGCTGGCGCGCATCCGAAGCGTTATGGATTCCAAGCAGCTCTCCGTGCCTGCCCAGCCCAAGCACCCTGCTGGCAGCGATGTGCGCTTTGAGGACGTGAGCTTTACCTACGAGGGTGCCGAAGCGCCTGCCGTCGATCATGTGAGCTTTAGCGTTCCCGCAGGCAGCACCCTTGCGCTGGTGGGCCCCTCGGGCGGCGGCAAGTCGACCTGCGCAAGCCTGATCCCGCGTTTTTGGGATGTTTGTTCGGGTCGCGTGCTTGTGGGCGGCGTGGACGTTCACGACATGGACCCGCACGAGCTTATGGACCAGGTCGCCTTCGTGTTCCAGACCAACCAGCTGTTCCGGCAAACACTTGCCGATAACGTGCGTGCCTCCAAGCCCACGGCCACTGACGACGAAGTGCGTGCGGCCCTCTCCGCAGCTCAGTGCGACGACATTGTGGCCAAGCTCCCGCAGGGTATTAACACCATGCTCGGTGCTGGAGGGGCATATCTTTCGGGCGGCGAGGTGCAGCGCGTAGCACTCGCCCGCGCGATCCTTAAAGACGCGCCTATCGTGGTGCTCGATGAGGCCACGGCGTTTGCCGACCCCGAGAACGAGGCGCTCATCCAGCGTGCCTTTAGCAAGCTGGCGGCGGGTCGCACAGTCATTATGATCGCGCACCGGCTTTCGACCGTGGTGGGGGCCGACAAGATCGTGGTGCTCAACCAAGGTAGCGTGCAGGAGGCTGGCACCCATGCCGAGCTGCTGTCCCAAAACGGTCTATACGCCAAGATGTGGGCCGAATACGAACAGGCCGCGAGCTGGAAAATCACTGCAGCGACCGCGGATGCCGCCGTCACGAAGGGAGGCGAGGCCTAAATGTTCGCCTCATTCCAAAAGAAGTATTTCCTATCCGATAAAGGCGTCGCCGGCGTAAAACGCGGCATTTTCTGGACTACGCTCACTAATCTCATTACCATGGCCGGCATGGGCTTTTTATTCCTGGTTATGGCCGGCTTTGTCGAGCGTCTCGCCAGCGGGGCTGACCTGCCGGATGCCCTGCCGATCGTGGGCGGCCTCCTGGTCTTTTTTGTGTTGCTCTTTGCTTCTAACTGGCAGCAGTATTACTACACCTACTGCATCTTTTACGAGGAGTGCGGCAAGCAGCGTATGGAGATCGCCGAGCGCTTGCGCAAGCTGCCGTTGTCGTTTTTCGGCCGTCGTGATCTGGCCGATCTAACCGAAACCATCATGGGCGACGTTCAGACTATGGAGCACGCCTACAGCCACGTGCTGGGAGAGCTTTGGGGTGCCATCATCGCAAGCGCCATTGTGTTCGTGGCGTCGCTGTTCTTTTGCTGGCAGCTGGCGATCGCGGCGTTTTGGAGCGTTCCCGTGGCCTTTGCCGTGCTGTATCTGACACACGGTCCCATGACCCCGGTGTTCGACCGCGTGCGCGCCGAGAAGGTCAAGGTCACCGAGGCGATCCAGGAGACGCTCGACTGCGTGCGCGAGATCCGCGCCACCAACCAGGAGGCCCATTATCTTGAGGGACTCAACGCCGTGATCGATGCCGAGGAGCGCGAGACCACCAAAGGCGAGCTCGCCAACGGGCTTTTGGTCAACTCCGCCTTTGCCATCCTGCGCCTGGGGATTGCCACCACGTTGGTCACGGGCGCCGCGATGGTCGCCTCCGGCCAGGTCGACTTTTTGATGATGTTTGCCTTCCTGCTTATGGTGAGCCGCATCTATGCGCCCTTTGATCAGGCGCTGATGCTGATGTCCGAGCTGTTTGCCGCCGAGTCGTCGGCCAAGCGCATGCGTTCCATCATGGAAGAGCCCGTGGCGCGGGGCAGCGAGCAGTTTGAGCCCGTAGGCCACGATGTGGTGTTCGATCACGTGGCATTTGGCTATGGTGCGGGCGAGGACGGCCGCGCCGGCGAGAAAGTTCTTACCGATGTGAGCTTTACCGCCAAGGAAGGCGAGGTCACGGCACTGGTCGGTCCTTCGGGCTCCGGTAAGTCCACGGTGAGCCGCCTGGCCGCGCGCTTTTGGGATGCCACCGCGGGCACGGTCACCGTGGGCGGCGTGGATGTTGCGAGCGTGGATCCCGAGGTGCTGCTGCGCGACTACGCCATTGTGTTCCAAGACGTGCTGCTCTTTGACGACACGGTGATGGGAAACATCCGCCTCGGGCGTCGTGGCGCCACCGATGAGCAAGTGCTTGCGGCTGCGCGCGCCGCCAACTGCGACGAGTTTGTGAGCCGCATGCCGCAGGGCTACAACACCATGATCGGCGAGAACGGCTCCAAGCTGTCCGGCGGTGAGCGCCAGCGCATCTCTATCGCCCGTGCGCTGCTCAAAGACGCGCCTATCGTGCTGTTGGACGAGGCGACGGCGAGCTTGGATGTGGAGAACGAGACCGTGGTTCAGCAGGCGCTCTCCCGTCTGCTTGCAGGTAAGACGGTTATCGTTATTGCCCACCGTATGCGTACGGTGGAAAATGCCGACAAAATCGTTGTACTCAAGGATGGTGTGGTTGCCGAGCAGGGCACTCCGGCGCAGCTCAAGGCGGCAGGTGGAGAATTCGCCCGCATGGTGGCGCTGCAAAAGGAAGCAGCTACCTGGCAGTTGTAAGAAGGGGCAAAGGGACAGTCCCTTTCTCACATTGACAATCGGTTACTCCGCATCGCTAATTTTCAAAAGGTTAGCCATGGCTGACCTAGATAGTTAGATAAAATTGAGATATTTCAAAAGCGTGCTCGAGCAAACTTATTTACTCGGGTGCTGAGGCACCGTGCCGCGTCCAATGCGGCAAAAGGGAGAAGCAACATGAAGAAGTCGACGTTCAATACCCTGCTTGTCGGTGGCGGTTTTCTGCTTGGCACGGCCGGCATCAAGCTGCTTACCAGCGCTCCGGTCAAGAATGCCTGCGTGCAGGGTATCGCGTGTGGCATGCGCATCAAGAACGGCTACCAGGACATGGTCGAGCAGGCCAAGGCTAATGTCGACGACATGGTTGCCGAGGCTGCTTACATCACCCAGAGCGAGGCCGCTGCTGACGAGGCAGCCGAGTAACGCTCCCAGGCACAAACTATGAGATTCTCGATTATTAGCGAGATCCCCGGCAGGACCCGTCTTCAATTGGCGGGTCCTGTGCCAGAGAGCGATCTCGATGCACTTCTTAAGCTTGGCGGCGACATCGACGGCGTGCACAAGGTGCGCGTCTACGGCCGCATCGGCCAGATGGCACTCGAATACGACGAGTCGCGCCGCGATGCCGTGCTGGCCGCCGTCGGTGCGCTCGACGCTCAGGCCATTGCCGACGCAAAGACAGGCTACGTGATGCAGCTTGAGCCACGCAAGCACAAGCTCGTCATGGATCTTGCCACACTTATCGGTGCCCATTACGCACGTCGCTGGTTCTTGCCGACGCCTCTGCGTGCGGTGTTTGTCGTGGCCGGTTACATGGCATTTTTGCGCGCTGCCCTTCATGAGCTCGCACAGCCGCGCCTGACCGTTCCCGTGCTCGACGCTTCGGCCATCGGCATTTCGTTCGTCAAGCGTGATGTCGACACCGCGGGCCAGACAATGTTCCTGCTCAACGTGGGCGAGCTGCTCGAGGACTACACCCGCGCCATGAGCGAAAACGAGCTCATCAACTCGCTGCTCGATGTGCCCGGCAAGGCGCAAAAGGTCGTCGGCGACACCGAGGTAAGCGTTGCCGCCACCGAGCTCGAGCCCGGCGACTTGGTCGCCGTGCGCACCGGCATGTCCATCTGCATCGACGGTGTTGTCGAGCAGGGGAGCGCTATGGTCAACCAGGCGACCCTGACCGGCGAGCCGCTGGCCGTCGAGCGCAGCGTGGGCGACGACGTGTTCGCCGGTACCGTCGTGGAAGACGGCGGCATCTTGGTGCGCGTGCGCGCCAATACGGCGCAAACCAAACTGCGCTCAATCGTCTCGCTCGTGCAGGCGGCCGACTCGCTCAAGTCCGAGGGCCAGTCGCATATGGAGGACCTTGCCAACAAGATCGTCCCGTGGAACTTCCTGCTCGCGGGCCTGGTTGCGCTTACTACCCGCAGCCTCATCAAGACCTCGGCGGCACTGATGGTCGACTACTCGTGCGCACTCAAGCTCACGGGTTCCGTTGCCGTCATGACCGCTATGAGCGATGCTGCGAAGATGGGCGTCATGGTCAAGGGCGCGAAGTACTTTGAGTCGTTTGCCAAGGCCGACACCATTGTGTTTGACAAGACCGGTACGCTGACCGAGGCCCAGCCGCGCCTAGCTTGCGTGCTCACGACCGACGGCTGGAGCGAGGACGAGGTCCTGCGCCTTTCCGCTTGCTTGGAGGAGCATTTTCCGCATCCGGTGGCGCGTGCCGTGGTCAACGCCGCCCGCGAGCGCGGGCTCGAGCACCGCGAGCGTCACGCTGCGGTCGAGTATATTGTGGCGCACGGCATCGCTTCGTCCATCGAAGGGCGTCGCGCGATTATCGGCTCGGCACACTTTGTGTTTGAGGACGAGAGCGCGCAGCTCGAGGCCGACATTAAGGAGCAAATCGAGTCCCAGATGCAGGGCCTGTCGCCGCTGTATCTGGCGGTCGATGGAAAGGTCGTCGGCGTGCTCGGTATCGAGGACCCGCTCAAGCCCGGGGTCCGCGAGGCAATCGCCGACCTGCATGCGCTGGGCGTCAAGCATGTCGTTATGCTCACGGGCGACTCCGAGCGCACGGCCGAGCGCATTGCGCGAGAGGCGGGCGTCGACGAGTTTAAGGCCGAGCTGCTGCCCGAGGACAAGTACGCGTATGTGGAGCGCATTAAGGGCGAGGGGCGCCACGTTGCCATGGTGGGCGACGGCGTCAACGATTCGCCGGCGCTCGGTTTGGCCGATGTGGGGTTGGCCATGGGCGGCGGAAGCGACATTGCCAAGGAGGTCGCCGATATCATCCTGACCGATACGGATCTTGCCGCGATCGTGCGCCTGCGCCGCATGAGTCAGGGTCTCATCGACCGTCTGACGAGCTCCTATTCTAAGGTGATGCTCACCAACTCAGCGCTCTTGGCACTGGGCATTACCGGCGCGATTACCCCGCAGGCGTCGTCACTGCTGCACAACGGCTCGACGATTGCCTACAGCCTGGGCAACGCAAAGGCGTACCTGCGTTAACAGACGTGTTCACCCACGTTATCTGGCCTGCGCCCAGACGGCATCGGTGTCGTCCGGGCGCAGGCCTTTTGCATTTGACCATGTGCTAGCTTCTTTATATAGTGGTGCTAGCAGGGCTAGCAATTGAAGGGAGCGGGTCAACGTGGGTGCTGTTAGCG
Organism: uncultured Collinsella sp.; assembly: GCA_900546755.1. Taxonomy (GTDB): domain Bacteria; phylum Actinomycetota; class Coriobacteriia; order Coriobacteriales; family Coriobacteriaceae; genus Collinsella. Next base: position 43,398 of record UREC01000017.1, on the reverse strand, counting down.
GCATGGCGCAGGTGAACGTTCGCGTAGATCGCTCGGTTAAAGAGCGCGCCGAGGAAGCGCTGCAGCTTTCGGGCAGGTCACTGCCCGAGCTCATCAAAAATGTCGTGGCCAAGGTCGCGCAGGGTGGTGGACAGTGTGAGGAAGTGCTGTCTGCCGTTGATGGCCGGCGGCAGTCCGTCGCGCCCGATACTCCGTTCGCCGCATCATGGGCGGCGGCGGATCAGCTTTACGCGGACCTGGGCATCGCTACCTCGTCCGTATCCGATGCCCGCGATTGGGACGCAATCTATTCCGACGCCATGGATGAGCATTATCGCCAAAAGGGGATGATCCTGTGAGTGGGGCGCCTCTCAAGATCATGGTGGACGCCAACGTATGGGTTGATTCGTTTTGCGCCGACCATGCCGAGTCGATTGCCGCGCGTGCGTTTATTGGGCAGGCGACGGAGGCGGGGGCATTGCTGTTCTTTCCGGTGCATATCGCCAAGGACGTACTGTATGTTGTACAGCACGAACTGAAGCGCAGCGTTCTTGCCAGCGGGGGAGCGCTCGGCGAGGCTTCTGCCCGCGCGATTGGCGATGCGGCGCTGGCGTTTGTTCGGAACATGACCGAAAACGCCACGGCCGTGGGTGCAGATGCGTCGGACCTTTGGCTGGCCGACAAATACTTAGCGCTCCATCGCGATTACGAGGACAACTTGGTACTCGCCGCATGCAAACGCGCCCAGGTTGATTACTTGGTGACCAACGATCGAAAACTGCTCGAACATGCCGATCTTGCAGCAAAGACCCCGCGTCAAATGATGCCGATTCTTGCTTTGGCCAAACGCGGCGGCACGGCTATCGGTTGACGTGAGCTGTTCGCGGGCCCCTTGGACGACGATGCGCCAAGGGGCCCGCGTCTGCTATTTACAAAAGCTCGGCCTTGATGGTGGGACTTTCTGCGAGCTGCTCGGCTGCCTTTTCGTTGGAGCTGTCGAGTGCTGCCAGACTGCGGTAGACCCACTCGTTGACCTGGGTGTTCTTGACGCCTGCGGTCTGCATAAGGGCGCCTACCTCGCGGATTGCTGCGAACAGATCGGCCTTGGGACCCGCGAGCTCGACCTCGATACCGTGGTAGGCGGCCACGCCGCGGTTCTCACTCACGTGGTCGATAAAGCCCTCGACGGTCTCAAGCTGCTGAGTGAGAGCTGCATCATCGTCAACGTCCAGCGCGACGAGTGCGTTCGATACCGTGAGGGCGGGATGTCCGCAGGGGACAAAGCCCTCGATGACATCCATAGCTTCGGTAATGGTTGAGCCCAGGCCTGCGAGGGCATTGACGAGTTGCTGCTTGGTATCCATAACGGTCCTTTCGACGGGTCAATTTTGCTTGGCGAAAATATACGTGACGCGATCGGTAACAAAAGTGCGAAGTGCGGCGCACATTGGGGTCTTCACAGCTCGTGCATAGAACAGCTGTCCGCTTTCAGAACGTGGTAAGATAACACTCCACAAGCGGGGCTCGCCCCGTATGTTCCTTGAAAAGTCGACGGTTATCGGGTGTTTGCAGGCCCGATACCATCCAGACTTTCCCAACATTCGGGGGCGACTGGTTTCGACACGATAGCTCTGAGAGAGGAAGCAAGCCGAGGTCTCCTCGCCTCGTTAAACAGGGGTACCGTCAAATTGAATTGACAACAACTCTTCTTTTGAGCCTATGGCTCTCGCTGCTTAGTTTATAGCGGCGCGTCAACCCGGTGATTTCCCCGACACCGGCGCGACGTCATTTTAGGGGAATGCTCCTGCGCACGTAATCGGTATGGTGCAGGCTAAGACCGAACCGGTTAGGACGTCGCGAGCGTGTCGCTGCGCGCAAAGCGTCCGAGACAAAACCAGCGACTGAGCTTGGAGATGCCAATCAGGGGGCTTTCGTGGACCGGAGTTCGATTCTCCGCGCCTCCACCATACGTAACAGGCAGGTAGAGAAGTGTCTCTACCTGCCTTTTTATTACTTGCAGATACCGCGGAGAATCGAACTCTATGCAGGGCGCGAGCGTTAGGAAAACGCGTAAGCGTTTTTAGCCCGCGGGCGAGGACGCCGGCAGGCGGCCGAAGCCGGTGCGGATTTGCGAAGCAAATACGCGGATTCTCCGCGCAAAGCCTCGACTGGATATAGATTCGATGCCGACCGGATGACAGCCTGCCGTGTCCCGCGCGGACGGATCCCCTCCACCCGCGGAGAATCGAACTCTGTGCAGGGCGCGAGCGTAAAGAAAAACGCCTCAGTGACTCAGACCGAGACACGCTTTCCCAATGGCAGCTCAAGCGGAAACTGCATCCCGGAATCGACGCTCGGAATGGGATTCATTTTCCGGAAGACGCCTCAAGCGGAAAGTTCATCCCGGAATCCGCGCTCAGAACGGGACACGCTTTCCCAACGGCGGTCCAAGCGGAAAGTTCATCCCGGAATCCCGCCTCAAACTGGAACACGCTTTCCGCTCCATATTCTCAACTCCAAAACCTATGCGCCCTCCATTCCAAAACTGGGTAGAAGAAAGCCAAAACGCAATCGCAGGAGGTCAATATGACTGCAGAAGATAAGGCAAAGAACGCCGGCAAGGTCGCGCTCGTTTTGGAGGGCGGCAGCTTCCGCGGGCAATTTACCGCAGGCGTACTCGACGTTCTCATGGAGGCCGGCGTCGAGATTCCGGCGGTATATGGCGTATCGGCCGGCGCTCTCAACGGCGTGAACTACAAGTCGCATCAGATCGGCCGTGCCAACCGCATCAACCTGGCTTTCTGCAATGACAACCGCTTCATGGGCGCCGCATCGTTTGCGTCCACGGGCTCCATCGTGGGTTACGATTTTATCTTCAACGATGTCCAGGACCGCCTGGATCCCTTTGACAACGAAGCGTTCGACGCGAGCCCCACCAAGATGTACGCCGTCGCGACGGACATGCTCTTTGGAACCGCTGCATACCTGCCGGTCAAAAGCGCCGTGCTCGACCTCGATGCCGTGCGCGCCTCGACGTCGCTGCCGCTGGTGACGCCGCCGGTCGAGATCGATGGGCACAAATACGTCGACGGCGGCGTAGCCGATTCGGTCCCCATCGAGCACGTGCTGGAGGAGGCCGGCTTCGACCGTGCAGTCGTCATTGTCACGCAGGATCGCTCGTACGAGAAAAAGCCCTACGAGTTTATGCCCGCCGCACGCGCCCGCTATGCCGACTACCCCTACCTGCTTGAGGCTATCGAGACGCGCCACGACCGCTATAACATCCAGCGCATGCATCTGTGGAAGTATGAGCGCGAGGGCCGCGCGCTGGTCGTTGCGCCGCAAAAGCCGGTCGAGGTCGGTCACGTTGAGCATGATCCGGCAAAGCTCCTCGACCTGTATATTCAGGGCCGCCAGGAGGCAAAGCGCCTACTGAGTGATATCGAGGCATTTGTCGAGCGCTAGTGTCGCGACGTCATGACCCATGGATGACATGTGCAGAAACTCTGGTCGGAGCCAAAATACCTGTTGACTCGTACGGTGAGCGGGGTAATATGGACGGGTTACTTGCAGAGCCCCGTGAATCTCTGTAACAACACGTACTGTACATGGAGGAGTCTAAGTGATTTCGAAATCGACTCACTACGCCAAGCAGGGCGAGGTCCAGCGCAACTGGGTTCTCGTCGACGCCGATGGTGCTGTCCTGGGCCGTCTTGCCACCCAGATCGCAATGATCCTGCGCGGTAAGAACAAGCCCCAGTTCACGCCCAACAGCGACTGCGGCGACTTCGTTGTCGTCATCAACGCCGATAAGGTCCAGCTTACCGGTAACAAGGCCGACACGAAGACCTATTATCGCCACAGCGGCTACAACGGCGGCCTCAAGGCTGAGAGCTTCCGCCAGGCTATGGAGAAGCACCCGGAGAAGGTCATCGAGCGCGCCGTTCGCGGTATGCTGCCCAAGACCACCCTCGGCCGTGCCCAGATGACCAAGCTTAAGGTCTACGCTGGTGCCGAGCATCCGCATGCTGCCCAGAACCCCACGAAGATTGAGCTGGAGGCTTAAAGATGGCTGAGAACACCGTTGTCTACCAGGGTACCGGCCGTCGTAAGAACGCCGTCGCCCGCGTCCGTCTCGTCCCCGGCACCGGCAAGGTGACCATCAACAAGCGTGACGCCGAGCAGTATTTCGGCCGTCATCAGCTCGTTGAGAACGCCCTTGCTCCCTTCAAGGTGACCGACACCGCCGGTCAGTTCGACGTTATCGCTCTGTGCGATGGCGGCGGCATCTCCGGTCAGTCCGGCGCTCTGCGTCTGGGCATCGCTCGCGCTCTTCTGAACGCTGGCGACTACCGTGCTGACCTCAAGAAGGCCGGTTTCCTTACGCGCGATGCTCGCGTGGTCGAGCGCAAGAAGTACGGCCTCAAGAAGGCCCGCCGCGCTCCCCAGTTCTCCAAGCGCTAAGGTTTTATCTCCTTTCGAGATACAATGTACAAGCGGGGCCTGCCGATTCCTCGGCGGGTCCCGCTTTTCTTTTTCGACTAGGGTGGGCGGTTGTATATCGCCTGCTAGGGAAGGAGCGATCCTATGCCCCAGAACATCTTCGGTACCGACGGCGTCCGTGGCGTCGCCAATGCCGACCTCTCGTGCGACCTCGCGTTTCGCCTGGGCCGCGCGGCGACCAAGTTCCTTGGTCCGGATATCTGCGTCGGCCGCGACACGCGTCTTTCGGGTACCATGCTCGAGAGTGCTCTGACCGCTGGCATTATGGCAGAGGGCGGCCGTCCGCATTGCTGCGGCGTTATCCCTACGCCGGCCGTGGCGCTGCTCACCGTCCAAAACGAGCTCGACGGCGGCATCGTCATCTCCGCTTCACATAATCCGCCGGAGTTCAACGGCATCAAGTTCTTTAGCCGCAAGGGCATGAAGCTTCCCGATGCTGTCGAGGAAGAGATCAGCGCCTGGGTCATGTCCGAGGAGGCCATGGCTGCCGACACGCTGCCGACCGGTGCCGGCGTGGGCCACATTATCAAGATGAAAGACGCCCGCAAGGCCTATGTCGATCATGCCATCAGCACGCTCGACGGCCTTAAGCTCGATGGCCTGGTTGTTGCCGTCGACTGCGGCCACGGTGCTTCCTGCCAGACCACGCCCGCTGCGCTGCAGCGCCTGGGCGCCACGGTCCATGCCATCAACACTGATTACTGCGGCACCGACATTAACGTTGAGTGCGGCTCCACTCACCTTGAGCCCCTGCGCGAGCTCGTGCTGCGCACCCACGCCGATATCGGCCTGGCCCACGACGGCGACGCCGACCGCGTACTGTTCGTGGACAGTGAGGGCAATGAGATCGACGGTGACTACATCCTGGCTATCTGCGGTTCTGACCTCGCCGCCCGCGGGAAGCTCGCCAATTCCGAGATTGTCTCGACCGTCATGTGCAACCTTGGCTTCTCCATCGCTATGAAGGAGCAGGGCTTCGAAATGGTTCAGACCGCCGTGGGCGATCGCTACGTTCTGGAGCGTATGCTCGCGGATGGCGCCGTCATCGGCGGCGAGCAGTCCGGCCACATCATCTTCCTGGAGCACAACACCACCGGTGACGGTCTGGTGACGGCTCTGCAGCTGCTGGCCGTGCTCAAGCGCACCGGTCGTACCCTCACCGATCTTGCCGGCATCATGAAGAAGTACCCGCAGGTACTCGTCAACGTGCATTCCGACAACAAGGCTGGTCTGGACGATTGCCAGCCCATCTGGGATGCCGTCTCTGCTGCCGAGAAGGAACTTGACGGCCGCGGTCGCATTCTGGTGCGTCCGAGCGGTACCGAGCCGCTGGTCCGCGTTATGGCCGAGGCCGAGACGCACGAGCTGACCCGGCGCGTTGTTGACGACATCGTCGAGGTTGTCAAGCGCGAACTTCCCTAATGGTCAAAAACGAGTGCCAAGTGGTAAACTGTTAAGGCTATTTTGGTCGATTGGTATGTCCGAGGGGGAGCATGTTCACTAAAGTCCTAAGGTCTTTTGGTATGCGTGGTCGAGTCCTTACGCTGGATGCTCCCATCTCGGGCGACGTCATTCCGTTGTCCGAGGTCAATGACCAGACATTTGCCACCGGCCTTTTGGGCCAGGGCGTGGCGATTCAGCCTACCGGCACGCGTGTGATTGCACCGGCTGATGCCAAGGTCGAGGCCATTTTTCCCACGGGACACGCTGTTGCGCTTAACACGGTCGATGGCTTGGACGTGCTCATCCACGTTGGTTTGGACACTGTTCAGCTTGAGGGCAAGCACTTTACCGTACATGCGCAAGTGGGTGACATCGTCCATAAGGGCGATGTGCTCATTGAGTTCGATCGCGAGGCAATTGCTGCCGAGGGCTACGATGTGACGGTTCCCATCTTGGTGTGCAACTCCGTTGAGTTCTCGAGCATCAAGGGTTCCGTTGGCGTGCATGTCGAAGAGATGGACCAGCTCATCGTTGCTCGCGAGCGCTAGCAAGTGCACGTGGCCATTAGCCTACAATTCAAACACGTTTACGGAGGGCGCCCTTGAAAGAGGACGCCCTCCGTGGCAAGATGGGATTTGTCCGAAGCTAAAAGGCTTCGGGTCACCGTGGACGGGCAGGGGCCTCGACGCGGCTAGACACGAGACACATACATTACGCGACCTCGCCCTGGTGGCCGCACACGTTGGTTGCGGCCGACGCGGGCCGCGGGCAAGTGCTTGTAAGGGGAGCCTTGCCTCTCTTGTACGAGAAAGGACGCGTAATGAAGATCATTAAAGCTAAAGACTACGAGGATATGAGCCGTAAGGCCGCCAATATTATCTCGGCGCAGGTTATCCTCAAGCCCGACTGTGTGCTGGGCCTTGCCACCGGCTCCACCCCGATCGGTGCCTACAAGCAGCTCGCTGCTTGGTACAAGAAGGGCGACGTCGACTTTGCCGAGGTCAGCACCTACAACCTGGACGAGTATCGCGGCCTTTCGCACGACGATCCCCAGAGCTATCACTACTTCATGCGTGAGAACTTCTTCGATCACATCAACATCGACCTGAACAACACGCATGTGCCCGACGGTTCCAACCCCGACGCCGCCGCTGCCTGCTCTGAGTACGACAAGATCGTCGCCGCCGCCGGTTACCCGGATCTGCAGCTGCTCGGCATTGGCAACAACGGCCACATCGGTTTCAACGAGCCCGATGACCACTTCTCCAAGGGCACGCACTGCGTCGACCTCACCGAGAGCACCATTCAGGCCAACAGCCGCCTGTTCGACAGCATCGACGATGTTCCCCGTCAGGCCTACACCATGGGTACCCAGACCATCATGTATGCCCGCATGATCCTAGTCGTCGCCAACGGCGAGGCCAAGGCTCAGGCCGTGCATGACATGTGCTATGGTCCGGTTACGCCCGCGTGCCCGGCTTCGATCCTGCAGCTGCACACCAACTGCGTTGTCGTTGCCGACGAGGCCGCCCTTTCGCTCTGCGAGTAGCGCGAATCCTGCATCTCGACATAGCCTTGCCTAAGGCCTCCGCTTTGCGGGGGCCTTTTTGTTATCCCTCTCCGCCCGCTTGACCAAAATCTTGCCGCAAGCTTGACGAATGCCGGATGCCCAACAGCTTGATTCATTCCATACCAGATTCTATGCAAAAATGCCACTAAAAGGTCGTAGACGGTAGCGGGTGCTAGGCGAGTTGAATGACATAGCTGAACCTTGTTCATTTGCGTTACACTGCCGCTTAGATGGGACAAGCTGACAAGCTCATTTACCTGCTTAAAGACCGATTAGTCGGGGGATTAATAACAATCGGCCCTCGCTGTACAAAAACTTGCCGCTTGCGTACCAAAAGACAACCTAGAACACAAGGTCGCTCTATTCATAGCGCGGCTTGTATGGTCTTGCGGTTACAGTGTCCATACGGTCGAGTTGAGGAGCGGGCATGGTAAACGATTTGGGCAGTATGGACGACCTCGAGCTGATGCCGCTGGGCGGTGGCTATATGGTGCGACGCGAACGCTTGATGAATGAGCTTCTCGCCAAGGGCCGAAAGGCCGGCATCGTGGTTCTTTATGCGCCCGACGGGTTTGGGAAGACCTCGGTGCTGCTGCAGTACACCCATGAGGTTAAATGCGACCCGACGCGAGGCCCCGTGCGGATTATCGAGGCCGATCGCGCCACTGGGCGCGAGGTGTTTATGCAGCTCGAGGTGGTTACCGAAGAACTCAAAGACAAACCGCACTCCCTTATCGCGATTGATAATGTGCCAAACCTCGATCAGCACGATACCGAAGACCTCATCGACAGGATTCGCGGCCTGCGCGCTATGGGGGTGGGGGTCTTTATCTCCTGCCGTCCTTCAAATCGTCAACTGATTCAGGGGCTGGGCGATTCGGTTAAGATCAATGCGCAGATGCTCAAGGTGCATGCCTATGAGTATTCGGCGTGGGCATCGGCGTTTTCGATCAGCACATCGCTCGACTTTTATCAGCTCACGCAGGGCGTGCCCGAGCTCGTTTCGGCATTGCAGACGGGTCTGTATGGCCAAGGCGACGTAGCCGGTCTGCTCGAAAACGAGATTGTCAACGTATATGGCGCGGCACTTGTCGACCTGGCTTCGCTCGACAATAATGCACTGTTTTGCGTGGCATGTCTCATGATTTTGATGGGCGAGGGCAATATCGCAGAACTCGAGGCTTGCGGGGTGAGGCTATCGATGGTCGACCAGTCCTACTTCGTACGCGACTACCCGATCTTTGGCTTGGACCCCGCCGAGCGGAGTTTTACGTGTCTGGGCACGGAGGATAACGGACGCTTGCGCTTGCGTAAGTTGGTGGCCGAGGTTCGCCCCGAACTTGTTCCGAGGGCGGCCCGGATTTTGCTTAAGGCGGGCCGATGCGATGCGGCGATGGGCCTGGCGGACGCTTTTTTGGACCGTGATGCGGTCCTTGAACTTGCTGGGCAGTATGGGGTCGATCTGGCTCTGACGGGGCACGGGGCCGATATCTGCCGAGCAGCGCTGGGCACGATCGATGCCGAGGATCCGGCTCCAGAGCCAACGCCTGCCGAGGCGCTTGGCGTATATCTGGCAGCGGTCAGCGTGTCCAATACAAAGCTCGCTCGCTATATGGCATCGGTCATCGAGCGCGGGGGCGAACGGGCGGCCTGCGAAATAGACCCTGTTTCATGGAGGGTGGCCCAGACACTGACGGCTGTTTGCTATGGGGACAACGGGCTTGGGCTTCCTACGAACCTGACCGTGCCAGAAATCGAGACATCCCATACCGCACTCGATATGTTGTCCGCGCATATCGAGGTCAAGCGCTGCCTGACCGAGCGGGGAGATGACGGCGGCGTTCTACAGCAGCTCAAAACGAGCAAGGCCTACGACTGCGAGCTCGACATCGCGGGGATTGTTATACGGGCCGACAGCATGCTGGTGGAGCTTTTTGACGGGTCGTTTGCGGGAACCGACGAGCGCGACGACGAGATGACGGTGGTGCGGGAGGCGCTCGACGTACGTGGGCTCAAGGCGATGGCTATCTGGGTGCGCATGGTGTTGGCGGCACGGCGGCTCCTTTCCGGCTTGCCGGTAACCGACGACGCGGCATTCAACGAGCTCGATCGTTTTGCCGTGCGCATGCGCGACAACCAGATTCAGCTGTTTGGCCTGTTGCTAGAAGGCTGGCAGTCGCTGGCAGAGGGACGGCCGGTTAATGCAAAGTTCCGTGCGGTCCAAGTGCTCAAACTTGCCGAGGAGTCGATTGCGTACATGCGCGATAACGCATTGCTGTTGGAGCGCGCGGCGTATCTGCGTAACACCTCGATGGTTTCGGTGCGCGAGGAAGCGGAGCTACTCGATATAAGCCAGACGCAGGTTGGTGGAGCGGAGGCCTGGATGGTGGCGCTGCATTTGGCCTGTGCGGGCCGAGACAGCGATCTTGCGGCCTGGATGTCCATGAATCGTGCGGGGATTCTGGAGCCATCGTATCGGCTCTTTGCGCGCCTTGCCATGCATTGTCTGGGCGAGCCGGCGACCAGGATTCGCAAGAAGCTTCCCGTGCGCGAGCTGTCGCGGTACTCGCTGCGCGATGATCTGGAAGGGGAGGGCGAGCGCCTGTTCCAGGCCGGCGAGGTTGAAGCCGTTGATACCATCGACCATATCGAGATTCGCATGTTTGGTGCGTTCCGCGCCGAGCGCGACGGGTTTCCCATCACGGACAAAATGTGGCGCCGCAAGAAGGCGGCGACACTTGCCGAGCGGCTTGCGCTGGGCATGGATGCGCTCGTCGACCGCGAGACGCTGGCCATGGAGTTGTGGCCCCATGCCGAGTTCAATAGCGCCCGCAACAACCTGTACTCGACGATATCGCGCTTGCGGTCGGCTTTGGGACCGACGCCGGATGGCAAGTCGTGTGTGCTCATCCAAAATGAATGCATCGGACTCAACGGCGACTACGTCAAGACCGATGTACGGCTGTTTGACCAGATAAGCCGCGAGGTTTTGGGAAATCGCACGGGTGCGCGCGGGCCCCATTTAGTTGAGCTGTGCCTTAAGATTGAGCAGCTTTATGCCGGACCGCTGTATGTTCCCAATGGCTGTAATCCCACCTACTTTTTGCGTATGCGACGCATTATGCAGTCAAAGTACATCGATTGCATGATTAAGGGAGCAAATGCCGCTCTAGAAGAAAACGATCTGCAGTCGGCGATTTGGCTGGCGGAGTCGGGTCTTCGACAGGAAACGGCGCGTGAGGATATGGTGCGCTGCGCCATGCGTGTCTACAGTGCGGCGGGGCGGAGGCGCGATATCGTCGAGCTATACAGTGGGCATATGCACCATCTGAGGGAGCAGATCAATGGCGTACCCGAGCCCGAGACGCGGCATCTATATGAGCGCTTGGTGGAGGGTCGGCTCAACCGCGTGCTGGTCGAGCGATAAAAAACGGGCGCCCGAAGTACTTGGGCACCCGTAAGCTTGCTATGTGTCGGCTCGCCGGATCATTGGCTCTTAGACGAGCTTGATCTTCTCGATGTCCTTGCGCGAGGACTCGCGATACAGCGAGAACTTGCGGCCGATAACCTGAATGACGTCGGCGTGGCAGCGCTCGGCGAGCTCCTCGGCGGCCTCACGGGCAGAAAGGCTGGAGCCATCGAGCACGGAGCACTTAACGAGCTCGTGCTTCTCCAGGTAGGCGACCGTCTGCTCGACGGTGCCCTCGTTGACATCGGACTTACCGATGATGATGGCGGGGTTGAGGTGATGGGCCATGCTGCGAAGCTGCTTGACCTGGGCTCCTGTCAGTGCCATGGGTTCTCGCTTTCTATGTATGGGGCGCCCCGCGACGGGGCCTTAATCTACGTGAGCTGTCCCACGATAGCGCAGGAACGGCGCGGTGTGGAGCGCGTTTGCCCAGTTCAAAAAGAATGCGGATGCCGAGGTGATGGGCAGTGCGGGCTGTGAACGGGCTACGAGCGGGATTCAGAGACCGGTTCCCATGCAATAAACGCCCAGCGAACCTTACGGATATGGTCGAGCATATAGCGCCCCTGCGGCACGCCCTTGGAGCCCGGCTCGCCGGCATGGGGGTTTTCGATCATGTGCTGAGCGATATAGTCGCGCAGGCGGTCGATCTTATCCTCGTTGCCATGCTCGAGCATACGGGAAAAATCCGCCACGCCTGCCTCAAGGCTATCGAAGGTATCGCGACGAGGCGATTCAAAGTATGTAACCTGCGGCAACGCACCCATCTGAATGAGGATGTTGAAGGCGTACACAAAGCCATTGCTGCAGGTAACCGAGGCGCCGATAGCGTTCATCAAGTGCAGATCATAGCGCGGGCTGGAGTTAGCGACCATCGTGACAGTACAACGCCGACGAGCCGCACGGTCAAGCTTGGCAAGCGCACCTTTTAGATTGGTCGTCGTAACCGACCGACTGGCAAAGGCAACATCCACCGTTTTCGCGACCGGTCCAACCAAATCCCAATCATCATCCCAAGCAAGCTCAAGCGGCGTAATGCGATCCTCGAGCCCATAGTACTCAATACCAGCATCAAGCGTGCCCAACATGGCAGGGGAAAAATCAGCTGCAATCACGGGATGCCCGTCTTGCGCAAGCGGAATAGCAATCGACCCAGCTCCACACCCCATATCGAGCACCGACTCGCCGGGCTCAAGTGCCAACAGCTTTATAAAATCCCGAGCATAAGGGGCAGTCTCAAGAGGTCGAAAATGTCGAGCTCGCTTATCCCATTCAAAAGAATCATCAGCCCGATGCCGAGCGGCCTGCAGACGCATCCATTCGCCATTCCAATCCGCAGCAAGCAGCTCAGAACGAATCTCCCCATCAACCACGGGCCAACCTCCTCACACAACAAAAAAAGCGGCCCCTCCCAAAAGAAGAGCCGCAACAAGCATATATCAGAAAAAGAACCGTTCCAACGCCAAAACGCCGCACCAGCCAAGTGGTGCAGGAGCGAAGCAACTGCAACCGGGATAGAACCCAACTGAGGTCCCGTTGTGCGAGGAGCCCCGGGGAGGACAAATATATAAGGTCGATCGCGAGTTCCGCACGAGCCGGAGAGCACTTAATGTGCTCTCCGTGCGAGTCAGGACTGTCCGAGCAGGCGACCTTATATATTTGCCCTCCCCGGGGCTCCTCGCCAGCACCCCTCAGCTAGTTCTTGAGCGAGTTCAGCGGTGCCGGGAAGCGTCCACCGCGATGGGCAAGCACGGTGCCGGCGTTGGGGTTCACCGGCATGATGGGCGCACGGCCGAACAGGCCGCCGTACTCGACGCAGTCACCCACGCCCTTGCCGATGGCGGGAATCACGCGGACGGCCGTGGTCTTGTTGTTGATGACGCCGATGGCCATCTCGTCGGCGATGATGCCGGCGATGGTCTCGACCGGGGTGTCGCCGGGGATGGCGATCATGTCCAGGCCGACGGAGCACACGCAGGTCATGGCCTCGAGCTTCTCGAGCGAAAGCGCGCCGGCTTCGACGGCGGCGATCATGCCGGCGTCCTCGGACACGGGGATAAAGGCGCCGGAAAGACCGCCCACGCTGGAACTGGCCATGACGCCGCCCTTCTTGACGGCATCGTTGAGCATGGCGAGCGCGCAGGTCGTGCCCGGGCCACCGCAGGTGCCCACGCCGATGATCTCGAGAATGCGGGCAACGGAGTCGCCGATGGCAGGCGTGGGGGCCAGCGACAGGTCGACGATGCCCTTCTCGACACCCAGGCGATGGGCGGCCTCGCGGCTCATGAGCTCGCCGGCGCGGGTGATCTTAAAGGCGGTCTGCTTAATCTTCTCGGCGACTTCCATCATCGATGCGGAATCGGGCAGCGTCTCCAGGGCTGCGGCCATAACGCCGGGGCCCGAGACGCCTACGTTGATGACGGCGTCGGCCTCGCCACCGCCGTGGACGGCGCCCGCCATAAACGGGGAGTCCTCGACCATGTTGGCAAAGCAGACAAACTTGGAAGCGCCGACGGAATCCTGGTCGGCCGTGAGTTTAGCGGCATCGATGATGGTCTGGGCGGCCATAAGCACGGCGTCCATGTTGATGCCAGCACGCAGGCTGGCGACGTTGACGCTGGAGCAGACGCGGCTGGTGGTAGCGAGCGCCTGGGGGATGGACTGGATGACGCGGCGGTCGGCGTCACCGATGCCCTTCTGGACGAGTGCGGAGAAGCCGCCCAGGTAATCGATGCCGAGTGTTTCGGCCGCGCGGTCGAGGGCATGCGCGATGGGGGTGAGGTCTTCATCCTTGCAGCATGCGGCGATCTGTGCCACCGGGGTGACGGAAACGCGCTTGTTGACGATGGGGATACCGTACTCGCGCTCGAGGTTCTCGGCGGTCTCGACCAGATGCTCAGCCGTGTGCGTCACGTGGTCGTAGATCTTCGTGCACATGCGGTCGAGGTTCTCGTCACCGCAACCCATGAGCGAAACACCCATGGTGATGGTCCTGATGTCGAGGTTCTGCTCCTCAACCATGCCGCGGGTTTCCGCGATTTCTGCGGGCGTGATCGCCATCCTTGCGCTCCTATCTGCCAAAACGAGCATAGTCTTATCTATTCTAACGTGCCGCACGTGCCAAGTGGCGCATGCGGCACGTTTTGGTGCTCGGTTGTTTCCGTTGTGTTACTGCCCAAAGACCTCTTCGGCGATGCGCGCGCTTTCGGCGGCATCCTTGGCGTAGTAGTCCGCGCCGATCTGCTTGGCGTATTCGGGGGTGAGCACGGCGCCGCCCACGATGATCTTGACGCCCGGAACCTCGGCATGGAGCAGCTTGATGGTCTCCTCCATGGCGACGACGGTGGTGGTCATAAGCGCCGAGAGGCCGACGAGTTTGATATCGCGCTCCTTGACGGTCTTGAGTACCTCCTGCGGATCGACGTCGCGGCCCAGGTCAAAGACGGTGTAGCCGTAGTTGTCGAGCAGCATTTTGACGATGTTCTTGCCGATATCGTGGATGTCGCCCTTGACGGTGGCCACGCAGATCTTGCCCTTGTCGGCAATCTCGCCGGCGGGCATCAGGCGCTTAATGGTGTCGAAGCCCACGCGTGCGGCCTCGGCCGAGGCCATGAGCTGCGGCAAGAAGAACTTGCCCTGGTCAAAGAGGACGCCCACCTCGTCGAGGGCGGGGATAAAGTGATTGTTGATGAGGTCCATGGCGTCGTGGTCTGCTAGCAGACGCTCGGTCTCGGCAGCGATCTCGCCTTTGCGGCCCGAGACGACCATGTGGCGGATGGGGTCGTCGTTGCCGTCGGTGCTGGTGACACCAGCGGCGGGCACGGTGTCGGTCGATGCGGCCTGAGCTGCTGCCGGGTTGGCGGCGATCTTGTACGGATCGGTCCAGCCGGCATAGCGCTCGATGTATCCGGTCGAGCCCTCGTCCTCAACGCTCAGGACGCGATAGCTGTAGACGGTGTCCATAAAGCGCTTGGAGCCCGGGTTCATGATGGGGGCGTCCAGGCCCGCGCCGAAGGCGGCAGCCAAAAAGACCGAGCCCAGCAGCGGGCGGGCGGGCAGGCCAAAGCTGATGTTCGACACGCCAAGCGCGCATTTGACGCCCAGGCGCTCCTTGCACAGGGACATGGCGCGCAGAATCTGCTCGGCCTGGCGTTGATTGGTCGAGGCGGTCATGACCAGGCAGTCGATGAGGATGCGGTCCGGGCCGATGCCGTAGCGGGCGGCCTCGGCCACGATGCGCTCGGCGATGGCGAAGCGGGCCTCGGCGGTATCGGGGATGCCGCCTTCGTCGAGCGTAAGGCCGACGACGTTGGTGCCGTAGTGGGCAACCAACGGAAAGATCTCATCCATGATCTGTTGCTTGCCGTTGACCGAGTTGATGATGGGCTTGCCGGCGTAGCGGCGTACGGCGGCCTCGACGGCGGCGGGATCGGTGGAGTCGATCTGCAGCGGCAACAGCGTGGAGCCTTGGAGCTGCTCGGTCGCCTGCTGGATAATCTTGACCTCGTCGATCTCGGGCAGGCCCACGTTAACGTCCAAGATGTCGGCGCCCTGTTCTTGCTGGCTGATGCCCTGGCTCACGACGTAGTCCAGGTCGCCGTCGCGCAGGGCCTGCTGCAGGCGCTTTTTGCCGGTGGGATTGATGCGCTCGCCGATGACGGCAATCTTGTGGCCGTCGCAGGGGAGGTCCACCACGGTCTGGGCGCTTGTGACCGACATGCTGGGCTTGCGGTGGCGCGGACTGGGCGTGTGGTTATCGATAAGCGTGCGCAAGGCGGCCATGTGCGCCGGCGTGGTGCCGCAGCAGCCGCCCACGACGCTCACGCCGTCCTCAATCATGCCGGCGACGGCCTCGGCGTATTCGGGTGCCTGGATATCAAAGACGGTATTGCCGTCATCGTCCACGCGGGGCAGTCCCGCATTGGCCTGCACCATAACGGGCTTGTCCGTAACGGTGAGCATACGCGCGGCGAGTCCTCGGAGCTCGGCCGGGCCCTGGCTGCAGTTGATGCCCAAAACGTCGGCGCCGATGGCGTCGAGGGTGATGGCGGCGACCTCGGGGCTCGTGCCCAAGAAGGTGCGGCCGTCTTCCTCAAAGGTCATGGTGGCAAAGACGGGCAAGTCGGAATTCTCGCGGCAGGCGAGGACTGCCGCCTTGATCTCGGCCAGGTCGGTCATAGTCTCGATAATAAAGAGGTCCACACCCGCGGCGACGCCAGAGCGCACCTCCTCGGCAAAGAGGTCGTAGGCCTCGTCGAAGCTGAGGGTACCCAAGGGGCGCAGCAGCGCGCCGATGGGGCCGATATCGCCGGCGACGTAGTGGGCACCGGCTGCGCGGGCGCAGGCGACAGCGGCGGCAAAGACATCTGCCACGGTGGCGGTACCGTCGAGCTTGTGGGCGTTGGCGCCAAAGGTATTGGCGGTGATCACGTCGCAGCCGGCCTCGACGTACTGTCGCTGAATGTCGGTAATGACCTGGGGCTCCTCAAAGTTGAGCAGCTCGGGCAGGGCTCCGGCCTTCATGCCGGCCGCCTGCAGCATGGTGCCCATGCCGCCGTCGAACAGCAGATGCCCCGTGCCCTCGATGGCCGCACGCAGGCGATCGTCCTTAATGCGCAGATCGTCGATCGTGCGCGTCTTGTACGTGGCACCGTTGCGACGTGCGGCATCAACGGGTGCCGCCAATGCAGTGCCGTCAGAATCATGAGTGATAAGCGGAGTAAACATCGAGGGCTCCTAATGGCTGGAATAGCAGGTGGTGTGGGCGGCGCGGAAGCGACAGTGCTCGCGCATGCGGCAGATATTGCAGGTGGGGCGGCTCTGGGCGTCGTGGACCTCGCCGTCGAACAGACCGATCACCGCGGTCACGCTCTTGGTGGGCATGAGCAGGCTGGTGGGCGTGACGGTAAGCCCGATGAGCCGCGTGGCGTTGAGCGCGTCCACGATTGAGCGCTGTGCCGTAAGCGGGCAGTCGCCGTAGCCGGGACTGAAGCGCCAGTTGCCGGCGAGTCCGTGTGCGGCGGCCGCAGCCTTGACCTGCTGGTCCATCTGCTCGACGGCGGCTTCTACATAGGCAGAGCATGCGGCGTCGAGCACGGCTCCCTCCAGGGGCTGCTGGGCTCCCGTGGTGCGCAGGCGACGCTCGGCGTCCATGCCGAGGGTGCATGCCATGAGCGCGGCAAAGCGGGCGTCTTTGAGATGTCGATAGATATCGCGACCTCGCAGCTCAACGTTGGTGCCGACCAAGCGAATGCAAGGCTCACTTTGTTCGTCCACGCCCGTGGCATCGACGGCAAACACGCGGCGCACGCCACGGGGCTCAATGTCCAGTTCCAGGCGCTCGACTACAAGCTCAATACGTCGTGACAGCTCGGGCTCAATCTGCTGGCCGCCGTAACCCAGATACCGCAGCATCTCGGCACGGTCGACACGGGGATGGTGCGCAGCATCGACACGGTAAAGCGCCGGCGACGCAAAGTCGGCCGGCACTTCGACAGCGGTTGTATCGATGTGCGGTTTTTCCATTACCCCAGGCGCTCCATAATAGTCGCGGCGATCGCAGGACGATTCATAGTGTACAGGTGCAGACCGGCGGCGCCGTGCTCCTTAAGGTCGCAAAGCTGACGGGCGGCATAATCTACACCGGCTGCCTGCAGGCTCTCGGGGTCGTTCTCGTACTTGGCGAGAATCTTGATGACGGGGGAGGGCAGCGACGCGCCGCACATAAAGACCATGCGGCTGATCTGCGACTTGCCCATAAACGGCATGATGCCCGCGGTAATGGGCACGGTGATGCCGGCCTTGTCGGCAAGCTCGCGGAAGCGATAGAAGCACTCGTTATCAAAGAAGAGCTGCGTCACAAAGAAGCTCGCGCCGGCGTCTTGCTTTTGCTTGAGGTGCTCGACCGAGAGGTTGAGATCCTCGCAGGCAATGTGGCCCTCGGGGTAGGCTGCGGCGCCCACACAAAAGCCGGCGTCGACGAGCTCGGGGATGAGGTCGCGGGCGTAGGCGTAGTCCGAGGCGGGCTTGTCGTCCTCGGTCGCGCCGGCAGGGAGATCGCCACGCAGGGCCAGGATGTTTTCCACGCCGGCGGTGCGGTACTCATCGATCTTGGCGGCGATATCGGCGTGGGTACGGCCCACACAGGTGAGGTGCGCCACCGAGGGCGTATCGAATTCGCTCGTAATCATATGCGCGATGGGGGCGGTGGTGGCACCGTTGCCCGAGCCGCCAGCGGAACAAGTGACCGAGACAAAGCTCGGCGAAAGCTTGCACAGATTGCCTGCCACCTCGCGAGCCGTGTTGAGGGTAAGCTCGCCCTTGGGCGGGAACATCTCAAACGAAACGGGTGCGGTGCCCTGGGATGCTGCCTGCTTAAAAACCTCGTCGACGCGCATATCGTGCTCCTTTAGATACGTAATAGTGTGATGTGTTGTAAGGATTCTACAGCACCACTGTGTCACGGTGGAGTTTCACTCGCTATTCGGGGATACCAATCAAAGATGCCTTGCTATCGACATTCCCTATAGCAGAGCGGTCAATCTAGGATGGGGCTATAAAGACTGGTATCTGATACGAAATACCAGTTAATAGAGCCCCATCCCAAATTGACTACCCTTAAACCATGGGGAGAGGTCTGCAATTTATACAGTTGATTGGCTGTTGAGGGCGGCAACGCCGCCGCGATGCGGTAACCTCATTGATTGGTTTCGTGACAGCAACATAACGGTAATGTTGCGGAAACACGACGAGCCTAATCTATGACTCGTTCGTTAGTAATCAACACCGCTTCTCACGCGGTGCCGATACGAAGGGAGTTCCGTATGGCCGAACTTACTGACCGCTTCGGGACCATGGTGTTCTCTGAGGAAGTCATGAAGGACTACCTCCCCAAGGACATTTGGAAGCGCCTTGCTGCAACCCTCGAGGACGGTGAGCCGCTCGACCTGGATGTGGCCAACGCCGTTGCCCACGCCATGAAGGTCTGGGCCATCTCCAAGGGCGCGACGCACTACGCGCACTGGTTCCAGCCGCTTTCGGGCATTACTTCCGAGAAGCACGACAGCTTCCTCGAGCCCAACCACGACGGCACCGCCATTACCAAGTTTACGGGCAAGAACCTCATCCAGGGCGAGCCGGACGCCTCCAGCTTCCCCAACGGCGGCCTGCGTGCCACCTTCGAGGCCCGTGGCTACACCGCTTGGGATCCCACCAGCCCCGCATTCATTAAGGACGATGTCCTGTGCATCCCCACGGCTTTCTGCTCCTACACGGGCGAGGCCCTGGACAAGAAGACCCCGCTGCTGCGCTCCATGACCGCGCTCTCGCGTGAGTCCAAGCGCGTTTTGGCGTTGTTTGGCAAGACGCCAAAGAAGGTCGTTCCTTCCGTGGGCGATGAGCAGGAGTACTTCCTGATCAAGAAGGACGCTTACCGCAAGCGCAGGGACCTGGTCATCACCGGTCGCACCCTCTTTGGCGCTGCCCCCTGCAAGGGCCAGGAGCTCGAGGAGCACTACTTTGGCGCTATCCGCCCCACCGTCTCGGCCTATATGAAGGACCTGGACGATGAACTGTGGGCGCTTGGCATTCCTGCCAAGACCAAGCACAACGAGGTCGCTCCCTGCCAGCATGAGCTCGCTCCTGTCTATGGCGAGGTGAACGAGGCCATCGACCAGAACCTGGTCATGATGGAGAAGATGAAGCTCATCGCCTCCCGTCACGACTTGGTCTGCCTGCTGCACGAGAAGCCCTTTGAGGGCATCAACGGTTCGGGCAAGCACAACAACTGGTCGCTTGGCACCGAGTCCGAGAACCTGCTCGACCCGGGCGACACCCCGCTCGACAACCTGCAGTTCATCGTCTTCCTCACCGCGGTGATCGAGGCCGTCGATAACTATCAGGAGCTCCTGCGTGCCTCTGTTGCCTCGGCCGGCAACGACCATCGTCTGGGCGCCAACGAGGCTCCTCCGGCGATCATGTCCATCTTCCTGGGCGACCAGCTTACCGAGGTCGTCGAGAAGATCATCGATGGCAAGGCTTCCGTCCATGCCACGCGCGGCGTGCTTGACCTGGGCGCCGATACCCTGCCCAAGCTGATGCAGGACAACACCGACCGCAACCGCACCTCCCCGTTTGCCTTCACCGGCAACAAGTTCGAGTTCCGTGCCTGCGGCTCCGAGCAGAACGTCTCCGATTCCAACCTGGTGCTCGATGCCGCCGTGGCCAAGTCGCTCAAGTCCTTCGCCGACGCGCTTGAGGGTACGCCCGAGGATAAGTTCCAGGACGCTGCGCTCGAGTACTGCAAGAAGGTCCTGACCGACCACCAGCGCATCCTGTTCTCCGGTGACGGCTACTCTGACGAGTGGCCCGTCGAGGCCGAGAAGCGCGGCCTTGCCAACAACAAGACCACGGCCGACGCCCTGCCCGCCTTTGTTTCCGATAAGGCCATTGCGCTCTTTGAGGAGACGGGTGTCCTGACCAAGGCCGAGGCTCAGTGCCGCTACGACTGCAAGCTCGAGAAGTACAACAAGCTCATGAACATTGAGGCCACCACGATGGTTCGCGAGGCGCGTCGTACCTATCGCCCGGTCATTACCGCCTATGCCACCAAGGTCGCTAAGGGCCTTGAGACTATACGTGCCGCCGGTGCCGATGCTGCCATGCAGTGCGAGCAGAACACGCTCAACAAGCTCTGCAACGGTATCACCGCCATCAACGACTCCATCAAGGCGCTCGACGCCGTACATCAGAAGGCCGAGGCTCTCGATGGCCAGGAGCAGGCCAACGTGTACGCGCACGAGGTCGTTCCCGCTATGGATACGCTGCGTGCCGCCGTGGACGCCATGGAGGAGATCGTGGCCGCCGACTACTGGCCGGTTCCGACCTACGACGACATTCTGTTCTACGTGTAGGACAGGGACAACATACCGTCACGGTTGAAAGCCGGGGTCCGCATCGCGCGGGCCCCGGCTTTTTGTTTCAAGACTTTAGTCTGCTGGCCGCGCAGCGGCCAGCTTTAAACCACCCGCTACGCGGGTGGAGACAAACGGCTTTACAAAGCCACCCCTCCGACCGATATTGACGATTGTTCAGGCCGTCAAGAATTCGAGTCGAAGGGGTGGTCGCCATGGCCCAGAAGGCCTACAGCCTTTCCCACACGAAGTGGATGTGCAAGTACCACATCGTGTTCACGCCGAAGTATAGGCGCAAAGTGATCTACAACCAAATCAGGAGCGACATAGGGGAGATCCTCAGGAAGCTGTGCGAGTACAAGGGGATCGAGATAATCGAGGGGCACCTGATGCCCGACCACGTGCACGTGCTGCTGGCGATCCCGCCGAAGTACAGCGTCGCGAGCGTCATGGGCTACCTGAAGGGGAAGAGCTCGCTGATGGTATTCGACAGGCACGCCAGCCTCAAGTACAAGTTCGGCAACAGGAAGTTCTGGGCGGAGGGCTACTACGTGTCCACCGTCGGCCTGAACGAGGCGACGATCGCCAAGTACATCAGGGAGCAGGACTCCCACGACATCGCGCTGGACAAGCTGAGCGTGAAGGAGTACGAGGACCCCTTCAAGAGGGGGTGATGCCGCCGGTTCGACCGGCGCGCCACGGGTCAAGATGCACTAGGCCTGGACGAAGTCCGGGCCCGCGCCTTTAGACGCGAGCCCGGGGCCCGTGGGTTATACCCTAAGAGCAAACCACCCTTTTTAAGGGTGGTTCTGATTGTGAAGGACGCTTTGGAGTCCGTTTTGCAACTGATTCGCCCACGCAATAAGGGGCCGTGGACAAAAAACGTCAAATATGAGTACTGTCACAAGTCCTGTATCATTATTTATTTACAAAATATGTAGTGTTACGCAACATATGTCCAAGTACTTAGCCGATAAACGTCTGCAATTTTTCCGCCGTAGGACGCCTGACGTCTAAATCGCCTTCTGAAGGCATGAAATCGCTGTTACTAAAATGGTAACAGTACTCATATTTGCTATTTTTTGCCCACAGGTCCTTGGATGACAGTGTGATTTTATGCCCTCGGGGTTCGAATCCCGGCACATCGGTAGCAAAAAGCCCGCTACCGAATTGGTAACGGGCTTCACATCTCAAATGGTGCCCCCAGCGGGATTCGAACCCGCGATATCCACCTTGAAAGGGTGGCGTCCTTGGCCGCTAGACGATGGGGACAGCGGGAAAGAGTATAGCAGACTTTTTTGCCGGCGCGTATATCGTTGGCAAACTGGAAAACCACCACATAGGAGCTGGCTCTCTATCCCGATTCTCAAACATCTCATTCTGTAACAGTAAGACGACTTTTAACGGTCTAGATGTTACAGATTGAGACAAACCGCTGGGACGGGTCAAAACCACCACAAAGGTGCCTATCCCCTTTGTGGTTGTGAGGTGCTAGGGGAGGAGCTTCATGGCGGCGTCGTGGGCGGCGTGCTCGTAGGTGTCGTCGAGGGGTTTGAGCGGCAGCAGGGCTGTGGCCTGCGCATCGCCGCGCCGCTCGAGGGCGTGCGCGATCAGCCAGTCGGCGAGTTCGGGGTTCTTGGGCAGTGCCGGTCCGTGCAGGTACGTGCCGATGACGCCCTTGTAGATGAGACCCTCAAAGCCATCATCGCCGTTGTTGCCGGTGCCCGTGACGACGGACGTTCCGAGCGGCGTGGCATCGGCGTCCAAAAGCGTGCGGCCGCCATGGTTTTCGAATCCCACAAAGGGCTCAGGTGCCAGGTCGGTTTTGACGGCTACGTTGCCGATCAGGCGGTCGGAGCCGCGTACGGTCTCGGCGGCAATGACCCCCAGACCCTCGATGCGATCCTCGCCCATATAGTACGAACGGCCGAGCAGCTGATAGCTGCCACAGATGGCAAGCAGCGAGCCGCCATCCTCAACATAGGCCGCGACCTTGTCTTTTTGGGCGAGCAGCTCGTGTGCCACGGCTAGCTGGTCGCGGTCGGAGCCGCCACCCATCATGACGATATCGGCATCATGCAGATCGAGCACCTCGCCCATGCGGACCTCATCCACGCGAACGGGGATGCCGCGCCAGGCGCAGCGGCGCTCGAGCGCGATAACATTGCCGCCGTCGCCGTAGAGGTTAAGGGCATCGGGATACAGGTAGACGATGCGCAGCGGGCGCGAAAACTCGACTGGTGCGATGCCGACAGGAAGAGCGCTGCCGTCGGCACGGGCTACGGCGCGCCCGGCAACAGCGTCGGAAGTGGCGCCCTTCAGTCCGTCGAGTTCTTTGACCAGCGGCGGGAAGGCCGTGTAGTTGGCGACGGCGTAGAAGGTGTCATCGGCGGCCTCGTCTGCCACGGCGCCAATTGCCTGCGCGACGTCCGAGATAATCGCGGCATCGATGCCGGCGTACTTGAGGCGCACCTGCATGTCGTGTGCGCGCGTGCCGCCGGCAAAGGCGACAAGACCCGGCGTGTCGGCGATGCGCTCAAAGTCGACGTCGTAGATCCACGATACATCGTGGCCGTCGGCATCGTTGTCGTTGAGGAAGAAAGCGCAGAGTCTGCCGTCTGCCGTCTTGATGGACTGGATTTGTCGATCGAAGCCTACGGGATTCTTGGCCAGGTTGGCCTCGACGGTGCGGCCGGCGATATCCCAGCGCCCCATACGACCACCGGCGGGCACATAGGCATCGAGCGTAGGCTGTAGAAGCGCCGTGTCCACGCCCAACTCGTGCGCGGCAAAGAAGGCGGCGGCAACGTTATAGACCATGTACAGGCCGTTGTAGCGTGTGACAATGTGTCCGGCGCCCGCGTCGGGCGCAGATCCAAACACCAGGTCAAAGCCGTAACCGTCGCAGCCGAGCTCCACGCTCGTCACGCGACGGACAAGCGCAGGGCGGGCCCAACCGCACGAGGGGCAATGGTAGGCGCCGAGCTGGCCGTATTGCACATAGTCATACTCCAGCGGCGCGTTGCACTGCGAGCAAAAGCGCGAGTCGCTAATGCGGTCAGACTCGGTGTTGGTGGCGCCGTCGATGCCAAAGGCAATACTCGCGTTGGGAACGCGCGCGGCGATCGCGGCACACAGCGGATCGTCGGCGTTATAGATAAGCGTCGTTGCCGGCGAGAGCTCCAACGCGTGGGCGATGACCTCCTGGGTGTGATCGATCTCGCCGTAGCGGTCTAGCTGGTCGCGGAACAGGTTGAGCAGCACAAAGTACGTCGGCTTGAGCTTGGGCAGAACGCGTACGGTGTAAAGCTCATCGCACTCAAAAACGCCCACGCGCTTGCCTCTGCTGGTGTGTTTAAGGCCGCCGCGGGCCTCGAGCAGGGCACCCACCACACCAGGCTCCATATTGTTGCCGGCACGGTTGCACACCACGGTAGCACCGCTGGCAGCAACGGCGTCGGCGATGAGGTTGGAGGTGGTGGTCTTACCGTTGGTGCCGGTGATCACCACGCTGCGGTCGACCAGGCTCGCGAGGTCGCTTAGCAGCTCGGGGTCGATTTTCATGGCGATGCGGCCGGGGAGTACGCCACCCTGGCGCTTGAGGACGGAGCGCAGTCCCCAGCGAGCGATATCGCTCGAGGTGCAGGCAAGAGATGAGCGGAGGTTCATGAAACCGTTCCTAACGTAAACGACATGGTCGGGTCGAGTGCGTCACTAAAATCCATAGCGGCGCGCAAATTCCTGGGCAAGCTGCGACACGTCTTCGCAGGCATTGGCCCAGGGGGCAAAGTCGGGAGTGTCCGAGATAATGCCGTCCGCTTCCCAAACGGCCTGGTGCGAAAGATCCCAGGGATCGCGTGGCTCGGGCCGGCAGGGAAGGTACGGTGTCTGGTACATGGGATTCAGCAAGAAGAACGCGCCGCCCTCGCAGCGGTTGGCGAACTCACGTAGTGCACGCACCGCTGGACGCATCTTGTTCGTTTTGAACAAGAGGATTGTGCGGGCGAGCAGGTACCAGGGGGAGTTCTCGAGTGCATCGGCTCCCACCTGTTCCTCGAGCTGGTGGGCTAGGGCAAAAAAGCCGTCCTGATCTTCCAAGCGAGCGAGGGCGAGCAGCACGGTGCCTGCGGCTCGGGTGGGATAGCCTTCTGCCTTAAGGACGCGGCGGGCGTAGTCGGCGGCAGCACGGTAGCGAGCGCTCGCCATGCACAGCTGCGAGATAGCCTCGAGCGTGTGGAGCCACCCGATAAGAGCCGGCTCGTTCACGGTGAGATCTGCCGCTGTCACGCCGTCCGTCAAAACCTTGTTGGCCCAGTAGTGTGGGGCCTCCATATCGAACCCGGGCACGCTTTGCTGCAGGTAATCGGCCGTGGTCACCTCGAGCTTCATCAGGTCGCCCAGGCAGGCGTCAACGGGCGTGTCGGCCAGGATGATGGCGAGCAGCTGCGCGTCGACGGCCAGTGCATCGACGCGGACAATCTTGAGCAGCTCGTCGCGCATGTCGTCGAACAGGCGATTGCGCGTCTGCTCGAACTCCTCGTCGCTGCCCATGTCCTCGATGCGATGGAGCTCGTCGAGCAGGTGGCGATGAACACCGGCATAGGACAGCAGCGCCTGGGCATGCTCGGACTGCGCATACTTTTGGGGATTCGCGCTAATGTCGTTATGGACAAGCTCGCGTGCTGCATCGGTGAGCTCGGGGTGCGATGCCAGATAGGTGCGCTCCAAGTAGGCGGGGATGTAGACGCTCGGATCCATTAGAGGTCCCCTCTCTTAAATGGAAGCCCCTGCTCGGCTGCGCGCAGGATGCGCTCGTCGATCTGAGAGCGCACGATGTCGTTGGTGGCGACCCAGGCGGCAAAGCTGGCGTTGTCGGGAGCGCCCAGGCCCTCCTGCAGTACCGGCGTCGCCTCGGACAATGCAAGGACAAGCTCGTCGGTCGAGCCCACGCCCACGTTAACGCGGGCATAGACGCCATCGGGAAACTCGGTTTGGAAGTAGAGCGCCTCGGCGGCGTGGGGGCACGAACGCACAAGGATACGCAGGTAGTGTTCGGCACCCTCGTAGTCCAGCTCGCGCCAGGCTGCGCTCATCAGTGCGATGAGCGTCCACGGGTCCAAGTCGCGCTCTGCATCCTTGGGACGGCGGCGCAGCGGGGTATTCGCGAGGTACGGCACGGAGTGAGCGGAGCGAAAGCGCTTGAGCTCCTCGGCGGGGTATTCGAGCTTTGCCATGGCGAGCATCGCGGTGTGGCGGACACCGGCGGGGTCGTTGGGCGCAAAGTCCAAGCTGCGATTTGCGGCTTCGAGCGACATGCGATAGCGGCCGCTAATGAGGGCGCGCGATGCCAAGGCGGCAAGCCAGCGCAGATAGGGGCGGCACGTAAGGTCGCCTGCGGCCTCGCGCTCGTAGGGGTCCTGCGCCGAGGCGATCTTGAGCGCCAGATCGTGCTCCACCTCGTCGCACTTGGACACCAGATACTGCACGTATTCCTCGTTGGATTCGGCGGTGAGCGCCGTCAGCATGCGCTGGGCATCCCAGTTGGCCGGATCGAGTGCGGCTGCCTCGCAGAGCATGTTCTCGGCAGCTGCCTCTTCCTGCTCTGCCTGGGTATCGTCAGGGATAAAGGGAATGCGGTAATCGACGGCCTCGACCACCTTGGCAATGAGGTGCCCGGCGCGGTCGCGGTCGTGCACGATGAGCGGTGCGGGGTTGCGGGTGAATTGTTCCATCAGACGCTCTACGGCGGCAGCGTCGGTGAGCGGGATATTGTCGCGGCGCAAGGCCTCAAGAACGAGGCGATGGCAATCCTCTTGAATGGGATCGAATGCCATGGGGCCTCCTTTGCTGCGGTTAGGGTTCAAATGTTTCTATATAAAATTCTAGTTTACCCGCATGTGGCACACCGGGGGTGCCGCACTTGGACTTGCACCTTTGCACCACGAAGACGGATGTCGCACAAATGTCGGCACCTTGGACGACCGAGTGGTATCACGGTGCCGCAAACGGTCGATTTTTGGCGGCGAACGGTGCATATTTTGGAGGGGCACAGTCCTGCCCAGGATATGTAATCAACCTTGATAAAACGTTTGCCCAGCTTGGGAGTATGAATGCCGCACAAGGGTCTTCAGGGATAGAAAAAACGTTTCATCATTGGCGGCTTTAGGTGAATAACTGACCAACCAGAACGGTAAAATAGTGTTTGTCTGAGCGTTGAGACGTTTAGACATCGCGCATTGTCATCGCCGGCAACGCGCAAACCGGTCCTAACGGAGCCAATTGGGTGCTCCGTTATATACGCAAGTCTAAGAGGGGCTTGTTTAGGAGGCACAGTATGGGACGTTTTACCAATCCTCGCGATCTGTACTTTGGTGAGGGCGCTCGCCACGAGGTGAAGAACCTCAAGGGCAAGAAGGCCATCATCGTTTCTGGCGGCAGCTCTATGCGCCGCGGCGGGTTCCTGCAGGACGTCGAGAACGACCTTAAGGAAGGCGGTTTCGAGGTCAAGCTGTTCGAGGGCGTCGAGTCCGACCCGTCCATCGAGACGGTCATGAAGGGCGCCGAGGCCATGCGCGAGTTCGAGCCCGACTGGATTATCGCCATCGGTGGCGGCTCGCCCATCGATGCCGCTAAGGCCATGTGGGTCTTCTACGAGTATCCCGAGGAGTCCTTCGATAACATCATCCAGCCGTTCAGCTTCCCGGAGCTGCGTCAGAAGGCTCATTTCTGCGCCATCTCCTCTACCTCCGGCACCGCTACCGAGGTCACCGCGTTCTCCGTCATTACCGACTACGCCAAGGGCATCAAGTACCCGCTGGCCGACTTCAACATCACCCCTGATGTCGCCATCGTCGACCCCGAGCTCACCTACACCATGCCCGCCAAGCTGTGCGCTCACACCGGCATGGATGCTCTGACCCACTGCATGGAGGCCTACGTTTCCACCTGCGCCTCTATGTTCACCGACGCCAACGCCCTGCACGGCATCCGCGAGATCGTCGAGTGGCTGCCCAAGTCCTATGCTGGCGACCATGAGGCCCGTCAGCACATGCACGAGGCTCAGTGCATCGCCGGTATCGCCTTCTCCTCGGGCCTGCTCGGCATCGTTCACTCCATGGCTCACAAGACCGGTGCTGCCTTCGAGAACGGCCACATCATCCACGGTGCCGCTAACGCCATGTACCTGGGCAAGGTTATCCAGTGGAACTCCAAGGACCCGCGTGCTGCTGAGCGTTACGCTTACGTGGCCAAGGAGATCCTGCACCTTCCCGGCGAGACCAACGAGGAGCTCATCGCTGCGCTCGTCCAGAAGATTCGCGACCTCAATGACCAGCTCAACATTCCGCAGTCCATCAAGGATTACGCGAATGGTGGCGTGAAGGTCGACGCCGAGAACCCGCAGATGGTTTCCGAGGAGGAGTTCCTCGCCAAGCTGCCCGAGATCGCTGCGAACGCCGAGACCGACGCCTGCACGCCCGAGAACCCGCGTGAGACCAAGGCTGCCGACTTCGAGAAGATCCTCAAGGCCTGCTACTACGACACCGACATCGATTTCTAATCGACTCTTGTTATCGTAACGAGGGGCTCCGCACGTATCCGTACGGAGCCCCTTTCTTTTTCTTTTAGAGAATGGGATGGTTATGGCTGCAATTTTCAATAGCCCCAGCAAGTACATCCAGGGCCCGGACGAGCTGGCCAAGCTCGGCTCTTATGTTGAGCCGCTTGGCGCTAAGGCCCTCGTCATCGTGACGCCTTCGGGCAAGAAGCGCGTCGGTGCCAAGATCGAGGGCGGCTTTGCCGAGGCTAAGGCCGAGCTGCTGTTTGAGGACTTTAACGGTGAGTGCTCCAAGGGCGAGGTCGATCGCCTGGTTGCGCTCGCTCGCGACAACGGTTGCGACATCATCGTCGGCGTCGGTGGCGGCAAGATCCTCGACACCGCGAAGGCCGTCGCCTATTACCTGGAGTCCCCGGTTATCATTTGCCCCACCATTGCTTCGACCGATGCCCCGTGTTCGGCGCTCTCCGTGCTCTATACCGATGACGGCCAGTTCGACAAGTATCTCTTCCTTAAGGCAAACCCCAATATTGTCCTTATGGACACGACGGTTATCGCGGCGAGCCCGGTGCGCCTGACGGTTTCCGGTATGGGCGATGCGCTCGCAACCTATTTCGAGGCCCAGGCAACGCACGATGCCGACGGTGGCACCTGCGCTGGCGGCAAGGGCGGCATGGCCGGCCTGGCGCTCGCCAAGCTCTGCTACGAGACACTTATGGCCGACGGCGTCAAGGCTAAGGTCGCGCTGGAGAAGGGAGCGTTGACGCCTGCCGTCGAGCATATCATCGAGGCCAATACGCTGCTTTCGGGCATTGGCTTTGAGAGCTCGGGCCTTGCTGCTGCTCATGCCATCCACAATGGCCTGACGATGCTGCCCGAGTGCCACGGCATGTATCACGGCGAGAAGGTCGCCTTTGGCACTATCGTCCAGCTGGTACTCGAGGATGCCCCGACTGAGAAACTCGAGGAAGTCTTGGGCTTCTGCATTGAGCTGGGCCTGCCGGTCACGATGAAGGAACTTGGCGTTGCCGAGCTTACGCGCGAGCAGGCCATGATTGTTGCCGAGGCCGCCTGCGCGCCCGATGACACCATGTGCAACATGCCGTTTGAGGTGACGCCCGAGATGGTCGCAAACGCCATTCTGGGTGCAGACGCACTGGGCCACTACTATCTCATGGATGAGTAAATCAAGCTAAGGAAGGGGCAAAGCCAGCAGATGGCTTTGCCCCTTTTTTGCTAAGGTGCAAAGGGGTCAGGTTACTTTGCACCAATCGTTGTTTGATGAAGGGTGGATTCTCGTATGGCGCTTCCTATGGTTTACGGCGGTCCCGGCCGGTATGTTCAGGGGCCGGGGGAGCTTTCGCGCCAGGGCAGGTATTTGTCATGGTTGGGCTGCGCTGCCTATGTCTTGTTTGACCAGGGCACCGAGGATCGGCTGTGCAGGCAGATCGTCGATGGATTTCTGGACGACGATCTGAGTGAGCCGTTCTTTAAGATTTATGACGGTCCGTGTACGGAAGAGGCCGTTGTCGAAATGGCTAAGGAAGCCCAGGCCGAGTATTGCGACATGGTGGTGGGTATTGGCGGCGGCAAAATGCTCGATATCGCCAAGGCCGTTGCGTTTTATGCCGAGTTGCCGTTGTGCGTATGCCCCACGGCGGCGTCGATGGACGGTCCGTGCAGTGCGATTTCGGTGCTGTATCACGAGGATGGGTCGTTCGACCGCTACCTGATGCTCGAGAAGAATCCAGACCTGGTCGTGGTCGATACCAACGTGGTCGCGTCAGCCCCGCTGCGTATGACGGTCGCTGGCATGGGCGACGCGCTGGCAACGTACTTCGAGGCGCGTTCGTGCGCCGCGGCGCACGGCACCAACGAGCACGGTGGCGCGCCGGGGCACTTGGCTCTGGTCGCGGCACGTGCCTGCTATGACACACTCATGGAGTGCGGCGTCGCTGCCAAGCGCGACCTCAAAAAGGGCCGTACATCGCCGGCGGTTGAGCGCCTGATCGAGTGCAATATTCTGCTCTCGGGTGTTGGCTTTGAGAGCGGCGGCCTGGCGTTGGCACATGCCATCGCCAACGGTCTGACGATTTTGCCCGAGTGCAAGGCCATGCACGGCGAGGCCGTAGCGTTTGGTCTGGTGGTGCAGCTGCGCCTGGAGCGTGCGCCCGAGCTTGAACAGGTGCTCGAGTTTTGCCAGCGCGTTGGTCTGCCGACGACGCTCGAGGAGCTGGGCCTTGGCGAGATTTCCGATGCCGATCTGCAGGGTGTTGCAAATGCGGTCTTTAGAAACGAGCGCAATATGGCTAACGAACAGGCCAAGGTGACCAAACAAAAACTCGTGCAGCTCATGTGCGAGGCATAGTTTGGCGCTTGATTGATCTTGTGCAATCGAGGCGGCGATAGGCCATGGGCTATTTGCCGCAAAGATGCTCCGCGTGTAATTTGCCCGAGGCGTGGGCCGATAGCGTATCATTATCTCTTGCTTGTTTGCACTGCTCAGGGAGGGGCCGCGCATGGCGCAGGAACACGATCTGTTTGATGACATTATCGAGATCAGCAAGGGTTTCGACTTTCTTAAAAACCCGCTTGGCGGCGTGACCGATGCACTCGATCCGTCAGCGCCGCAGTGGAATCCTGCCGACTACAAGGAGCGTCCGCGCGGTAACACCATTCCGTGCCTGACCTGCAAAAACGAGAAGAGCGGCTGCACCGCGTGCATGGACGTGTGCCCGGTCAACGCTATCGAGGTCGAGGAAGACTCCATCGAGATCCTCGACTCCTGTCGCAAGTGCGGTCTGTGCGCCGCTGCTTGCCCGACGGAGGCGATCATCTCTCCGCGCCTTGCACCCAAAAACGTCTACGATGACATTGTTTCGGCGGCTACAAGCCACGAGACCGCCTACGTCACCTGCACGCGCGCCCTTAAGCGTATGCCGCGCGAAAACGAGGTCGTCGTTGCCTGCGTGGGCGATATTACGGCCGAGACCTGGTTCTCGGTGCTGGCGGACTATCCCAACGTGAGCGTGTACCTGCCGCTGGGCGTGTGCGATAAGTGCCGTAACACCGGTGGTGAGGATATTCTGGGCGAGGCGATTGCGAAGGCCGAGGAGTGGTCCGGCACGGGTATGGGCCTGGAGGTCGACCCCAAGAGCCTCAAGTGCCATAAGCGCCGCGAGTACGAGCGCAAGGAGTACATGGAAAAGATCGCCCGCACCACGGGCCTGACGGTGACCAAGCTCAATCCGGCGACGGCGGCACTGGCCTCGGTGACGCAGAAGTTGAAGGCCCATCGCCATCAGATTACCCAGCTGGAGCGCACGCTCAACACCATGTGCGGCACCACGACGACCAAGCGTCGCCGTTCGCTCACGCACGGGCGCCAACTGGTGCTCTCGACGTTGCAAAACCACCCCGAGCTTGCCCAGAACATGCAGGTGAGCACGCCGGAGTGCGATTTTGACAAGTGCACCTCTTGTGGCGAGTGCGTTAACGTGTGCCCCACGTTTGCCTGCGATTTGGTGGGAAGCGGCCGCTTTGCGTTGGAGTCCACGTATTGTTTAGGCTGCGGCGCCTGTGTCAAGGTTTGTCCCGAGCATGCGCTCAAGCTGGTTGAACACGATGCGTCCAACTTGGTTGTCGTCGACCCCGAGGCCGAGGAAAAGGCTGCCCAGAAGGCGAAGGCTCACGAGGAGGCCGAGAAGATCAAGGCCGAGGCAAAGGAAAAGCTCAACAAGGTGCTCGACCAGGTGGAAAAGCTCGCGGACTAGCTAAAAGAGCGTAAATGATGGCCGGTGGGACAGACACTGCCCCGCCGGCCAAAAAAAGTTGCGGTGGAATAGTTCCTGTTTTGCCCTTAAGCTGGCCATTCTAGGAGCTATTCCACCGCAACTAATAGATGGTTAGTTCATGCTGCTTTGGTGGCCGGTTCGACCGGTACCGTTGCGCGTCACGGTTTCATGGAGCAAAAAGAACCCGGGGACCTGTTTGGTCTCGGTGTATTCCATAAGGATGCCGTCGGCGTTGTAGGTCTGCCCGCGTATAACGGCGAGTGCGTTAAAGTCGTCGAGATCGAGCACGCGCGTATCCTCGGGCGTGGGATGCTCGATCGTTACATCGCGTTTGCCCGTGGCAATCTTAATGCCAAGATCTTCTTCGAGGTAACGATAGATCGAGTCGTTGACAATCTCGGGTGTCAGCCCCGGTACTTGTGAACTTAGGTAATAGGAGTCGTCGGAGCACACGGCTTGTCCGTCTGCATAACGGATGCGTTTGGCGCGCGTAAGCTCGCAGCCTTCGGGAAACCCGGTAATCCTGGAGAGTGCCTTGCTACAGACGAGGAGCTCAAAGACGGTGGTGACAGTCTTGAGCTCAAAGCCTCGGCTGGTCGCGATTTCCTTAAAGGTCTCGAGTCCGCCGCCGCCACGACTCTTCTCGTCACTGATGTTGCGAATGACGCGCATGCCTTTGCCTTGCTGGGGGAGCACGTAACCATCTGCCGCAAGCATCGAGATGGCGCGACGGACCGTCATGCGCGAACAGTCAAACAGCTGCGTGAGCTCAGTCTCCGAAGGCAGATAACTCTGATAGGCGTATGTGCCGTCGTCAATCGACTGCTTCACGTTGTCATAAATAGTTTGGAAGATGGCTCGCGCCATGACGGTCTCCTAGAGTTGGGTGCGTGAACGGCGGATGAGGGCCGTCCGCGCAGGTGTCAATCGATTTACTTGCTGGGATCGATTATATATTTGCCCATGGCACGCAGGGCCGGGTCTGACAGGATGGCGCCGAGTTCGTCGAGGGAAGCCACCTTGGCGACCATCGAAGAAACGTCGATTCTGCCCGAGTCGATGAGCTCGAGTGCGCGACGCTGCGTATAAGGGTTGATGAAGGACGAGGTGAGCACAAGCTCCTTCTGGAAGACCTCGAAGGGCTTGACGGTGATCGTCTCATCGGGCTTGGTAAGTCCGAACATCATAACCGTGGCCTTATGGCCGGCGATTCTAATGGCCTGCTCAATGGTGACGGGCTTACCGACACATTCAATTACAACGTCGACGTTGCCGACGCCCTCCTGCTTCAGGCGGGCTGGGACGTCCTCGTGGATGGAATCAATTGCCAGATCGGCGCCGAGTTTGAGCGCAACCTCGCGTTTGCCCTCGACGGGCTCGAGCAAAACGACTTTGGTAGCACCAGCGTTTTTGGCAAGCTGCATCATGAGCAGGCCGATCATGCCACCGCCGATAACGACAACCGTGCTGCCGGGCTTGATGTTGCACATATCGATGCCGTGCAGGCAGCACGCCACGGGCTCGGTCATGGCGCCCTGCTCAAAGCTGGTGTGATCCCCCAGTTTGTAGACTTGCTGCATATCGACGGAGCAGTACTCCGCAAAGCCGCCGTTAACGGTGGTGCCGTAGCCGGTCATATGCTCGCAGTAGTGGTTGATTCCGTCACGGCAGGGTTCGCAGCAGCCGCAGGGATGGTTTGGGTCGATGCACACGCGATCGCCCGGCTTAAAGCCGGTGACATCGCAGCCCACGGCCTCGATAACGCCAGCGAACTCATGACCAAGGATTGTGGGCGGGGTAACGTCGGCTGCGCCCTTGTCGCCTTCATAGATATGCACGTCGGTGCCGCAGACGCCGCAAGCTTTGACGTTGATCAGAACGTCACGCTTGCCCACGGCCGGTTTTGTCGAATCCTCGACCCTGAGATCGTGCTTTCCATAGAAGACCGCGCTTTTCATGGTGACTCCTTAACGTGGCGGTGAATGTTGTAATGAAGTATAGGTATGCAAACATCCTTATACAAGCCTATCTAGACAAGTTGATAAATATTTTGTTTAAGAAGTTTTAGACAAACAGGCAATAACAGGCAAAACCTTTGAAATAAACCGTTCACCGTCAATTATCGACCGCTGACCGAACATGGAAACCGTATTAACTTGTCTAGATAAGTGATATGATAAAAATAGAAGCGCAAGAAGTCAGGGAAGCGGGCCCACCCGTCCTATTGCACGAGGTACACGCAAACGGCGCGTCTGCGGTCTCGAGTGAAGCCAAAACCGCAGCGCTCCGAATGAAGAGAGGGGGATTCCCCGTCATGATGCAAAAGATACAACGTTTCGGCGGTGCAATGTACACGCCTGCAATTCTTTTCGCATTTTCCGGAATCGTCGTCGGCCTGGGTACGTTGTTTACCACCGAGGCGATCTTTGGCGAGATGGCCACTGCGGGTCATCTTTGGTTTGATTGCTGGAATGTGCTGCTCCAGGGTGGTTGGACGCTCTTTAACCAGATGCCGTTGCTGTTTTGCGTAGCGTTGCCAATCTCGCTCGCGAACAAGCAGAACGCTCGCTGCTGCATGGAGACTTTGGCCATCTACCTTACCTTCAACTACTTTGTAAGCACAATCTTGGGGCAGTGGGGCCCTGTCTTTGGTGTCGACTACTCTGTCGAGGCGGGCAGCGGTACTGGTCTTGCCACTATCGCAAGCATCAAAACGCTTGACATGGGCATCATGGGCGCGCTCATTATCTCTGGTATCGCCACGATGCTGCATAACAAGTTCTTCGACACCGAACTTCCTGAGTGGCTGGGCGTGTTCTCGGGCTCCGTGTTCATCTATATGATCGGTTTCTTCGTTATGGTTCCGGTCGCTCTTATCGCCTGCCTGGTGTGGCCGCATGTTCAGGCTGCTATCTCCGCCTTCCAGGGATTCATCCTTTCCGCCGGTACGTTTGGCGTGGGTGTCTTTGCTTTCTTCGAGCGCGTGCTGATCCCTACAGGCCTTCACCACTTTATCTATACGCCGTTCTATTACGACAACGCGGCGGTCAATGGCGGCATCTTTGCCGCTTGGGCTAACATCCTGCCCCAACTGGCTGCCGATCCGAGCATTGCTCTTAAGGATGCCGCACCCTGGGCTGCCTATACCTGCCCTGGATGGACTAAAGTCTTCGGCTCGCTTGGCGTCGCCATTGCGTTTTATATGACCGCCAAGCCCGAGCGCAAGCAGCGCGTCAAGGCTCTGCTCATTCCCGTCACCCTTACCGCTATGCTTTGCGGTATCACCGAGCCGCTTGACTTCACCTTCCTGTTCATCGCGCCCGGCCTGTTCGTCGTCCACTGCGTGCTCGGAGCGCTCGGCTGCATGGCTCAAAACCTCCTTGGCGTCGTGGGCATCTTCGACGGCGGCATCATCTCGATGCTCTCGTGGGACTGGCTGCCCCTTTGGGCCGCACACGGTCTGCAGTACACCATCTCCATCCTTGTCGGTCTGTGCTTTACCGCCCTTTGGGTCGTGGTCTTCCGTTTCCTGATCGTCAAGTTCGACTTTAAGACCCCCGGTCGCGAGGATGACGATGTTGAGGTCGAGCTCAAGTCCAAGGCCGACTACAAGCAAAAGCAGAGCGGTGCTGCTGCTGGCAAATCGGTCGCCCAGAGTAAAGATGATGAGCGCTTGGTGCTTGCCGAGAACATCCTCGATCTGCTCGGTGGCACGGATAACATCATCGATGTAACTAACTGCGCTACCCGTTTGCGCGTTAACGTCAAGGACAAGAGCGTCGTTGCACCCGAGGCTTCCTTCAAGGCGATCGGTACGCATGGCTTGGTGATCCAAGGTCAGTCAATCCAGGTCATCATCGGCCTTACCGTCCCGCAGGTTCGCGAGAAGTTCGAGAGTCTTCTGAAGTTCGAGAGTCTTCTGTAAACCATCGTCCATCGAAACAATCGGCCTTGCAGAGCCGGTATGCACCGCAAGGCCGATTCTAGAGATAAAAAACTCCACTTCTAGGTAACAATTCCAAACCGTACAGGCCGCGTGCGGGGATGGATTGAGCAAGCGGCCAGAATGAGGAGGACATCATGTCCAAGAAAAACTATGCCGTGACCATTGCCGGCGGTGGCTCTACCTTCACTCCGGGCATTGCCCTGATGCTGCTTGAGGAGCGCGACCGCTTCCCGGTCAACAAGGTGACCTTCTACGACAACAACGCCGAGCGCCAGGAGACCGTGGCCAAGGCCTGCGAGATCTACTTCCACGAGAACGCCCCCGAGGTTGAGTTCAACTACACCACCGACCCCGAAACCGCTTTTACCGGTACTGACTTCGTCCTCGCTCACATCCGCGTTGGCCTGTACGCTATGCGTGAGCTCGACGAGAAGATTCCTCTCAAGTACGGCTGCGTTGGCCAAGAGACCTGCGGTGCCGGCGGTATCGCCTACGGCATGCGCTCCATCGGTGGTGTCATCGAGATCCTCGACTACATGGAGAAGTACAGCCCCAACGCTTGGATGCTCAACTACTCCAACCCCGCGGCCATCGTCGCCGAGGCCTGCCGCGTGCTGCGCCCCAACAGCCGCATCATCAACATCTGTGACATGCCGATCGACCTCATGGATAAGATGAGCCGTATGTGCGGCATCAAGGATCGTCGCGAGCTGCAGTATAGCTACTACGGCCTCAACCACTTTGGTTGGTGGAGCAAAATCTACGACAAGGAGGGCAACGACCTCATGCCGCAGATTAAGGAGCACATGGCTAAGAACGGCTACCTGGACGGCATCGAGCACGAGGCCGGTAAGGAGCAGCATGTCGAGGAGAGCTGGATTCACACCTTCGGCAAGGCCAAGGATGTCTATGCTGTCGATCCCGAGACGATTCCCAATACCTACCTCAAGTATTACCTGTACCCGGACTATGTCGTCGAGACGTCTGACCCCAACTACACTCGCGCCAATGAGGTTATGGACGGCCGCGAGAAGAAGGTCTTTGGCGCTTGCCGCGACATCATCGCCAAGGGTACTGCCAAGGACGGCGGCTTTGAGCCGGATGTACATGCCAACTACATCGTCGACCTTGCCTGCGCACTGGCCGAGAACACGCTCGAGCGCTTCCTGCTGATCGTCCCCAACGATGGCGCTGTGCCCAACTTCGACCCGACGGCCATGGTCGAGGTGCCTTGCATCGTCGGTTCCAACGGCTTTGAGAAGATTTGCCAGGGCCCGATTCCGCAGTTCCAGAAGGGCCTGATGGAGCAGCAGGTTTCCGTCGAGAAGCTCGTTGTCCAGGCTTGGGTCGAGGGCAGCTACCAGAAGCTCTGGCAGGCGCTCACGCTCTCCAAGACCATTCCTTCGGCGAGCGTTGCCAAGCAGATCCTGGACGAGCTCATCGAGGCCAACAAGGATTTCTGGCCCGAGCTTAAGTAAGGACTGCTGTCTCGAACTCTCACACATCTCTGCTTCATTCGTGCCGCCGTGGCGTCCGGGTTCGCCCAGATGCTGCGGCGGCGCTATACTTATGCAGTTTGAAGTACCTGTATCAAAAGGAGCTGTCGTGTCCCTTTCCATCGGTATCGTGGGCCTGCCCAACGTGGGCAAGTCGACGCTGTTCACCGCGCTTACCAAAAAGACCGGCCTTGCCGCCAACTACCCGTTCGCCACGATCGACCCCAACGTGGGTATCGTCGATGTGCCCGATAGCCGCCTGCAAAAGCTCGCCGACATCGTCAACCCGGGTCGCATTGTGCCGGCTACGGTCGAGTTCGTCGACATCGCAGGTCTGGTGAAGGGAGCTAACGAGGGCGAGGGTCTGGGCAACCAGTTCTTGGCAAACATCCGCGAGACCGACGCCATCTGCGAGGTCGTGCGCTACTTTAAGGACCCCAACGTCATGCGTGAGGTGGGCCGCACCGGCGAGTTCGTCGATCCCGCCGGCGATGCCGACACCATCATGACCGAGCTCATCTTGGCCGACATGGGCACGCTCGAGAAGCAGCTGCCCAAGCTCGAGAAAGAGGCCAAGCGCGACAAGGAGCTCATGCCCAAGTTCGAGGTTGCCAAGCGTCTGCTTGCCTGGCTCAACGAGGGCAAGCGCGCCGCATCCATGGAGATGACCGACGAGGAGCGCGCCGCTGCCAAGGGCCTGTTCCTGCTCACCATGAAGCCCATCCTGTATGTGGCCAACGTAGACGAGGACATGCTCAACGAGGACCTGGCACCCATCGACGGTGTCAAGCCGCTGCCGATCTGCGCCAAGATCGAGGCCGAGCTTTCCGAGCTCGATCCCGAGGACGCTGCCGACTACCTGGAGAGCCTGGGCCTGGAGCAGCCCGGCCTGGACGTGCTCGCGCAGGCAGCCTACAAGCTGCTCGGCCTGCAGTCGTTCTTTACGGCCGGCGAGATGGAGGTCAAGGCCTGGACGGTGCGTCAGGGCGCGACCGCCCCGCAGGCCGCCGGCGTCATCCACACCGACTTTGAGCGCGGCTTTATTAAGGCCGAGGTCATTGGCTACGACGATTACATCGAGCTCGGTGGCGAGCAGGGCGCCAAGGCTGCCGGCAAGCTGCGTATTGAGGGCAAGGACTATGTTATGGCCGATGGCGACGTCGTGCACTTCCGCTTTAACGTGTAAGGACGACGCATATGTTTAAATATGGCAAAAAAGCTGGCTACATGGGTATTGCGCTGCTCGTACTTGCGGTGATTCCGCTGGTGGTCGCAGCGTGTGTTATCCCCAACATTGGTCCCGAGGTGGCAACAAAGTTTAATGCTGCCGGCGAGGCGACGCGCTGGGGCAAGAGCTACGAGCTGCTGGCGTTGCCGGTGCTCAATCTGCTGCTGAGCGTGGCGACGTACTTTACGGCGGGACGCCAGGCAAAAAACAACGATGACTCCGCCGCCATGGCACGCATCGTGTGCGAGCGCTACCTGCGCAACGGTTGCATCACGGGTGTATTTCTCAACGTAATCAACGTCTACTTTATGTATTCGGCGATTACCGGTATGGGCTTTGGCCTGGGCTTTTAGCTTGCGCCTTTAGGCAACGAGCCTGCAAGCATATTCGATGGCTGCTGCGAGGCCGCCGCTCGATCGTGGTTGAAAGACCATGTCGGCGGCGGCCTCGTTTTCGTATCCGGCACCGCGAAGGGCGAGCGCGACGCCGGCTTCCAGGAGAAGGGGCAGGCCACGCTGGCTGGTTACGATTACGGCAGCCTGATTGAGCGAGCGGCTGTGCGCTTGGCATTGGATGGCAAGCGCACCTTGCGCCGGACAAGGGACCAGAACGGCGGCGACGCGACTTGATAGCAATGCAAATGCTGTGCGCTCATCGGGCGAAAGATATTCTGCTTCAACGACGACGAGCTTGGGCGGTGCGCTGTTTGTGCGAAGCGTGGCTCGGTACGTGCGGACCGAAGAACCCGACATAGAAAACTCCTGTGTATTCGGCAAAACGTAAACTATAGTTTACGTTTATGTTCGGCTCCATTTCAAACTCGGCTGCATGGACGAACGTGCGAAACAGATTCTTGGCAGGCGGGTCGAAGAGACACGCAGAGACCTTGGTATCTCCAAGGTTGATTTTTGTGTGGCGACAGGAATCAGCCGACCCTACCTCGACCGAATCGAAGATGGGACGGCAAATTTCACGCTCAAGGTTCTATTTAAGATCGCGCCCGCACTCGGCATGACGGTGTCAGAGCTTCTCGAGGGTATCGAATAGGGGATACCCGTCGACAACTGAATTACGCCATCGGGACGCGGTCGTGGTTGACTTGGCTGTAGAACAGGCGCTGGATCTCGGCTGCGTCGCGCGATTGGCCGAGTGCCCACATGGTTTTGGCCACGAGCGTCTCGGTGGTCATGTCGTCGCCGCGCAAAATACCCGGATGGTCGGCGTAAGCACGGCCGACCTCGTAAACACCCAGGTCAAGGCCCTCTTCGGGGACTTGCGTGGTCATAACGACGGTGCGGCCCGAATCGACCCAGCGGAAAATTGCCTCTTGGAACGACTCGCCGGACTCGCCGAACTCGGGGATGCCGCCAATGCCAAAGGTCTCCAGAATCACGGCGTCGTAGCTATCGGCCAGAGCGTCCAGAACGCCAGGGTTCACGCCGGGCGTGAGCTTGAGCACAAACACGCGTGGGTCGATGTGGTCGTAGAAGCGCACCGGGTTTTCGCCCTGATGCGTGCCGTGAAGCCCGTTGCGCACGATGCGGTCGTTGCGGATATAGGCGATGGGCGGATAGTTGACGCTAATGAACGCGTTAAAGCTCATGGTGCGCTGCTTGCGGGCGCGCGTGCCGGCAATGGCGACGCCGCCAAACACGATCGAGACGTCGTGTGAATGCTCGTCGAGCGCATAGAGCAGGCTCTGGTACAGGTTGAGCTTGGCATCGGTAAAGGGGTTGCCCATGGGCTTTTGCGAGCCGGTGAGTACGATGGGCTTGGGACTGTCCTGAATCAGATAGGAAAGCGCTGCCGCGGTGTAGCTCATGGTGTCGGTGCCGTGAAGGACTACGAAGCCGTCGTGATCGGCATAGCCTTCGACGATGACGTCGCGGATACGCATCCAGTCGCTCGGGCGCATATTGGTGCTGTCGATGTTCATGGGCTGCACGACGTCGAGCTCGCAGAGGCCCGAGATCTCGGGAACGCTCTGGGCGAGTTCCTCACCGGTCAGGGCGGGGGAGAGGCCGTTGCCGTCCTCGGTCGATGCGATGGTGCCGCCCGTGGCGATGAGAAGGATGCGCTTCATGCTGGTATTCCTATCGTATTTGCCGCCGCGAGGGCGGAGTCGTTCGGCAGTATTGTGGCACAGGGCGTCCAATGTTCAAACGTATTACATCATCTGTAACGTTCGGTAACACTTCAATTGCCGTCAAATAGGGGTCCAGGTCGTGCGTTTGCCGTGCGCTGATGGTTGCGAGGGACGAGAAACCCCATATAACGTGTACACTATGAAAGCTATTTCGTTCATTCACGCGGGTGAGCATCGGCTCCCCGCCAACAAGAGGGGGAAACCATGGATCAAAAGGCTTCCGCAAAGGTCCTCGTACTCGACTTTGGTGCGCAGTACGGTCAGCTCATTGCCCGTCGCGTCCGCGACCT
Organism: uncultured Collinsella sp.; assembly: GCA_900546755.1. GTDB lineage: Bacteria > Actinomycetota > Coriobacteriia > Coriobacteriales > Coriobacteriaceae > Collinsella. The sequence continues at coordinate 2,068 of UREC01000017.1, read as the reverse complement.
CAACGTGTATTCCGAGATCGTTCCCTGCGACATCTCGGCCGACGAGATTCGCGAGATGAACGCCTCTGCGCTCATCCTTTCCGGCGGCCCGGCTTCTGTGTATGCCGAGGACGCTCCGTCCATCGACCCCGCCATCTTTGACCTGGGCCTTCCCGTCCTGGGCTTCTGCTACGGTCATCAGATCACGGCCGTGACGCTCGGTGGCAAGGTCGGCCACTCCGAGGTGGGCGAGTATGGCCGCGCCACCATCACGCGCACGGCAGGCGCCAAGCTCTTTAACTCCACGCCCATGGAGCAGACCGTGTGGATGAGCCACCGCGATGCCGTCTCCGAGGTGCCCGAGGGCTTTACCGTTACCGCCAGCACCGACGTGTGCCCGGTTGCCGCCATGGAGTGCGTCGAGCGCAAGATCTTCACCACGCAGTTCCACCCCGAGGTCAAGCATTCCGAGTACGGTCAGCAGCTGCTGAGCAACTTCCTGTTTGAGATCTGCGGCCTGGAGCCCAACTGGAGCATGGACAACCTGGTCGAGACCATGACGGCCGAGTTCCGCGAGAAGGTCGGCGACGACCGCGTGATTCTGGCCCTGTCCGGTGGCGTCGACTCCTCCGTCGTGGCTGCGCTGGGCGCTCGCGCCGTGGGCAAGCAGATGACCTGCGTGTTCATCAACCACGGCCTGCTGCGCAAGGGCGAGCCCGAGCAGGTGGAGGAGGTCTTCACCAAGCAGTTTGACGTCGACTTTATCCACGTCCACGCCGAGGACCGCTACGCCGAGCTTCTGGTCGGCGTGACCGAGCCCGAGGAGAAGCGCCGCATCATCGGCACGCAGTTCTGGAAAGAGTTCTTCGCGGTCGCCCAGCAGCTCGAGTGCGACGGCAAGCCGGTCAAGTACCTGGCTCAGGGCACCATCTACCCCGACATCATCGAGTCCGGCGCGCGCAAGACGGGCGGCAAGACGGCCACCATCAAGAGCCACCACAACCTGATCCCGTTCCCCGAGGGCGTGCACTTCGACCTTATCGAGCCGCTCGACCACTTCTTTAAGGACGAGGTCCGTGCACTTGGTCTGGCGCTGGGCCTGCCGGGTAACATCGTGTTCCGCCAGCCTTTCCCGGGCCCGGGTCTGGCCATCCGCATCATCGGCGCGGTCGACAAGGAGAAGCTCGAGATCCTCAAGAATGCCGACGCCATCGTGCGCGAGGAGCTCGACGCCTATAACCAGCGTCTGTTTGAGCAGACCGGCGAGCGCAACTCCGAGCATAGCTGCTGGCAGTATTTCGCCGTCCTGCCCGACATTAAGTCCGTCGGCGTTATGGGCGACGAGCGCACCTACCAGCGCCCAATTATCCTGCGTGCCGTCGAGTCCAGCGATGCCATGACCGCCGACTGGGCCAAGCTGCCCTACGACGTCCTGGCCCGCATCTCCGGCCGCATCGTGGCCGAGGTTCCCGGCGCCAACCGCGTGTGCTACGACATCACGTCCAAGCCGCCCGCGACCATCGAGTGGGAATAGAACAGGCGTTCGATAAAATAATATAGTATTAGATAGCGGGCACGGTTTCAATCGAATCCGTGTCCGCTGCTGTATGTGTGTCCTTGCACGCCCAATATGTGCCGTAAAAGCCGTCTTCTTCAACGTCAAAGTGAATGGGCTTCATTTTTGCCTTTTTAAATCTAATTTTCACGATTTGCATTTTCATCCCGTTGTCACCGACCCTTGCGAGAAACCGGAAAAAGCCGCTGACAGAAGGGTCTCTCAAATCGTTGTAACCCAGCATATAGCCGCGACTTGTGACCTGTAGACGGCTGTTCCACGTGCCGATTTCCTTGGCGGCATCCGAAACCGCAAAATATGCCCCCACATCCTTGATTTTTGCAGTCTTAAGCCATGTTTTTGCGATCATCTTTACTGCCGTCCGATTGGCAGCATCAAAGACCAGCACACAGCCGGGGAAAGCGTCCGCCATCCCCCGCACCAGTTTCCGGACCTGCTGGGTCAGAAAGTAATAGAACACTCCGGAGGCGAAGAACACCGCCCCGCCGGAGGCATCGATTTTGCCAAACCATG
>UREC01000016.1:0-51976 GCA_900546755.1 uncultured Collinsella sp. | reverse complement strand
GCGACCTGATCGCCGCGCTCGGCGGGGCCGACGTTTTCGCCGCGGGCGCCCGCGTGGTTGCTGTCTACAATGCGCCGTTGGGGACCAACTGCAATCGAGGTGCCACCAAGGGCAACCCCAACGAGGTCTACCTTCGTTACCCGCGCTCTCCCCTCGCCGACCAGTCTGGCGACGCCGGATTCACCCGCACGCCGAGTGACGATGCGTGCGCCTACACCTGGGGACTCAGTCTGATCAAGCGCTCAAGCTCGGACGATAAACCGCTCGCGGGCGCCAAACTGCGCATCATCGATGACCGCGGGCGCATTCTAACGACTGACGGCTCGTGGTCGACGGATGCCGCCGCGCACGTCACCACGGGCGCGGACGGCCACGTGGAATTGAGCGGTGTGGACGCGGGTGTCCACACCGTCGAGGAGGTCGCGGCTCCCAAGGGCTACACCGCCTTTGAGGGCAAACGTACGGTGACGGTTACGGCCGAGGGCCTGGACGTTAAACAGGTGGCGGCCGCGAAGCCCAAGGTGACCGTATCGGTCGAAAGCCCCCTGCGGGTTGATACCGCCGATGCCGGGACGGGTTCGATTGAGCTGTCGGTGCTCAACACCCCAACCAAAGAAGCAAGTCGAGGCTTTATGCCCTCGACGGGAGATAGAGCGTTGGTGCTGGTGGCGGCTTTGGCTGCCATCGGAGTGGCGGCTATTGTTGTCGCGCTCGTCATCAAGCGGGGAGGAGGTCGCCGTGAAAAATAATTGCCCCCCCCTTGCTCAATGGCGTACTGCCTCCGTAGCGAGTGACGTGCAGGCCTACCGACCTGATGATCATTGGTTTTGAAAAAGTTACTAGAGAACCCTCCAAGAAAGAGGACTAAACATGAAGACAACCAAGAACATCGCCCGCCTGGCAGTAACCGCCGGCCTCACAGCGGCGCTGAGCTTCGGCGGCGTCATGGCCCCGGTCGCGATGGCGTTCGCTGAGGATGCGGCTGCAACGGCCAATGGCTCGGTGACCGTTGCGAACGTTGAGGGCAACCATACCGAATTCGATGGCTATCAGATTTTTAAGGCTGATGTTGCGACAGTCGAAGGTAAGACGGTTGTGAGTAATATCACCTGGGCAAACGGTAGCGTGAAGGCGGCTGTCGAGGAAGTTATCAGGGAAAAGGAGCCGAATTACAAGGGTAAGACTGCTCAGGATGCTGCAGACTGGATCACGAATGAGGTGACAGGTACCGATGAGACAACCCGTGTTGACTCTAATCACATTGCTTATAAGATTGCCGCTGCCGTAGACAATCTTACTGAAAAGACGACAACGACAAACGGCGCTGCCTCCGGTCTCGCGCACGGTTACTGGCTCTTTGTGACCAAAGCCGACACCATTAATGAGGGCGAGGCGGGTACGTCCCCCATCTTCACCGTCGTGGGAAGCACTCCCGTTAACGTCAGCGAGAAAACCGGCATCCCCACCGTCGAGAAAAAGATCGTGAGTGATGCCGACAACACAGAACACGATGCCGCTGACTCCCAGATCGGCCAGGACGTGACGTACAACCTCTACGGCACCGTCGCCGAGAACTTCGATAAGTACGATACGTATTTCTATCAGTTCTCCGACCAGATCTCCAAGGGCCTGACGCGCAGTCGGGCGCTGAGGTCTATCTATACGATAGCGTGAGCGATGCAAAAGGCGATCTGACCCACAAGACCGGTCGGAAAATTACGAACAACTTTAAACAGAGTGCTGAAACTGTCGATAGTTCAACTGGTGCTAAGACGACAAAGTGGACCTGTGAAAACCCGAAGGACGTCAGCGGAATCACTAAACAATCCTGTGTCGTCGTCTCCTATAAGGCGCGGATTAACACGGACGCTATTGTTGCCGGCACTGAGGGTAACGACAACACCGTGATACTTAACTACTCCAACGATCCCATGAACAAGGATGGCAAGGGCCAGACTCCGCCTGACAAGGTCAAGGACTACACCTACGGCCTCAAGATCAACAAGGTCGACCTGGGCACCGAGGCGGCCCTCGACGGTGCCGAGTTCACCATCCAGGCCACCGGAGCGGACGACGGTGCATCCACGAATTTGTACGTCCAGCAGGATGGCTCCCTTGGCAAAACCCCCTGGAAATTCAAGACCGCCAATGGCGGCATCATCAAAGTCGTCGGTCTCGACGCCGGTGTCTATACCGTCACGGAAACTTCTGCTCCCGACGGTTATACCACGGTCGAGCCTTTCACCTTCGAGATCAAGCCGACCATGAAGGCCGATGATCCGGGTGCCGGTCTTACTCTGCTCGGAAGCACGCTTGATCCTAAGAACCAGAACGACAAGATTATCGCCGGCCTCACCGACGGAAATTCTGGCGACAACAAGCTGACGGCGAAGTCTGACTCGGAGAAGGACTCCGACGGCACCTTTAACATTACCGTCGGCAATACCAAACAGATTAACCTCCCGCTGACCGGTCTTAATGGCGTGACCTTTACTTGGATCGCTGGTGGCGCGGTACTGTGCATCGGTGTGGCGCATCTCATCCGTAGTCGTAGGCGCGACGACGGCTCTGAGGAGTAGTTGTTCGCCTCGACTATCAATACGAGACATGAAAAAGCGGGGCACCCGGTCGATGCGATCGGGCGCCCCGCTACGTTTGTGTACCACCACAAAGGTGCCTGTCCCCTTTGTGGTGGTTGGCGGCTAGGCGGTGGGGGGTTCCGGCGTATTAGCCGGCTGTTGCGACTTGAGGTGGGCGTTGCGCCAGATGATCTGGATAACGTAGCCGAGCATAAAGACGAAGGCTACGCCGCTGATGAAATCGCCTACGAGGGGGATTGCCGTAAGCGCGCCTGCGATCACGCCGCCGGCGGCTGCCATGGCGTAGCGGTTCTGGTTGTGTCCGACCATGCGGGCAATCGCGCACCCCGCAAAGGCGCTCGACACCAACGCGATGCCGATAACGCCGCACAAGAGGGTTCCGGCAAGCGGCAGGCCAGCGATTGAGATAATTAGCAGTAGGACGGCGGGGACGATAGCAATCGTGCCCAGAAGGCCGCTCACCCACAGGGGCGTGGGGCGCTGGTGGAGCATTCCGGCGGCGCTGGCGGTCGCGCGCGGAAAGACGAGCTCGAGCAGCAGAGCGACAAAGCAGGTCGAGAGCGCCGCGGCGACGATGCCGCCGATGACATCGTTAACAGTGGAAGTATCCTCGTTCTCGGTGCGGTCGATCTTGAGCGCGCCGACCTCGGCTCCCGCAGCGCGCTCGGGGTCCTCGGAGACGTGCGCGTTCACGGTGCCGGTGATGTGGGCGTTTTTGCCCAGGATGAGCTTGTCGGCCCAAACCTCAACATCGCCCTCGACGGTGCCATCGATGGTCACCGTATCGCCCGCAAGCGCTGCCGACTTGGTAGAGCCGCGCAGGGCAACCGTCTCGCCTATCGCATAGAAACAGTTGGCAGTGCTGTCGGAATTGAGCACGACATGCTGACCGGCTACCGTCACACTGCCATCAACCGTGGTCTTGGCAACGTCGATGGTGCGTGCCGCCAGACGGACGGCGCCGCCCACCGTGCAGTCGCGAATTGAGAGGGTATCGCCCGCGGCGATGATATCGCGGTCGATGGACGTATCGTCCAAGTTGAGGGCCTGACCTGCCCAGTACAGGTCACCTTCGACGCCGGACGAATTGGCGTCATTGTCGGTCGCAAGTACGTTGCCTGCGGTGTCCGTGCCGGCGAACGACGCCGTGGGAAGTGCAGTGAGCGCGAGCGCGATGAGCGCGAATGCCATAAGCAGGCAGCGACGCATCTTGTGTGACGGCGCCGCCGCGGTTTGATTGAAAGCCATAGTTGATCCTTTTGTTAGGTGTTCGGCATATACCTAACAGGGTACCCAACGCGAGGGCGCTCTAAAAGAACCTCTCGGTTGCATTTCGAAGGATGAGCCCGCGCCACCTACTTTTTGCGATGCAAGAAGCGCGCGATGTCTTCTTCGGTGGGGCTTTTGATGTCAAAGCGCAGTGAGAGCCAGCGCAGGCCCATGGTCACGACAACGCATACGACCAGCGCGGCGACATTGCTGACCAAGCCGCTCATGACAAGGCAAACATAGCTTGCCGATCCGGCGATGGCCGCGATGGCATAGAAGTTAGTGCGTTGGAAAATGCCCGGCACCACACCCATAAAACCATCTCGCAGCATGCCGCCGCCCACCGCGGTAAAAAAGCCCATCATGATGCACACCGCCGGCGCAAAGCCGTAGACCAGTGCCTTGTCTGCTCCAGTGGCGGCGTAGATGCCGACCGAGATGATGTCGAGCAGGGGAATGAGTTTTTCGGGCTTATCGACGATTGCCGGGAAGATATAGATGATGGCGGCTGTGGCGATGGAGAGCGGTAGTGCCATGGGCTGGTTGAGGATGTAGACGTTGCCGACCTGGAGCGTCATATCGCGCAAAAGACCGCCGCCCAGACCGCAGACCACCGCGAGCGCGACCGCGCCCACCAGGTCGAGCTTGTGCTCGCGAGCGACCAGCACGCCCGAGATCGATGCCGCGACAACGGCGAACATCTCGAGCCAAAACGGAATGGCGACCATGGCATCCGAGGCATGTGAGGTAACGGTTACGGCGGCGATGACGGGCAAGATGGGGTCCTTTGGATCGTGGGTTTAGACAATGCCCGTACATAGTACATGGTTGGCGGGCGTGGCGACCCTATTGCTCGGTAAACGGTCGGGACCGGGTGGGGGCGTGGCGTTACTGGAATGCCAGGGATCCAAAACATGTACGTCACCCTCCAAAAACGACATTTTTCGACATCTTTGGAGGCTGACGTACATGTTTGGATTGAGCTCACGGCATGAGTGAGTTGATTTACTCACATCCGGTATATTTCCCCACTTCAACGGACATAAGAGTTGGATACCGGCTCAGAGCGAGAGGCCCTCAATGGATACCCCTGTTCTCATTTCGCATAAAACCGCATGGCTTGTCCATCATGCACCCCAGAATTTGGTTCAGTCTCTTGCGCGGCACGACTACCAGATAGGCGCACAAGGCATCTCCACCCAGCAACGTGTTGCGCGCATACGACAGGTCCTTACCGACTGCGGCATTCCGTCCGATATGCTTAAGACTATCGATATCGCGGTTGTATTCGAATTCGAGCGAATTCGTACCAAAGGCGTCGTTTGCCACATTCTTGGACAAAATCTTCCCTACGAGCATATTAACGAGTTGACGCCCGGAATCTTCATCACCGACGAAGCCTTCACCTTCGTGCTCGCCGCCGAATGGATGGATAGGATCGAATATCTCGAATATGGCTATGAAGTTTGCGGCGATTATCGCATGAGGCTCAATCCCGCCGACCCTTATACCGAGCAACCAGCCACCACCTCCAAGGATGAAATAACCGAACTGCTCGATCGGCACCCCGGCAAACCCGGTGCCACACGTGCACGGCTCGCGCTCAGGCACATCTACGATCACTCGGCCTCGCCTATGGAGACCGCTTCGGCAATTGCCCTCTCGCTCCCAACAAGCGAAGGCGGCGTTGGCATTAGAGGTATCGAACTCAACAAACCGCTCGAGATCCCTCAACGTCTCTGGCATTGCGCCAAAGCTCGAACACTCAAAATCGATGCGCTCGTGACCTATAAGCGCAGGGAGCTCGGTATCGAATATAAGGGCGGTTTTCACGATGAGCTCGAGCGCAAGGGAGCAGATGCGGAGCGAGAGGCCGTTCTCTCCCAAATGGGATATCGAATCGTTACGTTCACTTCGGCTCAGTTCGGCCGCCAGCTCGCCTTTCACCGCGCCATGAACAACATTCGCGAAGCACTCGGCATGCCTCGCTGTACCGACACCGGGTACCAGCGAGAGCAAAATGAACTACGCAAGGCGCTTATCCGCAACTGGAAAGGCATGCGAGACGAAGAGGCACCTTCCGAATAGTGCCACTCCCGTGAGCTCAATCCAAACGTGTACGTCAGCCTTCAAAGATGCCGAAAAATGTCGGTTTTGGAGGGTGACGTACATGTTTGGGGAAGCGTGGAATCGAGACGTATTTCGATAACAAAAAAGCTCCCATTCTTGGGAGCTTTCTCAATCTAAATGGCGGAGGAGGAGGGATTCGAACCCTCGTGACCTTATACAGGCCAAACGGTTTTCGAGACCGCCGCATTCAACCACTCTGCCACCCCTCCGCGTGGGGTAAAAACAAAGCAGGCTCGAAGGCCTGCTTTGGAATTAACTGGCGGAGAGTCAGGGATTTGAACCCTGGAGACGCTTTTGACGCCTACACGATTTCCAATCGTGCTCCTTCGGCCACTCGGACAACTCTCCGTTAAATGCGAAAGTCAGTATACACGAGGAATCGCAAAGTGCAAACAGAAAAGTTGGCATTTTTTAAAACGCTTGGCCGTGCTTGGCGCTGCAGTGGGGCTTGAGGTCCCAAAAAACGGCTTCCGACCAGCGTGGTTGATCAACTCAATTGTTCAAAAAAGGGTATTCATAAGCGACTTGGCAATGAATTTAAAAATCTTTGGGTGGTGCTGTGGGCCACTGGTATGCATTTTGCGACCACAGCCTTGTGCCCGCTGACCTGCGGCTTGGCTCAGCTTGTCCCCACGGCACCGTATCTTGAACACAGATCCGTCAAGCATTTGGTCAGCATTTGGTTGGAATGCGCATGAAGTGCCGTGTGAGCATGGACATATGTGGAGGTCATGAGGTTGTAGCTGCATATTCTTGCAGCCTAGGAGGTTGAAAGATATTATTACCAAGTCTTTTCCTGCTTCAGGCGCACCTTCACGACCTGAAGCCACATTTGCCCAGAGGAGGTGACAATATGAAGGCTTATGAACTGCTGTTCTTTGTTGACCCGTCGCTCGACCCCGAGACTCGTCTCGCTGTTATGAAGCGTATCGATACCACGATCGCTGAGGGCGCTGGCAAGGTCGACTCCGTTGACGAGTGGGGCAAGCGCAAGCTCGCCTACGAGATCAACGACCTCACCGATGGTGACTACACCCTCATCAACTTCCACGCAGATCCTACCCAGATCGCCGAGCTTGATCGCGTCCTGCGCATCACCGACGCTGTGGTCCGCCACATGATCGTCCGTCGCGACGACCAGGAGTAAGACTGTCGTTTTGGACTGGGCTTGTGCCCCAAGAGGAAGTAGTGAGTTATGAGCATCAATCGAGTGAACATCACCGGTAACCTCACCCGCGATCCCGAGCTGCGCGCCACCGCCGGCGGAACCCAGGTTCTGTCCTTTGGCGTCGCCGTGAACGATCGTCGCCGCAACGCGCAGACTGGCGAGTGGGAGGACTATCCCAACTTTGTCGACTGCACCATGTTCGGCACCCGCGCCGAGGCCGTGAGCCGTTTCCTGGCAAAGGGAAACAAGGTCGCGATCGAGGGCAAGCTGCGCTACAGCTCTTGGGAGCGCGACGGCCAGCGCCGGAGCAAGCTTGAGGTCATCGTCGATGAGATCGAGTTTATGAGCTCCCGTGGTGGCCAGGGTGGCTACGACCAGGGCGGTTACGCCCCCGCAGCTCCCGCGCCCGCAGCACGTCCTGCCGCACCGGTGGCTACGCCGCCCGCGGTCGACGTCTACGATGAGGACATCCCGTTCTAAGGGTTGTTCACCTATTTTTGAGTGAGAGGCGGCTTCGGTTCGCCGAAGTTGCCAAACGAAAGGTATTTTGACATGGCTAATGATTTTTCTGCACGTCAGCCGCGTCGTAAGTACTGCCAGTTCTGCAAGGAGAACACTGAGTTCATCGACTATAAGGACACTCAGCTTCTCCGTAAGTACATGACCGACCGTGGCAAGATTAAGCCCCGTCGCGTCACTGGCGCTTGCACGCAGCATCAGCATGACATCGCCAACGCCATCAAGCGCGCCCGCGAGATGGCTCTCCTGCCGTACACCGTCCCCGTGGTTTCCTCTCGTGGCAACCGCGACCGCGGCTAAGAAGGGAGACGCATCATGAAGGTTATTCTTCTCGATGAGATCAAGGGCAAGGGCGGCGAGGGTGACGTCGTAGAGGTCGCTCAGGGTTACGCTGAGAACTTCCTGTTCCCCAAGAAGCTCGCTGTTGCCGCCACCAAGGGCAACCTCAAGCAGCTTGACGAGCGTCGCAACAACATCGCCAAGCGCGAGGCCGTCCGTCTGGCTACCGCCAACGAGACCAAGGCTGCCTTTGAGGGCAAGACGGTCACCGTTGACGTCAAGGTCGGCGACGAGGGCATCCTCTTTGGCTCCGTTACCGCCGCTATGATCGCTGACGCCATCAAGGCTCAGCTCGGTATGGACATCGACCGCAAGCGCGTCGAGCTCGGTAAGCCCATCAAGGTTGCCGGTGCCCACACCGTTGCCATCTCGCTGTACCGCGAGATCAAGGCCGAGGTTGTCGTTCTCGTCGGCGTTACCGCCGAGGAGCTCGCTGCCGAGGCTGAGGTCGAGGAGGCCGCTGAGGTCGCCGAGGCCGAGACCGCCGAGGTCGAGACTGAGGCTGCTGCCGAGTAGCATTTGCTGCAACGCAACAATCTTGTTCTAAGAAGGGCGCTCTGGGAAACCAGGGCGCCCTTTTGTTTTTTGCGCTGAGTGAGTGTCATGGTGAACGTTGCGTCGAAGTCCTATATACGGGACCGTTCATCCGTTTCGTTCGGTGATGATTGGCGGCGCGTGGCCCGTTTTGGGACCGTGGCTGATACTATGGATGCTCGCAAGCGATATGAATGAGGATGCTCATGGCATACGACGATAGGGAGACGGGGCTGACGGTTGAGGACCGCGGCTCCAAGTTGGGTCTCCCTCAAAACCAAGATGCAGAGGCCAACGTACTGGCCGCTATGCTGCTATCGCCCGAGGTGGTCGAGGAGGCCCAGGTCGAGCTGCAGCCCGATGACTTCTACCGGCCCATTCATAAGACCATCTACACCGCGATGGTCGATATGTACAACAGCCGCATTCCCATCGACTCCATCTCGCTGATCGATTACCTGCGCAGCATCAACAAGCTTGATGCCGTGGGCGGCGAGGCCTACATTTTGGAGCTGATGGGTCAGACCCTGTCGCTCGTCAACTGGCAGCACCATGCCGCCATCGTCCGTCGTGACTCGATGCTGCGCGAGCTGATCGGTGCCACCAACGAGATCAACGCGCTGGCCTATAACGCCCCTACCGACACCAAGGAGGTCGTGGAGCTGGCCGAGAGCAAGCTGCTCAAGGTCACGGCGCGCGAGGTTAAGTCGAGCTATAAGACACTGACCGAGTTTATGGTCGAGGCCTATAACGAGGCCGAGGAAGTGTGTAAGGCCGGTGGACAGGCCGCGGGCGTGCCCACCGGCTTCCCGTCACTCGACCGCATGCTTATGGGTTTCCGCGAGGGTCAGCTCATCATTATCGGCGCCCGCCCTGCCGTGGGTAAGACGTCATTCGCTCTGAACCTGGCGCTGAATGCCGCCGCTGCGGGCTATACCGTCGGCTTCTTTTCGCTAGAGATGTCGGGCAAGGAAATTGCCCAGCGCCTGATTTGCGCCTACGCCATGATCTCGATCAGCGACTTCCGTACGGGCCGCATTAGCCCCGAGCAGTGGGCCAATATCAACGAGGCCACGCAGACCTTGTCCAAGCTCGATATTTTGATTGACGATACGCCCGGCACCACGGTGACCGAGATCCGCGCCAAGAGCCGCCGCATGCTCCACAACAAGGAGAAGGCTATCATCATCCTGGACTACCTGCAGCTGGTGAGTCCTCCGCCGGGACGTCGCTCCGAGAGCCGTACCGTCGAGGTCTCGGAGATGTCGCGTGGTCTGAAGATTATGGCCAAGGAGCTCAAGATTCCACTGATCGCGCTGTCACAGCTGTCGCGTCAGGTTGAATCCCGTACCGGCAAGCGCCCGCAGCTGTCCGACCTGCGTGAATCGGGTTCCATCGAGCAGGACGCCGATATCGTCATGTTCTTGGACCGATCCGCCGATGAGGCCGAGGCTTCGCGTGACGATCGACCCGACGAGGGCGTTACGCGTATCGTCGTGGCCAAGAACCGTTCGGGCCCGATCGGTGACGTCGACCTGATGTTCCTGCCGGCATCCACCAAGTTCTATGAGCTTGATGGGGCGCATACCGAGGAGTAGGACAGGCACCCGTTGCACGGGTATACTGGGAATGTTTTGTGCTTCTGCGTGCCGGCGTGGCGCGTAGACAGTCCATGAATGTAAGGAGTAAACATGCCGTCAACCGTTTTGGTCGGTGCCCAGTGGGGCGATGAGGGCAAGGGTAAGATCTGCGACCTGGTCGCCGGCGACTTTGATGCCGTCGTGCGCTATTCGGGCGGTAATAACGCCGGCCACACCATCGTCGTCAACGGCAAGAAGTACGGCCTGCACCAGGTGCCCTCCGGCATCATGTATTCCGACCATGTGTCGGTGATCGGTAACGGCTGCGTCGTCAACCCCAAGGTTGTCCTTGAGGAGATTGACATGTTCGAGGCCGACGGCATCACCACCAAGAACCTCAAGATCAGTGGCAATGCGCACATCATCATGCCGTACCACATCGATCTGGATGGCGCTTTTGAGCAGAAGCTCGGCAAGAAGAATATCGGTACTACCAAGCGCGGCATCGGTCCGTGCTACCAGGACAAGATGGCCCGCATCGGCCTGCGCATGCAGGACATGCTGGACGAGGCGCTGTTCCGCGACAAGCTGGAGACCGCTCTTGCCCGCGTGAATCCCGAGCTCGAGCTCATCTACCATCTGCCCACCTACACCGTGGACCAGATCTGCGACGAGTACCTGCCCATGGCCGAGCGCCTGCGCCCCTACATCACCGAGACGAGCCTGCTGCTCAACAACATGATCGACGAGGGCAAGGACCTGCTGTTCGAGGGCGCCCAGGCGACGCTGCTCGACATCGACCACGGCACCTATCCGTACGTGACGTCTTCTAACTGCACCGCTGGCGGCGCCATCACCGGCTCCGGCGTCGGTATGAAGAATGTCGACCGCGTGCTGGGCGTCATGAAGGCCTATATCACCCGCGTCGGTTCGGGCCCCATGCCCACCGAGCTTTCCTATGAGTCCGAGGCCGGCCACACGCTGACCGAGGAAGGCTATGAGTACGGCGTGACCACCGGCCGTCGCCGTCGCTGCGGTTGGTTCGATGGCCCCATCGCCAACTACGCCTCGCGTGTCAACGGCCTCACCGATATCGCCCTGACCAAGCTCGACGTGCTTTCGGCCTTCGACACCATCAAGGTGTGCGTTGCCTACGACGTCGATGGCGAGCGCTACACCAGCGTGCCCGAGCATCAGGCGCGCTTTGAGCATGCCAAGCCCATCTACGAGGAGCTCCCGGGCTGGAAGTGCGATATCACCGGTTGCCGCAGCTTTGACGAGCTGCCGCAGGAGGCTCAGGACTACGTGGCGTTTATCGAGGATCTGGCACACACCCGCGTGACGTTCATTGGCGTCGGCGCCGATCGCGAGCAGATCATCAACCGATTCTGGAAGTAATCGGCACTATTCGGTTATTGCGATATACCCCTTTGCAGCCCAAGCGGGCGGCCGAGGGGTATATTTGCTTGCAAAAGGCTCGCGCGGAGCGAGCCATTCATCCATAGAGGAGGCACCCTTGAAGGCGGACACTCAAACCATCGACATCCTGTTGTTGGGCAGCGGCGGCCGCGAGCACGCTTTGGCAGCTAAGCTCGCAGCATCACCGCGCGCCGGCAAGCTCTACATTGCGCCGGGTAACGGCGGCACCGCGGGCTGCGGCGAGAACGTGGTTCTCGACGATTGCGATCCTGCGGCCGTGGCGGCGTTTGCCCAGAGCCATGGATGCGGACTCGTGGTGATTGGCCCCGAGGCTCCGCTCGTGGCGGGCGTGGCCGACGCCGTGCGCGCGGCGGGTATTCCCTGCTTTGGTCCGGGTGCCGAGGGTGCCCAGATGGAGGGCTCCAAGCTATTCTCCAAGCAGCTCATGGAGCGTGCCGGCATTCCGACGGCCGCCTACGGCTCGTTTACTGACGAGGCTTCGGCTCTTGCCTATGTGCGCGAGCAGGGTGCCCCGCTGGTCGTGAAGGCTGACGGCCTGGCCGCAGGCAAGGGCGTTATCGTGGCGACTGAGCTCGAGCAGGCCGAAGAGGCCGTGCGCGAGTGCTTTGGCGGTACCTTTGGTGATGCCGGCAACACCGTTGTCATTGAGGAGATGCTGGTTGGCCCCGAGTGCTCGCTGCTGGCCTTTACCGACGGTAAGACCGTGCGCCCCATGGCCACCTCGCAGGACCACAAGCGTGCGCTCGAGGGCGACCTTGGCCCCAACACCGGCGGCATGGGCGTTTACAGCCCGGTGCCCATCGTGACCGACGAGGAGCACGCCACCATGGTGGCGGTCATGGAGCAGACCGTGGCCGAGCTTGCTGCCGAGGGCATCGACTACCGCGGCTGCCTGTACGGCGGCTTTATGCTTACCCCCGCCGGCCTCAAGGTGCTGGAGTTCAATGCCCGCTTTGGCGACCCCGAAACGCAGGTCGTGCTGCCGCGCCTCAAGAACGACCTGGTCGAGGTTATGCTCGCCTGCGCCAACTGCGAGCTTGATCAGATTGAGCTCGACTGGCGCGACGAGTGGGCCGTGGCCGTTGTCCTGACGAGCGCGGGCTATCCCGGCAGCTACGAGAAGGGCAAAGTCATCACCGGTATTGCCGATGCCGAGGCCATGGAGAACGTGACCGTGTACCACGCGGGCACTGCCGTGGTGGACGGCCAGCTCGTGACCAATGGTGGCCGCGTGCTTGCCGTGACCGCTCTGGGCGACACGTTCGAGAACGCTCGCAACCTTGCCTACGAGGCCTGCGAGAAGATTGATTTTGAGGGTAAGACCCTGCGCCACGACATCGGCCTGCGTGCGCTGCGCGGCCGCGACGCCTGGGATGCCTAAAATCCGAGAGGAATGAGACGGATGGACGAGAAGAACGAAGAGCTCGTGGACGCACAGATCGTCGAGGAGGACAGCCGCATGTATGGGCACGCCGAGGGCGAACCTGGTGGCGAGGTCGCTGACGAGCCGGCGCTGGTGCTGGGCGACGACGACCCGCACGATGCCGAGCTGCACGAGAAGATTCTTTCGGAGGAGTGCGCCTGGAAGGGCAAGATCCTCGACGTCCACCGTCTTGAGGTTGAGCTGCCCAACGGTCGCCGCAGTGCCCGCGATATCGTTCGCCATCCGGGTGCGGCGGCCGTTGTGGCGCTGACCGAGAGCGGCAAGATCGTACTGGTGCGTCAGTACCGCACCGCCATCGACCGCGTGACGGTCGAGATTCCCGCCGGCAAGCTCGACCCGGGCGAGGACCCACTCGATTGCGCTAAGCGCGAGCTACACGAGGAGACGGGCTTTAGGGCCGGTCGCATTCGCTTTTTGACGTCGATTGTCACGTCCTGCGGTTTTTGCGACGAGATCATTCACATCTACTTGGCTACCAAGCTGGAGTTTGATGCGCCCAGCCCCGACGATGACGAGTTTGTCAACGTTGACCTGGTGCCGCTGCACGAGCTGATCGACGCCGTGCTCGACGGCAAGATCGAAGACGCCAAGACCGTCGTGGGCGCCTTGGCCTGCGATAGCATCGCGCATCGCCTTGGGGGTGCGGAGCTCTAGGTTACGCGGTTTTACCAAACCGCGTAACGAGTCGACGCTGCAAACGCCCCTAAGCGGCAATCTGCCTTTCAATCGTCGCTCGCGTACCGAAGTACGCGTCGCTCCTCTTTCAAGGCACCTTGCTCGCTTAGGGACGTTTTCGCTGACGCTGCCAGAACATCGGCGTTATGCTTGTTGGGACGCTTTGTTTTCAGCCTGACCGGTTCAACCGGATTTCTCACGCTATTTATTTCTCTTCGAGGATTGCATGTTTAAAAGGTTTCTCTCGTATTACGAGCCCCAGATGGGGCTTTTTGTTGCCGATACTGTTTGTGCTCTGGTGCTTGCCGCCATTGACCTGGCGTTCCCCATTATCCTGCGCAATTTGACCGGTGGGCTCTTTACTCAGGGTCAGGCTGTCATTATGCAGGCGCTCGGCATGATTGCGGTGGGCTTGGTGCTGATGTATGCCGCCCGCTGCGCCTGCCGCTATTTTGTGAGCTATTGGGGTCACGTGATGGGCGCGCGTATGGAGTCCAAGATGCGCGAGGACCTGTTTGACCAGTATGAGCGCTTTAGCTTTGCGTACTTTGACCGCAACAGCTCGGGCGACATGATGAGCCGCGTGGTCAACGACCTGTTCGATATCTGCGAGGCGGCGCACCACGTGCCCGAGTGGATCATCATCTGCGGCATCGAGATTATCGGCTCGTTTGTGATCCTCTTTACCATCGCCCCGGTGCTGGCGCTCGCCATGGCCGTGGTGACGGCGGCGTTTGCGGTCATCATGTTTTGGCAGAACATGCGCATGCGCGAGGTCTTTAGCGACAACCGCAAAAAGATCAGCGGCATCAATGCGCAGCTGCAGGATTCGCTGGCGGGCATGCGCGTGGTCAAGAGTTTTGCCAATGAGGAGACCGAACGCTTCAAGTTCCGCGCCTCCAACAATCGCTATCTTTCGTCCAAGGAGAACATGTATCACGCCATGGGCGTCTATACCGCGACGTATGGCCTGCTCTCGGGTGTGCTCTATGTGATCGTGGTGCTGCTGGGCGGCTGGCTGGTCGCCCAGGGACAGCTGCAGGCGGTCGATATGGCGACCTTTGCACTCTATATTTCGCTGTTCTGCACGCCGCTCGAGACACTCGTCAATTCGGCCGAAACGTATCAGAAGGCCATCGCCGGCTTTAAGCGCATGGACGAGGTGCTCTCGACCGCGCCGGATATCCAGGACAAGCCGGGCGCTACGGATCTGCAGGTGACTGCCGGCGCCGTGGAGTATCACGACGTGTGCTTTAACTACGAGGACGTTGAGCTGGGCGAGGGCGATGCCGAAGAGCGTCCCGTTATCGACCATATGAATCTGTCCATCAAGCCTGGGCAGACCATCGCTTTGGTTGGCCCTTCGGGCGGCGGCAAGTCCACGACCTGTTCGCTGCTGCCGCGCTTTTATGACGTGGCTGCCGGATCCATTAGCATCGACGGCCAGGACGTGCGCGATGTGACGCAGCAGAGCCTGCGTCGCGCCATCGGCCTGGTGCAGCAGGATGTCTATCTGTTTGACGGCACGATTGGCGAGAACATCGCCTACGGCAAGCCGGGCGCTACGGCAGGAGAGATCGCCGAGGCCGCCCGTCGCGCCAACATCGATGCCTTTATCGAGTCGCTTCCACAGGGCTATGACACGGTCGTGGGCGAGCGCGGCAGCCGTCTTTCGGGCGGCCAAAAGCAGCGCGTTGCCATTGCGCGTGTGTTTCTCAAGAACCCCAAGATCCTGATTTTGGACGAGGCGACGAGTGCTTTGGATAACGAGAGCGAGGAGGCGGTGCAGGAGTCACTCGAAGAGCTGGCACGCGGCCGCACCACGATTATCATCGCCCATCGTCTTTCGACTATTAAGCATGCCGATGAGATTGCGACCGTTGAGCATGGTCGCGTTGTGGAGCGTGGCACGCACGAGGAGCTTCTCGCCCGTGGCGGCACCTATGCCCGTTACTATCGAATGCAGTTCGAAGGTGCGCGTGCGCACGAGCTCGACTGATTGATATGACAGGAAGTTTATGGCTGACAAGAACCCTTTGACTCCGGAAGAAGTGACGGAGTTATTCTCCGAAATCGATGCATCCGGTGTCTTGGATCCCACGCTTGCCAAAAAGCGAACCGAGCGCATGCGTGAGAAGGAGGCTGCGGCCAAGCGCGGTGACAAAGCGGCGCTAGCGCAGCTGCGCAGCGAGGACCGCGCGAGCCAGGCAAAACATATCGACCCGCTGTCCGAGGACGATCCTTCGGGCTCGCAGGTGAGCCATACCATTACGAAGACTGCCATGGCCGTGGTCATTGGCATCTTGGTGCTGATTGTGGGCATGCAGATTGGCTACGGCGTGATGCGACGCCTGAACACCGCCAACCTGTCCGAGAGCGTTTCGGTGGATACCGTTTCGACGGCGCTGAAGGGCGGCCTTGAGTGGGGCAACGGCTTTACGCAGTTCCCGCTCGACTTTACCGTCGATGAAGCTGATGAGCGTACGGGCACGGTCGAGGTGACGGTGTTGGACACATCGTCTGCCAACGAGCTCGAGCTGCTGTCCAACGGGCAGATTCAGGCCGCTGCGCTTGCGACCAACGCGCTGCTCAACGATAAGATCGACCGCGTGGTGTATAACGTTCACGCCTATATCGACGAGGATAGCAACATTCAGCACGATTCCTTCTTTGGCATGTTTCCCGCGCGGGGTCATCAGAGCGCCATTTTGACGTTTGTGTGGACCAAGAGCTCATCCAACGCCACGAGTATCGACTGGAAGATGCGCATCGTAAGCATGGACGACACCATTGCCGAGCGCATTCAAAAACAGGTGAACTCGGTTTCGTCGCTGATCGAGGACCCGGTGGTGAGCCAGACCAAGATTGACGAGGAAAAGGCCGAACGTGACCTGGAGCATCGTCTGCATGGCCGCGAGATTTTCCGCGGCGGCAAGCCCGATCGCTCACCGTCCGATCTGCTGGAACAGGACAAGCAAAAGTAAGAGGCCATTATCCCGCGTGAGCCACAAGCCCACGCGGGATAATTTTTCTGGGACGGGGATTAAATAATCATTATGCATAGAAAGTCATAATTATCATTTCGTAAACATTTCGATGAAATTAACGCCATGAGGCATGCTTGCGGTTACAATACCGCGAGGCCTAACTACACACCTTTAAGCCGGTCCTGTGAGACCGGGAAGGAGAATTATGGCGAACAACCATACCGCGGGCGCTGCCGCCCGCACCTTCGCGCCCAGCGAGCTTTGCCAGCGTATGCTGGCCAAAACCAGCAAGGGCACCTGCGGTCCCTGTATCCTGTATCTTGAGGATGGGACCATTTTTTATGGACGTGCATGCGGCGCCGAGGGCACCGCGACCGGCGAAGTCTGCTTCAACACCTCGCTCGAGGGCTACTTTGAGGTCATGACCGACCCGAGTTATGCCGGCCAAATTGTAACCATGACCTATCCGCAGATCGGCAATTACGGTATCGACGAGACCGATGTCCAGTCGGCCTTCCCCGGCGACGCCGTGCGCCCTGCGAGCGCTCCGGCTATGCGCGGCATGATCGTTCGCGATATGTGCGCCACGCCTTCTAACTGGCGCTCGGCCGTCAGTGTGCCGGAGTACCTGCGCGCTCACGGCATCGTCGCTATCGAGGGTATCGACACCCGCGCTCTGGTGCGCCATCTGCGCGACAATGGTTCCAAGATGGGCATTATCTCGACCGAGATCTTCGACGTCGACGAGCTTGCCGAGCGCTTGTCCGCTGCGCCCACGCTGGTAGGCGAGAACCTGGTCAAGACCGTAAGTTGCCCCGCGCCTCACGAGTTTGTGGCCGCCGACCTGCCTGCCACGCATGACTTTGCGCTTGCGGCTGCCGCTCCTGCCCGTCACAAAGTGGTCGCCTACGACTGCGGTGTGAAGCGCGGTATTCTGGAGGGCCTGGTCCGTGCCGGCTGCGATCTCACCGTCGTGCCGTGGGATACGCCCGCCCAGCAGGTGCTCGACATGAATCCCGATGGCGTCTTTTTGTCCAACGGCCCCGGCGACCCCGATGCCGTGGTGGAGACCTATGAGCAGGTACAGCAGCTGATCGGCAAGGTGCCGGTCTTTGGCATTTGCCTCGGTCACCAGATGATCAGCCTGGCCTGCGGCGCCCAAATGGAAAAGCTTAAATTCGGTCACCGTGGCGGTAACCAGCCGGTTATGAATCTGGTGAGCCGTCGCGTGGAGATCACCGCGCAAAACCACGGCTTTGGCCTGCTGTTCCCCAGTCTGGGCAAACTGATTCCGGAGCTTTCCGGCGGCGAAACCGAGCATGCGGCCGACGGTGACCTGCGCGCCTGGGTGCGTCGCGGCATCGCGCCGGTCGTGATGAACGAGCGCTTTGGTCGCATTCGCCTGACACATGTGAACCTCAACGACGGCACCGCCGAGGGCATCCAGCTGCTCGACGCCCCGTGTTTCTCGGTCCAGTACCACCCCGAGGCTTCGCCTGGCCCCACCGATGCCCACTATCTCTTTACCGCCTTTACGCGACTCATGGACGGCGAGGAGAACTACCTGGACATCGACACCGCGAAGGACCGCCTCGCCGGCTGGAATTTCGCCGAGTCCGAGAACGCTGCGACCGAGGAGAACTAACATGCCGAAACGTACCGACATCAAGCGCATCCTCGTTATTGGTTCGGGCCCCATCGTTATTGGCCAGGCCTGCGAGTTCGACTACTCCGGCGCCCAGGCCTGCAAGGTGCTCAAGGAGGATGGCTTTGAGGTCATCCTGGTCAACTCCAACCCGGCGACCATCATGACCGACCCGGGTCTTGCCGACCGCACCTATGTCGAGCCCATCACCGCCGAATTTATCGAGCGCGTAATCAAGAAAGAGCACCCGGACGCGCTGCTGCCCACGCTGGGCGGCCAGACCGGTCTGAACGCCGCCGTCGAGCTGGCAAAGGACGGCACGCTCGACAAGTATGGCGTCGAGATGATCGGCTGCGACCTTGCCGCTATCGAGCGCGGCGAGGACCGCAAGCTCTTTAACGAGGCCATGGCCGAGATTGGTCTGGAGGTCGCGCGCTCGGGCTATGCCTACAGCGTGGCCGACGCCGAGGCTATCGCCGAGCGCGTGGGCTATCCCTGCGTGCTGCGCCCGAGCTTTACCCTCGGCGGCGCCGGCGGCGGCATCGCTCACACTCACGAGGAGCTCGTCTCCATCGTGAGCCAGGGCCTGGAGCTCTCGCCTGCCCACGAGGTGCTGGTCGAGGAGTCCATCGAGGGCTGGAAAGAGTACGAGATGGAGGTCATGCGTGACCACGCCGGCAACGGCATCATCGTGTGCTCCATCGAGAACCTCGACCCCATGGGCGTGCATACCGGCGACTCCATCACCGTGGCGCCGGCGCAGACGCTCTCCGACCTTGAGTATCAGCGCATGCGCGTGGCCTCGCTCGCCATTCTTGAGAAGATCGGCGTCGAGACCGGTGGCTCCAACGTGCAGTTTGCCGTGAACCCCAACACCGGCCGCCTGATCGTCATCGAGATGAACCCGCGCGTGAGCCGCTCGTCCGCACTGGCCTCCAAGGCCACGGGTTTCCCCATCGCCAAGGCCGCCGCGCGCCTGGCCGTTGGCTATACGCTCGACGAAATCGTCAACGACATCACCAAGGCAACGCCCGCCTGCTTTGAGCCCACGATTGACTACTGCGTGGTCAAGGTGCCGCGCTTTGCCTTCGAGAAGTTCAAGGGTACCGACCCCACGCTCACCACGCGCATGAAGGCCGTGGGCGAGATTATGGCGATCGGCCGCACCTTTGAGGAGGCCTTCGGCAAGGCCATGCGTTCGCTGGAGGACGGGCATCAGGGCATCTGCGCCGGTGGCAAGGAGGGCGCTGACAAACTGAGCGATGATGAACTCGCCCAGGCCGTGGGCACCCCGACTGAGCACCGCATCTTCTTTGTGGTCGAGGCCCTACGTCGTGGCTGGGACATCGCCCGCATCCATGCCATCTGCGGTATCGATCCGTGGTACCTCAACCGCATCAACGACATGGTGCAGGTCCAGGAAAGCATCCGCGGCCTGCGTGTGGAGGATATCGACGCCGACGCGATGCGCCTGCTCAAGCAGTATGGCACGAGCGACGCCGAGATCGCCGCGCTGACCGGCTCGGACGAGCGCTTTGTGCGCGCCTACCGCAAGGGCTTGGGCGTGGTCCCCAGCATGAAGACGGTCGATACCTGCGCTGCGGAGTTCTCGAGCGCCACGGAGTACCACTACAAGACGTACGAGAACATCTACCGCACAAGCCCGGATGCCAAGAAGTGCGTGGCTCCCGACGAGACCACGCCGGCGGGCAAGCCCAAGGCGATGATCCTGGGCGCCGGCCCCAACCGCATTGGCCAGGGTATCGAGTTCGATTACTGCTGCGTGCACGCGAGCTACGCGCTGGCGGCCCGCGGCTTTGAGACCATCATGGTCAACTGCAATCCCGAGACCGTTTCGACCGACTACGACACGTCCGACCGCCTGTATTTTGAGCCGCTCACCTACGAGGACGTCATGGACGTCATTGACGTTGAGCGTCCCGACGGCGTCGTGGTGACGCTCGGTGGCCAGACCCCGCTTAAGCTGGCGCGCATGCTCGAGGAGAGCGGCGTGAACATCATGGGTACTAAGCCCGACGCCATCGACTTTGCCGAGGACCGCGAGCGCTTTGCCGCCCTGCTCGACAAGCTGGGCATTATGTATCCGCCGGCGGGCCAGGCAACCTCGTTTGAGGAGGCCGAGGCCGTGGCCGCGCACATCGGCTACCCGCTGCTGGTGCGTCCGAGCTACGTGCTGGGCGGCCGCGGCATGATGATCGCCTACGATGCCGAGCATCTGCGCGATTACATGGCCGAGGCCGCGCGCATTAGCCCCGACTACCCGGTGTATCTGGACCGCTTCCTGGAGGGTGCAATCGAGTCGGACGTCGACGCCCTGTGCGACGGCGAGGAGGTCTACATCGGCGGTATCCTGGAGCATATCGAGGAAGCTGGTATCCACTCCGGCGACTCCGCGACCTGCATTCCGCCGTTTAGCTTTAGCGAGAGCCTGCAGGCAAAGCTTCGCGAGACCACGCGCCGCATCGCGATGGCGCTGGGCGTGCGCGGCCTGGTCAACGTGCAGTACGCCATTAAGGGCGAGACCGTTTACGTGATCGAGGCCAACCCGCGCGCAAGCCGTACCGTGCCGTTTATCTCCAAGGCCACCGGTGTGCCGCTGGCCAAGTGTGCCGCACGTATCATGGCGGGCGATTCCATCGCGAGCTTGGGCCTGCCGAGCGACGAGCGTCAGCTCGATTGGTTCTGCATGAAGGAAGCCGTCATGCCCTGGGGTCGTTTCCCGGGCGCCGACGTTATCCTGGGGCCCGAGATGAAGTCGACGGGCGAGGTCATGGGTATCGCCAAGAGCTATCCCGAGGCATACGCCAAGACGCAGCTGGCGATCGACTACAAGCTGCCCGACCCGAGCGCCGGCAAGGTATTCATCAGCGTGTGCGACCGCGACAAGCGCCACATCCTTTCGGTCGCGCGTATCCTGCGTTACCTGGGCTTTGACATCTGCTCCACCGAGGGTACGGCGCGCGTGCTGCGTGGAGGCAACGTGACGTGCGAGATCGTGGAGAAGATTAGCGGCCCGCACGACGGCGAGCGCCCCAACATCGGCGACCTCATCGCCGATGGCAAGATCGCGGTGATCATCAACACGCCGTACGGTCCGGGCTCGCGCGGCGACGGCTATCTGCTACGTACCGAGGCCGTGCGACGCGGCGTGACCTGCGTGACCGCGATGTCTGCCGCCAACACGTACGTGAGTGCCATCGAGGCGGTGCGCGAGGACCAGCAGGGTCACGGCAGCGCCAACGACATGGGAATGGACGTCATCGCCCTTCAGGACCTGCCGCAGCACACGGTGTAGTGTGACCTGTCCGGCCGGGGCGGAGGGGGCCGAGTTCCCCCTTCGCTCCGGCTGCAAGCAGAGTCGTTCAAAAGGTTATTAGTGGCCGGGCCCGCTCCCTTATGCACCACCATTGGGAACTTTGGCTGATAGATTTAGCGCGACGGGGGTTTGGCTGAAGGGACCTTTGGTATCCGTTCGGACACTTTGGCCCTTGATGAGCGTTTGGCTGATTGCTGCTTTGGGTACTCTTTGGGTTACTTTTGGTTTGTTTGATTTTTAATTTTAGGAGGGCTTGTATGTCTTATTTGGATCTGGCTCGTGGTCGGTATTCTTGTCGTTCTTTTGAGGACCGTTCTGTTGAGCAGGCTGTGGTGGATGCCATTGTTGAGGCTGGGCGTATTGCTCCTTCTGCTTGTAATAATCATCCAGCCCGTGTGATGGTGCTGGATACGCCTGAGCTGTTGGAGAAGGCTGCTGCTTGTCAGCCTCGGTTTGCTCGTGATGGGTCTATCTTTGGAGCTCCGCTTGTCTTCCTTATTTGCAGCGTTACCGATGATGCTTGGGTGCGCCCGTATGACCAGATGAATTCCAGTGAAATCGATACGTCCATCGTGTGCGACCAGATGATGATGGAGGCCACCGAGCAGGGCCTGGGAACGTGCTGGGTATGCCATTTTAAGCCTGAGGTGGCACAGGAGCAGTTCAATCTGCCCAAGGGCGTCTATCCCTATCACATGCTCGTCTGTGGCTATCCCGCCGACCACATCGCAGACCCCGAGCATCGCGAGGCCCGCACCATTCCCCTCTCCGACTTCCTCCTCAAGTAGATTTTTGGGACATGCCTTAAAACCTACCCTTGACCGCTCACCCGTTCGCCGAGTTCTGCGCCACTATGTGCAGGGCTCGGTTTTTTATGTTACGCACCCCGGCACAGTCATAAAAAAGGACCCGCAAGCTGCGGGTCCTTTCTAGGCACTAAATTGTAGGCCGAATGTTAGTCCAGGTCGTCGGCAGCAAAGTTGTCGATCGGGGCAAAGGGATCGGCCACGGGGACAACCGGGTCAGCGACGGGCAGCGGCTCGGCGGGAACAGTCACCGCAGGAGAAGCGGCAGAACCGACCGGCGTGGAGGCCATGAGGTCGGCCGGGAAGGAGTTCTGGGCATCGTCCATGAAGTGCTGGATGAGCTTGAGATACTCGGCCTTGAACTCCTCACGGGAAGCCTTGAGACGATCGATTTCCTCGAGCTCGGCCTGCTTTTCGGTCAGAGCCTGGCGGATAACCTCGCGGGCCTTGGCGTCAGCCTCGTTGCGGATACGCTCAGCGTTCTCGTTGGCATCGTTGACGATGGTCTCAGCGGTCTGCTGGGCAGCGATCAGGGCAGCGGAAATCTGGCGCTCCTGAGCGGAGAAGTCAGGGGCGGGAGCAGCCACGGGGGCGGCGGGAACGGCCTGGGCGGTGGCATCCTGAGCCTGGGCAAGCTGAGCCTGTGCATCGGCAAGCTGCTGCTCGGTAGCAGTCAGACGACCCTTAAGGTCGACGATCTTAGCGAGCATAGCGTCAACCTCGGAGGACAGCGTCTCCAAGAAGACGTCGACCTCGGCAGGATCGTAGCCACGCTTGGCCTCAGAGAAAGTCTGAGCCTGGATGTCTGCAGGGGTAATAGCCATAACAAGTCTCCTTTTTCATCGCCTCGGCGCTACACGCCCGACGTAAGTTACAAAGTCAGTTCTATACGAGTATACCTATAAGAAGCTGCAGAACCAGCCTCTGCACCAACTGCAACGCAATAATCGCAACGACCGGCGAAAAATCGATACCGCCCATCGGCGGAATGAAACGACGGAACAGGTTGAGCCACGGACCGCACACGCTATCGAGCACCGCAGCAATATCCTGAAGTAAACCACCCTGCTTCATGGGAATCCACGTCATAAAGCAGTAGACGACAATGAGCGTGGAATAGAAGTTGAACAGCGTGTTGACCAGCTGGACGATAGTGTAGATGTTGATGGGAATCTCCTCGTCTTGTCTTTACTTAAGGTAGCCGTCGGCACGAAGCTTCTTGAGATCGGAATCTTTGACCTCGCAACCGGCGGGCAGCACCATGAACACGCGGTCGCCTACCTCCTTGACCGTGGCGCCCAGACCGCAGGCAAAGCCGTAAGAGAAGTCCAAGACGCGCTTGGCAACTTCGGTGCGTACGCCCACAAAAATCAGTGCGACAGGCTGCTTGGTGCGAACGCGGCGCACCACGGTCTCCACGTCGTCATAGCTCTCGGGGCGCAGGACATAGGCCGGCAGTTGCGGCGTGGCGTTGATGATATTGCTCGCATAGGCCGAGGCATCGCTCGGTGCAGGCGCGGGTGCAGCGGCGGCACGGGCGCGGGTGTTCTCGGCGTAGCTCGACGGCGTGTCATAGGCACCAGGACGATAACCGCTCGCAACACTGTCCTGCGAGCGCGAAGGCGGGTTATACGTCGTGGCATGGCGGGAGTCATCGCCGACCAGCTGACCGGAGCGCGTATACACGGCAACCGACTCAGCTTCACCGCGGCGCGTCTGACCAAGCAGGCCGTTGCTCGGCTCGTCTTGGGTGTAGAAGCCCTCGCCCGAAGCACCGCCGTAGCCGTTGCCCTGATAACTATCGTCATAGCCGTCATCGTAGCCGTAGTCGTCGTCCTGGCCATAACCCTGGTCGTAACCCTGCTGGCCGCCCAGGTGCATCTTATTTTTAATCTCGTCAAGGAAGCCCATGGTTGTGTCCTCTCGCGGTTTAGTGCAGGCGCCCCGATAATCAGTGCGCACTTCAGAGCCTTATTTTACTGCAAACTCCGGGCTAAATACTACCCTGCCCAGGCGAACGAGCGTAGAGCCCTCCTCAAGGGCAGGCTCAAAGTCCTCGCTCATGCCGCAGGAAAGCTCAGGCAGGTTCAAATCGGGATGCGCAGCCTCCAGCTCATCCCTCAGCTCACGAAGCCCCGCAAAGGTGCGGCGTGCCACATCCTTATTCCCCCGGGGCGCCATAGTCATAAGCCCCTGTACGCAAATTCCCTCAAGTTCCGCAAGCTCACCCGCGGCGGCGCGAATCTCATCGGGCGAAAAGCCTCCCTTCGACTCCTCACCACTCACATTGACCTCGATGAGCACACACTGGGGGCCGGCGAGCTCGCCTGCCTCAATCTTGCGGACAGCACGGCTCGAGATCGCCTGCGCCAGATGCAGCGAACCCACCGAGTGAATCAGCTCGGCTGAGCCCAGCACCGCATTGATCTTATTGGTCTGCAGGTTGCCGATCATATCGAAGCGCACCTCGGGCAGCTCCGGATGCTCCGCCAGACCCGTGAGCTTGCGAACCAGCTCCTGCGGGCGGTTCTCGGCAAAATTGCGATACCCCGTCTGGATGGCGGCAACGGTCTCATCGACACCAACGGTCTTGGACACGGCAATGAGGCGCGCGGCGTCGTGGGGGCGGCCCGCGCGATCGAGCGCCGCATAAAAACGTTCCAGAATCTGCTCGCGGCGAGCGCGCATCAAGTCCAAATAGTTATCCATTGCTAATCGCCTCCGCTGACAGCCAAACAAGTAGTCCCATGCTAACGCAAGAGCGCGGCCCCGCATGTGCAAGGCCGCGCTCACTTAGGTATTTACAATCTTTCGACGAACGGGGTCACTTACTCCTCGTCGTCCTCGCCATCGTCCTCGTCCTCAAGATGATCGAGCAGGTAGCGAAGACCCTCGCTGACCTCGTTAGCGGGCACCTTGGCAACGTAGCGAGCGTCGACGGCGGGCCTCATGATAACACCCTCGCCCGAAGGCACGCGCATGCTCTCGAGCTCATCCTCGTCCACACGGGCGATATCGCCGGCGTTCATACGCTGACCAGTCAACAGGAAGGTCAGACGGCAAGCGGCATCGATGGAAATCGAAGCGATGCGATCGAGGTAGCGCGAAACCATGATAGCGCGGCGCAGGTCGTCATAGTTGCTGTCATCGTCCATAAAGTCGCCCGTATCCATACGGTTAAAGGTGCGGAAGAACTTCTCGTAGGCGGCGTGCACCGGCTCGTCCTCGACGGCCAAGTTGCAGATGATGGACATGTCATTGGTGACGAGCGCAGAAAGCGAAGAGCCCAGCACCTGGTAAACAGCTTCGGCCTCGGCTTCAACCGTACCGACGAGCTCCTGGGGCAGCGAGATGTCGGCCTTGACCATGTGACGCGTGGCGCGGCAGATCTGGCGAACCTTATCGGTCATGCGCTGCAGGTTAAAGTCGACGTAGATGATCGTCTGAAGCAGGCGGAAGTCGGAGGCGACCGGTGACTGCGTGGCGATCAGGTTGTAGCAGACGGCCTCCAGGTTGGCGCAGCGTGCGTCAATCGAAAGCGTGCGCTTCTTGGTCTTGGTGGCGAGCTTGCGGTCGTCGGTCACATAGGCCTTCACGGCATCGTGGAGGGCTAGATCGACGGCCTCGTAGATGCTCAGCATCTCGTGACGGGCCTCGATGAGCTGACGGGAAAACAGTTTGCGCATGGTTCACTCCAATCAGTTGGGTGCGGTTATGCCGCCCGCACAGTGAATACGCACCGGACCAGGTCCGATCGGCTTGGGACTAGTCGCACCGATCAGCCAAAGCGGCCGGTGATATAGTCTTCCGTCCGCGAGTCCACCGGGCTGGTGAAGATCGCGTCGGTTTGACCATACTCGATGAGCGTGGCGGGCTCGCCGGCAACTTCCTGCAAGAAGAATGCGGTGTAGTCGCTGATACGAGCTGCCTGCTGCATTGAATGCGTGACGATGATGATCGTCATCTCGGGCGCCAGCTCGGCCATCAGATCCTCGACCTTAGAGACGGACGTGGGATCGATGGCGGAGCAGGGCTCGTCCATCAGGAGGACATCGGGTTGCACCGCAAGCACGCGCGCGATGCACAGACGCTGCTGCTGACCGCCCGAGAGCGCCAAACCATCCTTGTTGAGCTGATTGGATACCTCTTTCCAGAGGTTGGCGCGCTTGAGCGATTCTTCCACGATGTCATCGAGGTCGCTTTTGCTAGTCACGCCCTGCAGACGAGGGCCAAAGGCGACATTCTCGTAGATGGATTTGGGAAACGGGTTGGGCTGCTGAAAAATCATGCCCACGCGACGACGAAGATCGACCGGGTCGACGCCCTCGGCATAGATATCGTTGCCGTCGAGCGTCATGGTGCCCTCGACGCGGGTACCCTCGATCAGGTCATTCATACGGTTGATGCAGCGCAAAAATGTCGACTTGCCGCAGCCCGAAGGGCCAATGAAGGAGGTGATGGCGTTTTTGGCGATGTTGAGGTCGAGCCCCGTCAGCGCATGAAAGTCACCGTACCAAAAGTTGAAATCCTTGGCCGTGATGGCCGCTTGCTCCAGCGTAGGAGCGGACTGATAAACGGACATGGGACTCCTTAACTAGCGACGCTTGCGCGACAGGAAGCGCGCAAACAGGTTGAAGGCCAAAATGATCACCATCAGCAAGAGCGCGGTGCCGTAGGCTGCGTTCATGTTGATGCCGTCGTTGGCAAGCAGATACAGGTGAACCGTCATGGGGCGGCCGGAATCGAGCGGCGAAATAGGTAGATTGATGGCCTGACCCATGGTGTAGAGCACCACCGCGGTCTCGCCAATGGCGCGGCCGATGGCGAGGACGATGCCCGTGGCAATACGGCCAAAGGCAGAAGGAAGCACGATCTTGGAGACCACCTGCCACTTGGTGGCTCCCAGGCCGTACGCACCCCAACGGATATAGCGCGGAACGGCGCGAATGGCCTCTTCGGTGGTGCGCATGACGATGGGAAGCATCAAGAGCGCGAGTGCCAGAGCGGCAGAGACCATCGAAAGGCCCAGACCCATAGCCTCGACAAACAAGGCGTAGCCAAACAGGCCCATAACGATGGAGGGCACCGAGGCCAAAGCGTCTGCAGCGTAGCGAATGAGCTCGACGACCTTGCCCTGCTTGGCGTACTCGGCCAGATAGACGGCTGCCAGCACAGCGATCGGCGTGCAGATAAGCATGGCGAGCGCCGTCACATAGACGGTCGAGACGATCGTGGGCCAAATACCGCCCTCGGCGTTGACGCCCTGGGGCCAACCGAAGATAAAGTCGAGCGAGATGTGTGGCAGGCCGTTGATGACCACGTAGGCGATGATAGCGACCAGCACCAGCGTGGTGATGTATGCCGCGGCACGGAACACGCCAAGCATGATCTTGTTGGACAGGTCCTTGTTGATGCGGCCCTTCTTGCCGTGGGAAAGGGCACGCTTGATGCGCTCGCGCGACGAGGTCGTATCGACCGTCGTGTCAACGGAATCGGACATAGCCTACCCCCTCTTCTTCTTGGAAACCAGGCGGACGATGCCCACCAGCGTGGCGGAAATGATAAACAGGACCACGCCCATGCCGAACAGCGCCGAGCGATGCAGACCCGAGGAATAGCTCATGTCGAGCGCAATCTGGCTCGTGAGCGTCGAGATGGGGCTCGCAATGCTGTCGGGAATAACCGGGGCGTTACCCACGACCATGAGCACGGCCATGGTCTCGCCGATGGCACGGCCCATACCCAGCACGATGGCATCCACGATACCCAGCTTGGCGGCAGGTAACACGACCTTATAGATAGTCTGCCACTTGGTGGCGCCCATGGCATACGATGCCTCGCGAATGCCCATGGGAATGGAATTGAGAGCATCGATGGTAAGCGTCGTGATGGTGGGCACGATCATAATGGCGAGCACGAACCACGCCGTCAGCGCGCCAAAACCAAGACCGCCGGTCAGTTGTGCGATAAACGGGCGGATGATGATCATGCCAAAGAAGCCATAGATGATAGAAGGGATGCCGGCCAACAGGTCAACGGCAGGGCTGATGAGCTTGCGCACGCGCTTGCTGGCGATCTCGACCAGATACACGGCCGTGCCCACGCCTAGGGGCACACCCATGGCGAGCGCGCCGACGGTCACCAGACCCGAGCCGGCAAGCAGCGACACGATGCCGTAGTGACCCTCAGAGGGCGCCCACGTAAAGCTAAAGAAGTCCGCCAGACCGATGTCGGTAAAGACGGGCAGCGCCGAGTACGTGGTAAAGACAAAAATCAGGATGACGGTAACAACCGCCAAGAACGCGCAGGCAAAAAAGATCCACTGCAGCGCCTTCTCCTTGATATAGGTGCTGCGCGATACGAGCGCCAGCTCGCGCTTCTTGGGCGCCTGAGCATTCTGCTCAGTCTGGGAGTTTTCCTGTGCTTCCATGCTACTCACTCCCCTTCTCGTCGTTGGTGACGGGAATAAAGCCCGCCTCGCGAATCTGCTTGTCCATCTTTTCGGACGTCACGTAGTCGATGTAATCCTGCGCCTGCTGCGAAGGCGCACCCTTCACAAAGAAGTAAAGGTCGCGCGAGATGGGATAGCCGCCACTCGCGACCGTCTTCTCGGACGCCTCGACATGGTTGACCGAGACGGCCTTGACCGAGGTCTTGGCATTGAGGCTATCGACGAAGCCCAGCGAAATGTAGCCAATGGCACCGCGCGAACGAGATACCACGTCGCGCACCTGGCCCGTGCCCGAAAGAACGGCGGAGCGGCGATCGAACGGGGTGCCGTCCATCACGATGGTACGGAAGGCTTCACGCGTGCCAGACGCCTCATCTCGGTTGATAACCTGAATCCTCAGGTCCTCGCCACCGACTTCTTTCCAGTTGGTGATCTTGCCGGCATAGATATCGCGGAGCTGCTCGGTCGAGAGGTTATCGACGGGGTTGTCTTCGTTCACGATGACCGCGATACCGTCGTGGGCAATGACGATGGGAGTCAGGCCCAGATCCTGTTCGTCGGCATTGAGTCCACGGGAGGAGCTGGCGATATCGGCCGTGCCAGCGCTGACGGCTTCGATGCCAGCGGAAGAGCCCAAACCGGAAACGAGCACGTCGATGCCGGTCTCTTCCTTAAAGCCCTCTGCCGCAATTTCGGCGATAGGAAGGCAGGTCGTGGAGCCGGCCACGGTAATGGAAGAGGTAGAAGATCCCGAAGAACAGGCACACAGCGTAAGCGTAAGCACAGCGGCGCTCAGGACCGATACGATCTTTCTCATAGCATCACGCCGATCGCAGCATGGCGCCCACAGGTGCCGTCCTCGTTACGGTAGGAATAAAAGCGGTCGTTCTGACGCACAGTCGAAAGCTGGGTATCCACGATATTATCCGCGTCGACACCGACATCTACCAGCGCCTCGCAAATGGCAGCGGAAAGATCGAGCATGCGAGAGGTGCTCGCATCGACGCACGAGAACTCGGCGGCAAAGCGATCCATGAGTTCCTGGGATACCTCATATTCGTCAGCCAAGATATGGGGGCCGATATAGGCGGAAACGTCGCTCGCATCGCAGCCGGCAGCATCGCAAAGCGCCTGGCACGCCTTGGCAGAAATACGTGCAATCGTGCCCTTCCAACCGGAGTGCACCACGGCAAATCCGCCAGGGGCCACCAGCACCACGGGAGCGCAGTCGGCAAAGCAGAGCAGCACGGGCACGTCATGGGCCGTACAGACGATGGCATCGCAGCCCTCGGCAATCTGCTCGCGAACAGCCTCAAGATCGTCGGCGCCGTTCGAAGTCACCGTAACGATATGGTCACCATGTACCTGATTGGGCACGAGCAGATTATGCTCGCACTCAGTGGCGCCCATAGCTTCGAGCGCTCGACGACGATTTTCTTGAACAGCAAAGGGGTCATCGCCTACATGCGAGCCCAGGTTGAGCGAGGAGTACGCATCTTCAGAAACGCCACCGGTACGCTCGGTAAAGGCAAAGCGGACATCGGATGTCGCGCCCTCCACCAACGTAACTCCATCATGGTCGACACGCGAAACGTTGTCCGCACGTGCTGCCATACTAAAGCCTCCTAATAACACAAGTACCGCGGCGTCGCCGCGCAGTCCGCGTTTATACGGCTGTCATACTTCCTTAAAAGGATACCCGCAGCGGTAGGGACCAAACGTAAAGGGAACGTAAGGAGATTGGAGGCTTTCGTTTACAAACGAGAAACAAAACGGGGTGCATCCAAATGGACACACCCCGTGCAGGTCGTTGAGAAAAACGAACTAGAAGCTACCGCGCTTCAGGAAGTCGGGAAGCTCGAACTGGTCGTTGCCAAAGTTGGGCAGCTCGGTACCACCGACGTTGCGGGTCGGAGCGGCCTGAGCCGGGCTGGCAGCCGGAGCGGTGCGCTGCGGCTCAGCGGAGGCAGCGGCCTTGCTCTGAGACTGCTGAGCAGCAAAGAGCTCATCCTGACGGTTGACGTTGGAGTCGGAGAAGCCCGTAGCGATGACGGTGATACGCACCTGATCGCCCAGGGACTCGTCGACAACGGTACCGAAGATGATGTTGGCCTCGGGGTCGACGGCGTTGGCGACAACGTCGGCGGCGTCGCTGATCTCCTGGATGCCCAGGTCCTTGGAACCGGCGATGGAGAGCAGCACGCGCGTGGCACCATCGATGGAGCTCTCGAGCAGCGGGCTGGAGATGGCCTGCTGGGCAGCGTCGACGGCACGAGTATCCCCAGAAGAGGTACCGATACCCATCATGGCGGTACCGGCCTGCTTCATGATGGTCTTAACATCGGCGAAGTCCAGGTTGATGATACCGGGGACGGTGATGAGGTCGGTGATGCCCTGGGTGCCCTGGGAAAGGACGCCATCGGCAATCGCGAAGGCCTCGAGCATGGTGGTCTTCTTCTCGGCGATGTCGAGCAGCTTATCGTTAGGAATGACGATCATGGTGTCGACGCAATCGGAGAGGGTCTTGATGCCCTCCTCGGCGCTCTTCTTACGCTTGCGGCCCTCGAAGGTGAAGGGCTTGGTCACGACGGCGACGGTCAGTGCGCCGACCTCGTTCATCGCGATATCGGCAACGATGGGAGCAGCGCCGGTACCGGTGCCGCCGCCCTCGCCGCAGGTGATAAACACCATGTCGGCGCCAGCGAGCGCCTCGGCGATGTCGTCGCGGGACTCATCGGCAGCCTTGCGGCCAACCTCGGGATTGGCGCCGGCGCCCAGGCCGCGGGTAAGGTCGGTGCCGATGTGCACCTTGATATCGGCATCAGAGATCGCGAGTGCCTGAGCATCGGTGTTGATGGCAACAAACTCGACGCCGCGGATGCCCTCTTCGATCATTCGATTAACCGCGTTGGTACCGCCGCCGCCGACGCCGACCACCTTAATGACGGCAAGGTAGTTGTTGATCTCTGTCTCGTGCATGTCGGTCCTCCGAACAAAGGTTATAGCCATAGCATGGGTCGACCCCTGCGCACATTAACCTTCAGGTTGAAAGTAAATGCAAAGGTAAACCGTATTATGTTTGCACATTATGAACGTATCAGTCAAATAATTGACCGTGAAAACCAAACAAACCAGATAAACGGCGTGGTATGGCCCCTCAACAAAGCATCAACCAGCGCTACGAGGTCGGAGCATTTCTAAATGTGTAGTTGCCCGGAGAGCGCACATTGATATACGTTACGCCCTCTACCTGCGAAAGCAACTTGGTGACTACGCGTTCCTTCTTGGCGATATCGTCCGAATCGCCCAGCGACACCTCAATGCCGTTATTGAGGTTTGCCGAGATGGCTTCGACCGAAGGCGTGGAAATATCCTTGACTTGTCCCAAGAACTCGCTCGAAAAACCACGCACATAATCCAGGCCGGCCTTAACGGCTTTGGAGTTAACCGCCTGGCCGGAAACCGGAGCGACATCCGTCGAGACATCAGTCAACAACACCGCGCCATAATGCTTGGCGAGCGCCAGCGCGGCATCGATTCCGGTCAAGGTATTTGAGCCCTGCCCTGTCGTGATGACGTTGCCCTGGTCGTCCACTTCGACCGACGTCGACAGCGGGGCGATCCAGGTGTCATCGTCTCCGATAGCCCAGGCAAGGTCGTCGGAGCTGATATATGCAATGGCGATAACTTTACGCTCCGTCGGCGTGATGATAAGCGTATGGGGAAACTGGCGCTGGACATCTACGCCCGAGACCCACGGGTTTTGCTTGAGATCCTCGGTAATCTGGTCGGGATCGACGTTAAAAAGCGACGTTCCCTCGGGCAAGTCGATCAGCTGGATAGCATCGTGCTTCGTCACATGCTCGCTGCCTTGAATCTGAATATCAGTGGCAGTAAACAATCCAGAGTTGATCACCACGATGACAACGACGACGAGCACGGCCAAGACGGCCAAAACGCCGCCCACGATTTTGCCTTTGCCTGTAACGACAGAAGCGGCGTCTGATGTTTTATTTGCCATCGCTCCAAGTGAAGATAACGGGTTGAAGCCTTTTTTACTCGAAGGCTTCTTGGCGGTAGCCGGCACCGATGTCAGCGAGCGCGGTTTCGATGCGCCCAGCGTGCGGCCTGGACGCGCCGCTTTAGTTCCCGTCGAGGGCTTGGGAGTTGCCATGGGACGGGCAGGTTTGGCGCCCATAACAGGCTTTGACGTCACCGAGGGACGCGAGGACTTTTTTGCGGCCGGACGATTACCGAGCTGCGAGCCGACGACCGGACGACTGGCCTGTCGAGCATGCCCGACAGACTTAGAGTGCGCGACGGTATTGCGTTGAGGTTTGGCGGGCGCTCCGGAACGCCCTCCGGCGCGGCGGAAGGTGGGTTTCGATGCTCTAGAAGCCGAGGAATTTAACTTCCGGTCTGAGCTCGATGCCATACGCCTCCCTCACCTTTCCGTGCACATGTCTGATAACCGCGGCAACGTCATCGGCCGAGGCAGTTCCGTTATTAACGATAAAATTAGCGTGAACGGGCGAGACTTCCGCGCCGCCAATTGAAAAACCCTTTAATCCACAATCCTCGATAAGCTTGCCCACACTCGCATCGGGCGGGTTGCGAAAGACCGACCCGCAGGATGCGCGACCCATGGGCTGCGTACGCTTGCGCCTTGTAAGGTACCGCTCCATGCGCTCGCGAATGTCGGCCTTGGGCGCCGGTTTAAGCATGAGCACGCACTCGAGGATGATCTCATTGCGGGGAAGGCTACATTCGCGGTAGCCCCAAGTGATCTCGGACCCCGCATAATGCTTGATACCGGATGCCGGGTCAAACGTTACGACATCCTCAACCAGCGAGCCAATCCACTCGGTCCGCGTGCCGGCATTCATAGATATCGCACCGCCGACCGAACCAGGAATGCCAACGGCAAACTCAAGGCCCGAGAGGCTACGCGACAGGGCATCGTTGACCAGGCGCGCAAACATCACGCCCGCACCGACCGTCAGCGTACAACCGTCATCGGCAACAACCGTGCGCTGAAACTCACGTCCGAGCGAAATGACGGCACCGCGATAACCGCCATCGGCAACCAGCAGATTGGAGCCCTTGCCGATGATGACCCACGGCACCTGCTCGCGATCGAGCACCGCCACGGCGCGGCGGAGGGCATGATAGCTATGGCACGTCACAAAGAGGTCGGCCTTGCCGCCGATACGATAGCTCGTATGACGCGCAAGGCGCTCGTCCTCGATCACATCCGTGTCGATCATGCCCGAGAGCGCCATGACGGCGTTAAACAGACCCATTAGACTTAAGCGTCTTTCTTGGCAGTCAGATACTCAATGAACTCGGGACCGACGGTCGTAACGTCGCCGGCACCCATGGTGAGCAGCAGGTCGCCCTCGCCCACCATCTGCTCGAGCTCCTGATTGAGCTCAAGACGGCTGGAGCAGTACACGACCTCCTTGCCAGGATGCTTGGCGCGCACGGTATCGGCGAGCATCTTAGAGGTGACACCCGGAATGGGCATCTCGCCAGCCGAGAACACATCAATCAGCAGCAGTTTATCGGCATTGGCAAATGCATCGGCAAAGTCGTCGCACAGGGCCTGCAGGCGCGAATAGCGGTGCGGCTGGAACACGACGTCGACGTGCTTGTAGCCCAGCGACGAAGCGGCGGCAAGCGTCGCCTTGATCTCGGTGGGGTGATGGCCGTAATCATCGACCACGGTGATGCCATCGATATCGCCCACGTGGGTAAAGCGACGGCGGACGCCCTCAAAGCTCGAGAGCGCCTTGGCGGCGGCGTCGATGTCAAGGCCCAGGACATGGGCGACGGTGAGCACGGCCGTGGCGTTGAGCATGTTGTGGCGACCGGGATTGCTCTTGATCTCCACAGCGTGCTCAGTGCCGTCCTCAAAGCGAACGATAAAGTCACTCTGGATGCCCTTGACATCCGGGTGCACGCAGACGATGTCGTTGCTCTCGGCAAAGCCGTAGGAAAGCACGTGACGGCCCGTCGACTTGGCGAGCTCGACCAGATGCGGGTCCTCGCCGCAGACGATGACGGTGCCGTCCTCGCCCACCAGGCTCATGAATTTGGCGAAAGTTGCCTCGATCTCCTCGATACCCGAGTAGTGATCGAGGTGGTCGGCCTCGACGTTGGTCACAATGACCACGTTGGGGTTCAGGAACAGGAAGGAGCTGTCGGACTCGTCGGCCTCGGCGACAAAGTAGTCGCCCGAGCCGTTCTTGCCGTTCGTGTCATAGCCCTCGACGATGCCGCCGATCAAGAAACTCGGATCCAGACCCATGCGGTCGAGCATAGTGGCGCACATCGAAGACGTGGTGGTCTTGCCATGCGTGCCGGCAACAGCGACGGTGGTGTAGCCGTGGCCCAAAGCAGAGAGCATCTTGGCACGGGGCCACACGGGAATACCAAGCTCGCGAGCGCGAACGAGCTCAGGGTTGGACTCCGGAATAGCGGTGGAGACAACAACCACGTCGGGCTTGACCTCGTCGATCGTGGCTGCCTCATGGCCCACGTGCACCTTCACACCAGCGCGGGTAAGCTGGCGGATATAACGTGACGTCTTAAGGTCGGAGCCGGTAACGGCATAACCGCGCTCGTGCAGAACGAGGGCGATGCCGCTCATGCCGGCGCCGCCGATACCGATAAAGTGGGCGCTCTTAAACTCGGGCGCGGAGGTTGCAGTCTGGGAATCAGCCATGTGCTCGTGTACTCCTTGCGTAAACACTGCCTGTAACCCGTTAACTGTACCGCACCTACCGCATCAGCGCGAGGGCGACCGACGATATCCCGTCTAACTAACGCAAACCCTCTACCGCATCGGCCAGAAGAGCGGCGGCCCTATCCTGAGCCAGACCACGCGCCGCCTGACGCATGACGTCGCGCTCTGCCGCGTCATCGACCAGGTGCAGCAGCTCATCGGCAAAGGCAGAACCGTCGATATCGGCATCGGCACAGAGCACGCCGGCCCCGGCGTCGACCAGATAACGGGCATTGGTGGTTTGGTGGTCGGCCGTCGCATGCGGATACGGCACGAGTATCGAGGGCACGGCG
Source organism: uncultured Collinsella sp. (assembly GCA_900546755.1). Taxonomy (GTDB): domain Bacteria; phylum Actinomycetota; class Coriobacteriia; order Coriobacteriales; family Coriobacteriaceae; genus Collinsella. Next base: position 15,972 of record UREC01000016.1, on the reverse strand, counting down.
AGCGCAGCGATCTCGGCCACGCTCGATGCACCCGAACGCGAGAGCACCAAATCGGCAGCAGCCAGCATATCGCCCATGTTGTCGATGTAAGGCTGGACGCGGTAACGCTTCGCCTCCTCGGGCGTCAGCGCCAAAGCGCGCTCGGTCTCCTCAAAGCCGTCGGCACCCGTCGAATGCAACACATAGAGGTTCTTGCGCGAAAGCAGCTCGTTTTTGAGCGAAACCGCGCGCTCGTTGAGGTGCTGGGCGCCAAGTGAACCGCCAAAGACGAGCAGCAGCGTAGCGTCCTCGGGAACGCCAAGTGCCTTGCGGCCGCGAGCGCGATCGCCCTCGATCACCGAGCGACGTACGGGGTTGCCGGTCATGAGCACGTGGTCAGGGTCACCTTCGCGCTCAAAGACCGAGCGCGCTGCCGGCACCGAGATGCACACGCGAGCGGCGTGGGAGTTCATCATCTTGTTGGCCAGGCCCGGAACAGAGTTCTGCTCATGTAGCAGATACGGAACGCCTGCGCCCTTGCACCACCCCAGCAGCGGAACCTCGACATAGGCACCAAAACCGATGGCAGCATCGGGCTTGCCGACCTTTGAGAAATGACTGGCGAGCGCACGCTTGGCCTTGTTGACACGCCACAGCGAGGTCAGCGCCGTCCAGGGACGGGAGCGGTCGAAGCCCGTGACCGTAATGGGCACAAAATCAAACCCAGCCTCGGGGACCAGACGACCCTCGAGCTTGCGCGACTGGCCCACGAACACAACGTGGTGGCCACGGTCATGCAGCTCCTCGGCCAAAGCGAGCGCGGGGTTAATGTGTCCTGCCGTGCCGCCGGCTGCAATAGCAACGGTCATCTTATCGGTCATGGTAGTCCCTTCGTACACGCGGTCCCTGGTCGTCGGTGCGCAAACGCGCCGACGGGTCCGAGTTCAAATCGATTCGATTATATCCGCCGCCCGCGCTGCGAGGGCTGGGGCGCTGCGGACGACCTTGCGGCGCCGTCCGCGGACGTGGACGAGCTGCCGGCTCGGTCGCAGAGCCATCCAGAACGGTAAAGCCGCTACGCGAAGGTCGTTCACCGCGCACATGGGCCACGCCGGCGGTGCTCTCGTCCATAACGGCAAAGCTCTCACGGCGGCGGTCATACTCATCGCGGCGGGCGCTCTCGTACGAAACGCGCAGAATCAACCCGGCAAGCATAAGCGACACGATAATCGACGAACCGCCGTAGCTAATAAACGGCAACGGTTTGCCCGTCATGGGAAACACGTTGAGGATGCCAAGCGCGTTAATCAAAAACTGCACCGCGAGAATGACCGCGGAGCCAGACGCCATAAGCGCGCCCCGACGATCGGTCGCCTGCTCGGCAATGCGAAACGCCGAGTAGATCAGCATCGCAAACACCAAGAAGAACAGGACGGTTCCGACAAAACCGACTTCCTCGCCAATGATGGCCAGGATGTAGTCATTGTGCGCCTCGGGCAGATACGAGTACTTCATGGTTGAGTTGCCGATGCCACGGCCGAACAGACCGCCCGAGGCAAAGGCCATGATGGCAAGCGTGGCCTGATAGCCGTCACCATACTCGTCGGCCCAAGGGTTCAAGGCAACCTGAATACGCACCATACGGTATGGCTCTGCGACAAGCGCAATCACGATCACGAGAATGCCGAAGATTAGCACGCCGATGATAAATCTGGGATCGAGACCCGCAAACAACGCCATGCACATGAGGGTCAACAGGATGATCAGGACGGTACCGAAATCGGGCTGGATAAAGATCAGAAAGAGCGAAATGCCCAGGTAGATGCCCATCTTGCGAAGGAATTCGTTGATGTTGCCACCGGGCGAAAAGAAGCGATCGAGCATGATGGCCGAATACGCAATGGCAAATGGCTTTAAAAACTCGGAAGGCTGGAACTGAATGCCGGCGATGTTGAGCCAGCGCGTGGCGCCACGGCTGCCGCTGCCCACCAAGAACACCAGAAACAGTAGCCCTATCATGCCTATGAGGAAGATCCTGAGCACATCCTCCCCAAACCAGCTGTCCGGCAAAACGCGCACGATGGCAATCAGCGCCAGAACACCGACCACGGCAAACGCAGCCTGTCGACCCAGAAAAAACGTCGCTGAGCCATTCTCGTGCAGCGCCTCGACCGAAGACGCCGAGTACACCATCAGCAGGCCAAAACACACCAAGATAAACAGACAGGCCATGAATATCAGACGGGGGCGCATGATGCGGGCGGGAACGCCGGCAATATAGCGTTCGCTAAACGACCGCCCGCCGCGACCGGAACGCGGTGTGCTACGCCGCGAGGAAGCACGGTCCGAGTCGGGCCTCCTCATACCTTGTCGGGGGCTCTCCTCTCTCACCGGCAACCCCTATTCCATTTGCGATTTCGCTGCAGCGGCAAGCTGGGCCACATAGTCCTTAAACACGCGGCCGCGCTCCTCATAGCCCGAGAACTCATCGAACGAAGAGCAGGCAGGAGAAAGTAAGATCACGTCGCCACGGCTCGACAGCGAACGGGCAACGTCCACGGCATCGCGTAGGTCATCCGCCTGGGCGATATCCACATCGCCATCGACATCGGCCTCGTCCATAGCGGCGGTGAAGCGCTCGCGCGCATCGCCAAAGCAGACGACCGAGCGCACGTTATCCATAACAACGCGCGCGAAGTCCGTGAGCGGCGTGCCCTTATCGTGGCCGCCGAGCAGCAAGATCACGTCGTCATCGGGAAATGCCGTCAGTGCCTTCTCGACCGCGTCGGTGTTGGTCGCCTTGGAATCGTTGACGTAGCGCACACCGTCAATCTCGCCGCACGGCTCCACGCGATGCTCGAGCGGCTGGAACGAGGCCAGACCGCGGCGGACACCATCGACATCGGCACCGACGGCCAGAGCAGCCGTGGCGGCACATAAGGCATTGATGACATTGTGATGGCCCGAGATCTTGAGCTCGGACGTGGCGACAAGCTGGGTCTCGACGCCCTTCAGGCGCACGACCATTTTGCCGTCGCGCACAAAGGCGGCGTCTGCACCCTCGGGCTCGTCAAAAGCGACCTTGCAGATGCGGCGACCCGGCGTATAGATGTACTCATCGAACTCGTGAATGCCGGCGTCTTCGACGTCGACAACCACCAGATCGTCATCGACCATATTGTCAAACAGCTTGATCTTGGCAAGCGCATAGTTCTTATGGCTCTTATGCCAGCCCAAGTGGTCGGGAGTGATGTTGAGCAGCACTGCCACGCGAGGGTGGAGCTCGGTGGTCGTAGCAATCTGATAGCTCGAGAGCTCAGCCACAAACCACTCGTTGTGGGCTCGGCCGTCAATCTCGTTGACCGGCGGCTCGCCGATGTTGCCGACAGCTACGCTGGCCTCGCCGGCAGCCTTGAGCAGATAATCAGTCAGCGACGTGGTGGTCGTCTTACCGTTGGTGCCCGTGATGGCAATCCAGTTATCGGACGACAGGCGATAGGCAAACTCTGGCTCACCCATAATCTGAGCGGCATGTTCGCGCCCGGCCTTAAAGAAGCCCGAGAACTCCGAGATGCCCGGGCACGTCACGCATACGTCATAGGCGCCCTCGACCTGTTCGGTCCCATAGACAAACGACGCACCAGCAGCCTCGAGCGCACGCGTGGCGTCATTGGGCTCAGAGGTGCCGCCGCCATACACGGTAACGGCGCTTACGCGCTCGGGATGTGCCAGCGCCCAGCGGGCGACATCGAGACCGGATTTGCCCTGACCCAAAACGAGCAGGCTAAAGACATCAGCAAGAGGCATGAAAGACCACTATCCCAACTGGAAGAACAGAGCAAGGCCAACGGCACCAAAGGCCGCAGCGATAATCCAAAAACGGATGACGACCTTGGTCTCGGCCCAGCCCTTCTTTTCGAAATGATGATGGATGGGCGCCATAAGGAAGACGCGCTTGTGCGTAAAATGGAAGTAGACAACCTGAATCATGACCGACAGGGTCTCAACGATAAACAGGCCGCCGATGATGAGGGAGACGACCTCGGTGTTGGTCATGATGGACGTGCAGGCAAACGCGGCGCCCAGAGCAAGCGAGCCGGTATCGCCCATAAAGATGCTCGCCGGATAGCAGTTGAACCACAGAAAGCCCAAGCAGGCACCGGCACACGCGGTACAGAAGATGGACAGGTTCACGTCTCCGTGCAAAAACGCCATGGCAGCCATGGCGAGCATGGCGATCATGGAGGTGCCGCCAGCAAGACCGTCAAGGCCATCGGTCAGGTTCACGGCATTAGAAAGACCGGCAATCATCAGCCAGCAAAAGACAATATAGAGCCACGGGAACGAATAGCCGCAGATGGTGGTCGAAAGCACGCCAAGGTCGATCGTCAACCCACCGGGAAAACGAATCTCGGGGGCGACGCCGCACCAGTTGACGGCAAGTACCGTAAAGGTGACACAGATAATGGTTAGGCCGATCATCTTGGCATGAGGCGTCAGACCGAGCGAGCGCCCATGCGTAACGGAGGTCAGGTCGTCGATCAGGCCCAGCACGCCGGTCGCCAGCGTGGCGAGCAGTACGAGTACGAGCTCGGTGGTGAGCTTGCCCATCAGCAGGCAGGTCAGCGAGATCGCGACGAGGATGACAACGCCACCCATGGTGGGCGTTCCCTGCTTAACCAAATGACGCTTGGGGCCGTCGGCACGAACCTGCTGGCCGATACCCTCGACCTTGAGCAGCTTGATCCACCACGGCATGAGCAGCAGCGCAATGGCTGCGGCGATGCCAAGCCCCAAAAAAGCCTGATACGTTGGATACGAGGGATTGCCGAACATGGGCTAGCACACACCTTCCACAAAGCGGTCGAGCTCAACAAAGCGGGAACCCTTGACCAGTACAACATCATGTTTTTCAAGCGCGCCGCCCATGCGGTCGAGCACCTGCTGATAATCGGAGAACACCTGGATGCGGTCCTCGTCCATGCCCATCATGCGTGCGGCATCGGCCATAAGCTGGGCCAGCTCACCACCCACGCACGCCAGCATGTCGAGCTTCTTGGCGGCGGCATAGGCGCCCACGAGCTCATGCATGCGAGGAGCCTCATCGCCCATCTCGCCCATCTCGCCCAGGATCGCCATGCGAGACCCCGTGCACGAAAGCGAGCACAGCAGATCGAGACCGGCCGCCATCGATTCGGCGCTGGCGTTATAGGAGTCATCGATGACGCGGGCACCGCTCTTGGCGCGCTTGATCTCCTGGCGGTGACCGGTGATCGTGAGGCCCCTAAAGGCAGCATCGATCTGCTCGGGCGTCACGCCCAGGCGATAGGCAACCGCGGCAGCCTTAACGGCATTAGGAACGGACTGCACGCCGGGGATGGCAAGCATGGTATCGATCGTCTCGCCCTGACCAAAATCGAGCGTAAAGACCGGACGGCCCTCGTCATCAGCTCGAACGTCGCGGGCACGGACCTCATCATCGTCCGAGACGCCGGCCAGCATCACATCGATACCAGCAGGCTGGGCGAACGTATCGCGAATGAACGGCGTAAAGTCGTCCTCACCGCCCAAAACCAGCAGCGGCAAGAAGTCGCCGGCGGCGCACATACCCTGGACAATCTCGGCCTTAGCGCGGGCGATGTTCTCGCGGCTGCCCAAAATGCCGATATGAGAGGTGCCGATCTTGCTCACGATGGCAAGGTTGGGATTGGCAGACTGAGACAGGCGCTCGATCTCGTGGAAATGGTTCATGCCCATCTCGAGCACCAGGACCTCGGTATCGGCCGGAGCGGAAAGCACCGTGAGCGGCATGCCGATCAGGTTATTGAAATTGCCCTTGGTGGCCCAGACACGATAGCGCTTGGCGAGCACAGCGGCGAGCACGTCCTTGGTCGTCGTCTTGCCGATGGAACCGGTAATGCCAACGACCAGGCAGCCAAGCTCCAGGCGATACGCATGCGCCAAACGCAGCAGAAACTCCTCGGGATCATCGGTCAGCAAGATGGCACAGCCCTTGTCCTGCGCCAGCGAGACCAGCTCGGCCTCGGGCTCACGCGTCATCACGACGGCGCCGGCACCCGACTGGACGGCACGGGAAGCAAAATCATTGCCGTCGACGTTTTCACCGGGAAAGGCGACGAAAATCGTCCCTTCCTCGACCTGGCGCGAGTCGATAACGCACCCGCGGCATACCCGATCGGCTTCTCCCGTCACGGTTCGGGCCCCTGTTGCGGCCGCGAGGTTGTTGACGGCGATCTCTATCATTGCAGCTCCCCTGTAAACCTAATAATGCTATCGGCGTATTGTATCCCAGCGCCGCGTATGCGTGGTGCAGGGCATGTGAACACCCCTCATATGGGACAACAAACCACGCCCCAAAGATTATAACCCCCTACTTCGTGTGCGGGATACCCAGCACGTCGAGCGCGTTGGCCATAATGAACTGGAACGGAACCGCAGCGGCATCTGAGCCGCTCGGCGTTCCGTCGAGCGTGATATAGCACAGCACCTTGGGCGATTGTGCCGGTGCAAAGCCCATAAAGGACGACATGTAGTTCTCCTTGAGGTAGCCGCCGTTCTCGTCGGCACGTTCGGCCGTACCGGTCTTACCCGCCACGTCATAGCCGTCAACCGCGCCGCCAACGCCCGTTCCCTCCGACACGACCGTCTGCATGCACGATGTCACCTGGGATGCGGCATCCTCCGAAATCGCGCGCTCGCCTTCGCCCCAGTCCTTCTCGTCACCTTTGCTGGACTTATAGAAGTGCGGGGTCATCATCACGCCGCCGTTGGCGATGCCGCCCACGGCACGTGCGATCTCAATCGGCGAGACAGACAGCGCCTGTCCAAAGCTCATCGAGCCCAGCGTGGCGCCGTCATACTGGTCACGCTCCTTGACGATGCCCAGGCTCTCGCCCGGAAAATCGACACCGGAGCTATGACCGATGCCCCACTTGTCCACATAGGCGGCAAAGTCGTCAGCACCGATCTTGCGCCCCACCAGGACAAAGCCCACGTTGGACGAACGGCGCATCATCTCGCGCACATCCATGGTCATGGCATAGTCGCGCTTGTCGGCATCGGTGACGGTATCGTCGCCCACCTTGATGCTCGCCGGCACCTCAAACGACGTACTCGACCGCACGACACCCAAGTCGAAGCCGGCGCCCGCCACGAGCGTCTTAAAGACCGAGCCGGGCTCGTAGGCGTCGGTGACCAGGCGCAGGTTCATATCCTCGGTCTTGGCGTTTTCCAGATCGGTCTGGTCGTAAGTCGGGTACGAGCAAGCAGCGAGAATTTCACCGGTCGTGGGGTCGGTGACCAAAGCCGAGCCGTTCTTGGCCTTAGTCTTCTCGACAGCCTCTGCCAGGGCATCCTCGGCCGCACGCTGGATATTGACGTCGAGCGTCGTCACGATATCAACGCCGTCGACCGCAGCCACCTTTTTATAGGCACCGCCCGCGATATAGCTGCCGTCCCTCGCGCGTTCGCGTACGAGAGAACCGTTCGTACCGGTCAGAAGCTTGTTGTATTGCTTTTCGAGACCCGTCAAGCCGTCGTTGTCTACATTCACTACACCCAGCACCTGCGATGCCAGATTGCCGTATGGATATACGCGCTTCATAGCCTGCTCAAAAAGCACGCCGGGCAGGTTCTTCTTCTCCAGCGCCGCAGCATCGTCTTCGTCCACCTGGCGCTTGATATACACCCAGGTTCCATCGGACTCAACGAGCTTGCGGCAGGTCTTTTTATCGATTCCAGTTGCCTTGACCAGCGCCGACACCGTCTTGTCAACATCCTCGACAAGCTGCGGGTTCACGGCGATGTTGCGACATTCGACCGACGACGCCAGCACGTTACCGTTGCGGTCGTAGATGGTACCGCGTTTGGCATAGAGGGTCTGCGCAAGCAGTCGGCGCGCATCGGCACGCTCGCGCAGTTTATCGGCTTCGACAATTTGATAGTCGGCAAGGCGAAAGACGCCCAAGCCCAAGCCAAGCCCAATGAAGCCCATGACGGCTTTGCGGCGAGGCAGAGGCGTGCCTGTGAGCCATTCGGTCGACGAACTCTTGCGCGACCTGGTGTTATGCACTTGGGGGCCGCCCGAGCCGCAAAGTCGCGACGCCGGGTCGTTGCCACGGGACTGCCCGGCGTTGTAAGATTGCCGACCCGTTCCTTGATAACCAGAACGCCCCCGCGACGAGGGACGTCCAGAACCGCGGCCCCCATCGGAACCGCGGCGATAGTCATTTGTCATACTCAGCTACCGTCTTGCTACTGAGCGGTCGCGGTCGCGTTGGCGCCCGCGGCTGCATCCTGCAAAAAGTCAAGTGTAACGCTCTCGCTGGGCTCCACCATGCCATAAGTGCCCGCAAGGTCGCGAATGCGCGTGTCGGCGCCATAGACCGAATGCATGACCTCCAGGTCGGAGCTCTCATCGGTCGCCTTTTCGAGCGTGTTGGTAAGCTCGGCGTTGCTGTTGAGCACCTGGGCCGTAACGCCGGCGAGCGCCACGCGGGCGACGCCGATCGTCATGAAGATAGCCGCAATGATGCAAAACGTTTTAAGAACGCTCATGAAAACCGGGCTTACCGCCTGGTTTGCCTGACGGCCCGCGCCCGTGTAGACATCAAAGCGCGGCGTGCGCTGCTCACGGGGAGCAACGGGGGCCTGCGGCGTCTCACGATAGGCGGGCATGGCGTTCATATCATAGGCGAGTGCTGCGCTTGAAGTGTTGTAGCCCATGATATGCCGCCTCCCATCCCGAGTACGTTGGTAGTGTGTTTAAGCTTCGTTTATGGTGCGAGCGGGAGGTCCAATATCGCGCGGTCGCGCCTACAGACGCTGCGCCACGCGGATTTTGGCTGATCTCGCCCGAGGGTTGCGCTCAACCTCATCAGGCTGGGCAACCAAGGGTTTGCGGGTGATGACCTTGAGTATCGGCACGTTGCCGCACACGCACACCGGAATCTCCGGCGGACACGTGCACCCCTGGCTCATCTCCTTAAAGTGATTCTTTACGATACGGTCCTCAAGCGAGTGATACGAGATGACGCAGATACGTCCGCCCGGATTGAGCCACCTGGTGGCGGCATCAAGCCCTCGTTCGAGCACATCGAGCTCGTGATTGACCTCGATGCGAATGGCCTGGAAACTTTTCTTGGCCGGGTGTCCGCCATGCCGACGAGCGGCAGCCGGGATACCCGCCTTGATGATCTCGACAAATTGGCCGGTGGTTTCGATCAGTTCTTGCTCGCGGCGGCGCACGATCTCGCGCGCAATCTGCGAGGCGAACTTCTCTTCGCCGTAGACGCGTAGAATCCGGGCGAGGTCGTGTTCGTTATAGGTGTTGATGACCTCAGCTGCGTTTAAGGTGTTATTGCCCGGATCCATCCGCATGTCCAATGGGGCGTCCTCGTTATACGAAAAGCCCCTGCCAGGGATATCGAGTTGCGGTGACGAAACGCCCAAATCGAACAGGAAGCCATCGACCCCGGGCACCTCGGCCGAGCAAAGCAGCTCGTCCAAGTCGCCGAAGTTGCCCTTCAGCAGCTGGTGCGGTACGCCGGGAACCTCGCGGTCCAGACGGGCGCCAGCAGCCTCGAGGGCCATGTCGTCCTGATCGACGCCGAGCAAAAGGCCGGTCTCCCCCACCTGCGCGGCCATCTTTACCGAATGGCCGGCACCGCCAAGGGTGCAGTCGCAGACGACGGAGCCGCTCTTTAGCTGCAGCGACTCAAGCACTTCGCCGAGCATGACAGGTTCATGCCGATATTCTTGTGTCAAGATCCCACGCTCCATCCGTTACCCGTGCCTTGCCCTTACGAGAAGAAGAGGTCCAGCAGGGCCTCATCGTCATCGTCCTCATCGGCCGCGGCGCGATCCCAAACCTCAAGGTGGTCGTAGTTGCCCACAACCGTGACCTCGCGGTCGAGGTTCGCCTGCTTGCGGAGAGACTCAGAAAGACCGATACGACCGGCGCTGTCCACGTCCATCGACGTGGTGCGCTTGTTGATCGCCCTCATGAGCTTCTGGTCGTTGATGTCGCGCGGGTTAAAACCCTCGTGGCCCTCACGACCCGCGAAGAGTCCTTCGACCCACTTATCGAAGGCCTCGGCAGAGAACACGTACAGAGCATCGACATCCAGGGCTTTAAACACGCGAACGTGCTCTCCAAGCTCCTCGCGAAGGGGTGCAGGCAGGGACAGACGACCTTTTGCATCGAGATTGCGCTCGTATGCACCCGTCATTCCCATGTGCGCCCTCCCCTCGGTTACTCAGATGGCACGTACGCGGGGAACCACCCCGCCTGTCGTCGTCATCAATAATATGGGGAACCGCCCCATTTTTCAACACCTTTCCCCACCCCTTCCCCCACCCCTCCCCACCATTCCACCCCCAATATGTTGTAAAACACCCCCGAGCATATGTTCGAAAACACAATATGTTGTGTTTGCAGCAAAGGCGGGATGCCACCTGTAGAACCACGCCCGCGAACCTCAACCTTCAAGTTGACCTTGAGGCGATTTTTACGTCCCTTTACACGCCGTTCACATCGCCCCCAAACTCCCCCACCCACGGTACACACGGCCCACCGCCGCGTCGGTGTCTAGCGAAAAATGGGACGAGCCCCAGATTGCCCATGCGCGCAAAAGTGCGTCTCGGCAATCTGGGGCCCGTCCCCTTTAGTATTTATAAATATGCAGGTCAGCGATGTGCTAGCGATGTGCTAGCGGATGCGCCGCCAGATAGACCTCGGTCAGTTGCGTTCGGTCGACATGCGTGTAGACCTGCGTGGTCGAAATATCGGCATGGCCCAAAATCTCCTGCAGCACACGCAGGTCGGCACCGCCCGCGAGCATGTGGGTGGCAAAGGAGTGGCGCAAGGTATGGGGATGGAGCCCCACCAGCCCCACCTGACGCCCATACCGCTCGCATATCGCATGCACGGCCTGGCGCGACAGGCGACGTCCGTTCTTATTTAAAAAGACCGCCGAGGTCTCGGTTCCGCGGGCATGGGCCGCCAAGCGAGAACGTCCCTCAGTTACATAGAGCGTCAGAGCTCGCGCCGCGCTTCCCACCAGCGGGGACAGGCGTTCCTTTGAGCCCTTACCGCGAACGAGTACAAAGCCATCGTCAATATGGATATCGCCCACATCGAGCCCCACCAACTCGCTCACACGCAAACCGCATCCGTAGAGCACTTCCAAGATGGCATGGTCGCGCAGTCCCATCTCGCCCTCGGGAAAATCTTGATCGAGCAGTGCCGAAACATCCTCCACCGATAGATACTCCGGCAAACGCTCAGCCTTTTTAGGCAGGCGCAACACCGCCGTCGGGTTTTGGGCCACGGCCCCATCGCGCACCAAAAAGGCATGCAGGCCCTTCACGGCAGCAAGCGCACGCTCCACCGAGGCGTCGGAATAGCCCCCATCGCGGCGATCGGCGACAAAGCCCTCCACGATCTGACGGGTCACCTCTTCAAAAGACACAATACCCGCCCGCTCCAGATAGGCGCAGTACGTCGTCAGGTCACGACGATAGGCCGCAATCGTGTTGCGCGCCAAGCCCCGCTCGACCGCGAGGTAATCGAGATACTCCCCCGCCGCCACGGCGAGCGACGAGGGAGTAGCTTCGGTATGTTCCTTATTCGCCGGCACCCTTAGTCCGTAGCGAGGTTCATGGGCGTCACCTGCAGGCGATCGACACCCTCGTGCTGACCGATCGAGGCACGCACGAACTCTCGGAACAGCGGCTGCGGATTAGTCGGACGGCTCTTGAACTCGGGGTGAGCCTGGGTTGCCACATACCACGGATGCACGTCGCGCGGCAGCTCGACCATCTCGACCAGGCGCTCGTCGGGCGACAGACCCGAGATAACCAAACCGGCGTCCTCGAGCTGGTCGCGGAAGGCGTTGTTGAACTCAAAGCGGTGACGGTGACGCTCGTAGACGAGTTCCTCGCCATATGCCTCACGAGCAAGAGTATCGGCGGCGAGCTTGCACGGATAGGCGCCCAGGCGCATGGTGCCGCCCTTCTCGGTCACGTCCTCCTGCGAGCTCATCAGATCGATGACGCTATACGGACCGTCCGGATCAAACTCGGAGGAGCTGGCACCAGCAAGGCCAACGACATTGCGGGCGAACTCGCACACGGCCACCTGCATACCCAGGCAAATGCCCAGATACGGAATCTTGTGCTCACGGGCAAACTCGGCCGCGAGGATCTTGCCCTCCAGGGCGCGCTTGCCAAAGCCGCCGGGGACCAGGATGCCCGAGGCGTCGCCCAGAACCTCGGAGACATTCTGCTCGTCGAGGCTCTCGCCGTCGACCAGCTGGACGTCCACATGGCGATCGTAGAAGACGCCCGCATGGTGCAGGGCCTCGATAACCGACAGGTACGCATCGGGTAGCTGCGTGTACTTACCCACGACGGCGATCTTCACCTTGTCGGCGTGATGGTTGGCGTGATTCTGTTTGCGCAGGAACTCATTCCACTCGCTCATGTCGCGCTCACGCGGGTCCAGGCCCAGGCGCTCGCAAATACGCAGGTCAAAGTCCTGCTCGGCAAGCAGCTGCGGCACGTCGTAGATGCTCGCGCAGTCCTCATTGGTAAAGACGCAATCGGTGTCGACGTCGCAGAAGCTTGCGATCTTTCCGCGGATAGCGTCATCGATATGGTGGTCGGAGCGCAGCACGATGATATCGGGCTGGATGCCAAAGCTGCGGAGCTCCTTGACGGAATGCTGCGTGGGCTTGGTCTTGACCTCGTGGGCGGCGGCGATATAGGGAACGAGCGACACGTGGATGTAGCAGACGTTCTCGGGGCCGGCCTCCTTGCGGTACTGACGAATGGCCTCGACAAACGGTTGGGACTCGATGTCGCCGATCGTGCCGCCCAGCTCGGTGATGACTACATCGGAGCCGGTCTGCTCCTCGATGCGGCGGAACTTATCCTTAATGGCATTGGTGACGTGAGGAATCACCTGCACGGTACCGCCCAAAAAGTCGCCGCGACGCTCGCGGGCGATGAGGCTTTTGTAGATGGCACCGGTCGTAAAGTTGGAATCGCGGGTCAGGTTCTCATCAATAAAGCGCTCGTAATGACCCAGGTCCAGGTCGGACTCGTAACCATCCTCGGTTACAAAGACCTCACCATGCTGGAACGGGCTCATGGTACCGGGGTCGACGTTCAGATACGGGTCGGCCTTCTGCATCGTTACTTTGTAGCCACGCGACTTGAGCAGACGGCCCAGCGAGGCCGCGGTGATACCCTTGCCCAGGGACGAAACCACGCCACCGGTTACGAACACATGCTTGGTCATATTGAGTTACCTGCGCTTCCCGTAGAAGTTGTTTATCCACATCTTACGGGTCTTCATTGTAATACTCGCGCCGCGGACCGTCCGCAATTTTTCTCGCGTGCGATTGCATTTCTCGATCTTGAAACAAAACGCCGCCCGGTTTCCCAGGCGGCGTCGCTATGGCAAGGGTTACATGCTGCTATCGATCAGCAACCTCGTCCTCAAGCATTTCTTGAACGAGCATGCCGGTACGGACGCCCTCAAGATACCACTCACCACGTTCGGTGAGGCAAATGCCATTTGCAAGCTGACCGCCGTCGTCGCTATAACGCGAGACGACATCAATCATACCTTCGGAATCCAAGCGATCGATTGCGGCGCGGGCACGATACGGCGAAACCCCCACGCGCTCGGCAAGCGTTTTGCGCGAGAAACCATACGGCCCGCCATTGTCTTCGGTTTGCTGGTCGATCTCCATCAACACCAGCACCTCGACACGCTTCATATCGTTGACACTCGCACGACCCTTGCCCGCCATAGCAGCCTCCTCAAACCGAGCACGAGCATCTAACGCGCCGTGCGCGACCGACACACCTCACGATGGCAGGTAATATCCATCATGCGGCATCCCGCTAAGGATGAAACAGTTACGGTTATTGTATACCGCTCAAATTGTTTCTAGGCAGGTAAACAGCTATTTTTCGCCGAAATAGACGCTTTATTGATCAAAAAGCCGTACCGGGCGCTAACCCGATACGGCCAAAATGCAATGCAATTACCGCGGTGCTTCAAACTTAGCGATGGAAGAAACCGCGGCGCTCAAACTTGGGCTCGCAGCACACGTTGATGCCCAACTTGCGCAGTACCGTCTCGTCCGTCGGCGAGATAATCACGCTAAAGAAGGCATCGCAACCGCGCAGCTGCTCCAGGCCCGAAAGGACGCGAGCGGCCGTCTCACTCGTGGCCGAGGTGATCGACAGCGCCATAAGCGTCTCGTCGGTGTGGAGGCGCGGGTTTTTGCTGCCCAGGAAATGCGTCTTGAGCTTGCTGATGGGCTCGATCGCCTCATCGCTAATGACCTCGAGCTCAAGGTCGACGCCCGAGACATGCTTGAGGGCGTTCATAATGAGCGAACTTGCGGCGCCCAGGCGCGTGGAGGTCTTACCGGTCACCACGGAGCCATCGGGCATGACCATGGCACCCACGGGACCACCCGTCAGCTGCTCCCTGGTGAGGGCCGCCGAGCGCGCCGGTGAGTAGTTCTTATCGATGCCGGCTTTCTTCATAATAATCTTGAGACGGTCGACTTGCTCATCGCCCACGCCGGTACGGCGCACATTTTCGACCGCGGTAAAGTAGCGGCGGACGATCTCCATCTTGGAAGCGTCGCGGCAGGCATCGTCATCGGTGATGGCAAAACCGACCATATTGACGCCCATGTCCGTAGGGCTCTGGTAGGGGCTCTTGCCCAGGATCTTTTCCATCAGGGCACGGACTACCGGGAAGGCCTCGACGTCGCGGTTGTAGTTGACCGTGGTCTTGTTGTAGGCCTCCAGGTGGAAGGAGTCGATGATGTTGGCGTCATCGAGGTCTGCCGTGGCGGCCTCGTAGGCAATATTGACCGGATGCGTAAGGGGCAGATTCCAAACCGGGAAGGTCTCGAATTTGGCATAGCCGGCGGCCGTGCCATGCTTGTGCTCGTGATAGAGCTGAGACAGGCAAGTGGCGAGCTTGCCCGAGCCAGGGCCGGGCGCAGTCACGACGACGAGCGGACGGGTGGTCTCGACAAACTCGTTCTTGCCATAGCCGTCGTCAGACACGATCAGGTCGACGTCGTGCGGATAGCCCTCGATGGGATAGTGCAGCTTGGCGGGAATGCCGAGCGCGTTCAGGCGATTGCGGAACACATCGGCGGCGGGCTGGCCGGCGTACTGGGTGATAACCACGGCCGCGACAGCAAAACCGTTGCCGCGGAACAGGTCGACCAGGCGCAAAACGTCCTCGTCATAGGTAATGCCCAGGTCGCCACGGGCCTTATTCTTCTCGATGTGGTTCGCGTTGATCGCGATGATGACCTCAACGTCATCGGCAATGCTCTTGAGCATGCGAAACTTGCTGTCCGGCTCAAAACCCGGCAGCACGCGACTCGCGTGATAGTCGTCAAACAGCTTGCCGCCAAACTCCAAATACAGCTTGCCGCCAAACTGCGAGATGCGCTCCTTAATATGAGCGGCCTGCAGCTCGATATACTTCGCGTTGTCGAAACCCTGACGCATGTATGGCTCCCGTCCCGTTTCCATTTAATGTCTTAGGCGATTATAACGGAGCAAGCCCTCCCCAACACCCAAGCAATCAACGGGCATCAACCAAACACGCGCTCGATAAGTTGCGGTGGAATAGTTCCCGCTTAGTCCCTCAGGACACACAAACAGGAACTATTCCACCGCAACTTCCACTTTTTGGTGCAAGCTAACCTGACCCCTTTGCATCAATAATGGAAACATCGCAGGTGGAGCATAAGTCAGCGAGCGCCCGCCAGAGCGAGCAAGGTGACGTGAAAGAGGAGGGAATGGCGCGAAGCAACCTGACACCTTTGCACCAACGATGGCAGCGTCGCAGGTTGAGCATAAGTCAGCGAACGGGCACCAGAGCGAACAAATTGGCATGAAAAGAGGACGGCATAGACCTTT